>JBGAFW010000078.1:0-51669 GCA_044227045.1 Labilithrix sp.
GGCGTCGAACATCGCCTCGTGCTCGCGCCGATGAAAGACCGCGATCCGATCGGCGGCGTACTCGAGCGCTGCGCGCGCGGGCTTCGGCAATCGATCGAGCGCGGCCTTTCCGCGGCTCGTGACGTCGACCTCGCGGAGGACGAGCGACGCAGGCTTACGCTTCTCGAACCGCTCGATGTAGCGGAGGACGGCCTCGTCGCCGCCCTTCTGAACGTCCTCGAGGATCGCGCGAACGGCGGGCTCCACCTTCGCGAAGTCGGTCTCTCCGCGATCGCGAAGACGAGCGAGCGTGGTCTCGAGCTGGTCTGTCCCGTGGTGAACAACGCAGGCGATCATCTCTTTTTCTCTTCTCTTCTCGTCGCGTGACGTGACGTTCTTCTAGTGCGCCTGCGGCCGACGTTCTGCTCCAAATCGAGGGGGTGAAGGCTCCCCCCGCCGAGGCTCGTAAAGCTCACGGGCTCATGAAGCTCAAGTGCTTGAATTTACGAATCTAAATCTACAGGGTCGACAACGGCCGCGTTTGGACCTCGTCCACAGCCTGTGGATAAGCCCACGTGTCTCGGGTGGTTGAGGCGGCGGTGTTTAAAGAAGAGAAGTTCGCGGGAGGCGGTATCCGGACTGCCATCGATAATGGTAACGTACGCGCCCTTCGCCATCGTGGTCTCTTAGGCTCCGGTGGCCTTGCCATTCGGACGAGGGTTCTGTGGATAGTGATCTCGCAGATGCGGTTGAGGGGCTGAAAGCCATCAGTCAGCGCCGAAAGATCGAGTGCACCTTCGGGAAAGCCGACAAAGCGCTCGTTGAGGACCTCCGCAAGAAGCTACGCATTCCCGCGCGGTATCGCGCCTTCCTGCTTTCGGCTGACCCGCTCAAGGTCGAGACCGTGACGCCCGTGGAGCGCGTCCGGCTTCTCCCCGCGAGCGAGCTCGAGAAGGCCCAAGATACGGTGAAGGTCTCGCAAGAAGGCGGAAGCGTTCCGCTCGACTGGAAGGCCTCCTGGGTCATCATCGCGGAGAGCTCACTCCTCGGAGATCCCTACTTCCTCGACGTCTCCAAGCTCGACCCCGAGGGCGACTGCCCGGTCTACACGGCGATGAGCGGCCAGGAGCGCTGGAACCCCACGCTCGCCGCGTCGAGCTTCGCGCAGTTCCTTCGCATTCTCGCGACCGCGATGGAGATCGCGCAGGGCTTCGGCGACGCGATTATGGACGACGAGGACGAAGACAGCTTCCGCGAAGCGCTTGGTCCGAAGGTGAAGGTCATCGACGCGGCCGCCCTTCGCGCCGGCCACTGGACCTGACACGACCTAGCCAAGGGAGCATCCGAGATGTCCGTCGAGTCGGCCTACGCACAGAGTCGCTATCGGGCACCGGAGATCGAGCACAAGTACGGGCCCAACGTTCATCTCATCGATGATCCGTTGTGCTGGACGCAGCTCGCGCGCCTCTGCTCGCAAAAGACGATTCAGCCCGAGGTCGGCCACCTCGTGCGCGCCCTCTACCAGCGCCTCGCGCAGGTCGTGCTCTCGGCGGAGTTCCCGCGCGAGCGCGTCGCCGTGCCGACGCGCATGGTCATCAAGTCACCCGAGGCGGTCTATCGCGGCATCGCGCTCGACGCGTCGACGAAATGCGTGACGGTGGGCATCGCGCGCGCAGGCACCACGCCGTCGCAAATCGTCTACGACCTCCTGAACGAGGTCATCGACCCGTCCGGCGTTCGCCAAGATCACCTCTTCATGTCACGCGCCACCGACGCCGAGGGCAAGGTCATCGGCGCGACGTGGCACGACGCGAAGATCGGCCGTGACGTCGAGGGGCGTATCCTCCTCGTCCCCGATCCGATGGGCGCGACGGGCTCGTCGATCAACAGCGCGCTCACGCACTACAAGACGCGGCTCGAGGGTCAGCCGAAGATGTGCATCACGATGCACCTCGTCGTGACGCCGGAGTTCATCCGAAACGTGCTGAAGGAGCATCCGGACACGCGCATCTACGCGCTCCGTCTCGATCGCGGCCTCTCGCCCGCCAAGGTGCTCTCCACCGTGCCTGGAACGCATTGGGACGAGGAGCGCGGCCTCGACGAGCATCAGTACATCGTCCCCGGCGCAGGCGGCGTCGGCGAGATCCTCAACAACGCCTGGGTCTGACTCGAGCCTGACTCGAGCCTGATTCGGGCGGGATCTGGTTCTCCTCGACTTGTTGCGACGTTGGGAGGCAGGTGCCGAGTCAGGGCACGGCGCCCGTGAGGTCGTGCGACGACTTCCAGGACGCGAGTGGGAGATCGACCGCGGCGAGCCCAAAGACGCCGGCTTGTCCGCGCATCGAGCCCGTCGCGCCTGCCGCGGCGGTCCACACGAGGTTGCCGGTGCGGTATGCCTCGTTGCCGCTCGGGCCCGCCACGGGCGCCGATCGCGTGATGCCGAAGTCGACATAGGGCGCGACCGTCATCACGATGCCGCTCGTGCCGTACGCGCTGAGCTCCGCGTCCGTCTCGAGCGAGCAGTGCGCGTCGGAGTCGGCGCTGCCCCGGTCGATCGAGAACGTCGGGCGCACGTCGAAGTCGGATTTCACAGGCGGCGCCCAGGTTCCGCCGCTCTGGACCGCCGCGAGCCGCACGTACGACTTCGTGTCGACGCCCGCGTTCGCCGAGATCGGGCCGCCAAAGGCGACCTCGCACTTGAGCGTCACGGTGAGCTCGACGGCCGTGCTGAGGGGGACGCGACCCACCGAGAACGTCGGCAGCGGGATGCGCTTCGACTTGTAGATGACCTTCTCGACGGTGTGCTTCTTCTCGTGGAGCGCCGCCGCGACGTTCGCGTTGACGGGACCGCTCGCCGAGACCTCGGCGTGCGCGGTGATCGACGTGTCGAGCTGCCCTTCGACCTTCGCGACGAAGCGGCTCACCTTGCCGCCGTCGATGCGGAGATCGATGTCGACGTTGGGTCGCGCGGTGAGGTGAGCGCTCTGGAGCACGAGCGACTCGGTGAACGTCGTCTTCGTGCCGTCGCCGTTGTCGATCTCGTCGACGTTGTCGAAGGCCGCTTGGTCCTTGAGGTCGACGTTGATCGCCCCGACGTCACGGCCCGAGCGAAGCTCGCCGCCGTTGTCGATCGCGCTGTTTCCTCCGCTCGACGAGGCCTTGATCGAGCCGTTCACGATCGCGTCGGTGAGCGTCGCGTTCGTCGTCATGATGACGACGGTGCCGCCTTCGACGCGGCTCGACTCGACACGACGTAGAAACCCGTCGGGGTTCTTCGAATTCGCCGCGGCCACGGACGCGCGTGGCCCCACGAAGATCGTCCCCTTCGGCATCGCCGGATACCGAACGCTCAGCGCGGCAGGCAGCTCGATCCGATCGGCGGAGACGACCGCAGCATTCGCCGCCTGCGCGTCTGCGATCACGAGGACGGGCGCGACCTCGACCTCGGCTTCGCTCGTCGCGTCATCGGTCGCGACGTTGTCTTGGTGCTCTGCACACCCCGAGAGAAGGCCAACGACGAGCGACACGAACGCTGCGACAGGCGCGCGATGGGAAAAGAAGAACGAAGCCACGCGGGCCTGTAGGCAAAGGTGGGACCATCACGTAAACCCATGTTCTTCCGCCGAAACGCCACGAGAGATCGGACCCTTCATGGATCGCGTGGGGAGCCTGAGATCCGCTTCGCTCCGCCCTCGTTGCGCAAACGCGATGCCAGGTTCGACGCGATGCCACGCGCAAGGTGCGTGAGAACGGGCTTGAGCGCCAACTCGTGCGCCGCGACTCGTCGCCTTGTTGAAAAGGGAATCGACCTCGCACGTGCGTCACGATCCTTTGCGCCCAGAATCGCGCTCCCGGCGACGCCCGCGCGCGGAAACGACACATGAAACGCGCACGCTTACCTTGGGCGCCCAAGGTGGCTCCGTCGCCTTGTTGAAAAGGGTGGATCTGCGCGCCGCGATCGTTGCGCCCAGAACGGCGCTCGCGCGCTTATTTCTTCTTCTTCTTGTGGCGTGGGTTGTGGCGGCCGACGAGGCTCAGGTAGTCGGGCATCGGCTGGTCCTCGGGGGCGCGCCATCGGGACTTTGCCATGTCGACGTGCGGCGGGAGCTTCTCGACCATGCGCCGCACTTCTTCCTTGGCGGGGCTCATCGCGTGCTTTTCCCATTCGGGCAGCGCGGCGGTGATCTCGTCGAGCTTCGTGCCTTGCAGGTGGCCTCGCTTGGCGACGTCGCCATAGCTTCGTGCGAGGGCGTCGCCGTCGAAGCGATGCTGCGTCACCATCTCGGCTGCGACGCGAAGGAGGCTCGTCGAGGAGAGGCGTCCGTCTTCGTGAACGCCGAAGGCGGGCTGGAGGTAGTTGTAGAAGGGCACGACGCGGGTGCCGAAGATGTCGAAGTCGCGTGGGGCGGTCTGCTGCTCGAGATGGATGAAGATGCGCTCGACCACCGGCTCGGGCTTGACGAGCCTCACGCAGCGAACGGCGGCCTCGATGACGTCTTCGTAGACGCGACCACGCTCGCAGATTTGCTGCACGAGCTCCTCGCCGGCGCGACCGGCCATGATGTCGGCGTAGAGCGAATAGACGAACGCGTCGGCCTCGGCGTCATCGCCGAAGAGCGTCTCACGCACGCCTGCGAGCTTGTCTCCGGCTTCGGTGCGCGTAGCGAGTAGCGCGGGGAGCTTGTAGCCGAGCTGATCGCGAAGCGCTCGAAAGCGAAGGCGCAGCATGTTCTGCAAGTTCGGCTTGAGCGTGAACGCGTCCCACTTGATGCCGTCGAGCTTCAGCTTCTCCTCGAGGCGCTTTCGCATCTGCTCGGGCGAGCCGGACAAGATGTGGATCGACACGCCGGCGAGCGCGAGCTCGCGGAGCAAGGTCGCGGCGCCGGGGTTCGTACGCTTTTCGTCGGCGCGCTCGAGCGCGGTGCGGACGAGATCGCGGACGGTGTCGAACTCGGTGCGCAGGTAGGTCTTGTCGAGATCCCAACGAGAGATGTGACGCGGCGGCGGAAGCGCGTCGTTCGACTCACCTTCCGTGTGCTCTTTCTCGATGTGCTCGGAGGACACTGAGGAAACCTGCCTGCTCTGCCTGCTCTGCCTGCCTGCTCTACTTGGGCGTCTTGCTCTACTTCGGCGTCTTGCCGTTCTTTTTGCCCGATGACTCGGACTTCGATGCCTTGTGTGACTTGCCGGTCGCTTCGCCGTGAAGCGCGAGCACTTGATCGCGTGACGGAGCGCGCTTCAAGCGGCGAGGTGGCAAGAGCTCGTCTTCGGCGACGACCTTCTTGGCGAGAAAGACCGCGGCGTCGAGCTTGTAGAAGCTACGACCGCGGTAGAAGCGAAGGGCGTTCTCGTTGTTCTCGGCGACCTCGAGGACGAGGTGCGTGCAGCCGCGCACCCGCGCGAGATGGTCGAGCTGCTCGAGGATGAACGCGCCGATCCCTTGGCCGTGCATCTCGGGATGAACGGCCAGCTCTTCGACGAAGAGGGGGCGCATCTCGCGCTTCGAGAAGTAGCGGGCATTGATCCAGTTGTCGCTGCCGATGACCTCGAAGGCGCATTCGGCATAGCCGACGATGATGTCGCGGTTCTCGATGCGCGTGTCGAAGAGGAGCTGCTCGATGCCCTCCTCCTCGTAGATTTCGATGAATCGATTCTTCGAGCGCGGGCGCTGGTACTCGACGGTGTCGCGATTGACGTCGCGAAAGCACAGCTTGAGGAACTCCCAGACGCGATTGAGGTCGCGGCGGTGGATGCGTCGCACACGGACCTCGGGTCCACCGGACGTGCGAAGGCTCTTCGGCGAAGCCTCATGCTTCGCTGACGCTGCCCCTGCCTTCGTCTCGCGCACCAACGTCGCCATCCTCTTCGTCCGAGGATACTACGACTGCTTACTTCGGTGGGATGCTGCTGGGTGGCGGCGCGGAGCCGGCCTTCGAGTCCGCCACGCGCGGCGCGCAGGCCGCCATCGGGCCTTTTGCCGAGGGATCGCAGGTACCAAGCCCGATGGCGCCACACGAGACCTTCGCGACGCGGCCGGCGGCGCAGAAGACCACCGCGCCACCCTCGCACTTCGGCAACATTTCCTTGTCGCACTCGACGTTCGTGGGTACGTAGCAGCCCGCGCGTGGCCCGACGCCGGCGCATCGGAGCCCGAAGCCGACGCAGTCGGTGACCTTCGCCTTGCCGCTGCTCGTGGGGCTCGTGACGCACTCGACGAGGCGATCGTCTTCGCAGTGGCGAGCGCCGCGCGCGTCGCATCGACGGCGGCCGGGGAGCTCGCAGCTCGCGGTCGCGTCGCCGGCCTCGTCGCGACGCTCTTCGCAGGTCGTCCCTGCGCGGCATGCGACGCGCTCGAACGCGCCGTCACGACACGAGAGCACGACGCCCGGCCCATCGCATCGCGCGTCGGGCGCGCCGGCAGGACACTTCTGCGGTGACCAGCAGGCGCGCACGATGAGGCCGCCGGCAGACTTCACCTCACGGCAGCTCGCGCCCATCGCGGCGCAGTCGACGACGCTGCTCTCGTGCGCGTCGTCCTCGCCGCAGCTCACGAGCCGGTCGCCGTCACATCCGGACACCACGCCGGGTCGCTGCGAGCAGAACGCCGCTGCACGTGCGTCGCCGCCGCCGTGCATGCAGGCGAGGACCTGATCGCAGGTGGAGGCGTCGCCGAGGCACTTTCGGAGCGGCTCGGGCGTCTTTGGATCGGACTCGGAGAGCCACCAATCGACGCACGCGCTCGGGTCGCGAAACTTCGCCGCGTCGTGCGCATGCGTGCATGCCGTCACGCGCGCGCAGGCTTGCGCGATCACTGTGAGCGCGGGCGGATCTTTCGGTGGCGCAGGTGGAGCGGGCGGCTTGGCGGGTGGCTCTTGGCCACCGCACGCCGCGATCACGCAGCCCACAAAAGCGAGAATCACGGCACCGAGGGAGCGATTCTTCACGCCCTCTGTTTACTCCACGACGCCGCACCTGCGCAGCATCTTTCGGTCACGCGGGCGTGCACGCCGTGACGCGCGCCTCGTGAGGAGCGCAGCCAGCGCAGCCAAAAGGACGCCGAGCGCGGTGTGCGGACCCTGCTTAGAGGCCGGCGGCGAGGTCATCGCGCACGAGGTCCGGTCGGCGCGGCCGGACGGCGCGCTCGCGATGCTGGTTTGCGAGGGCGAGATTTGCGGGCTCGGCGGGCTCGTCGCAACCGGCTTCGCGTTGCAGTCGAGGTCGAGCTTGGCACGCGGCGACGCGGTGCTGTCGTCGATGGCAGGGCATGCGAGCGGGCCACGCGCGCTGCACGACGGCAGACGCATGTCGAACGTCCGCCCTTCGTCGAGCGAGACGCCGATCATGAAGCGCTGCGGGGCTCGCGCCCGATCGTGCGTGCAGGCCCAGAGCTCGCTCGCGCGCGGGGGCCGAGCGAGCGACTCGTCGGGCGACTCGGCGATTTCGGTGCGCGCGGAGAAGGGCGTGCGCGTCGCGAGGCACGTCACTGGCAAATCGGAGATCACATGAAAGATGGGCCGCATGCCGCTCTCCGCGACGAGCAGGCCGTCGAGGGTGCCGCCGAGGAAGATGCGCGATCCGTCGGGCGAGAACGCAAAGCCGAGGATCGGTCCGCGGGCGTCGTACAGGATGCGCGTGGAGAGCGGCGCGCCTGGCACCTTCGTGGAGCTTGCTCGCTCCTCGTCGGTGGTGTCGTGCACGAAGAGCCGCGCGGGTCGCCCTTCTCCGGCGTACGAGCGAAGAAAGACGCGCCGGTCGTCGCGCGGATCGACGCCCGCGACGAAGACCTCGGACTCGTTGGCGGTCGTCGGGAGCTCGATGGCGGTCCAGGTCGCGCCGTGGTCGTTCGAGACGTAGAGAAGCGAGCGACCTGGCTCGCCGGTCAGGAGCTGACGACCCGTCACGTAGATGCGGTCGGGGTTCGTGCGCGCGCGCGCGATCGACGCGCCCACGAACGACACCGGAAATGCGCCGCCGAGCTGGATCCACGACTGCCCGTCGTCCTTCGTCTCCCAGACGCGCGTCTGATCCTTGTACGTCGCCTTCGCCGTGCGCGTGGTCGAGGTCGACAGCGCGACGACGTTGCTCGAGTCGTTCGGGTTGGTCGCGAGATCGATGAAGACCGGCGCCTTCTCGGTGTTCGTCCACGAGCACCCTTGGTCGCGGCTCACGAGGAGGCCCTTCGACGTCGCTGTCACGAACGTGCCGGTCGACGTGATCGTCGAGACCGCGAGCGTCGCGTACTCGTTGGTCGTCGCGCTGAGGCCGCGCAGCTCGTAGCCGCTGAGCCAATCGAACACGTGGCCGTCGTCCTGCGAGAGCATGAGGCCGAACGGCGAGCGCACGAGGACGAGCCCCGGATCTTCGTCGTGAAACGTGATCTGCTCGGCGTGCGGATAGCCCGCGCGTGCGGAGGACGAGGAGAGCGCGCCAACGAGCGCGATCCCTGCGATCAGGATCACGTGGGGAGCCGACTTCCTCCGAACGCTCATGACGACCGCGTGATGGCTTAGATCGCGATCGACTTCTTCAAGTCTTCGAGCGAGTGCAAGAGCTCGTGGGCGCCCGACGCGAAGGCGAGCTCGAGGGCCTCGAGGAGGTAACGGTGCGCCTCGTCGTTGCGATCGCGGATGGCCGAGACCTGCGCGAGCGCGCCGAGCACCCTCGCGCGATCGGAGCCGCTCGGCCCCGCCATGTCGAGCGCCTCGCGAAGCACGCCCTCGGCGTCCGTGAAGTGGCCTGCGGCGGTGAGCGACTCGCCGAGCTTGCGCGCGAAGATGAGCACGGCGCGCATCGGATCGTCGAGCTCGCCGCGGAACAGCTCGCGACGGGCGAGGTCGAGACCACGGCGGAGTGACGAGATCGAGCCGCCGAGGTCGCCGCGGTTCGCCGCCTTCGTCGCGACCTGCTCGAGGAGGATGAGCGCCTGGAACGTGCGCTGCGCGTTGTACTCGTGGAGCGCGCGCGCCTCGATCGGCATGCTGGTGTCCTCGCCGATCTCGGCGCAGCTCGCGTGGAGGCCACGGCGGACGGCGGCGGGGATCGTCGCGAGGACGACGTCGCGGATGAGCGGATGCGCCGAGCGGTAGATCGAGCCGACCTTCGTGACGCGCGCGGCGGTGCCGGAGTTGATCGCTTGCTCGATCATCCCGGTGTTGAGGAGGGTGTCGATCGCGTCGTCGAGGTTCGTGCCCTCGGTGACCATCTTCTTCACCGTGACCTCGTCGGCGTTGTCGCCGTAGACGGCGATGGCCTGGAGGACACGACGCGCATCGGGCGGCAGGCGCTCGACGCGGAGCGCGATCAGGTCGGCGAGGCGCGTGGGCGCGCGGCCACCTTGCTCGCGAGAGAAGCGGAGGAGCTGATCGACGTAGAGCGGAGCGACGCCGCGACCGCCGATCGACGACGATGGCTTGTTCGTGCCCTGGAGCAGCTTCGAGACGAGCGCAGGCGGAAGGCCCATCAGGACACGTGCCGACGCCGTGCTCGCAGGCCAGCCCGGATCATGGCCCGGCGGATAGCTCACGATGAGGAGAGAGGGGACGAGCGGCGGCTCACCGACCGCGTCGGCGAAGGCGGTGCGGCTCGCGCCGTCGATCGCGTGGAGATCGTCGACCGCGACGATGACCTTCTTGCCCTCGGCGCGCTCGCTCGCGCGGACGATCGCCCAGCGCAGCGCCTCGGCGACGGCGAAGCGGAGCTCGTCGGCGGAGAGCTCACCGCGCCCGCCGTGCTCGAAGATGTCGGCGAGGCCGCGACGTGCCTCGGCGCCGGCCGCCGGCCAGTCTTTCGTCGTGCCTCCGTCACGCGGGAGATTCGCGAGACGCGTGATCGTGTGACGAACGGCGAAGTAGCCGACCTCGGCCCATGCGGGGTCGGGGCCGACCTCGATGACGAGGTTCTTCTTGTCGGCGGAGACCTTGTTCAGGAACTCGCTGAGGAGGCGCGTCTTGCCCATGCCGACGTCGCCGACGATGCGCGCGCCGACGAGCGAGCTCTTCGCGTCGGCGAGGCGATCTTGGAGCCAGAGAAGGTCTTCGTCGCGACCGACGAACTCGAGTGGGAAGCTCGCGCGGTTGCCGTCGACGAGGACGGGACGGCGCCCTGTTCCAGGCTCGATCGGGATCGAGCTCACGCGCTCGGTGTCGGGCGCGAGCGTGGGCGCGTTGCCGTTGGGCGCGCCTGCGCGAAGCGACGCTGGCGCGGCCTCACGAAGCGGCGTGCCGCACTCGCCGCAGAACTTCTGCCCGCTCGGGTTCTGCGCGCTGCACGCCGGGCACTTGATCGTGACGCCCGCCGCCATCGGCTTCGGCGCCGAAGACTCGATCTGCGAGAGCGCGTCGCTGAGCGCCTCGGAGAACTCGTCGGCGTTGCCGAAGCGGTGGTTCGGATCCTTCGCGAGCGCCATCAAGCAGACGTCGGCGAGGAGCGACGGGATGCTTCGCTCGGGGACGATCGCGCGCGGGTCTTCCGGCTGCTCGGTGATGTGCATCAGCACGACCTGCGTCGGGCTCTCCGCCTCGAACGGCAGGCGACCGGTGAGCAGCTGGTAGAAGATGACGCCGACGGCGTAGAGGTCGGAGCGCGCGTCGAGCGGGTCGCCGCGTCCTTGCTCCGGGCTCATGTATTCGGGCGTACCGCACACGATGCCGGGCGACGTGATGTTCGACTGCACCGCCTCGATGCGCATCTTCGCGAGGCCGAAGTCCACGACCTTGACGAAGTCTCCGCCGGTACGAACCTGCTCGAGGATGATGTTCTCGGGCTTGAGGTCGCGGTGGATGATCCCGAGGTGATGCGCTTCCGAGAGCGCGGCGAGCGTCTGCTTGAGGATCGAGACGATGCGGCGGAAGGAGAGCGGGCCCTCTTCGTACTGGACGCGCGCGAGGTCCTTGCCCCGCAAGAACTCCATGACGAGGTAGAGCTGACCGTCTTCCGTCTTTCCGAAGTCGATGACCGCGACGGAGTTCGGGTGATTGAGCCGTGAGGCCGCTCGCGCTTCGGTGATGAAGCGCGCGGCGGCGTTCTCCTCGCCGACGAGATGCGGGTGAATGATCTTTACGGCGACGGTTCGACCAAGGTTGGTCTGCTCGGCGCGGTACACGCGACCCATGCCGCCGATGCCGACGAGATCGAGAATGACGTAGCCACCAGGGAGCGTGCGCCCGACGAGAGGGTCATCAGGTTGCACCGCGACCTTCGCGACGGGGAAGCCGCACGAAGGACAGAACTTGTGCGTCTCTTCGCACGCGTTCTGGCACTGAGGACACTGGCGCATTGCCGGAAAAACCAAGCTATCACGCTGATAACGCGCGGGAAACGGTAAGAATCTGCACCCACATGCGTGTAGTGGATCTCCGCAGGGTCGAAAAAGACCCTCCTGTCGAGCGGCGGACCGGCCGCTGTGGCGGACGCCGCGGAGCCGGAGCCGTCCTGTCGCGCATGGTCATTTCTTCGACGGATGCTTTTCGTGTGTGCGGGTCCTGACCCACGGGCTGGGCTTATCGATGTGACGACGACCGCGCGCCCTTGATCGCAGCGACTCGGCCTTTGCGCGTCAAACGCGCGAGAAAAGCGCCCTTCTTGGCCTTCCTCGTACCCGTCCCGCTACCATTGCATCAGTCCGCAGCATCACCACCGTGCTGCAGCGCAGAGAACCATGTCCGACGTCGGCGATACACCGAGCGTGAAACGCGTGCTTCTTGGCGAGCTTCTCGTCGAGAGCAAAGTCATCACTCCCGAGCAGCTGGGGGAGGTGCTGAGCTCGCCGCGTGAAGCTGGTAAGAAGCTTGGCCAGGTTCTCCTCGAGCGCGGCTGGATCACCGAGGCGCAGCTCACGCAGACACTCAGCTTGCAGCTCAGCGTCCCGTGGGTGTCGCTCTATCACATCGATTTTTCGCGCCAGCTCCTGAACCGTCTCTCGCGTGAGATCGCGACGCAGTATTGCCTCATCCCGATCTTCGTTCGCCATGTGAAGGGTCAGGGCGAGACGCTCTACGTCGCGATGGACGATCCGACGAACGAGGCTGCGCTCCAAGAGGTCGCACGGCTCGCGGGTCTGCCCACGCGCCCGATGATCGCGTCGGCGACGGACATTCGAAGCGCGATCCGCGTCTACTACGGTGAGCCCACGGGCTCGCAGGTGATCGACGTGCCGGCGCCGCCCACGCGCGCCGATCCGCCGACGACGATCCGCGAAGGAAGGCCTGCGTCGGCCGAGGCGCCCGCCACACCGCAGACGCCCACCACGCCCGATCCACCGCGGGCGCGATCCGCTCCGCCCGCGGCGCGATCGAATCCGCCTCCTGCCGCGCGACGAAGCGCGCCGCCAGCCGCCGCGTTGGGTGACGACGCGCCGCCGCCCACGACGCGATCGAATCCGCCACCCGGTGGCGTCGCCGCCGCCGCCGCCGAAGAGGCCGCGAGCGCGAAGAAGCGCAGCGACGAGTCCGAGCCGGGCGCGTCGACCGGAACGAGGCGCCGGCCGCGCATGGTCAACCTCACGCTCCTCGACGGCACGACGATCACGCTGCCCGCGAAGAAGAAGGACAAGGCCGCCGAAGGCCTCACCGCGCGCGACTTCGTCAGCGCGCTCCGTGCCACCGCGCACGGCGCTGACGCGAGCGAGATCCTCGGCGATCAGGTCCGCTGGGAGCCGATCGTCGCCGCCCTCTTGTCGATTCTCCTCCGCAAAGGGTTGATCGCCGACTGGGAGTTCGTCGAAGAGCTCCGGAAGATCTGATCGCTCGCGCCGGCCAGGTCTCGCGGTAAAGCCGCATGGTCGGGCGCGAGGCGCTGACAGGTGTATCGTATGAAAATGCGCTGCTAGCGAACGGCGCCGCTCGCGCGGAGCGAGGCGATCTCGTCGTCGGTGATGCCCGCTTCGCGAAGGATCGCGTCCGTGTGCTCGCCCGATCGTGGCGGCGCGGTGTGCGCGCGATCACGCGCCGTGAGCGGGGTGCGCATCTGCGGGATCGAGCCCCACGGTGACGGCAGATCGAAGAACATCTTTCGCGCCTCGAGATGCGGATCACGGCGCGCCTCTTCGGCCGTGAGCACGGGCTCGAGGCAGCAGTCACGCTCGGCCGCGAACGCGATCCACTCGTCGCGCGTCTTGCTCGAAAAGACGGCGCGAAGCTGCTCCTTCAGCGCCTCTTGATGCGGCCCGGGCATGAGATCGCTCATGTCGATCGACCGGCCAATCGCGCTGCAGAACTGCATCCAGAACTTCGGCTCGAGCGAGGCGAGCGTCATCGCTCCGCCGTCTTTCGTCGCGTACGTCTGGTACGGGGCGATGCCGCCGGTGAGCGCCTCACCTCCGCGCGTGACGGCCTGGCCGCCGAACGCGAGACCAAAGCCCGCGATCGCAAACGGCATCGCTGTCTCGATCATCGCGACGTCGACGACCTTGCCGGCGTTCGTGCGCGCTCGCTCCATCAGCGCGCCCATGATCCCGATGACCGCGTAGAGGCCGCCGCTCACGTCGGCGAGCTGAAAGCCTGGCAGCGTGGGCGGAGCGTTCGTGGGGCCTTGGAAGCCGAGCACGCCAGCGCGGGCGAGATAGTTGAGATCGTGCCCGGCGCGCTGCGCGAGGGGACCGTCTTGGCCGTATCCCGTCAGCGCGCAGATGACGAGGCGAGGGTTCGCCTCGAGCAGCGACGCATGCGAGAGGCCCAAGCGGTCGAGCACGCCGGGACGAAACTGCTCGAGCAGCACGTCGTACGAGCGCACGAGACGAAGGAACGCGGCCTTCGCGTCGGCCTTCTTCAGATCGATCACCGCGCTTCGCTTGTTGCGGTTCAGCGCGAGGAAGATGCTCGACGTGGGCTCGGGAGGCTCGCTGCTCCCTGCCGGCGCAGAGAGCTGCGGCGGCATCACGCGCAAGTAATCGCCGCCCGCGGTGTCCTCGATCTTGTCGACCTGCGCGCCCAAGTCCGCGAGGACGAGCGACGCAAGTGGCCCCGGGAGGAGCCGCGACAGATCGAGGACCTTGATGCCCGTGAGCGGGATCATGCGTTCTCTTCCGCTAGTCGTTCGAGAAGACCGAGCTCACTTGTACGAGAAGAGCTTCTGGAGCTTCATCGCGAGCATCTGGTTGCCCGTGACCTTGAGCTTGCCCGCGAAGAACAGCTGCATGCCGTTCGCCTGGGGATTCTCGACGAGCTTCTGGAAGTCTTCGGCGGCGATCGTGATCGTGCAGTCTGCCGCGTCGGTTCCCGCCTTGCACGCGGGGCCGGTCGAGGTGACGTCGATGTTCCACTCACCCTCGCCGGTGATGTTCATCTGGTACTTCGCGCCGATCGTCTTCGCGTCCTCGGCGTTCTTCGCGAGCGCGGCGGGGAGCTCTTCGTTGAACAGCTTCTTGATGTCGACGGCCATGGCGCGTTCTCCTGACTAGATATTCTGTGTGGAAATTCGAGGCCCGTAAGCGGGTGCTCGAGAATGAATGACGATTCAGCGAGGTATCAGGGGCCCTGTTCCTCGTCAAGCGGGGCCCCTTCTCAAGACGGTCTCAACGCCCTGGCCGACTTACTCGCAGTACGCCGGCGCCCCGTACGCAGGCTGCGCGTCGATCGCAGCGCGGGTGATCTTGTTCGCCTTCGCGACGTCGGCGTAGACGCTCGCGCTCGATCGGAGCGTGCGGGCGGCGGTCGTGCGATCGACGGACGCGAGGCCAAAGCGGGGACAGAAGCCGCTCGCCCACTCGAAGTTGTCGAGGAGCGACCAGTAGAAGTAGCCGCGGATGTCGAGCCCGCTCTCCTTCGCGAGGCCCACTTGGTAGAGGTGCTCGAGGATGAAGCGTGCGCGGTTTTTGTCTTGTGAGTCGGCGATGCCGTTCTCGGTGATGATGATCGGCAGGTTGTACGGACGCACCTCTTCGAGGATGACCTTCATCCCCTCCGGGTAGATGTCCCAGTAGAAGTCCGTCTTCGGTCGATCGGTGAGCAAGCGATCCTGGCGGATGCTCGCGTTGATGATCGGCAAGATGATGCCGCGCGCGCTGGCGGTGAGGGCCGAGTAGTAGTTGATGCCGAGGTAGTCGGAGCGATGGGCGATCGCCGGATCGGCCCTGCGGTCCTTCGGGCCGTCGAGCTTGCCGTCGAAGTCGTCGTCCCAGTCGCCGTTGACGATCGCGTTCAAGAACCAGAGGTTGTTGATGTAGCGAACGCGCTCGGCGGCGGCGATGTCGGCCGGCTCGTCGGCGATGTCGGGCTCTACCGCACGCTGGTGCTGGACGATGCCGATCTGCGAAGCCTTGCCGTCACCGTCGACGTCGGTGGCGTCGGCCGCCTTGATCGCGTCGAAGCATTTGACGTGGCCGAGCACCTCGTTTTTCCCGGCGAGGAGCGCGCGATCGATCTTGAGGACGAGGCCCGGCGGAAACGAGCCTTGGAGATAACCAGCGAGCGGCGCGACGAGCGGCTCGTTGATCGTCGCCCAGAAATCGACCTCGCCGCCCCACCGCTTCGCGACTCGCGTGCACCATACACCGAATTGATCGATCGTCTCGGTGCGCTCCCAGCCTTGCGGCTCGTCGGGCTTCTGCGGATCGGAGAGCCAGTCGGGCAGCGTGAAGTGCTGCATCGTGACGAGCGGACGGATGCCGGCCGCCTTCAGCGCCGCGAAGAGCTTGTCGTACGAAGCGATCGCCGCCGCGTCGGGCTGGTCGGCGTCGAACGCCGCCTTGCTCGGGTACACGCGCGTCCACTCGATCGAGAAGCGGTATGCGTTCTGCCCGGCCGCCTTCAAGAGAGCGACGTCCTCGTCGATGTGCGCGAGCGCGTCGGCGCCGCCGTTGTCGGGGTCATCGCCGTTCTTGATCTTGCCGGGCGTCTTCACCCAGAGACCCCAATCGGTGTTCGGCAGCCCCTTCTCGACCTGAAAGCCCGCGCTCGCGGAGCCCCACATGAACCCTTGCGGGAACGCGATCTCGCTCGGGCCGATCGGACCTGCGTCCGCGGTGGGTGACGGCGCCGCGTCGCTCGACGAGCACGACGACGCGAGGACGACCATGAGCGCCGCGAGCGCCGTCGCGACGCCTGCGCGATGCATCACTGCTCGCCTTCCGCGCAGACGCGGTTCTTTCCTTCGGCCTTCGCGCGGTAGAGCCGTGCGTCGGCGAGCGCGAGGAGATCGTTGGGGCCGCCTTCGGGCGCGACGTCGGGGAGCGCGGCGACGCCGATGCTGACGGTCGTCTGGATCGATCGATCGGGCGTGACGGGGATGTCGAGATGGCTGATCGACTCGCGGATGCGATCGGCGAGGCGGACGGCCTCCGTCTTGCCGGTCGTGCGGCAGAGGATGACGAACTCTTCGCCGCCGTAGCGCGCGAGGAGATCCTCGACGCGGATGAGGCGCTGCATCTGGTTCGACACCAAGCGAAGCACCATGTCGCCGGCGAGGTGACCGTACGTGTCGTTCGTGTGCTTGAAGTCGTCGAGATCGAGGATCAGGATCGCGAGCTTCACGCGATGGCGACGCGAGTACGCGACCTCCGCCATCAGGCGCTCGGTGAAGTACTTGCGGTTGTAGACGCGCGTGAGCGCATCCCGCGTCGAAGACTCGTAGAGCCGCCGCTGGAGCTCCTCCTCCGCGTCGTCGGTGATCTGGAAGCGGAGCGTGACGTGCGGGCCGACCTGGACGCGATCGCCGGGACGGATCTCGCAGATCTCGACGCGCTGGGCGCCGACGAACGTGCCGTTCGTGGAGCCGAGGTCTTCGACGAAGTAGCGCCCGTCCGAGCGGCACGTGATGCGTGCGTGGCGCCGGCTCACGCCGCCGTCTTCGACCCAGATGTCTGCTTCGGTGCCGCGACCGATCACGTGCTCGGTCCCGTCGAGCGCGTAGACCTGACCGGCGTTGATGCCTGCGAGCACCGTGAGCGTCGCGCGGTCTTTGCCGCCCGGGCTGATCCCAGGGACGGCCATGACCGGATCGGTCGTGCGCTCGGTGGCGGCCGCGCCGGTGTGCCACGTGCTGTCCGAAGACGGCGGCCCCATCGGCAGCTTCGACGAGCGGCCGCTGTCGGTTCGCGACGCCGGGCCGCCGCTCGACGCAGGTTGGCTTGGCGCAGCCTCCGGTGTCGCCGGGAGCGGCACCGTCTGCATCTTGCGGGTCTTGAAGGGGTCCTTCATGCGATGCACCGTCGCCTCGGAGGGAAACGGTGGGTTTGTCTTACCCCGCATCTCGCGCCGCGTCGACCGGTGGTGTAGTCGTTCCCGCATGGGACTCTTGGACGAAAAAGTTGCGATTGTGACGGGCGCGGGCAACGGCATCGGCCGATCGCACGCGCTTCTGTTCGCCTCCGAAGGCGCGAGCGTCATCGTGAACGACGTCGGCGGCGCACGTGATGGCAGCGGATCGGGCGGCGATAGCCCGGCCGACGCGGTGGTCAAAGAGATCGAGGCCGCCGGCGGCAAGGCGATCGCGAGCCACGAGTCGGTCGCCACCGCGGAAGGCGCACGCAAGATCATCGAGCTCGGCGTCGAGACGTTCGGCAAGATCGACGTCCTCGTCAACAACGCGGGCATCCTTCGCGACAAGACGTTCATGAAAATGGACGAGGAGATGTGGGACTCCGTCATCGCGGTCCACCTGAAGGGCACGTTCCTCGTCTCGCAGGCCTTCGCGAAGCACGCCGTCAATCGTGGCGGCGGCGGGCGCATCGTCAACACGACGAGCGTGAGCGGCATGCTCGGCAACTTCGGGCAATCGAACTACGCCGCGGCGAAGGCCGGGATTTACGGCCTCACGCGCACGATGGCGATCGAGCTGCAGAAGCATCGCATCACCGTCAACGCGCTCGCGCCGATCGCCAAGACGCGCATGACCGAGGACCTCCCCACGTTCCAAGGCGTCGACACGATGACGCCCGAGCACATCTCCCCCGCCGCGCTCTTTCTCGCGAGCGATCTGTGCGGTGACAAGACCGGGCATGTCCTCGCCGTCGCCGGCGCGCGCATGTACGCGTTCAAGGTGGTCGAGTCGGCCGGCAAGTTCAAGGACGGCGCGAGCACGATCTGGACGCCCGAAGAGATCGCGGAGCATTGGGCTGCGATCATGAAGGTGTGATGGATGGAGGCCTCTTTCCTTCTTCAAAGGCGGATCGGGACATGATCAACGTCGGCGTGCTGGGTGCGAATGGACGGATGGGGCGCGCGGTCGTGCGGCTCGCGCACGAGATGGGCGGCATGAAGGTCGTCTGCGCCGTCGGCAGCGGCGATGACGTCGGCAAGGACGCCGGCGAGCTCGCGGGCATCGGACGCCTCGACGTGCCGGTCGTCACGAACATCCTCGAGGCGCTCGCCGCGCCTGCCATCGACGTGCTCGTCGACTTCTCGGCTCCTCCGGCGCTCGCCGCGGCATGCGTGGCGTGCGCGAAGCACGAGGTCGCGCTCGTGAGCGGCACGACCGGCCTCGACGACGCGATGAAGGCAAAGCTCGACGACCTCGCCAAGGCGGTGCCCGTGCTGTGGGAGCCGAACATGAGCGTCGGCATTCACGTGCTCTCCGCGCTGCTCGAGAAGGCGATCGCGATGCTCGGCCCCGACTACGACATCGAGATCGCCGAGACGCATCATCGCCGCAAGGTCGACGCGCCGAGCGGCACCGCGCTACGCCTCGCCGAGGTCGCGCGCGAGGCAAGCAAGAAGACGCGCTTCGTTCACGGGCGTGAAGGCAAGCCGGGCGCGCGCCCGAAGGACGAGATCGGCGTCCTCGCGCTGCGTGGCGGCGACGTCATCGGCGATCACACCGTCTTTCTCCTCGGCGACGGCGATCGGATCGAGCTCACGCACAAAGCGTCGAGCCGCGATCTGTTCGCGCGCGGCGCGCTCCGTTCCGCGATGTGGCTCGCGAAGAAGACGCCGGGTCGCTACACGCTCGCCGACGTCCTCAGGTGAGATCCCGCTTGGGCCTTCCCACGCGACGGGTCACTTCGCGCGGGCTTCGTAGGCCTTGACCGCCGCGATCACCTTCGCGCGCGCAGGCTCCGAGATCCCGACGAGCGGTCCTCGCACGACGTCCTTCATGCGGCCATGGTGCGCGAGCGCCGCCTTGACGGGTGACGGGTTCGCCTCGACGAACATCACCTCGTGGACGTTGCAGAGCGCGAGATGCTCGCGACGAGCCTCTTCGATCTTGCCTTCGAGCGCGAGGCGCGTGGTCTTCGTGACCTCGGCCGGGTAGAGGTTCGACGTGACGCTGATGACGCCGCGCGCGCCGATGGCGATCATCGGGAGCGTGAGCGTGTCGTCGCCAGAGAGGACGGTGATGCGCGACGGGCCGATCACGCGGACGATCTCTTGCGCGCGCAGCACGTTGCCGGTGGCCTCTTTGACCGCGACGACGTTCGGTGCCTTCTCGCAGATACGCGCGAGCGTGTCGGTCGTGAGGTCGATGCCGGTGCGACCGGGGATGTTGTAGACGACGACCGGCACGTCCACCGACTGCGCGATGGCGACGTAATGCGCGACCATGCCGTCTTGCGTGGGCTTGTTGTAGTAGGGCACCACGACCATCACCGCGTCGGCGCCTGCGCGCTGGGCGGCCTGCGACTGCGCGATGGTCGCCCGCGTCGAGTTCGAGCCGGTGCCGGCGATGACGATTGATTTGTGCGGTCCCTTGGACTCCTTCGCGAGCTTCACCGTGCGCTTCACCACCTCGAGCTGCTCTTCGTGATCGAGCGTGGGGCTCTCGCCGGTCGTTCCACACGGAACGAGCCCGGTGATGCCGCCTGCGATCTGCCCTTCGACGAGGCGGTCGAACGCCTCCCAGTCGATCGAGAGATCGTCTTTGAACGGGGTGACGAGCGCCGTATGCGTGCCATCGAAACGAAGCGTCATGGTGATGCTTCGTCCTTAGCACACATGCGTCATTTGGCGGAATTCACGGGGGTGCGCCGCCTGAGAGCCACCGCATCGCTTCCCATCCTATTCGTGAAGAGATAACTCTATAGAGATAGATGGAGCCGTCGGTCGACACGAAAGAGCCCGCGCTGGGAACCGAAGAGCAGAGCCGCATCGTCGAGCTCTACGACCGGCTCGATCGGCTCGATCACTACACGCTGCTCGGCGTCGCCGCGACGGACGACACGAAGACGATCAAGCGCGCCTACCTCGCGAAGGCGAAGGCGCATCACCCCGACCGCTTCTTCCGCAAAGACATCGGCGCGCTCCGCGCGAAGATCGAAGCCATCTTCGCCGCGCTCACCGCGGCGGAGTCGACGCTGTCGAGCAAGACGAAGCGCGCGGCGTATGACGAGTACCTCCGCGAGGTCCTGAAGACGCGGATGAATCGACGCCAAGCGCTCGCGCTCGAGGCCGAGCGGAAGTGGCACGCTGCGGCCGAGGCATGGCGGCGCGTCGTCGAGAAGCTGCCGACCGATGCCCACGTCCAGCATCGCTATGCGTACGCTCTCCTTCGCGCAGGCGTCGATCTCGACGCGGCGCGAGCGGCGGCGCTTCGTGCGATCGATCTCGACGGATCGCGCGCCGACTATCGCCTCACCGCGGCGTACGTTCATCTCGCTGAGAACCGGGACCGGAGCGCGCTCGCGCAGCTCGCGATCGCGTGTGAGCTCGATCCCGATCGCGCCGACGTGAACGTTCTTTACGCCGCGCTCGGGGCGCGCGTGGGCCGGCGAGACTAGACGCTAGAAGCTTCCCGAGAGCACGAGGCCGCCGGAGTTGTGGCCGAGGATCGGCGTGACGCGCGGGCGAGCAGGCTTCACCGGCTTGCTCTGCGCCGAAGAGGACGAGCCTTCGTCGCTCGAGGGCGCGGTGAGGAAGAGGTACACGCCCGCGGCGAGCGCGACGCCGCCGGCAATGCCCGTGATGGCGGCGATCGTCGAGTGCGTCTTCGCATCATCGTTCGCGCCGCAGATCGTCTTCGCGTTCGCCTTGAACTCCGGGTTGCCGCACGCGTCTTGCGCGTTCTGGTTCTCTGGCAGGCGGCGATCGAGCGGGTTCTCCGGCGTCTTTTGCGCCTGGTACTCGTCGGCCTTGTCGTTGTCGCTCTTGTACGCGAAGAGGTTCACGACCGAGACGACGCCCGCGGCGACACCGATGACGACGAGGCTGCCGCCGATCACTTTGCGCGTGGGAAACGGCTTGTCCTTCGGGGGCTCCGGCGCCACCGTGGCCGAGGCGAAGTCGACGACCGTCTCTTTGCCCGCGGTGACGAGGACATTTCGTTTCTGCGCCGGCTGACCGGTGACCGCCAGCTCGACGCTGTGGCTTCCGGGCGCGAGCTCGAGGCGCGCGGTTCCATTCTGGAGCGGGACGCGCTTGTCGCCGTCGACGACGATCTCGCCGGTCTCGCTGCCCATCCGGACCGCGATGACGCCGACGGCGTTGCCGCCGAGGCGCTCGAGGATGCGGAGCGCGATCTTACGGAGCGCCTCGTCGTTCTGATCCTTGAGGTTGTCGGCGTAGCTCTCGCGGATGACGGTGTCGGGCTTGCTCTTTTGGTAGAGATGAATCTCGGCCGTCACCTGGCCCGACTGCGGCCCCTTCGTGAGGTAACCGAAGATGTAGCGCTCCGACTTGATCTGATCGGCGATGCGCTGCTCGCACTCGGCGGGGATGGGCTTGCCGGGACAACGAAGAGCGGCGGTGAGCATGCCGAGCGACTGCGTGGTCTCGACGAGCGACCAGCCCTGCGACGTTCGAATGCGCGAACGAAGGGCGCCGGTCAGCGCGTCCGCCTGCTCCTCCGCGTCGTCCGAGTCGAACGAGAGGACCGCGACGGACACGCTGTGCGCGGTCGACGAATCCGCGTGAGCAAGCCGCGGCTTGCCGATCACAACCGCAAAAAGCACGGCAAGCAGGACAACCAGCCAGCGTCGAGCGACGAGCATCGTCTGGCAAGCGTAACGTGGTTTTGTGGCTCCGAGCAAAGGGCGTGGTCTCCTGGCTAGGGTCACCACCCTCCATCCCCTCCAAATGTCCGAAAGAAACGATTCCGAAACACGAGCCATGGCCACATGAGAATCACGGGTGGAATACATCGATCGCGCGCGCTCACCGCTCCACGTGGACAGGCCACGCGTCCGACGTCGGACCGTGTTCGCGAGGCTTTGTTCTCGATGCTCGTCTCGAGCGGCCTGTTCGCCGTCGCCGAGGACGGGCTCGTGGCCTCTCCGCGCCGTGTGCTCGACTTGTACGCAGGGTCGGGAGCCTTGGGGCTCGAAGCGCTCTCCCGCGGAGCCTCGTCGGTCGTGATGGTCGAGAGCGCCCGACCCGCGCTGCAAGCGATACGAGAAAACGTGAGCAGTCTTCAGGTCGAAGACCAAGTCACGCTGCTCTCCACGCAGGTCGAGCGCGCGCTGACGACCCTGCTTAACGAAGCGGAGTCCGATCCCGAAAAACGCTTCGACCTCATCGTCGTCGATCCGCCCTACGCCGAGGTGAGATCCAAGACGTTCGAGCGTGATGTGCTCGAAAAATCGGCGCGACTCCTGGCCGCCGCCGGCATCTTCGTCTTGGAGCACTCGTCCGAGGACGAGCCTCTCGTACCTGGTCTACATCTCGACCGACGTCGTCGCTACGGCGACACGACGCTGTCGCTCTTCGTCTCCGAAGAACGCGGAGAAGAAGCGGAACCTGAGGATGATGCCGAAGACTCGCTCGCCTAAGTCGAAAATTCGTATACTCTCGCCGTCCCGCTCTTTACTCTCCGCGGCTCGGTAAAGCTCCAGATGGTATCGAAAGCACCTCCTCCGTCGTCGCGTCAGCCGGCCGGAGTCCCGTCGAGTGGCAGCGGGAAGTACATCGCGATCGCCGTCGTGCTCCTTCTCTTGATCGGCGGCGCCGTCGTTTGGAAGCTCACGCAAAAGCCCTCCGGCCCGATCGTTACGGTCGTGGACGCGTCGTCTCCGATCCCGACGTTCTCCGTTCGCAACCCGGACGACGACATCCCTCCGCCCGAGGTGATCCCGGATGCAGGACCGGACGCGGGTAAGAAGATCATCATCACGCAGTCGAACAACCAATGCGGCGTCCCGAAGTGCGCGGGCGCGAACAGCTCCGAGCTCGAGACCGCGCTGCAGTTCCGCGTGAAGCAATCGCACCGCTGCTACGACACCGCGCTCGCGCAAGATCCGACCCTGCGAGGCAAGGTCACCGTCGCCATCCGCGTCGGCGCGAACGGGCAAGTGTGCTCGGCCGGCATCGCGAGCAACGAAATGAGCTCACCGTCCGTCGCGAACTGCGTCGCGGGCTACTTCCGCGGCGCCAGCTTCCCGAGCCCCAAGGGCGGCTGCGTCGACGTCAACATCCCGATCAACTTCGTCCCTCGCCAGTAACGGCGACGGGTGGTTTGGTTGTAATCTCCCCGTATGACCTCTTCTTTACCGCGCCAGCGCAGAGACAAGTCGCCCGGCCGGAGCTGGGGTCTGATGGGTTTTGTCGGCGCAGCGGCCTTTGGATTGGCGCAAGTAGGCGCGAACTGCGTCGACGGCGTCACTCCCGATTGCTCTGACGCCGCGGTATGTGCACCATCCACGGACAGTGGCTCGAGCAGCGAAGCATCCGTCGTCCTCCCCGAAGCATCCTCGGGTGACACGGGTGCGCCCGAGGGCGGCTCCGATGGTGACGTGGCCGACGGCGATGCCGACGCATCGAACGGCTAGCGCGCGCGCCAGCCAGATCGCGAAGGCTGCCGCTTTGCTGTCGTTCGCGATGCTCGTCGCCAGCGTGTCATCGCTCGCATGCGGGGAGACGCGCCGCCCGATCGGCGACGAGTGCCTTCGCAACGAGGACTGCCTCTCGAGCGTCTGCGCGGCGCGCTCGTGCGTCGCGGCCCCCACGCTCGTCAACGGCAGCAACAACACGTCGAACGAAGACGACGAGCCTCGCATCCCGAGCGAAGGCGGCACGTCCTCGTCCTCGGACGCTCAACCCGCCGACGCGAAGACCGACGGCGGATGACGAACAACGGCAACCCCGGAGGCGGCGCGCCTTCGCCGTCGCGATCGATCGTGACGCCCGAGGTCGGCGTCCTCCTCGAGGTCGCGTACGACGGCACCGCGTTCTCGGGTTGGGCCTCGCAGCGGGGCAGCGACGTGCGCACGGTCGAAGACACACTGCGCGGCGCGATCCTCGCCGTCGATCCGCGCGCGCACGGACCACGTGGCACGAGCCGCACCGACGCTGGCGTTCACGCCGAGCAGCAGATGGCGGCGTTCGACTCCACGATGGCGAGCATTCCGCCGCGCGGGTGGGTCCTCACCCTCAACCAGCATTTGCCCGACGACGTCGCGGTGCGCGCCGCGCGTCCTGTGCCAACCGGGTTTACGCCGCGATTCCAAAGCAAGAAAAAGCGCTACCGCTACGATCTCTTGCTCGACAAGGTCCGTGACCCTCTCCTCTCTCGAAGAACCTGGAGAATCGGCTACGACATGGACATGGCTCGGCTCGAACGCGAATCGAAGGCGATCGTGGGCACCCACGACTTCGTCGCATTTCGCTCCGCGGGCGACGAGCGAACCGATACCGTTCGGACGATTCACCACGTGTCGGTAACGCGAGCGCCGATGATGTCGACCGAGCAAGAGAGCACGAGCACCGTGAGCCTCTACAGCATCACGATCGAAGGAAGCGCGTTCCTCTACAACATGGTGCGCATCCTCGTGGGGACGCTCGTCGACGTCGCGCGTGGTCATCTCGAGGAGGGCGCGATCGCACGTGCCCTCGCAGAGAAGGATCGATCATTGGCGGGGCAGACCGCGCCGGCGCATGGGCTCACGCTTCAGGCGATCGAGCTCGAGCTCCCGACCGAAGGCGTAGGTGAGCGATGGCCGCGGTGACGAAGGCGCCGTCGGTCCTCATTCGCGCCGCGAACGTCGACGAAGGTCGCGCGATCGCCGGCCTGTGGCGTGAGCTCTGGGACGTGCACGAAGGCTGGGGCGGCTACGCAGGCACGCGCGACGCGCGCGTCTACGATCAGCTCGCCACGCGGCTCTCCGAAGACGCGCGCGTGCGAAGCGGCCAGCCGGTGCTCGGCCGTCACATCCACCTCGTCGCGCAGACCGATCTCGGCGTCGTCGGCCAGGTGGAGGGTTGGTTCGAGCGGCATGGCGTCGACGACACCACCCCGTACACGTGCGAGGTGCGATCGCTCATCGTCTCGCAGCGCACGCGATCGCGCGGCGTGGGTCGCGCGCTGCTCGACGCGCTCGCGCAGGTCGCGCGCCACATGAGCCGCGGCTCGCCGGTCGTGATGGCGGCCGAGGTGCTCGAGCCGAATCCGGCGCACTCGTTCTACGCGAAGGTCGGCTATGCACCGGTGTCGTGGACGGCGCGGCTCAGCACGGATGGACCGGGCGTCGAGGATCCGCTGAGCTCCGGCGCAGGCCCGACCAGCCGCCTCGTGTCGAGCGGACCTTGGGGTGCACGCCTCGCGAGCCCGGACGACGCGCTCGCGATCGCGATGCTCGATCCGTCGCTCGCCGCGCGCCGCCGCGCGCAAGGAGACGTTCGGTTCGATCGACCTCGCGCGGTCGACGCCACGTTCGTCGGCGCGCTCGCGGCGCATCTGGCGCGACCGGTCGGTGCGCTCGATCAGTGCGAGATCGTCGTCGTCGACGAGAGCAACATGGTGCGCGCCAGCGCGAGCCTGACCGTGATGTCGCTCGATCCGCCGTTCGTCCCGGCGCGTCGAGGTCTCCTCGGTCGCTTCGCGGTCGATCCGGCGCTCGATCCACGCCCGCTGATGGCTCCGATGGTCCGGCTCGGTCGCCGCCTCGCGCTGCTTCGGGGCGCTGCGACGTTGGAGCTCACGGATCTCGATCCGCCGCGCGGCCCGCTCCACGAGGGCGCGATCATGACGGGAGCCCGTCCGTGGTCGCGCATCGTCGAGCGGTTTGCCTGAGCTTTGCGGGCGCTTCTTTCGCGCGCCGAAAAGATCGATCCTCTTCGTGATACGTTGAGCTTCGAAATCGCCCTTGGCGTGGTCGAAGTCGGGAAGGCCGTCGTTGCTCTGCGGGTTTCCCTGCCGTCTTTGGAGGCTTTCTATGCGGTCTGGTGTTCTTCGGTCCTCGATTCTCGCTCTTGGTCTTACGGTCGTGCTCTCGACGTCGGGGACGGCGCTCGCGCAAGACAAGCCCGCGGACAAGCCCCCGCCGCCCACGCCACAAGCCGCCGCCGCGCAGGCCGAAGCGAAGAAGCTCTCGGACGGCTTCGTCTCGGTCGCCGAGCGCGTGAGCCCGGCCGTCGTGCAGATCGAGGTGACCGCGCGCGACGAGAACGCCGATCAGGTGCTCAAGTTCTTCGGAAAGAACCAAGACTCGCCGATCGCGCACGGCACCGGCTCGGGCATCGTCTTCACGCAAGACGGCGCGATCCTCACGAACAACCACGTCATCGATCACGCGCTCACGATCACGGTCCGCCTCCGTGACGGCCGGCTGCTCACCGCGAAGCTCCTCGGGCGCGATCCGGCGACCGACCTCGCGGTGATCAAGGTCGACGCCACCGGGCTCACCGCGGCGCGCTTCGCGGACTCCGACGCGGCGCGCGTGGGCGAGTGGGTCGTCGCGATCGGATCGCCGTTCGGCCTCGGCTACACCGTCACGACGGGCGTGCTCAGCGCGAAGGGTCGCGGCGGCCTCGGGATGAACCAGATCGAGGACTACCTCCAGACCGACGCGAGCATCAACCCCGGCAACTCGGGCGGTCCGCTCTGCGATCTCAACGGCAGCGTGCTCGGCATCAACACGATGATCGTCGGCCGCGGCGCAGGCATCGGCTTCGCGGTCCCGGCGAACCTCGCGCGTCGCGTCGCCGAGCAAATCCTGAAGAAGGGCAAGGTCGAGCGCGCGTGGATCGGCGTCGGCATCCAAGACCTCACGCCGGAGCTCGCCTCGGCGTTGAAGCTCGCCGACGCGCGCGCCGGCGTGCTCGTCAACGCCGTCAACGACGGCGGGCCCGCGCAGAAGGCGAACATCAAGCCTGGCGACGTGATCGCAGGGGTCGGCGGAAAGAAGGTCACCGACGGCCGCGAGCTCGTTCGCGAGGTCATCGCGCACGAGGTCGGCCAGACGGTGCCGCTCGAGATCATCCGTGACGGCAAGCGCTATGGCTCGTCGGCGGTCCTCACCGCGCGCCCCGAGGCCGCGGTCCCGCCGCTCCCGGTGCAGCAGCAAGGCGTGCCGCAGTCCGGCCTCGGCCTCAGCGTGCGCGACTTGAATGCGCAGCAAGCCTCGCAGCTCGGTCTCGCGAAGCCGGTCCCGGTCGTCACCGCGATCGCGCCCGGATCCTCGGCCGATCGCGCAGGGTTGAAGGTCGGCGACGTCATCGTCGAGGCCGACGGCGCGCAAGACCCCACCGCGGCGCAGCTCTCGGACGCCGCCAAAGACGGGCAGCTGCTCGTCCGCGTCCGCCGTCGCGAAGGCACGTTCTACGCGGCGATGAAGAAGTAGCGAGCGGGAAAAGAGACCTTGGCCGTGCTAACCAGAGCACGTCCTCGTGCTCTCTCGACGCGCTCGCTTCCGTGCCCTTCGCCTCGCGCTCGCGACGTGCGTCGCGTGGTCGTGGCAAGCGCACGCGGAGCCGCCTGGTCCGCCGGCCGCGGCCGCCGTGCCGTGGTCGACCGGCCGTGACGAAGGCGCGGTCGCGACGTTGCCCTTCGCGCCGGGATTTCGCGCGCTGATCGAGGGTCGCTTCAGCGACGCCGCCGAGCTCTTCGGCGCGATCGAGGCGCCGCTCGACCCCGTCGACGCGAAGGCGTCGATCGCCGTCGAGCTACGGCGGATCGCGCAGGAGCTTCACCTTCGCGGCGTCACGCTGGTGCCGGCGTCGTCGCCGCTCTTGCGGTCGCGCAAGGTCACGGCGAGTCGGCCTGCGGGCGCGCGCGACTTCGACGTGCCTCCGTACGATCACGCGCTCGATCAGCTCACCAGCAGCGAGCTTGAAGGCGCCGAGCAGACGCTCCGCCTCACGCTCGCGTCGGCGCGCGATCCGGTCGAGCTCGCCGTCACGCGCGTGCTCTACGCCACGACCACGACGTGGATGAAGAACAACGTCGTGCCCGTCGCGATCCCCGCGAGCAAGGCCGAGGGCATCGTCCCGATCAACGAGCGCGGGTCGTGGTACGGCTGGCAGGTCTCACTCATCGACGTGACCTCGATCGCGACGATGACGGTCATCGGAGCGTTCAACCAGGACATCGACAACGGCGTCATTCGCGGCTTCGCCGTCGGCGCCGCGCTCGTGACGATCGCGGCGCCTTCGATGGTGCACATCGCGCATGGTCGCAGCAAAGCGGGTGTGTACAGCCTCGCGAGCCGATCGCTCCTGCCGATCACAGGCGGCCTCGTCGGCGCGCTCGTCACCACACCCGTCGCGCTCGTCACGTCGACGACGAGCACCACGAGCTCCTCGAACACGAGCGCGGGTCAATACTTGCCGCTCGGAGGCGCGCTCGTCGGCGCCGCGATCGGCCTCATCGGAGCGATGGCGTTCGACAGCGCCGCGCTCTCGTTCGAGCCGCGCGAGACGCCAGCGCCCACGTCGATCCCTCGTCCCACGCGCGCACACATGAAACCAAGAGCGCCGGCTATGGTCCCCTTCATGACCGGCACGCTCGGCGGCTTCGCGGTGGGCGTCGGCGGGACGCTCTAGACCGACGCGAGCACGGCGTCGCGAAGGACGTCGATCGCGACCTGCTCGACGCGCCCTTCGCCGGGTGAGGTGACCACCGGGAGATGGAGCGAGGACTTCGTTCGCTTCTTGTCCGTCATCACGAACGGCCACGCGGCGGCGACGTCGCTCGCGTCGGCGCGGGACGGCAGCGCGAAGCGCTCGAACAGCGAGGCCGCCTCGGCGGCTGTCCCCGCCGGCGTGAGCCCGAGCTTCTCCGCCGCCGCGAGCTCGATCACGGTGCCGATCGCCACCGCCTCGCCATGAAGCCATCGCGTGTAGCCGCCGTGCGCCTCGAGCGCGTGGCCCACCGTGTGGCCGAGGTTCAGGAGCGCGCGGACGCCGCCTTCGCGCTCGTCTTCGCGTACGACGCGCATCTTGGCGATGACCGCGTCGCGTACGACGTCACGAAGCACGCGCCGGTCGCCGGCGTTGATCGCGTCAGCGCTCGACGTGAGCTTGCCGAGCAGCGCCGCGTCACGAACGAGCGCGATCTTGACGACTTCGGCCAAGCCCGCCGCGCGCTGCCGTGGCGGCAACGTGGTGAGGTGCTCGAGATCGACGACGACGCTCGTGGGCTGGAAGAACGCGCCGAGGAGGTTCTTCCCTGCGGCGTGATCGAAGCCGGTCTTTCCACCGACGGACGAGTCGACCATCGCCAGGAGCGACGTCGGGATCTGCACGCAGCGCACGCCGCGTAGCAGCGTGGAGGCCGCGAAGCCCGCGAGATCGCCGACCACGCCGCCTCCGAACGCGAGGACGAGCGCGTCGCGATCGACGCCGCTCGCGAGCGCCTCGTCCCAGATCCGCGCGATCGTCGCGAGCGTCTTGTGCTCTTCACCGGGCGGAAGCACGACGCGAAGCGCCGGCCGAGAGCCGAGCGCGGCGGCGAGCCATGCTCCGCGCGCGCCGATCACGTTTTTGTCGCTCACGACGAGGACGCTCGATGGAGCGAGCGCGTCGACCGCCTGCGCGAGCGCCGGCGGATCGCCGTCGCAGAGCTCGACGACGTACGAGCGCGTCCCGAGGGGAACCGCGACGGCGTCTCGCTTCGCCGCGGCGACGACGAGCTCCGCGATCGCGTCGGGAGACCGCGTGGTCGTGTCGATCATCGCGTGGCATTCGCCATAGGCCTCGCGGCGGAGATCGAGGAGGTCACGCGTGCGATCGAGCGGCGACGACGCCCCCAGGTTAGGTCGCACCGCGCTGTGCGCGCGGGCCGCGATCACCTCGGGCGAGGACGTGAGCGTGATCAGCGTCGCCGCCTCGAGCGCGGCATGGCGCACGCGCGGCATCGTGATCGCCCCACCGCCGAACGCGATCACCTTCCGATCGGCGCTCGCCAGCAAGGGCAAGATGATCGCCGCCTCGCGATCGCGAAAGCGCGCCTCGCCCTCGGACGCGAAGATCTCGCCGACGGGCTTGTTCGCGGCCTTCGCCATCACCGCGTCGGTGTCGACGAACGGAAGGCCAAGCTTCTCCGCGACGATCGCGCCCACGGTGCTCTTGCCCGTCGCCATGAAGCCGCTGAGGACGACATGCTTCGGGCGCGACATTCAGAACGCCTCGATTTGCGCGCGGTAACCCTCGACGTTGCGACGAAGCTCGCGGAGCGAGTCCCCGCCGAATTTCTCGAGCACCGCGTCGCACAGCGTGATCGCGACCATCGCCTCACCCACGATCGAGGCCGCGGCGACCGCGCAAATGTCGCTTCGCTCGTGGGCCGCGTCGAAGGACTCCTTCGTCACGACGTCGACGCTCGGCAGCGCTCTCTTCAACGTCGCGATCGGCTTCATCGCGGCGCGACACACGATCGGCATACCGTTCGAGATGCCTCCCTCGAGGCCGCCGGCGCGATTCGAGGGCCGGTCGAAGTGGTGTGCGTTTGCGTCGTAGTGGATCGGATCGTGGACCTGCGAGCCCCGCGATCGCGCAGCGAGCCAGCCGTCGCCGATCTCGCAGCCCTTGATCGCTTGGATGCTCATCAAGGCTTGCGCGAGCCTTCCGTCGAGCTTGCGATCCCACTGCACGTGCGCGCCGAGCCCTGCCGGGACGCCCGTCGCGATGACCTCGAACACGCCCCCAAGCGTATCGCCCGCATGCGCCGTGTCGCGGATCGCGGTCTTCATCCTCTCTTCTGCCTCCGGGTCGACGCAGGCGAGATCCGAGGCGCGCGCCCTCGCTTTGATCTCGTCGTGGGTGAGGCCGAGCGTGCGCGAGATGTCGACGTCGCCGATCGAGACGACATGCGCGAAGACGTCGATGCCGATCTCGGCGAGCAGCCGGCGGCAGACAGCGCCCACCGCGGTGCGTGACGCCGTCTCGCGTGCGCTCGCGCGCTCGAGGATGTCCCGCAGATCGTGGCGATCGTATTTCAGGCCGCCGGCGAGATCGGCGTGACCCGGCCGCGGCCTCGTGAGCGGCTCGGGCGTGGCCGGGAGCGGACCTGCGCCCATGCGATCGAGCCAGCTCTGATGATCGCGGTTCACGATCGTCATCGCGATCGGCGAGCCGAGCGTCTCGCCGTTGCGAACGCCGCCGATGAGCTCGACGCGATCGGTCTCGATCTTCATCCGACCGCCGCGACCGTACCCGCGTTGCCGCCGCGCGAGATGCTCGTCCACGTCGGCGACGAGGAGCGGAAGCCCAGCCGGGATCCCCTCGATCACCGCGACGAGCCGAGGGCCATGTGACTCACCCGTGGTGAGCCAACGAAGACGTGACATGCCCCTCTACTTTGCCATGCTTCGAAGGTAAGAGAGAGTCGCTTTGTCTTCTTCTTCGTCTTCGTCACCAGGGGCTACCGCGCTCGTCCTCACCGAAAAGGACGGGACCATTCGCGTCGAGATCCACGCGAAGCCGCGCGCCAAGAAGAGCCGCATCGTCGGGGTGCGTCCCGACGGCTCGCTCGAGATCGCCCTGATGGCGCCTCCCGTCGATGGGGCGGCGAATGAAGAGCTCGTTCGCGTCCTGTCGAAGGTGCTCGAAATACCGAAGCGTGACGTCGAAATTCTGCGTGGAGAGACGGCGCACAAGAAGCTCGTGGGCATTCGAATCGCGGGCTCTGCACGCAAGAAAGCCCTGACCGTGGCCGATGTCATGAGCAAGATTTCCGAGCAACTGACGTGATACGTTCTTGTCCTCTCGTCTCCTCCTGCCCGGCCTGCCTGGGCTTCGAGCAGCGCGGCTATGAAGCATCTCGCTTTCCACAAGTACGAGGGCTTGGGTAACGACTTCGTCGTCGTCGAGACGGAGCGCGACAGTGACGTGCCCGTCGCGATGGCGCGTGAGCTCTGTGACCGCCGCCTCGGGATCGGCGCGGACGGCGTGCTGCTCGTCCTTCCACCCGAGAGCGCCGGCGCCGACGGACGCATGGTCGTCATCAACGCGGACGGATCGATCCCCGAGATGTGCGGCAACGGCCTTCGCTGCGTCGCGCTTCATGTCGCGCGAAAGCGCGGCGTCGCCACCGGCGATCTGCGCTTCGACACGGGCGCGGGCGTGAAGCCGTGCACCGTCGCCAGCGAGGCTGGGCTCGTCACGGTCGACATGGGCGTCGTCCGCTTCGTCGAAGACGTGAAGATCGACCTCGACGGCGACGTCTGGGACTTCGCGCTCGGCGACGCCGGAAACCCGCACGCCATCACGCGACGTGAGGCGACCCGCGACGTCATCGATCGCGTCGGCCCGCGCGTCGCGACGCATGCACGCTTTCCGAACGGCACGAACGTCGAGTTCATCACGATGCGCTCGCCCACCGAGATCGACGTCATCGTGTGGGAGCGCGGCGTCGGGATCACCCAAGCCTGCGGCACCGGCGCGTGCGCCACCGTCGCGGTCGCCGTGGCGAAGGGCTGGGCCGCGAAGAACACCGACGTCGACGTGCGCCTCCTCGGCGGCGTGCTGCGCATCCGCCTCGACGATCGCGGTCACGCGATCATGCGTGGGCCCGCGCGGCACGTCTTCACCGGAGCGATCGCGGCATGACCATCAGCACGAGCCGTGCTGCCCCGCTTCGTGTGCTCGCGGTCGTCGAGGACGCCACCGTCCGCGGCGCGATCGAGCACGTGGTGCAAGAAGAAGGCGATCTCCTCACCGCCACGCCCACGATCGAAGAAGCGGTGCAGTTCGCGACGATCGACCGCGTGGACGTCGCCTTCGTCGAGCTTCGCGTCGAAGGCGGCGCGGCGCTGGCGCTCTGCCATCACTTGCCGAGCCTCTCGCCGAACGTGAAGGTCGTCGCGATCGTTCACCCCGCCGAGATCGATCGCGGCTCCGAGGCGCTGTCCCTCGGCGCTTCGAGCGTGCTCGTCGTGCCGCCCACGGGCGACGCCCTCGCGCGCGTGCTGAGCGACGTGAAGGCGGAGAACATGCGCCGCCGTGAGGTGACCTCGCTCGAAGCCAAGCTCGCGCGCGAACGCAAGCGGCTCGAGACGTACGATCGCCTCGTCCGCTTCGCGCGTGGCGCAGCGCCTTCGGACGCGGTCCGCGCGATCGTCGACGGCGTCTCGCAGCTCAGCTCCGCCCAAGGCGTGGCGCTCTACGCGACGTTCGGCAACGACGACAGCGAGCGCGTGCTCCTCGCTGCGCTCGGCACCGCGCTCGATCTGCCGTCCACGTGCGCGCCGGCGGATCTCTCACGCCTCGTGCAAGCCCGCGCCGCGCGCGTCGTCCCGCTCATCTCGTCTTCCGGTCCGATCGGCATGCTCGTGCTCGACCGCGCGCCGCCCACGGTGGAGGCGGACATCGCGCAGCTCGCGGATCTCGCGGCGGCGATGCTCTCGATCGTCGATCGCCAAGATCCCGTCGACGAGAGCGTGCGGGTGTTCCCGCCCAAGCACTTCCGCACCGTGGCCGATCGTCTCCTCACGCTTGCGCAGCGACACGATCGGCGCTGCAGCGTGCTCGCGATCACGATCCCGGGAGACAAGCCCTCGCGACGCGAAGAGGCCACCCGAGAGATCGCCGACATCGTGCGCACCACCGACGCGCTCTGCGGCCTCGAAGACGGCGACCTCGTGCTCTTCCTCCCCGAGACGAGCGGGCTCGGCGCACAATCGTGCCGCCGGCGCATCCTTGCGCGGCTCCTCGGCGATCGACGCGCGCGTCCCAAGGGCGGCAGCCCGCGATCGCAAGATCCACGAAGCAAAGGGCCGCCCATCTCCGTGGGCGTCGCGACGTTCCCGCACGACGGCACGACGCTGCGCCGACTCGTGAAGGCCGCGCGCGCACGGGCGACGGACGACGCACGCTCGCCGGTGCACGCGCTGAACCTCGACGGCTTGCCGTTGCCCGAGGTCGTCGACGCGCTCCTCGCGCGCCCGATGCTCGATGCCGGCCCGCGATCGTCCTATCCGCTCGACGTCGCCTGCACCGCCCTCTTCGCGCTCGCGGCGCGTGCGTGCAAGGAGGCCGTTCGTGGCGGCGAGTCGACCGTCACGACGACGCTGCAGCCAGGCCTCGGCGTCGCCGCGGCGGCGCGTCAAGCGACGACGCCTCGCGTGCACGACGTCCGCGCCGAGGCTGGATGCGGAAACATCGAGGCGATCGTGATCGAAGCCGAGCACGGCGCATGGGTCTGCTGCGGTCGCATCGTCGGCGAGCGCTTCCAGGGCGTGCACGCGGCCGATCCGCTGCTCGCGGACGTGATCGAGCGAAGGCTCTCCGCCGCCGGAGGCACCCATGCCGGCTAGCCGCGTGCTCCTCGTCGATCACGACGTCGACGCGCTCGCCGAGCTCGCGAGCGTCCTCCGCGAGCGGGGGATCCGCGTGTCTCTCGCGAACGGCTCGCAGATGGCATGCGAGCGCGCGAAGGCGACCGCTTACGACGTCGTGGTCGCGGCGCTCGACGTCGCCGAGCCCACCGACGGAAACATCGGCGTGCTCGACGCACTCTCGGTCGAGCTTCCGATCGTCCCGCCGATGATCGTGCTCGTGGGTGAAGGCCAAGAGCACGGCCCGAACGAGATGCACATCGGCCGGCGTGACGTCGATCGGATCGTGTCGCGCATCGGCGAGCTCTCGAAGCCGGGCGCGACGAACACCTCGGAGCGCCCGCGCCAGCCGAGCCTCGTGCCCTCGACGCACTCGCTCGAGCATGCGCCCCTCGCGGATCTCTTGATCGTGCTCGCGACCGAGCGCCGCTCCGGCACGCTCACCGTCACGACGTCGAAGGGCTCGGGCGAGCTCCGGCTCGTCGAAGGCAACGTGGTGGACGCCGTGTACGTGCGCCTCGAAGGGCTGAAGGCGATCACGCGCATGCTCTCCGAGCGCGAAGGCTCGGCCACGTTCGCTCCGGGTTCTCCCGCGATCATGCGGCGAATTCACGTCCCGACGCGTGCGCTCGTCGAAGAGGCTCGCGGCTTGGCGGAGAAGGCCGACACGCTTCGCGTGCAAGCTGGATCGCTCGCGACCGAGACGCTCATCGCCGCCGACGGCTCGAGCGGCGACTCGAGCAACGCGGTGGAGGAGCACGTCATCGCGCGCCTCCGCGTGCCCGCGACGATCGACGAGCTCCTCGATGAGCTCCCGCACTCGGACGCGGAGATCTTCGAAGCGGTGCTCGCGCTCGACGCACGCAGCCGGATCAAGCAGCTCGGGCACGTGTCGTCGCGCGTGCAGCTCTGCGGCGCCGATCAGCTCCACCTCGTGCGCGCGTCGGCGGCGCGTGCACGCACGGCAGGCTTCTCCGGTCCTGCACGCATCATCTTCGCGGCGACCGCGGCGCGCCTCGCGATCCTCGGGCACACCGTCCTCTCGCTCGCCGACGCGGTGCCGCCGATCGACCCCACCCCTCCGCTGCCCGTCCCGCACTCGCTCTCGACGATCCGTCTCGGTGACGGCGTCGAGCTCGACGTCGTCGCGCTGCCGCTCGTGCCGGCCTATGCCCCGCTCTGGCCGATGGCGCTCGCGGGGGCCGCGATCGCGGTCCGGCTCGACGAAGGCGCGGCGCAGCCCCTCGAGGAGGCATGTGGCTCGGTGGCGGTCCCGATCCTCGACGCACGCGCCGTGTTTGGCACGCTCGACGAGTCGAGCCCGGTTCAGGTGGCGAGCCTCATTCGCACCGCGCTCGAAGCCGATCCCGGCGGCTGATCTCGCTCGTTGCCAACCACACAACGCGAGCGCGTTCAGCCACACGACGCGAGCGCGATTTCGTCCACAGGACGCAACGCTTGCCGGTGCACAGTCGACTGTCCAGATGATCGCTTGAGGATCTGATCCGGAAAAATGGATCCACTCCTCCTACCTCGCGAACCACCCTCGAACGGGTGGTGCGTCGCGAGCGATCCAATCCAAGTGTAGAAAGTGAGGCTAAGAGCACGCGCGATCTGGATCACGCTTCATCCAATTCAGGCCGTCTGTCCTCACGGCACATCCATTGCTGAAGTCTCGTTCGTGGCTGGTCATCTTCGAGACGCATCACGAACGACGGTCCTCGCAGGCCGTTACGCCTTGCGTGCTGAGATTGGCCGCGGAGGTTGCGCGGTCATCTATGAGGCACACGATCTTCGCCTTGGGAGGCTCGTCGCCCTCAAGATGGTGAAGAACGGAGCCCGTGACGTTCAAGCGAACGCACGGCTCGCACGCGAGGCTCGCGCCGGGGCGGCGATTCATCACCCCAACGTCTGCGGTCTGTCCGACGCGGGTTACCTCGAGGATGGCCGTCCGTACCTCGTGATGGAGCGACTCCACGGCGAGACCCTCACCGCCTGCTTGCACCGGATGGGCGTGCTCACGGCGGAGGACGCGGTCGACATCGCGCTCCAGATCCTCTCGGCGCTCGACGCCGCCCACGCGATCGGTGTCGTCCACCGCGACGTGAAGCCCGACAACGTCTTCCTCGTTCCTCGCAACGGCTGTGGCCCGCTCGTGAAGCTCCTCGACTTCGGCATGTGCCGCCGCGCGACGCAGCAGGTTCGTGACGACGCGACGCTGACGCGCGCCGGTCAAGTGGTCGGGACGCCCGAGTACATGTCGCCCGAGCAGGTCTCCGGCAAACGCAACTTCGACGCACGCATCGACCTCTACGCCGTCGGTGTGATCCTCTACGAAGCCCTCTCCGGACAGCGCGCGTTCCCCGGACGCGACGCGCGCGAGGTCGTCGTCTCGGTGCTCGTTCGTTCGCTTCCGCCGCTCCGCTCGGTTCGCCCCGAGATCCCGCTCGTCGTCGACCGCATCGTCGCACGCGCGATGGAGCGCGACCCGTCCTTCCGCTACTCCTCGGCGCGCGAGTTCCAAGGCGACCTCCTCGAGGCGAAGGCGCTCATGCAGTCACGCCGTCGCAAGATCCCCATCCCGCAGAAGACAGGACGTCACCTCATCGACGCGCGCAGCGTCGACGGGAGCGCAGAGTCCCCGCATTCGCAAGCGCACTACGACGACGAGATCAGCGACGAGTGGGATGCGCCGACGAGGCAGCTTCGTCCTGCCCATCGCGTGAGCAGCATTCGTTAGCTCTGCTTTTCTCTTCGCGAGCTCGTCCATCGCGTCGTTCATCACGAGCGAAGCACGCATCCTGCTCCTTCCAAGGAGCATGAGCCGTTTCTACTCGAACAGTCGCAAAGTATGGGATGTGGGCGCGGGCTTCATGCTCGGGCTCGCGTTCGTGGGTGTCGCGTTTGGTATCATTGGGGCAACGCGACGCGTCTCGAAGCGTCGCGCGATGCGTCGCGAGAGCGCGTCCATTCCTCGCATCGACGGCGCTCGGCCGATCGACCAGGTGCTCCTCGACGCGCGTCCTCAAGAGATGCGCGCGCCACCGCTCATGAACGAGATCGAGGACTACGCGCCGACGAGCCAGCGCTGGTGACGGTCAGCCTTCGACGACGGTGCCGATCGGCTCGCCGAGGACCACGCGCTTGATGTTGCCGGGCGTGGTGAGCTTGAAGACGCGAATGGGCATGCTGTTGTCTCGGCACAGCGTGGCCGCGGTCGAATCCATGACGCCGATGCGATCGTTGATGAAGCGATCGAAGCTCATGCGATCGAACATCCGCGCGTCTTCGTGCTTCATCGGGTCTTTGTCGTAGATGCCCTCGACCTTCGTCGCCTTGAAGAGCGCGCTCGCGTGCACTTCCATCGCGCGGAGCGCCGCGGCGGTGTCGGTAGAGAAGTACGGATTGCCCGTGCCGGCCGCGAAGATCACGAAACGACCTTTCTCGAAGTGGCGAATCGCGCGGCGGCGGATGTAAGGCTCGGCGATCTGACGGATCTCGATCGCCGTCTGCACGCGCGTGGGGACGCCCACCTGCTCGAGCGCGTCTTGGAGCGCGAGCGAGTTGATGACCGTCGCGAGCATGCCCATGTAGTCGCTCTGCGCGCGGTCCATCCCCGCGCTGGCGCCCTTCAGGCCGCGGAAGATGTTGCCGCCGCCGACGACGATGCCGACCTGAACGCCGAGGTTGTACACGTCCGCGAGCTCGGACGCGGTCGCGCGCAGCACCTCCGGCTGGATGCCGAAGCCGCCGGTGGATCCGCACAGGGCCTCTCCGCTCAGCTTGAGGATGATGCGGCGGTACTTGAGCCGCGCATCCCGCGGAGGAGGAGCAATCGTGTCGAGACGCGGGCCCGAGTGGGGACCTTCGTTCCTGGGGTCGCGCATGGGAGTGCGCGAGACTTAGCCAACGCTCGGCCTGGCCGCAACAGTAGGGTCAGCCTTCCGGCACGGAATCCGATCGCACGCGAACACGACCACGCCGTGCCGTGCTAGCTTTGCGGGCCGTGGCAGCACGACGTCGAGCCGAAGGCGCATCCCGATCATCGGGCTCCGAAGACCACGTCGACGAAGACGACGACGGCACGCGCGGCAGTGGCGGCGGCGGTGGTCGCCCGAATTTCATACTGATCGGCGTCGCGGTCGCGCTTCTCGTCGTGCTTGGCGCGGTGCTCATCGGATCGAAGGCGTGCGGTCCGGGCAGCTCGAACGCCGACGCTTCGGCGTCGCCCACGAAGCTCCTCACCGATCAGCAAGCGGCGCAGGTCCTCGCAAAGGTCGGCGACAAGAACATCACGCTCGGCGACTTCACCGCGGCGCTCGAGCACATGGATCAGTTCGATCGCCTCCGCTACCAATCGACGGAGCGACGCAAAGAGCTCCTCGACGAGATGATCAACGTCGAGCTCCTCGCGCAAGAGGCCACCGCGAAGGGCTACGACAAAGACCCGCTCGCGCAGCAAGAGCTCCGCGCGATCCTCCGCGACGCGATGCTCGCCGAAGCGCGGAAGGGCGCGCCCACGCCCGCGGAGATCCCCGAGGCCGACGTGCGCGCCTACTTCGAGTCGCATCGTGCAGACTACAAGGATCCCGAGCGCCGCCGCGTCTCGGTCATCGTCCTCAACACCGAGGCAGCCGCGAACGAGACGCTCGCCGCCGCGAAGAAGCTGACGACCGCCGCGCAGTGGGGCGAGCTCGTTCGCTCGAAGTCGATCGATCCGCAAGCGCGCGCGAACGTGCCGGTCGATCTCGCGGGCGACCTCGGCATCGTCTCTCCCCCGAGCGATCCACGTGGCGACAACCCACGCGTCCCGCCGGAGGTTCGCGCCGCCGTCTTCAGCGTCGCCGAGCTGAACGGCATCGCCGACAAAGTCGTCGCCTCGAACAAGAATTTCTACATCGTGCGCCTCACCCAGAAGCTCGCCCCGCACGAGCGCACGTACGAAGAAGCCGAGCGCAGCATTCGCGTGAAGCTCTCGCAAGACAAGCTACGCGCGAAGGAAGACGATCTCATCGCGGAGCTGAAGAAAGGCGTCAAGGTCGAGGTCGACGAGGCCGCGCTCGCCACCGTGAAGGTCAACGCCGCCATCCCGTCCTCATCGTCGCCTTCGCCCGCGCCCTCCCGCTGAGCGTTCATGGCCGTAGAGCAGCACCCCTCCCTCGTCGACGCCGCCTCGCTCACGCAAAAGAAGAGCGATTGGCAGGCGCAGATCCGCGACTCCGCGCGAAGCCTCGACGATCTCCGCGCCGCGCTCGACCTCACGCCCGAGGAGACTCTCGGCGCCGAGCGCGCCGCCCGTGAAGGCCTGCCGATCGCGGTCACGCCTTACTACCTCGCGCTCTGCGACAAGACCGATCCACGCTGCCCGATTCGCCTCCAATGCGTGCCGCGCATCGACGAGGCGCACGAGGTGCCGGGCGACATGGTCGACCCACTCGGCGAGGTCGAGCACGAGGTCGCGCCGCATCTCGTCCGCCGCTACCCCGATCGCGTCCTCCTCCTCGCGACCGATCGCTGCGCCGTCTACTGCCGCTTCTGCACGCGCTCGCGCATGGTCGGCGACGGCGGCGGCCCGGCCCCGCTCGATCGCCTCGAGCCTGCGCTCGCGTGGATCCGCGAGCACACCGAGATCCGCGACGTGATCGTCAGCGGCGGCGACCCGCTCGCGATGTCCACCGATCGCCTCGATCGCCTGCTCGGCCGCATCCGGGAGATCCCGTCGGTCGAGACGATCCGCCTCGCGACGCGCGTGCCCGTCACGCTCCCGATGCGCATCACGAGCGAGCTGATACGTGCACTACGCAAGCATCATCCCGTGTGGGTGATGACCCATTTCAATCATCCAAAAGAGCTCACGCGCGAAGCGCTCGAGGCCTGCACGATGCTGGCCGACGGCGGCTTCCCCGTGATGAATCAATCGGTCCTCCTCGCCGGGATCAACGACGACGCGGCCACGCTCGAGACGCTCTTCCGCGGCCTCATCCGCGCCCGCGTGCGCCCGTACTATCTCCTTCAAACCGATCCAGTCCGCGGCACCGGCCATCTCCGCACCCCGCTGCGACGCGGCCTCGAGATCATGGAGCAGCTCCAGGGACGCCTCACGGGCATCGCGCTTCCCAAGCTCATTTGCGACACCCCCGCGGGCCGCGGCAAGGTCCCTCTCTCGCCCAACTACGTCGTCAGCGAGACCAACGCCGAAGGCCACACCGTCCTCCGCACGTTCCGCGGCGAAGAGGTCACCTACGTCGACCCGCCCACCTGACGCGCGGTCAGCTTCGTGATGCTGCCGAGAACCAGCGGCGCGATGCTGCGACGCTCACATCGGTCATGCCACGAGGCGCGCATATCCCACAAATCGAGCTGCGTTGACGTGATGACTCGTTGCCTCATCCCGACGAGCGCGCATAATCGTTCTCCCCGCTTCCATAGATTTTGACGTTTCAACATGTGGCGGGAGGGGGTTCATGTGCTGCGACCAGCTATCGCCAGCGTTGGCGGACTCACGCTTTGCGCCATTGTCTTCATGGCAAGTGACCATCGCTCTGCGGAGGATGGGCCGCTCCCGGAATGCATCGCCTATGCAGAGGCGATTCGACGCTGTTTTGGGGATCAAGGAGCAGACGTCGCGCGGTCAAGAGCACCAACAGGAGCCGCGCAGCGGGATGTCGCGCGCCAGCGATGCACTGAAGAGCGCACGCGCCTCGAGAGTGCTTGCCACTAAGCGCTAATTCACCACCCCATCGAAAGGGATGCGCAATGCAAGCCTATGGCTCTTCGTTTCAGTCTTGGCGACGTTCCGCCGCGGGAGCATTGCTTGGTGCTCTCATCCTCATCGCCCGCAGTGATGCGTTGGCGGAAGGGGCTGGGCCATCGACTCCTGATGGAGTGACGGGTACCTTCGGAGAAGCATCACCCCAAGGAGCCGTCGATGAGAGCACCGGTGCCATGGGGTACTCGATTCCATTTCAGTTGCCCGCGGCTCGAGGAGACGCGCAGCCGTCTCTCTCCCTTCACTACCGCTCCAATAGTGGTACCGGTGAAGCGGGTGAAGACTGGTCGCTCAACATTCCGTCGATTGAACGAGCACCTCTCTCGAACTGGCCCAAGTACCTCGATAACAACATAGATTCCGGCGAGGATCGTTACACGTATGGCGGCCAGCCACTGAGCTATGTTTGCACCGTCGGGCCTGAAAATGGCTGCCGCCCGGAGTACGGCCAAATGCCGGCTTGGGCGCTTGGTTATCGCCACTACAGACTTCGTGTCGACAGAACGGGCGAAAGATTCTTCCTCGACAACACGGCAGGAACACCTCGCAGACGCTGGCTCGTTCAGCGCCGCGGAGGGCAGATCATGGAGTTCGGTGAGGCGAAGACGCGTCCCGAGCTCGCACCCCCCGCAACCGATATCGATTCCAGCACCAACAAGGTCTTCCGGTGGAACCTCGCGCGGCAATATGACCTCCATGGAATTGAGTCGGCTGCGTCAAGCGGCGTACTCGGCGCGGCGAGAAACCTCGTCGTTTACAAATGGTCGCAGTCGACAACGACTCGGAATGTCCTCACCGACATCTTCTACTCTCCCCCTGTAAGCTCCGGCACCCTGAGCGAATTTGCATACCACGTGCAGCTCGACTGGGAGGCTTCTGGTGGCTCTCTTGCGACCATCACCGGACCGATCGCCCGAATCGACAGGCAACGACCCAGCCAGCGGCTGCGTCGAGTTGCCATCGCCGCCAAGCCGTGGAGTCAAACCGGGTCGCGTGATGTTCTTCGCCAGTACCACCTCACTTACTATTCCCCGCGCTTTCTCACTGGAGAGGCTCCTCTTTGGTATCGCTCCTTCCTCAAGGAAGCCCAAGTAGAGGGCCGATGTGGCGCGGTTGAGTCTGGCAACTCGATCCCTGCCACGACTTGTCCCCGTCTTCCACCGCAAACATTCGAGTACGAATCGGCATCGATCGCGATTGGAGAGGTGTCGCAGACCAGCCTTGCTGGTGGGCGCCAACTCGACTTTCCAGACAACACCATCATGGCCGACGTCGATCGCGATGGGCGGACGGACATCATTCAAGGATGGCCGCAAAATCGACAAGTCGCTTCGAACGCCGCCGCTTGGTACACGATGTGCTCTGAGCCCAACGATAGCAATTCACTCGTTGATCGATGGGTCGACATTCGTTACACGAATGGCGTCCCCGAGCTCATCTGCACGGACTCAGCCGGACCTCCGCCAGTGCTCGGTCCAGCGTCGTCAAGATGTCTTCCTCGTTCGGGGCGTACAATCATCAACGGGGTCGCTGGCACTGGTACACAATTGCCTAGACGCGAACGCCCTCGCAACCGAACAGCAAGCAACATTCCCGCTTACGACCACCCATGTCGCTCTCTTCTCGCAATGGGGCTCCCAGGTGCTGGGGCCTTGGGGTGATGGCGTATTTCTCTGGAGCAAATCCAATAGACGAAGCTTTGCTGTTGAACCCACTACGGCGGACACCGCATTCTGCCCAAACGCGCTAGCGAATCCGCAGTATCCAGCGCTCAAATGGAAGAAGACCTCCGACACGCTAACCTGGTCAAAACCACCTCCCGATGCCTCCCTCCACGGAGGGACGTACATCGACATTGATGGCGATGGCTTCATTGATCGATTGGGCGCGCCTGGTGCCATTTCCGGTCAGTTCAAGAATGTCGGCCTCGGCTTGACGCGTAGGATCGGCCAGTCGGAAATCGTAGAATCCATCGCCGGTCCTGCTGTTCTGCCGTTCGTCACGCTTCCCCTAAACGGTGGCGCGTCCTCTGCGGTAGGTCCAGCGGACTCCTGGTACGCGGATGTGAATGGTGATGGGCTTGTCGACCTCATCGATCTCACTGGCACGACCGTGAGCGTGCGGCCAGGGGATGGTCGCGGCCCGTTCGGCTGCAATGCTCAGGCAGCAAGTCCGGACGGCTCCTGCACTTTGGGAACCACGGCGCTTCCATGGCTTCTTCACTCCTACCCAATGGTCTTTGATGTTGGTCCGGGAGTTAGCTTCCATCCGTGGGGCTATCCGAACGCTAATCCACAGAGCACGCCACCGATCGGACTGTTTCATGACGTCACCGGTGATGGCCTCGCGGACTTGGTGATCGCGGAGTTTCCGCCAAGTGGTGTCAGCCGAGTGCGGCTTTGGGTCAACGCTGATGGCAAGAACTTCTTTTGCGCAACCCCTGCCAATCAGTGCACGGTTGGATCGTTCTCGAGTGGACATCCCGTCAATGCACCTCTTGCTCTCAATGTCCTCTTCGCCGACGTTGATGCCAATGGCGTGGATGATCTCGTCGTCCTCACCCAAACCACGGTCTTTCACTTCTCATTCTTGAATAGCCCTGCGGTCCCACTCGCCGGCGGTCGCAGGGCACCACGCCCAGGGTTGCTCACCCATATTCGAAGCGGAACGGGGCTCGATACCGAGGTCGTCTATCGTACGATCCAGGAGCTCGATCTGGAAGCCTCGAGCAACTCCACTACGAGTGTCGACAACTTCGACCGCCCATGGAACACGCACGTGCCTACTGTGATTCCCGTGGTCACCCGACTCACGATGCGCGACACACCGGCGGCGCTAGGGGCGCCGCTATCGCAGCCGTATCGAATCTCGAGACAAACGGACTTCACCTACCGCGATCCTGCGTATGACCTCTGGAACCGGACGTTCAAGGGCTTTGAACGGAGCCGATCCGTCGCTGCGAGTGGCGAGGTGTTGCAGACTTGGCGTTGGTTCAGCGACTGCGAAGGGGGTCGCGTCGAGAGTGGATCGACCGCCGTCTGCCCTCAAACGAGTGATGAATCGGTCAGCACCAATGCGCTTGTTGGCGTTCCGGTGCGAATCGATCGATTTGTCCCCGGGAACGGTGCGGAGCGCCCCACCCAATGGCTATCCACCAAAACCTTCCAGTACGAGCTCCAGCCGGCGAATGCGTTTCCGAACTGGAGAAGAGCTGACGTCACTCGAGTCGATGAGTACCTGTATGATAGCAATTCATCAATCACACGTGCTGACCAAATCCAAGCTGCCAATTCGCTGCAAGTAGCACCTACACAGTCGGCCCGAGCTCGACTTGTCACGACGACGCTTTACAACCAAGAGGGAAGCCCCGTAAAGAAGACCCATTGTGGGCGTACGAATGCCGCGGGCCTTTGCAATAGTGTCGATCGCGCTGTAGCCGAGAACTTCTACCCATCGAGTACGACCGACACATGGTGCAAAGCAGATTATCGCTGCCAACCAACGAGTATGGACGTTAGGGAGCAACGGCAAGGACAAGAGCAGATGGGGCTCGTTCAGCAGCAGCGGTTCGAATACGGCCCAGACCCTCAGAGCTCGAGCTCCAATGGCGATCTTCTCACCGTCTACAGCACCTTGTTCTATCCCAGCGGCGCACCACCGACTTCAGGTGCTAGGGATCTGACCCGTGGTGTCGGCCTTCCTCCAAGCGCCTCCGTCGCTGCTGGCGAACGTCTCGTGTTGGCGATCACTCGTGATGCGTTTGGCAACGCCACACGCGTACAAGGCCCCGCTGGACAGCAACGACCGTGTGTCGACCATTCCTTCGATTCGGTCTTCGCTCAGTTTCCGACAACGACGACTTCGTACGTCGGCTCCTCTTGCACTGGACTCGGCCTTCAGAGCACCACATCCTTTGATAGGGGGACTGGCCAGCCCGTCGCGGTCCTGAACAACCAACGACGCACGCTCGAAACATTCGAATACGACTCCTTTGGCGCTCTCCAAAAACACTTCGCGTCAGATCCCGAAGTGGCCTACGGAACCCTTCTCGATTTTGAAGTCGTCCGCAGTCGACAGAGCCCCACACCATACATCGTCGTAAAACGACGACTCTATGAGCCTGCCGCTGATCCAGGGACCTATGAGTCGGTGGAGGTTTTCAACGGGCTTGGCGAGCATGTGCTCGGCTTCGATTCCGCGGACGCTGGCGCATATGGCGCACCCTGGATTCTTCGTGACTGGTCCGAACGTGACGCGAACGGCCGCGTCGTGGCTGTCAGTCGGCCAACGACGTTCTTTGGGAATCCCGAAGCGGTTGCCGCGAGTGGGGCTTCGCTCCCACTACCAAGTGGAGGACAGTTCACGACTTTCTATGATTCATTCGGTCGCCCGCTGACCCTTTCAGACGATGGCCTCGCTGTTGCAGCCTACCGATATCTTCCATTGCAAGTCGAGCAGCGAGACGCAGAACAGGCAAAGTCGGGAGGTCCTTACACTGGCAACTATTCACGGCGCATTCGAGATGGGCACGGTCGAATCATTGAAATTGACGATGAGCGAAGCGCCACAGCCCAGGCACCTGCCCGTGTGATCGTGCAGAAAGCTGACTACGTTGGTGGTCGACCTCAACTGCTTTGCAGGCAGCAGCTCGCCAGTGGTTCCGTTTCTCTGCCAATGCCATCCTTTTGTGATGTCCAGGGGGCATACACACGACGTCTTGAGTGGGATTCCTTTGGCCGTCTCGTCCGAAACAACGAGCCGAACACGTCTCACTTCGTAAGCACTGTTCAGGTCGGGTGGGCCTACGCTTACGATGACGCTAATCGGCTGGTCGCGACTACGGATGCCCGTGGGTGCGGCAAGAACATCTACTACGACGCGCTCGGCCGCGTCCTCGCGGAAGACTTCTCGCCGTGTAGTGATGTTTCGACCCCCTACACCTCACCGAATCTCGTTAGTGGCGATGGTACGGAGGCGTTCTATCGCTACGACGCCTACGAGACAGGGCAGTCGCAGCCTAGCGCAGACTATGCCGACCTGCCCGAATGGGCCGTCGGGCGTTTGGTTTCTGCTCAGGATCTCGGCTCCCATTCGCGCTTTAACTATGACGCGCGCGGTCGCAACCGCCGCGTCTCCCGTCGCTTGGTCAAGCCCGGCGCCGCCAACGCTCTATTGGCGAATCGATTCACTTCCGCCTGGTATTCCGAGAACCTCTCGTTCGACAACTCGAATCGGCTGCGAAAGCGGTCTACGACAACACGAAATCCTGAGCTTCTTGTGAATGGTGAGAGCGCCGAGACATTCAGCTATGTAAACTTCCTGCCAAAGGTCTTGGGTTCTTCTTATGGTCTCATTGCGAGCAACTTCCACTATCTGCCTAACCATTCACTTTCTTCTGTGACGTATGGTGATCTCGCGGCGACGCAAGCTGATTTCGAATATGATTCACGCGACCGACTACATCGTTATCACCTGTTTCGGCACACGGCCCCTGGGCTTTGGTCCACGGGCTCACGCGACTACCCAACTCCAGGTTCCGACACGACACAGTTGGATCTCGCGCTCAACTACTTTCTTTATGATGACGTCGGCAACCCGACGGCGATCACTGATGAGAATATCTCGTCGTGGCCAAGTGGTGCCCGATCTGTCTCAAGAGCGATGTCCTACGATTCAGACTATCGCGTCACGAGCGTACAGAGCGTTCATGGCGGGGACAGTCACGTCCCCGCCTACCTCGCCGAAGCGCTTGCTGGAGACCGGCGACCAGTTGCGGTGCGCCAGGGCAGTCAGCGACCGACGCTTCAGACCTTCACCTACGACTGGCAGGGCAACACCCAGAACACCAACGACAATGAGTCCCTTCGCTTCGACCGATCTCTTGGCGCGATCACGAACGGTGTGGGTGGACTAACACCCAATCAGCTCACCGACGCCGAGGGAGTCCATGCCGATTATGACTACGCGGGGAACCTGAAGGAGCTCACTGTCTCGCGAACGAGCTGTTGGGGCCAAATGCCCAATTGCAGCCACCGATTCAAGTACGAGTGGAATGAAGCGAATCAGCTTATCCGTGCACGCCGTTGGGACTACGCAGGCGGTCCAGTACCGCCGCTGAGCCCGACCGACACACCTGAACGGGAGCTCACATACGCCTATTCGTTTGGTCGACGAGTCCTGACGAGCTTCACCGATGAGGCAGGGGTTACCAGGTTCACATCGGACGTTCTAGACAGCATTCGAATTTCACGTGCTGCGTACGACTCGGTTACCACAAGCTTTCAGGCGGGCCTTGATAACGAGGTGCGATTCGTTGTTGGCGGAAGGGTGTTTTTCGATCCGTACATCCTCATGCCCGCGGGGCGTGCAGATCACCTTCCGCTCCATGTCTTTCTCACTCTCGGGGACCATCTTGGTTCAACGTCCTTCGTTATCGACAAGGATTCGAGCGAGGTGGTCGAGCGCTCGGCCTATCAACCCTTTGGCGCGATCGAGAGCGACTTCCGACCAACGCGATGGGCGTCATCTCGAGAGGATTTCAAGTTCACCGGCAAGGAGGAGGATATCGAGGTTGGACTCGCGTACTTTGGAGCACGGTACTATCTGCCCCAGCTGGGGCGGTGGGCCAGCGCAGACCCTCTAACCATCCACGGCTTTGGCGGAGACACCAATCCGTATGCATACGTGGGAGGCCGCGTCACGTCGGCGATCGATCCTATGGGCCTTGAGCCCATCCCCGCCAACGCCACGAACGTGGAGTACATGGATTATGCGGGCGGCCACTATTGGAGTGCGTCCGTCGATGGCCTACTCACCGTCGGCAACGTCGATCCACCCCACCTCGCGCGCGACCTTCCCGACCGCGCCATCGGCTTGGGGCTCGATCTGACGGCCGGCGGTGGCCACACCCGAATTGGCGGAAGTGGAGGCTACGTCACCGTCGGCGGCGTGGCCGACGGCCTGAAGAACTTTGCCGCGGGCGTCGTCATGGACCGAGTCGACGCGCTTCAGATCCGACGCATCGCACGGATCGGAGGCGTCAATCTCGACCACTACTTCCTCCGCCCAATGAGCAAGGATCCTAATGATCATAGTCAGCTCACGGCGACGCTGGTCGGTACTGCGGCTCTCGCCGTGGCGGGTGGAACGGCGGAGCTCGCGGGCGTTGAGGGGGCGCTTGAAGAGGCCGTAGGAGGAATCGGTGCTGGCGAGGTCTCGTCGATCTCGCGTGTCAATTTCACAAGATGTGACACGAACTGCGTGAACTGCGCGATTGCGGTCGACCGGACGCTGGCAGGTGCTCCTGCGTCCGCACTTCCGAGCGGGCTTGTGCCAGAGGCCGAAGTCCACTCCGTGGTTGAGGGCGCGCTTGGTCGGACGCTCCCGACGATGAGCATCGGCGGTCGGGGCGCGCTGACCAGCGTCCTCGGAAGTATGGGGAATGGTAGTCGGGCGATTGTCTATGGAACGCGAGCCAGTCGTACTGGTCACGCTTTGAACGCGGTCTACAGCAACGGGCGCCTCATCCTGCTCGACGGTCAATCGGGTATGGCGGGCTCGCTCAGTGGACTTCAAGACTTGCGGGCGATCTTCACTACCTTCTAAGGTGACATCCATGATCGATATGCATAGGGCTCGTCAGATCGCGTTCGGCACGGCACAGGCGCAATGCCCGTTCGTGATCGAGATCATTGACTCGGAGACTCGAGAGGAGTCGTTCGGGTGGGTGTTCTTCTACCGTCGAGCGGAAGCGCCTCACGGGTTGTTCGGAAACGCACCGATCATCGTTGATCGTCAGAGTGGCCGTCCAACTGTCACGGGGACGAGCTATCCAATCGACTGGTACCTGCACGCATATCGCGAGCTCGGGCAAGATCGGTTTGAAGCTCGAGAGTGGCGACGGTTCATTCAAGACAAATACTTGAGTAAGGAGGATGACAGATGAGTCTGCCGCAGACGGCGCAGCTAAGAGCCTATCCGGGTGGGTGCATATCCAGCCCGGGCATGATCACGCCGCGGGTCGTACGCGTTTCGTGTAGGTCGCACGGAGTACATCGTGGAGTGCGTCGAAGCGGTGGGAGAGAAGCGCTGCGCGAAAGGTCATGACGGTCTGACCACCGTGTTGGGAGAAGCGGGCCCCAGCACGCTTCATCCGTACGCCGACGATGGTCTCTGCCGCCGCCTCCGTGACGCCCGTGCCTATTGGGTAGTTGCGCGTTTGTGCCTCGACGTCCGCCATACGGCCGAGGGCTTTTTGGTTATCGATATACGTGATGGCGCTCTTGAGCTCCTTGCGAGCGGGTACTAGGTGGTCGTGCCATGGACCGCCGGTAGGCGCGCACGCATGCTTCGTATCGTATCCCATCGGCCAACGGTCTCCCGCGGGGGCTTTCCGGCGCCACAACTCTGTGGGCAGGCGTTCAGCCTCAAAGGGCAGACAGTTCGGTATCCCATCGGTGACCGGTCTCCCGCAGAGTCTTCCGGAGCCCCCGTTCGGTCGCGATAGGCGCGGGGGATGGGAAGAGAAGTCACGACGTCGGCGGAGAGATGGACGGAGAGAGAGGCGCGCGCGTCGCTCGAAGCGTGGAAGCGTCTCGACGAGAGCGCTCGCGCCGGGATGCGGTTTGGCCCGACGAGCGAGCGGAGCCTCGCCCCTTTCGAAGTTGATCTTCCATGCGTGCAGCGAGCGTCCGTCGATGCCATGCGCGCGCGCCCATTCCCCCGCCGTCTGCCCCGCTCGCTTCGCCGCGAACACGCATCGTCGCGCCTCGACCTCGTCATCAATCCTTCGTCCTGCCGCCATCGCCGACCTCCGCGGACGCGAACCTGCCGCCTCCCGCCGCGGCTGTCATCCCGGCGTCGCTGATTGGTCACCGCGCGACAGCCGGCATCGAGACGGCCACGAATGCGGCCGGCGTCGGAGTATCCTTCGTCGGAGCAGCCAGCCGGCTCCTCCAGTACCGTAGTCGCTGCGGCGAGAACCCTCGGCGCCGCGCGAACGCGAATTCCGACTCCCCGCTAGCGGATGCGCCCGCTCATCGAAGACTTCGCGCGCTGGCGCGCAGCCGTCGCGCCCACGTTGCTGCCGACCGAGCCGCTGACGGCGGCGATTCGCTACTACGACAATCACCACGACGCGCTCTTCCGCTTCGTCGACGATCCTCAAGTGCCGATCGACAATTCGCCGACCGAGCGCGAGTTCCAGAACGTCGCCAGCTCCGGCTCGCGATGCTGTTCGCCGGTAGCACTGAGGGCGCGCATCGTGCGTGTGTCCTCCTTGGCATCGTCGCCACCTGCCGCGCCCAGGGCGTTCCGATCGAGGCCTATCTCGCGTGGGTCTTCGAGCGCCTCGGCACCCACCGCCACCTCTTCGGCCTCCCGCGCGATGCGCTGACGCCCGCTGCCTTCAAGAGCACGCTCGGCTGACGCCTCGTTCAGGCACTGGCGAGCACGGCTTCGACGCGAACACATCCCGGCGTCGCTGATTGGTCACGTCGCGCGCGCGGCGCCACAGATCGAGATTCGCATCGACGCGATGTCGGTGTACGTTCGCGAAGACATCGACGTAGAGCACCTTGCTCGCATCGTCGGGGCGCTTGCGCGCGTCCACGCATGCTGACGTTGCCTCCGGGCTCGCGGGTCTTCGTCGCGACCGAACGCACCGACGGTAGGAAAGGAATCGACGGCCTCTCCGCGATCGTTCGCTCGCAGTTCGCCGAAGATCCCCTTTCAGGATCGATGTACGTCTTCTTCACGAGACGCGCGGACCGGGTCCGTGTTCTGTATTTCGATCGCGACGGATACGTCCTCCTGACGAAACGCCTCGAGAAAGGCAGCTATCGGGTTCCGTTTGATCGACGTCAACTATTCTTGCAGGTCGCATTGCCTCGCCTGAATTGTTACTCGGGCGAGGTCGTTGCCTCACGAGTCTGCTACCCGCGGACGAGGAGGAGAACGATGAAAAAGAAGATCAGCCCGAGCACCCGAGACGAGCTCGTGCGCGCGATTGCGGAGAGGTACCGCGCGGCGACCCACGATGAGAAGCTGGCCATCCTCGACGAGTTCGTCGCGGTGACCGGATACCACCGGAAGCACGCCATCCGAGTCTTGAACTCCGTCGCGGTGGCGGCGAACGCGCGGCGTCCGCGGCTGCAGGTCTACGACGAGGCCGTAAGGCTCGCGCTCATTCCGCTCTGGGAAGCATCCGATCGCGTCTGCGGCAAGCGACTGAAGCCGCTGCTCTCGGTGCTCGTGCCGTCGCTTGAGCGACATGGACATCTGCAGCTCGACGACGCCGTGCGGGCGAAGCTCCTGAACGCGAGCGCCGCCACCATCGATCGGCTCCTCGCCGCTCCCAAAGCTGCGACGCCCGGAAAGCGCCGTCGGAGCGGTGCCCTTCCCACGATTCGCCGCAGCGTGCCGGTACGGACGTTCGGGGACTGGAAGGATCCTCCGCCCGGCTACATGGAGATCGACCTCGTGTCCCACGGCGGTGGAACGGTTGAAGGAAGCTTCGTGCACACTCTGACGCTCACCGATATCGCGACGGGCTGGACGGAGTGCCTCCCAC
>JBGAFW010000079.1:0-50168 GCA_044227045.1 Labilithrix sp.
GTCCGTCCTGCCCCTTCAACGCACTTTCGGCGCACCTCTGCTAACCTGCTGCCGCTGATGCTGAGCCGCATCCTCGAGCCGGAGGTGATGGATACGCCCGAGGAGGCGCGCGACTACGACGCGATGGACCACAGCGGCGTAAACAGTCGCTTTTGTGACGATCTCCTCGCGGCCTGTGGCGCGAAGCTCGGAAGCTCCGTGCTCGACGTCGGCACCGGGACGGCGCTCATCCCGATCGAGCTGTGCAAGCGAGCTGGGCACGTGCACGTCGTCGCGATCGATCTCGCCGAGCACATGCTCGCCCTGGCCAAGATCAACGTCGCACGTGCTGGCTTCAGTGATCGCGTCGCGCTCGACCGCGTCGACGCCAAAGGGCTCCCCTACGAGAGCGCGTCGTTCGAGGCGACCGTGTCGAACTCGATCGTGCATCACATCCCCGAGCCACGTGCCGTCCTCGCGGAGATGGTCCGCGTCACGAAGCCTGGTGGGATGATCTTCGTTCGCGATCTCGCGCGACCCGCGAGCGACGCCGAGGTCGACCGCCTCGTCGCGCTCTACGGCGGCGAGCCACCGGCCGATCCTTCGCAACACAAATCCTTCGAACATCAGCGCGATCTCTTCCGCGCGTCCCTCAAGGCGGCGCTGTCGATCGACGAGATCAAGACGCTCGCGAGCGGCGTGGGGATCGACGCGAGCACGATCACGATGACGAGCGATCGCCACTGGACGCTCGCCTTTCGAAAGCCAGCGGCGTAGGCGAGCGAGACGAAGGTGATCCTCACGACGAACGCACGCGGAGCGACGAGCACGGCACCCACCGTCGCGCCGTTTGCGTTCGAATCGCTCCCGGCCGTGTCGCGTCACGAGCTCGACGCGGCGAAGAAGCTGCGCGACGCCACGGACCACCTCGTCCGCAAAGACGCGATTGGACGCGCGCTCGCCGATCTCACGGGAGAGACCATCTCGATCGCGCTCCGGCGAACGCGATTCATGGATCCTGCACACATTCCGTCGAGCGCGATCGGCGTCGCGTTCTCGATCGCCGATGCGCCCACGATGGCCCATGCGATCCTCGTCGACGCCGAGCCGGCGCTCGCAGCGACGTTGATCACGCGTGCCCTCAAGCAACGCGCGCCTCGGGTCGTCGATGGCTCGCAGCCAGCCACGCCCGAGATTGCCGGGGCGCTCGCAGCGATTCTTCATTCGGCCCTTCGACGCGCGCACGCCGGCGTCCCGCTCCGCGTCGTCGCCGCGGGGCCAGCCCAGCCGCTCGCGCGCGATCTCTCCGCCTCGAGCCATCCCGCGACGAATCCGGCGGCGCGCTCGATCGTCACCGCCTGGCTGACCGTCTTCGTCGGCGAGGACGCCTTCGATGCCCGCGTCTCCGTACGCCTCGTGGATTGGCCGACCGGCGCGTCGCCGCGCGCGCAGCCAAGGCTCACAGAGGAGGAGCTCTTGGTCCTCGATGACGCGCCTCTCGCGCTCCCGCTCGTCGCCACCTCGTGCCTCGTCACCCGCATGGAGCTGATGGCGCTTCGATCCGGCGACGCGCTCGTCTTCCCAGGCTTTCCCCTGTCCTGTCGAGGCACCGAGACGGGAAAAGCGAGCATCCTGACCGGCCCGGTGACGCTCATCGCGCCTGGCAGCGAGCGCGGGCTCGGGGCGCATCTCGCCGAAGATGGACGGCTCGTGGTACGAACGAACGCGCTCGAGCATCATCCGCTCTCGTCGGATCGCGACGGTCGCGAGGGGCGCACGGAGGAGACCATGTCGACGAAGGGGGAGAGCAAGAACATGGGTCCAGGCGACGCGATGACCAACACCGCGACGCTCGAGGTCATCGAGGACGCACCCGTCGTCGTTCGCGTCGAGCTCGGCGTCGTCGAGATGAAAGCGCGCGAGTGGGCGGCGCTTGGGACGGGCGATGTCATCACGCTCGGTCGTCGCCTCGGTGATCCCGCGACGCTTCGCGTAGGAGGAGTCGACGTCGCGTACGGCGAGCTCGTCCAAGTCGACGGCGAATATGGCGTTCGCATTCTCGGCCGACCGGTGGGCCATCGATAAAGCGAGAGAGAAAGAGATGATGTTCACACGTCACCCGTCCATCCACATCGCGTGCTTCTCGGTCGCAGCGGCGCTGCTCTCGGGTTGCTCCAAAGAACCGAAGGACGACGCGTCGAAGCCTTCAGCGTCGACCTCGGCCCTCCCCGCGTCTTCGATCGCGAAGACAGGCGACGGCGGAGGAGCCGAAGGCGGCTCGGCCTCGGCAAGTGGCGGCACGAACGCGTCCGCCTCGGCGTTCGCGGGCACCTACAGCCTCGCGCCCGCGCCGCTCTTCATCCACGAGAGCAAGGACTACGCGAACGTCAAGCAAGCCAAGGACGATCCCTCGAAGAACGTGGGCGAAGGCACGATCGCGCTGTCGATCGACGGAAGCGGAAAGGTCACGGGCACGGTCGACACCGGACCTGCGAGCCCCGCGGTCATCGACGGGACGGTCCTCGAAGGCGGCGAGGTTCGCGGCGTCGTCCGCCGCAAGACGCCTGCGGACGACGGGCTCACCGGGACGTTCATCGGCAAGGTCGCGGGCGACGCGATCACCGGCAAGCTCTCGCTCGCGGAAGCAAACGCCGCCATCCTTCGCGCGGGCGACGCCACGTTGAAGAAGAAGTAGCGCGCTGCGCTCGTGTGAAGAAACCCCGCGCCGCTTCATGCGCGCAAGGAGCTCGGGCATGTTTGGGCCGACGCGGTACATCACGTGGGCAATGCAGTTCTACGGAAACGTCCCGTTCGACCTCGCGTCGAGCGGCATCCCGGTCGTGCCTTGGAGCGAGCTCGGCGTGCCCACGCCGTCGATCGACGACAACAGCGCCTATGCGCGCTTCATCCAGGCGCTCGCGACCTACAACGACGTCACGCCCGCGGAGGTGATCCCTGCGCTCGGCACCTCGCACGGGCTCTTTCTCGCATACGCCGCGCTCGTCTCCACCGGTGACGAGGTGCTCGTGGAGCATCCTGGCTACGAGCCGCTCACGCGCGCAGCGGAAGGGCTCGGCGCCACCGTTCGGACGTTCGAACGCAGGGCCGACGCCGGCTTCCGCGTCGATCCCGATCTCGTCGCCGCCATGATCGGACCGCGCACGCGCGCCATCGTCGTCACGAGCTTGCACAACCCCACCGGCGTGCGCGTGAGCGATGACGAGATCCGCGCGCTCGCCGCGATCGCCGAGGCGCGCGGCGCGTACGTGCTCGTCGACGAGGTGTATGCGCCGTTCGAGGATCTCCCCGACGACGGCGTCTTCAAGCGAAGCGCGCGCAAGATCGCGCCGAACGTCGTCACGGTCGGGAGCCTCACGAAGTGTTACGGGCTCGGCATGCATCGCATCGGCTGGGTGCTCGGCCCGCCCGAGATCATCGAGCGCGCGTCGGCCGCTTCGATCGCGACGTTCGGTCACCTCCCGCTCTCGCACGCGAGCTACGGCGCAGCCGCGACCGCCTGCGTCGGTCGGCTCGCGAAGCGCACGCGCGAGCTCGCCCTGGGAAAGCGCGAACTAGCCGAGACTTGGGCGAAATCACTCACGAACGCGCACTGGAGCGCGCCGCGTGAAGGCCTCTTCGGCCTCGTGACGTTGCCCGGTCGGGGCGATCTGTTGCCGCGGATCGAAGCGAACGCGAAGAAGAACGGCGTGCTCGTCGGCGCCGGGTCGTTCTTTGGTGCACCCGAGTCGTTTCGCCTGTCCTGGGCGACGTGCGACAAGGCGAAATTCGAGCAAGGCTTGTCGCTGCTCAAGGATCTCGTGGCGGGCTGAACCCGCGACGCGGCCGAACGGTCGTGATCAGAACGCCGAGAAAGATCAGCACGGCGGCGAGCCCCGCGCGTGACGAGATCGAGTGGCCGAGCTGAAGGCGTGCGAGGAGCGCCGCGATCACCGGCTGGACATAGATGTAGATCGTCACGATGCTCGCGCTCGTGCGCGCAAGAGCCCACGCGTTGAGCCCGTACGCGAGGATGGTCGGCACGAGGACGATGTACGCGAGGAGCCAAAACGCGCGCGTGGAGAGATGTGGGATCGTCTCGAGGAGCGGCCGGAGGCCCATCGGCGCAAACAGGAGCGCTCCGTACGTGAAGACCCACGTGATGAGCCGGAGCGAGCCGACCTCGATCACGGTGTCCCGCGAGAAGACGACGTACGCCGCATAGCTCAGGCAATTGAGGGCGACGAGAACAGCGCCGCGATCGGTGCCCGCCCCGTCGGTATGGATCGAGCCGATCCCAGTCAGCCAGAGCACACCCGCGAGCGCGAGCACGATCCCGATTCCCGTCCGCGCGGACGCCTCTTCTTTTCGAAACAGGACCGAGAGCCCGGCGGCAAAAACGGGGATCGTGGCCCCCAGCAGGGACACGACAACGGGGGTAGAAGACTTCAGACCCGTGAGAAACAGCGCCTGGTTGATCACCACGCCCAGCGCCGCGAAGATCGCGAGCTTTACGTGTGTCTTCGCTCGAATGCGACGTGGCTCGGCTTTCGCCCGCAGGACGAACGGGTCGTCCGGACGAGCCCAACGCAGAGAAAACGCGGCCGCTTGGAAGAAAAGAGCTCCGCCGATCATTCGCACCATAGCCACGGCTTCGGGCGCGATGCCCTCCCCACCAAGGGCTGGTGGAAGCATGGCGAGCTTCGCTTCGACCGCCTGCGACGCGAAGGCGATTTGTACGACGATCAGGGCGAAATGGGTCGCCCAGGAGGCATGTCGTTCCCTACCTCCCAGACCAGCAGCCAGGCTAGACTTCGCGCTCTCCAATTTTTCTCGGTCTCGAGAAGCCGCGCGGTTGCCGCTCTCGCTGCTACCCATGCGGACGCTCACGAGACCTGCTGAAAGCGAGACCTGATTCGATGTGGTCCACGTTCCCGCTCTTTGGAAGCACCCTTCTCCTCGCCGTGATGGTGGTCGCAAGCTACACGTTTGCGATCTCGCTCTCGGCTGGGTCGACGGGACGGATGAAGACGCTCCAAGCCGCGCGCCTCGGCGCGTATGGCACCGTCGCGCTGATCGCGGTGGCCGTCCTCTGCCTCGCGTACGCGTTCGTCAGCCACGACTTCCGGCTGCGCTACGTCGCGCATTACTCGGATCGGAGCATGCCCACGATCTTTCTCCTCACCGCCTTGTGGGGAGGTCAAGACGGCTCGCTCTTGTGGTGGCTCTTCCTGCTGAGCGGATACATCGGCACGTGCGTCCTTTTCTTAGGGAAGAAGCATCTCGATCTCCAGCCCTACATCATCGCGACGCTGATGGCGGTCGTGATCTTCTTCTGCGTTCTGATGGCGTTCGCCGCCAATCCGTTCTCGACGAGCGTCTCGGGCGCGCGCACGGACGGCGAGGGATTGAACCCACTCCTCCAGAATTTCTACATGATCATCCATCCGCCGAGCCTCTACGTCGGCTTCGTCGGATGCTCGATCCCGTTCGCGTTCTGCATCGCGGCGCTCGCGACCGGACGCCTCGACGCCGAGTGGATCCAAGCGAGCCGTAAATTCAGCCTCTTTGCGCTGCTCTTCCTCGCGATCGGCAACACGCTCGGCATGCTCTGGGCCTACGAGGAGCTCGGCTGGGGTGGCTACTGGGCGTGGGATCCGGTCGAGAACGCGGCGTTCATGCCGCTGCTGTCGCTCGGCGCCTTCGTGCACTCCGTCATGATCCAAGAGCGGCGCGGCATGTTGAAGGTGTGGAACGTCTTCCTCATCTCCCTCACGTTCTTCATGACGATCTTCGGCACGTTCCTGACGCGTTCGGGCGCGATCGCGAGCGTCCACTCGTTCGCGCAGTCGTCGATCGGCGAGTACTTCTTGTGGTTCCTCGCGCTCGTCGCCTCGTTCTGCGCGACGCTCATCATGTACCGCTGGCCGGAGCTCCGCGGCCTGCAGCCGTCGCCTCAGCTGCGACGCGCCGCGATCGCCTCGGGCTGGCTCGTGCTCCTCACGTTCGCGCCCGCGGCGTGGATTCTGAGCGGGAAAATCGGCACGTTCAGCGCCACCGTCCGCGTCGCGATCTTCGCGATCGCCGTCGGGATCGCGGTCTACGCGGCCGTCGAGCTCGTCTTCCGTCGCATGACGAAGGGCCTCAAGCTCACCGCCACGCGCCCTCGCATGGAGTCGATCCTCTCGCGCGAGTTCACCTTCCTCCTCAACAACTACGGCCTCCTCGGCATCATGCTCTTCGTCCTCATCGCGACGACGTTCCCGATGGTGAGCGAGGCGCTCTGGAACGAGAAGGTCACCGTCGGACCGCCCTACTACAACGCGTGGATGCAGCCGCTCGGGCTCACCGTGTTCTTCTTGATGGGCGTCGGCACGCTCTTCGGCTGGAAGAAGACGAGCCCGGAGGCCCTCAAGCGCGCGTTCGTCGTGCCGGGCGTCGCGTTCTTCCTCGCGGTGGCGGTGCACTTCGCGTTCGGCAGGAAGCTCGGATTCCCAGCCGTCGTGTGGAGTGAGCCGATCTACGGCGGCGCGCTCGGCGCGATCCTCCGCGCGTTCAACGCATACACGCCCGTCCTCGGCTTCTCGCTCGGCGTGTTCAACATCGTCGTCATCCTCCAGGAGTACGTGCTCCTGTACCGATCGCAGAACCGCGCCGGCGAGTCGGCGAAGGGCTTCCTCTCGAAGCTGCCGGCGGCGTTCCGCCCGGTGGGCGCGATCCTCCTCTTCCCGATCTGGGCGCTCACGCTCCCGCCGACAGGTCGTCGTCGGTACGGGGGGTACATCGTGCACTTGGGCATCGCGCTCATGTTCCTCGGATTTACCGGGAAATCATGGACGGTCGACAAGGAGACGACGATGTCTCCGGGCCAGACGTACCACGTCGAACGGCTGACCGTTCAGTACATCGGCCCGCGCATGGAGGTCGACAACAACAAGCGCATGATCTTCGCCGACGTGCGCGTGCTCGAAGAGGGCAAGGAGATCGGCAAGCTGAATCCGGCGAAGTTCATCTACAAGAAGATGCCGGACTCACCAACGACCGAAGTGTCGATGCTTCACTCGATCCGCGACGACCTCTACCTCGTCGTCGGCAGCATCAACCCCGAGACGAAGGTCGCGTCGCTGCAGATCCATTTGAATCCCTTGGTGGGTTGGATCTGGTTTGGCGCCATCATCCTCATTTTTGGGAGCTTCATATGCATGTGGCCCGAGCTCGATCCGCAAGAGTCGAGGGTATGGCGCGTCGCGCGAGGGACCGCTGCTGTCGCGGCGAGCGTATCGATCGGCGTCATCCTCGCGCTCATGCCCGTCCCTGCGTTCGCACAGAACACGGCGACGCAGCACGCCGGGAGCGTCCAGATCGACGATTCGAAGGAAAAGATGGTGTTCGGCTCGCTTCGATGCATGTGCGGAACATGCCCGCGCGAGCTCCTCTCCACGTGCGCGTGCTCGACCGCCGATCAGACACGCGAGCGTCTTCGCGCCCGTCTCGCGAAGGGTGAGCTGCCGCAGTCGATCATCGACGAGTACGTCGCGGAGTACGGCACCGCGGCGCTCGCCATTCCACCGGACAAAGGCGCGATGAAGGCCATCTACGCCGCGCCGCTCTTCGCGATCGCAGGCGGCGGCATCGGCCTCGCGTTCATGCTTCGCCGCTGGCGTCGCAACGAGACGTCCGCGCGCGCGAAAGCCTCCAAGAAGAAGGGCAGCAAGGCCGAGGACACGAGCGAGCCCAACGTCGGGAAATCCGACAACTACGACGATCGCATCGACGCCGAGCTGAGGGATCTCGATGCCTGAGGTCGCCATGCCGTCACGAGCGCGAGCCCCTGCGCCTCCACCTGCAACCCCCATGGACGAGCGTCGCATCGCGATGGGCGTCGCGATCGGTCTGCCGCTCGTGACGCTCAGCGCGGCCGCGGTCGTGGGGATCCTCCTCGGCCCCGCGACCAGCATCCTCGTCATCGCGGCCGGGCTGCTCTTGGGCGTCATCGCGATCTTCTGGGCCAGCCTTCGCGTGCTCACCGGAGACGCTCCGCTTCCGCCCGAGCTCGAGATGCTCGAGATGGCGTCGCAGGGCGTCGACGGGCTCGCGACTCGTAAAAAGATGCTTCTTCGCGCGCTGAAAGACCTCGAGAACGAGCGCGGTATCGGCAAGATCGAAGAAGAAGACTACGAGGCGGTCGCGAGCACGTACCGCGCGGAGCTGAAGGCCGTCCTCAAGCAAATGGACGCGGCGCTCGATCCTCATCGCGGCCGCGCCGAAGAGGCGGTTCGCGCACACTTGGTCAAGGTGGGCCTGGTCTCGCCTGGCTACCGCGGCGCGCCTCCTCCGCCGGAGAGCGATCGTGAGGTCGACGACGCGAGCGCCAAGAAGACGGCGAAGACGACGGCCCAGCCGCGGCTCACCTGCCCCAAGTGCGGGGAATCCAACGAGCCTGACGCGAAGTTTTGCAAGGAATGCGCGACGAAGCTCTCGGCCAAAGACGCCGCGACGCAGACGCGCTCCCTCGACGCAACCGACGACGAAGACGATGGCGATGACGACGACAGCGAAGACAGCGACGCGAAGGTTGGGGCTTCGGCCCGGGCAAAGAAATCCGAAGAGCAAGACGAAGATGCTTCTTCGTAGTGTCCGCGTCGCGAGCGGGGTTCTCCTCGCGTGGGGCGTCCTCGCGACGTCGCTCACGCTGAGCAGCGACGCGTCGGCGCAAGGACCCGGCGGGACTTCGGCGCCCGCGCCTGGGCCTCAGCCTGGGCCGAATCCGCACGGAGCCGCACCCGCGGGAGACGACGACGACGATCCGCACGCGGGCGGAGCTGGCGCGCCTCATGGTCATGCAGCCGGCGCCGAGAACAACGGCATGTTCCAGCCGCCGCAAGATGGCGCGATGGATGACCCGACGTATCCGGTCGGCACGCTCATCGTGCACATCCTCGATCCCTCGGGAAAACCGATTCCAAACGCACCGGTCACGCTCGGGATCCTCTTCAACTCCGTCGCCAAAGGCGAGAGCCGCAAGCGCCTGTTCGCGAACACGGACGACAAGGGCGTCGCGCGCTTCGATCACATGGAGACCGGAAGCAGCGTCGCGTACCGGCCGATGGTCATCAACGACGGCGCCACCTTCTCGGTGATGCCGTTCCGCATGCCGGAGAAGACCGGCATGAGCGCGGTGCTGCACGTCTATCCCGTGATCGAGTCCCTCGAAGGCGCGCTCGTCGTCTCGCAGTCGGTGCTCTACGCCGAAGTGAAAGACGATCGGATCCAGGTCCAGCAAGCCGTGAAGATCTACAACTTCGGAAAGACCGCGTGGGTGCCGAAGGACGTGATCATTCCGCTCCCCGAGACGTTCACCGCGTTCACGACCCAGCAAGGGATGAGCGACGTCGGCGCCGACGCCGTGCCGAAGAAGGGCGTCAAGATTCACGGCACCTTCGCGCCAGGCCAACACATGATCGAGTTCCGCTGGCAGCTGCCGTACGCCGGTGAAGCCGAGGTTCGCTTCGACGTTGGAATGGCGCCGCACACGGCCGCCTCGCGCGTGATCGCACCCGCCTCGAAGGAGATGAAGCTCGAAGTACCAGGCTTTCCACCGCCGCAGGAGAACAGCGACGGGATGGGCCAACGCGCGCTCATCACGGAGAAGCAGCTTCGTCGCGAGGATGCGCCGCTCAAGACCGTCACGGTCGTCATCAAGGGCCTTCCGACGGAGGGGCCGGGCAAGATCATCGCGACCGTCCTCTCGGCGTCTGGGCTCATCCTCGGGCTCGTATTGGGCACGAAGAAGCCCGACAAGCACGATCGCAAGAAGGAGCGAGCTCGCCTTCTCGACGAGCTCGAAGATCTCGAGCGCTCCCACGAAGCCGGCGACATCGGACCGAAGACATACGAGCGCGCGCGACGCGAGCTCATCGACGCTGTCGCGCGGACGTTTGCAGACGACGCCGCGATGAAGTCTCCGCCTCCCGCACGCTCCCGCGCACGCGCCTAGAGACCGTCCACAATAGACGGTTAAAGTATCTCCGTCGGCACTGTGGACAACATGCCCAGTAGCCATGGGGGAAAGAGCGGGATGAATCTGCGGAGTCGCCTTGGGAGAATTCCGTCCACGAAGAGCCCCTAGGGTTATCCCCACGGTCCACAGGCTCTAGATCTACGGTAAGTTAATTAATTACCTCTTCCCTCCCTGTAAGACAAAGGAGCCCTTGGCGAGCTTGCTCGCGTCCTTGGGCGAAGATCGGACGCACGCAGAGCCAAGGCGGACCCTTGACGTCACAAGCCAACCCAGGCACTTGAGCGGTGAGGCAAGAGAGTCGAGATGGAGCTCACCGTCGCCAAGAAAGATTTGTTGAAGATCGTCGCTCGGATGCAAGGCGTCGCCGAGCGCAAGAGCACGATGCCCGTGCTCGCCAACGTCCTGCTCGCCGTAGACGGGACGAATGCGCTCCGCCTTGCCGCGACGGATTTGTATTTGTCGCTCATGGGTCGCATCCCCGCGGACATCTCGAAGGGTGGAAGCGTCGCCGTGTCGGCGAAAGACCTGTTCGAGCGCGTCAAAATGATGCCGGATGGTCCGGTCGTGATCGCGTCGCAAGACAACGCGACGACGACGATCAAAGCCAGCGGCACCGCGCGTCGCTACACGCTCCGTGGCATGCCCGGCGATGATTTCCCGCCGATGCCGCAGCCCGCGGAAGGCTCACCGACGCTCGCGCTCGAGGTCGAAGTCCTCGCTGAGCTGATCTCGAAGACCCACTTTTCGATCTCGACCGACGAGACGCGCGCGCACTTGAACAGCGCGCTCTTCGAGTGGGAAGGCGACACCGTTCGCATGGTCACCACCGACGGTCACCGCCTCTCGAAGGTCGACGTCAAGGTCACCGGACGTCAGGCGTCGGCGACGATGCTCATCCCGCTGAAGGCCATCCACGAGCTACGCCGCTTGTGCGACGAGATGATCGCGGACGGCGGGACCACGGGCGCCGACGGCGAGAAAAAGAAGCCCGAGCTGCACATCACGCAGAGCGGCGCGAGCGCGTTCTTCCAGGGCGCAGGCACCACGTTCAGCGTGAAGCTCGTCGACGCGCAGTTCCCGCCGTACTCGCAGGTCATCCCGCAGACCACCGAGAAGGTCGTTCGTGCGCCGCGCGGCGCGCTCGCCGACGCCCTCAAGGCCGTGTCGGTGGCCGCGAGCGAACGCACCGGTGGCGTGAAGCTCTCGCTCTCGAAGGGCTCGATGCGCATCACGAGCGAGTCGCCCGAGAGCGGCGACGGCTTCGACGAGATCCCCGTCGAGTATTCGGGGCCGAACATGAGCATCGGATTCAACGCAAAGTACTTCCTCGACGTGCTCGCCGCGATCACCGACGACGAAGTCGCGGTGTGCCTCTCGGGCGAGCTCGATCCCGCCGTGCTTCGCCCTGCCGGCGCCACGACGTCGTCGGATCGTCAGTTCCTCTCCGTCATCATGCCGATGCGCATTTGACGTGGGTTTGGGTCAACCTGGTCGCCGCCACGCGACCGGTTGACGCCATCCACGCGCAGCGCGAGAGCCATGAGACCGCTTCGGATCGAGCAGGTTCAGGTTCGCTCGTTTCGCAATCTCACGAGCGTCGACGTCGATCTCGGAGAGCGCTTCAACGTCATCTCGGGCGACAACGGGCAAGGCAAGACGAACCTGCTCGAAGCGGTGTACGTGCTCGCGACGTCGAAGAGCTTTCGCTCGTCGAAAATGACCGACGTGATCTCGTTCGGCGAAGAGCTCGCGAGCGTGCGCGCGCGCGTGGTGGAAGGCACCAACGACGAGTCGCGTGTTCAATCGGTGGGGATCAAAGCGGGCTCGCGCCTCGTGCGGATCGACGACAAGAGGCCGCCGACGCTCGCGGCCTATGCCGTCCGAACTCCGATGGTGGTGTTTCATCCCGGCGAGATATCCCTCTCGATGGGCGCGAGCTCCGAGCGCCGGCGCCTGCTCGACCGCACGGCGCTCTACCTCGCGCCGGCGTCGATGGGAGAGCTCGACAGCTACACGAAGGCGCTCCGCGCGCGGCAGCGCACGCTCGAAGCGCGAGGCGTCACCGCGAAGGATCTCTCGGAGTGGGAGATGCTCTGCGTGCGCCACGGCCTCGCGTTGATGGAGCATCGCGCGCATGCCGCCTCACTCCTCGCCGAGCGAACGAAGGTCGCCTTTGGTCGTATCGCGGCGCCGGATCTCACGCTCGACGTCGCGTATGCGGCGGGCGCGCCTCGCGAGGAGGCGGACTATCTCGCCGCCCTCGAGTCGAAGCGCGCTGCCGATCTCCGGCGAGGCAGCGCCAGCGTCGGCCCGCATCGCGATGATCTCGCGCTCGCCATCTCGGGACACATGGTTCGCGGTGTCGCTTCGCAGGGGCAGCATCGGGCCGTGACGCTCGCCCTCAAGGCCGCCGAGATCGACGTGATCGGAGGGGCTCGCGGCGTGAGGCCGATCCTCCTCCTCGACGACGTCTCGAGCGAGCTTGATCGCGACCGCACCGCGGCGCTGTTCTCGTTTCTGCGCGACCAGGAAGGTCAGGTCCTTTTGACGACCACGCGCCCCGAGCTCATCGACACGGGCGCAGACGCGGCCCGTCGCGATTTTTCGATTCGAGCCGGCGCGCTTTCGCGGGTTTGATTTCTGGGCGTGAAAGCGAGGCTACGCGGCAGCGATCGAGCGCTGCCGCTCCGCGTCAGAGACGGTCCGCTAAGTGCCTGATATGAGGCAGCAAAGGAAGTGCTTTGCGCTTGCTGTTTCGAAGGTGGAAACCTATACTTCGGAAACCCTCGAAGCGACCTGCTGGTTTCCTGTAGGCGCTCCCCTGAAATCAAACGCGGATCTTTCTGTTCTTCAAACGGTGATGTTTCCCGTGAAGAAGGCAGACGCGGGTCAGATCCGAAAGCCCATACCAACCCCATGACGAACGAAGTAACGCCGACGCCCTCGCAGCCCCCGTCGAATTACGGAAGCGAGAGCATCACCGTTCTCGAAGGACTCGAAGCCGTACGCAAGCGCCCTGGCATGTACATCGGCGACGTGCACGACGGTTCGGGCCTGCATCATCTCGTTTGGGAGGTCGTCGACAACGCGGTTGACGAGCACCTTGGCGGCTTCTGCTCGAAGATGGATGTGTTCATTCACTTCGACGGATCGATCACGGTCGAGGACAACGGTCGCGGCATTCCCGTTGGGCGCCACGCCGACATGTCGAAGAAGCTCGGAAAGGACATCGACGTCGCCGAGGTCGTCATGACCGTCCTCCACGCGGGCGGTAAGTTCGATCATTCGAGCTACAAGGTCTCCGCCGGTCTCCACGGCGTCGGCGTCAGCGCGGTGAACGCGGTCAGCGAGTGGCTGAAGCTCGAGATCAAGCGCGAAGGCCACGTGTACTACCAGGAGTACAAGCGCGGCGTCCCGAGCACGAGCATCTCCGTCATCGGCGATACGGACAAGACCGGGACGAAGATCACGTTCAAGCCCGATCCGGAGATCTTCACGACGATCGATTACAGCTACGAGATCCTCGCGAGCCGTCTTCGCGAGCTCTCGTTCTTGAACGCCGGCTTCGTCATCACGCTCACCGACGAGCGCGAGGCCGGAAAGAAGGAGATCTTCGAGTACCAGGGCGGCATCCGCGAGTTCGTCGAGCACCTCAACAAGGCGAAGGAGCCGGTGCACGAGAAGGTCGTGCACATCATCGCGGAGACTCCGACGGAAGGCGGCACGCCGATCGTCGTCGAGGTCGCGCTCCAGTGGAACTCGACGTACGCCGAGCAGATCTTCCCGTACACGAACAACATCCACAACAAGGATGGCGGCACGCACCTCACGGGCTTCAAGGGTGCGCTCACGCGTGTGTTCAACAACTACGGAACGAGCGCGAACCTCTTCAAAGAGGTCAAAAACGGCCTCACGGGCGAAGACATCCGCGAAGGCCTCACCGCCGTCATCAGCGTGAAGCTCCCCGATCCATCGTTCTCGTCTCAGACGAAGGACAAGCTCGTCACGAGCGAGGCGAAGACGGTCGTCGAGAACGTCGTCACCGACAAGCTCGGCGCGTTCTTCGAGGAGAACCCGAACACCGCACGCAAGATCGTCGAGAAGGCGATCCTCGCGGCGAAGGCGCGCGAAGCGGCGCGAAAGGCGCGCGAGGTCGTTCGAAAGAGCTCGATGGATTACACGAGCCTGTCCGGCAAGCTCGCGGACTGCCAGAGCCGCGACCCCGAGACGAGCGAGATCTACATCGTCGAGGGAGATTCCGCAGGTGGCTCCGCGAAGCAGGGTCGCGATCGCAAGTACCAAGCGATCCTTCCCCTCCGCGGAAAGATCCTGAACGTCGAGCGCGCTCGCCTCGACAAGATGCTCTCGTCCCAGGAGATCGGCACGCTGATCACGGCCCTCGGGTGTGGCATCGGCAGCCAAGAGCAGGGCGGCAGCTTCGACATCTCGAAGCTTCGCTACCACCACATCGTGCTGATGACCGACGCCGACGTCGACGGAAGCCACATCCGCACGCTCCTGCTCACGTTCTTCTACCGTCAGATGCCGGAGCTGCTCGAGAAGGGCTACCTCTACATCGCCCAGCCGCCGCTTTACCGCGTGTGGAAGGGGAAGAAGGGCATCTACAAGAAGGACCAGGCCGAGCTCGATCAGTTCTTCCTCGAGCAAGGCGTCGATGGCCTCGCGGTGCGCGCCTCGAAGGGGCCTCGCCTCTCGGGTGAGCCGCTCCTTCGCCTCTCGCGTCGCCTTCGCAACTTCCGAAACGCGCTGCAGAAGATCGACAAGAAGGCCGACGCGAAGATCGTCTCGGCGGTGCTCCGCTCGACCGGTCTCGGCAAGAACGAGCTCCGCGATCGCAAGAAGGTCGAGGCAGCCGTTCCGCTCATTCGCGCCCGCCTCGAGAAGAAGTACCCGGACATCTTCCCGCTCACGATCGACATCGGTTGGGAAGCCGAGCACGGCGCGGCGACCATTCATGTCAAGCCGCGCCCTGGCTCGGCCGCGAGCGAGGTGCTCCTCGACTGGAGCCTCGTCGAGTCTGCCGAGTACGAAGAGCTCTACTCGATCGAGCAAGACGTTCGCTCGATCGGCCCTGCTCCCTACTTCGCGCAGAACGTGAAGAAGGGCGAAGGCGCCGAAGAGGAAGGCGAAGCGGCGAAGGAGATCGAGATCGAGGACGCCGACGGCCTCTGGGATTACATCGAGTCGCGCGGCAAGAAGGGCTGGAATCTCCAGCGCTACAAGGGTCTCGGCGAGATGAACCCGGAGCAGCTCTGGGAGACCACGCTCGATCCGAACGCGCGCACGATGCTCCAGGTTCGCCTCGATGATGCCGTCCAGACCGACCAGACGTTCACCGTCCTCATGGGCGATCAGGTCGAGCCTCGACGTGAGTTCATCGAGAAGTACGCGCTCGACGTGCGCAACCTCGACATCTAGTCGCTCCGGCTGCCGAACCGAGGCCGCTCGCGCTGTCGCGGCAAGCGCTGGCGGCCTCTGTTTTTACGCATCGTCTGCGCGACGCTTGCACGCCATGTGCCCGTGATTAACGTGGCAGAGTCGAGCGGATGGTTCTGGCTCGACAAGACGACCTCGCGTGCGTCGCTTCCTCGCAGTGGAAGCCCGTGCATCGAGGATAGATTGGTTGTGCTCGCCGCCAGGTGAGCACAAGAGGGAGATTGTCGATGCGTCCCGATCGGATGACGACCAAAAGCCAAGAAGCGTTTCGCGCCGCGTCTGAGATTGCCGCGCGCAAAGGCAACCCTGAGATCGTGCCCGAGCACCTCGTGCTCGCGATGCTCGATCAAGAGGGAGGCATCGCGCTTCCGCTCTTCACGAAGGCCGGCGGCGACGCGGATGCGCTGAAGCAGCGAGCCGCGCAGTACCTCGAGAAGCTCCCGAAGGTGAGCGGCGGTGGCGATCCCACGCTGTCGCGCCGGTCGATGGAGGTCCTCCGCCGCGCCGAAGACGAAGCGAAGAGCCTGAAGGACGACTTCGTGTCGGTCGAGCACTTGATGCTCGCGCTCGCGAAGCACGACCGCGAAGCGCAAGCGGCCTTCGAGGCGTCGGGCGGGATCCGCTACGAGAAGCTCCTCCAAGCGCTGGCGACCGTCCGCGGCGCGCAGCGCGTCGTCGATCGCGATCCCGAAGGGAAATTCCAGGCGCTCGACAAGTACACGCGCGATCTCACCGAGTCCGCACGCAAGGGCAAGATCGATCCCGTCGTCGGACGCGATGAAGAGATTCGACGCGTCATGCAGGTGCTCTCACGCCGAACGAAGAACAACCCGGTGCTCATCGGTGAGCCCGGCGTCGGCAAGACCGCGATCGTCGAAGGCATCGCCCAGCGCATCATTCGCGGCGACGTGCCCGAGTCGCTCAAGAACAAGCGCCTCGTGTCGCTCGACATGGGCGCGCTCGTCGCGGGCGCGAAGTTCCGAGGAGAGTTCGAAGATCGACTGAAGGCTGTCCTCAAAGAGGTCGAGACCGCGGCCGGGCAGATCATCCTCTTCATCGACGAGCTCCACACGATCGTCGGCGCCGGCGCTGCCGAAGGCGCGATGGACGCCGCGAATCTGCTGAAGCCTGCGCTCGCACGCGGTGAGCTTCGCTGCATCGGCGCGACCACGCTCGACGAGTACAAAAAGCGCATCGAGAAGGACGCCGCGCTCGAGCGTCGCTTCCAGCCCGTCCTCGTCTCGCAGCCCAACGTGCCCGATACGATCGCGATCCTTCGTGGCTTGAAGGAGCGCTACGAGGTGCACCACGGCATCCGCATTCAAGACGCCGCGCTGGTGGCCGCCGCGACCCTCTCGGATCGCTACATCTCGGATCGGTTCCTCCCCGACAAGGCGATCGACCTCGTCGACGAAGCCGCGTCGAAGATCAAGATGGAGGTCGACAGCATGCCTGGTGAGATCGACGCCGTGCAGCGCCGACTCACGCAGCTTCAAATCGAGCAAGAGGCGCTCAAGAAGGAGCGCGACGCGGCGAGCAAGTCGCGCCTCGAGGACATCAAGCGCGACATCGCCGAGCTCGAGACCGAGATGGGCGCGATGAAGGCGCAGTGGCTCAAGGAGAAGGAGGTCATCGAGGCCATCCGCGAGGCGACGCCGAAGCTCGAAGAGCTCCGCGCGCAGTCTGACGAAGCGCAGCGCAAGGGCGACCTCGGCAAGGCCGCAGAGATTCGTTACGGCAAGATCCCCGAGCTCGAGAAGAGCATCGAGGAGAAGCGCAAGGTGCTCGCGAAGGTTCAAGAGAAGACCGCCTACCTCAAGGAGGAGGTCACCGATCAGGACATCGCCGGCATCATCGCGAAGTGGACCGGCATTCCGGTCAGCAAGATGCTCGAAGGCGAGATGCAGAAGCTTCTACGCCTCGAGTCCGAGCTCCGGAAGCGCGTCGTCGGGCAAGAAGAGGCGCTCACGGCCGTCGCGAACGCCGTTCGCCGCTCACGCGCAGGCCTCGGCGACGAGAAGCGTCCGATCGGAAGCTTCCTCTTCCTCGGCCCGACCGGCGTCGGCAAGACGGAGCTGGCGCGTGCGCTTGCCGAGTTCTTGTTCGACGACGAGCGCGCGATGGTGCGTCTCGACATGAGCGAGTTCCACGACAAGTACACGGTTAGCCGCCTCATCGGCGCGCCGCCCGGGTACATCGGCTACGAAGAGGGCGGTCAGCTCACCGAGCCCGTACGACGACGCCCGTACACCGTCATCCTCTTCGACGAGGTCGAGAAGGCGCATCCGGACATCTACAACGTGCTCCTGCAGGTGCTCGACGACGGGCGGCTCACCGATGGGCAGGGTCGCACCGTCGACTTCAAGAACACCGTCATCATCCTCACGAGCAACATCGGCTCGCAGCACATCCAAGCGATCGAGGAGAAGGGCTACCCCGAAGAAGACAAGAAGGAGCTCATCTCGCGCGCGGTCCTCGACGACGTGCGGAAGGCATTCCGTCCCGAGTTCTTGAACCGCCTCGACGAGACCGTCGTGTTCAACCGCCTCGAGCGCAAGGACATCCACGCCATCATCGACATCCAGCTCCGCCGCTTCGGCGAGCGCCTCGCCAAGCGCGATATCTTCGTGGAGCTTACGCCCACGGCGAAGGACTTCCTCGCCGAGGTCGGGTGGGACCCTCAGTACGGTGCGCGCCCGCTCAAGCGAGCCATCCAGAAGTACATGGAGGACCCGCTCGCGAAGCACGTCATCGCTGGCGAGTACCCGCCCGGCACGCAGCTCCTCATCGACCGCGGACCGGACAACCAGCTGAAGTTCACGCAGCGCATCTCGAACTGACGCGCATCACGTACTCGCGAATGTGAAGACGAGGCGGTACGACGAACTTGTCGTGCCGCCTCGCGGCGTTCAGGGGTTGCTCTCGAGCGCCGGCGGGGCCGGCTTGAACGTGCGGATCTCTTTGACGCGCTTCTCGAAGTCACGCTGGGCGCTCTCGTCGATCGAGACGCCACCGAAGCGCGCCTCGATGTAGCGATGCGTCAGCTCGAGCACCGAGGGCGCGAGTGGATGCTCTTTGGTGACGAGCTCCTCGGCGTGACGAAGCGGCGGAAGCGACGGTGGACGCGGGATGCCTTGCGTCGCGAGCGCGAGCTCCAGCATGCGGTACAGCGCGGTCGCCGCTTCGAGCTTCGGATCGACGCGCGGCTTTTCGATCGCGTCGGGCGAGGATGTCTTGATCGTGCGACGGCGTCTCCACACGAGGTAGCCGCCGAGTGCGAGGACGAGGACGACACCGGCGACGACCGACGGCCGCGTCACGCGCTCGAGCGTCCCGTGGTTGGCGCCCGTCTGCGAGCGGAAGCGTTCGTAGCGGCGGCTCAGATCTTCGAAGATGCGGACCTGCGTCTTGAGGTCGTAGCCGATCACGTAGCGGTTCCAGCGCTGCGAGACGGCCTCGAGGAGGTCGCGGATGTAGACCCACGCGCCGGTCGTGTCTTGCAGCGGCTGGGCGCCTGACGTCGGCGTAGGATCGAACGTGACCCAGCCATGTACGGGCTCGTCGAGGTAGGCCTCGACCCACGAGTGGGCGTCGCCTTGGCGCACGGCGTAGTAGCGACCGAAGCGGTTGTACGTGCCGCCGACGAACCCCGTGACGTTGCGCGACGGGATCTGGAGCTCGCGGAGCATGATCGCCATCGCGGTCGAGAAGAACTCGCAGTGACCCTTCTTCGACTCGAAGAGGAAGTGGTCGACGGGCTGCGGTTTGCCACCGGAGGGAGATCCGAGCTGGTACTTGAAGTCGTGCTTCAAGTGCTCCTCGATCGCCTTGGCCTTGAGGTACGCGGTGGGCTGCGCGTCGGCCCACTCATGAGCGAGCGCGGCGATGCGCTCGGGGGTGTCGGGAGGGAGCTCGAGGTAGCGCGGGCGATCTTGCGGGGAGAGCCCTTCGACGATCGGCTCGCGATCCGTCGCGACGAACGCGTCGTAGCGAAGACCATGGCCTCCTTCGCCGGAGTAACGCACCTCGCCTTCGGGCCCGCGTGACAGCTCGAGTGGCTCACCGACGATCGCTTGCTGCTGCGTCTTCAGCTGCAACGCGACGGTGCGAGGCGGGAGGAAGACGACGGTGGGGTCGATCGGCTCGAGCTCGATCGTGATCTTGCGGTCTCGTGTGGGATCGGGGTTACGCGAGAGCGGGAGCACCTCGGTGCTGCGCGAACCGTTCGTGTGCCCGATCTTCGCTTGCGTGCGCTCCCAGCGGCGGCCGTCGTACTTGTCGAAGGCCGTCCCGCGAAGACGTAGCGTGAGCTTTTGCGGCCGCGGCTCTGGCAGATCTTCGACGTCGAAGCGCAAGGCGAGCGCGGGCACATCACGAATCGCGCCCACCTCTCCGAGGTCGACCTTGTCGGAGAAGCCGATCATGCGGTCGCCGTTGCGGTGATTCAGGAGAAGGAGCGAGAGACCGACGCGCGGGAAGATGACGAAGAGCGCCGCCGTGAACAAGAAGATGGGCACGGAGAGCAGACACGTCGTCGCGAGGAAGCCGCGACCCACGACGCGCCGGCTTCGCAGAATGCGAGGTACGTCGACCGGCAGGCCGGTGCGGTCGCGCGCGCCTTGACGGTAGTTGCCTTCGACCTCGCGCCGGAGGTGCGAGAGCACGAGCGCGCCAGGTGCCACGATCAAGAAGCCGACGAAGCAGATGCCGTACGAGAGGCCGCCTCCGAGCACCGTGCCGGCGACGAAATGGAGGAGCGCGAGGACGATGATCTGCTGGTCGTGGGCGGCGCCGCGTCGAGTGGCGAGGCGGATGATCTGCAAGATGGCGGCAAACTCGACGGCGACGTCGAGGGCCGGGCGTCCGGCGAGGAGACGAACGCCTTGCACCGCGAACAGCGTGAGCGGGCCGATCGTCGCGAGGTGCCGGAGGGCCGGCCGTGACTGCCACGCCTCTGGGATGGCGAGCGCCAGCGCGAGGCCGGCGATGACGAAGCCCGTCGTCCACGCGGACATCGACGCGGTGTTGACGACCGCGAGGACGCCAAGCGCCGCGAGCGCGTCCGTCATGATGCGATGTACGAGGCCGAAGCGCATGACTTACTCCGCCGCTCCCTTCGTGCGCGGCTCTGGCTCGGGCTCTGGGCTCGAGATCGGCGGCGGGACGATCTGCGTCGACGCAGGCGCCGACTCCGCAGGCTTCGGGACAACGGACGCTTGCGACGGCACCGGCTCGGGCGCCTTCGCAGGCTTTGCCTTCGTGGCGAGCTCGGTCGTGGTGACGGACTCGATCAGCGCGAGGAAGCGAAGCACGCGATCCGCGCCAGTCGAGCGATCTCCGCGGACGTTCTCACCTGCGGTGGTCTTCACCGTGATCGAGTCGCCGCGCTTGATGTGCGCGACCGCGCGGGACGCGACGTCGCGAATGCGCCGCTCGAATCCGTTCGACCAGTCGTCTTTCGCGTCGTCTCGGCGCACGACATCGAGCGGCAGGATCACGTCAGGGCGTGCTTCGCGCGCACGTTCGCGCATCACGAGCTGCCCGACGCTCGCGCTCTTGCGCCAATGGACGTCGCGAGGGTCTTCGCCGTCGCGAAGCAACTTGAGGCCAAGGTAGTCGTCGCCATGTCCGCGCCCGAAGGAGGCGTCGCCGCCGGCGTGTCGTCCGGCCATGAGCGCGGGGAGCTGCACGGAGTCGACCGCCGGATAAATGATCAGCTCGCCCTCGGCAGGGACCTCGCGCGACTTCTCGAAGAGGCCGAAGGGAAAGCGCGTCGCGATGCGAAAGCCAACGTGCTTGTCACGTCCACGCTTCGCAGGCGTTCGCCGGTAGGCCGCGACCTGCGCGCTCTTTGGGCTGATCTTGAGGAAGAAGCAGCGCTTGTCGGCGGGCTGTCCCGCGCGAAGATCCTCGACCTCGATCGCATACGAAGGCACGCGGCCCTTGTGGTTGAACACCTCGATCTCGACGAGATGCGGCCGGCCGACCTGCGCGCGAAGCGGGAGCCTGCGCACGACCGTGAGGTCGCGAAGACTGAGCTCGCTCATGAGACCGCTCACGATGATGAGCGCGAGGAGCATCCCGAGCAGCAGGTAGAGGAGGTTGTTGCCGGTGTTGATGGCGGCGAACCCGACGCCGAGCGTGATGCCGACGAAGAACTTCCCTTCCCTCGTGAACTTCAGCTTGCGCGGAGGGCGAAGTCGCGACCACGGCCAGCGAAAGCGACCACGCGTGGTGCGCTCGGTGGCGGAGGCGTTGGCCTCGCCGCGATCCGTGCGGGTCGCGTTGGAGGCGCCTGGTGATGCGGCCTTCGCTGGCGGCGCTGGGCTCACCGCGGCCTTTGTCTCCGAGGTGGACGCCGGCGTGGACCCGGCTGCCACGGGCACAGCGCGCTCCCCTTTGGCCCCATTGGATTGGGACCCATCGAGCGCGTCGCTCTTTGGATCAGCTTGCTTCATGGAACGTGCGTTCGGGTGCGTCGATCAGAGCGGAACGGGGACGCGGGCGACGATGTCTCGAACCGCACTCTCGGCTTCGTCGCGGGAGGGCACGAAGCCATCGGCATGCGTCGAGAGACGAACGCGATGCGCGAGGACGGGGACTGCAAGATCGTGGATGTCGTCGGCGATGCAGTAGCTGCGACCGCGGACCAGCGCGCGTGCACGCGCCGCTTTGCCGAGCGCCATCGCGCCACGTGTGGACGTGCCGAGGGACAGGACAGGCGCCGTGCGTGTCGCCTGAACGAGCGCTTGGAGATAGCTGAGGAGGGAGTTGTCGATCGTCACCCGGTCGACCTGCCGCTGAAGCGCGACGAGACGCGCGGGATCGAGGATCACCGGGACGTCGCGCGCGGTGTCCGAGCTCCCCTCGAGGAGGAGACGCATCTCCACTTGAGGAGGCGGATAGCCAATCCGCAGGCGGAGGATGAACCGATCGAGCTGCGACTCGGGCAGCGGAAACGTGCCGGCGAAGTCTTGGGGGTTCTGCGTCGCGATGACGAAGAACGGATCGGGCAGCGGGTTCGTCATTCCGTCGACGGAGACCTGCTGCTCGTTCATCGCCTCGAGGAGCGCCGACTGGGTGCGCGGGCTCGCGCGGTTGATCTCGTCGGCCAGGAGGACGTTCGCGAAAATCGGACCGTGCCGGAACGTGAACGACCCTGCGCGCTGATCGTAGACGGATACACCCACGACGTCGCTCGGGAGGAGGTCGCTCGTGAACTGAACACGACGGAGCTCACCACCAACGGACCGCGCGAGGGCACGAGCGAGCGTCGTCTTGCCGACGCCGCTTCCTGTTTTCCCTCGAGAGCGCCCTCAACCGCTTGTCGCAGCTTTTGGATGAGCGGCATCTCTTCGCCGAGCAAAGCCGCGACAGCAGTCATGGGGCTCAGAATAGCACGGGTTTTCGCAGACCAACCTTTTCCGAATGACGAGCTCCGCCGTCCGGTCCGGCCCGGAAAGACGGCGCCGCGACCGCGCACTTTAATAGGCGATCGGCGCGCTTCTTACGCGTGCTGCGCTGGCTGCCCGCCCACCTTGCCACACGCGCGCCGCCTATTTTCGCTGCGTTTCTGCGGACACACAAGGATCTCGACCCAGGGAAGAAAGCACGGCAGGCTCCGGCTGCAAGCTGAGATGGGCACTGCGTCGACCACACCTCAATCCTCTGCAATGGCGCCGTCGTCTTCCGTCGCGCGCGATGGCGTGGAGCTTTTGTTGGTCACGAAGACCTTCCCGCCTGCGGTTCGGGCGCTCCAGAAGGTCAGCGCTCGCTTCGAGGCGAAGAAGGTCTCGGTCGTCACTGGCGCGAACGGGTCGGGCAAGTCGACGCTGCTCTCCATCATCGGGACGCTGGCTCGTCCGACGACAGGCAAGGTCTCGCACGGCGCCCTCGGCAAGACGCGCGAGCTGGTTCGTCGCAACCTTGGCTGGGTTGGTCACGACGCCCTTTGCTATGCGGACCTGACCGGTCGCGAGAACATCGAGCTCTCGGCTCGCCTGCATGGTCTCTCGGCCGACATCGCCTTCGAGCAAGCACGCGAACGCTTCTCGTTGAAGGACTTCATCGAGCGGCCTTTCCGAACGTACTCGCGAGGACAACGCCAGCGTGTCGCCTTGGCGCGCGCGCTGGTGCACCAGCCGCTCCTTCTCTTGCTCGACGAGCCGACCACGGGCCTCGACAAGCTCGGCGTCGAGACCCTGTCGGCGGTCATTCGCGAGGAGGCGACGCGTGGCGCGATCGTCATCGTGGTGACGCACGATGACGCCTTTGCGAAGCTCATTGGTGACGAGCACCTTCTCCTCGAACGAGGCAAGGTCGCGGAAGCGTCCGCGGGCGTGCGCGTCGGTGCTCCCTAAAGCACGCTGATGCGTGTAAACTACACGAACTAAGGCCTCGCCTTCGAAGCGGGCGGCCTTCGCGCTTGCCAGCGGCGGTAGACGCCGAGGCCGACGAGCGCGGGTGCCGCGACGACGCAGACGGGGCAGACTGCACCGCCGACGGCTGCGGCCACCGCCCCGAAGACGCCGATGCCAGCGCCGCTCAGGATGAGCGCGTGGGCGTCGCGTCTCTCTTGTCGTGAAGGTTCAAGCGGGTCGGGCTCCTTGGCGGTAGAGCTCTGGTGACTTTGGTGCATGGTTGTTCGTGAGAGCCAGCCACCAGCCGAAGGGGTTCGGGTGAGCTTGCCTTGGAACGGACGCGCGAAAGCAGCGCTCATATGCGTGTAGAATGCACGGAATGGTCGCAGCCTCGCCAGATAGACATCGAGAGGTACAGCACGAGCACGTTCTCGCAGAGACCCAGCGAATCGCTCGGCGTTGTCGCGAATGTCGTGAGCGAGACTGCCTCGCTAAGGCATTAGGGCGAGACGATGTGCTCGTAATGTCGTGCGGCTCGTGGTGGTTCGTAGGCGAGCCTCCGTCGCTAAGGTGTTTTGGCAAGCCAAGAAGGTTCGCCAACGTCGTGGGTGAGACGGCGAGGCCTGGTCGCCGATCGCTAAGGTGTTATGGCGAGCCGAGGAAGTGCTCGTTCGCAAACGTCGCGTGTGCCGATCGCCATGAAGTGACGGCGAATTGAAGATGTGTCTTGTCGCAACGTCGCGAGCGACGCGCTATCGCGATCCTCAAGGCGGTAACGCGAGCCCAAGACGTGCTCGCTCGAATTGCCGTGAGCGAGCTCTCTCTGCGCTCAGAAAGGCGAGCGGAAGAGGCGCCTGTTCGCAAACGTCGTGAGCTGGGCGCAGGCAATGGTTCATCGACTTGAGCGAGCGCCGAGGCGGTGCTCTTCGCCTGGCGCCGTTCACCAACGTCGTGAGCGAGACAGCGAGCGCCCCTGGCCGAAGACGAGCCGACGTGTGCATTCGCAACACCCGACGCGGTGGAGGCGCGTTAGGCGCTAGGGCGAGCCGAAGAGGTGCTCGTTCGCAAACGTCGTAAGCGAGACGGCGAGCGAAGCGCGCTCCGCGGGGGTCTCGCACCACGGCAGTTGGAAGATGGGCGGGCAGTCGCGAAGTGTTCGCGTCAGCTCCGCGGCGTTGGTGCCGATCGAGGCGTCCTCGGCGGATCGCGCCCGCGTCTCCACGAGGACGATGACGTTGGGTTGGATCCCTTTGCCACGCGCGGCGGTCGTCGCTGCGATCACGTCGTGGAGCACGCCAAGCCGATCGGGCGCGACCAGGATGGTCTTCGTCACGTGAAGCTGCGCGAGCAACGACGCGTTCGTGAGCTCGCTCTCGCCGAGCGGGGAGAAGAGGCCGCCAGCGAGCTCGACGACCACGCCGTCGGCCTCGTCGCGGATCGAGCCAACCCACGCCATGATGACGTCGGTGTCGATCGACTTCCCCTCGCGTCGCGCGGCCAGGTGCGGGGACACTGCGTCCATTAGCAGGTAGGGAGGTGTGAAACGTGTCACGTGAAACGTGGACACCTGTCCAAGCTCGAGCACGTCGGCGCCCAAGCTGTTCCGTGGAACGCCAGATTCGATGGGCTTGATCCCCGCGATCTTCTTCGACGGTTGCGCTGCGGTCCACGCGCGGACGAGCTCGCGCGCGAAGAAGGTCTTCCCGATGCCCGTCCCGGTTCCGGTCACGGCGAGAAGCGGGCTCATTGGGCAGCGCTCGAAGGTGGAACGCGAACCGCACGCTGAAACGCCCCGAGGACCGCGTCGACGTCCGCCGCGGAGTGGGCCGCCGTGACCGTGAGGCGCAGGCGTGCGCTTGGGACCGTGGGCGGGCGAATTGGAGGGATGAGGATCCCTTCGTCAGCGAGCCGTTGAGAGAGCCGAATGGCGGAGTCGATCGAGTCGACGAGGACGGGGATGACATGCCCAAAGCCACCGACCGCAAAGCCAAGTGCTTCGAGCCCAGCCCGCAGCTGAGCGGCGAGTGTTGCAACGTGCTCGCGCTCCTCGGAATGCGCTTGGATGTGCTCGAGGGCATGTGCTCCGGCTTGCGCGAGGAGGGGCGAGAGACCCGTCGAGAAGACAAAGGATCGGGCCCTGTTCCAGAGCCAGTCCCGCAGGACCGTCCGCCCGCCGACGAACGCGCCCTGCGCGCCGAACGCCTTGCCGAGCGTACCGATGAGCACGTCCGGCGCGACCCCGGCTTCGTGCGCGCGACCACGACCACTAGGTCCGAGAACGCCAAGCGCGTGCGCCTCGTCGACGATCAGGCCGGCCCCGGACGCGTCGCAGATGCGTCGGAGCGCGGCTAGGTCAGGGCCGTCCGCATCCATGCTGAAGTAGCTCTCGACGACGACCCACGCTCGCTCCTCCTGGCGCTCCGCCAAGACCCGCTTGATCGCCTCCACGTTGTTGTGGGAGGTGACGACGACGCGAGCCTTCGACAGCCTGGCGCCGTCGATGATCGAGGCGTGATTCAGGACGTCGCTCACGATGAGATCGCCGGGCGCCGCCAGCGAGGACAAGACCCCCACGTTCGCGGCGTAGCCGGACGTGAAGAGCAAGCAGCTCTCGACGTCGAGCCAGGCAGCCAGAGCGGCCTCGAGTTGTCGATGTGCCTGGTGCTCGCCCGCGATGAGGCGCGCAGCACCAGCGCCGAGCGGGGCTGGCTCTGCAGGTGGGGGAAGGCGACGCGCCAAACCGAGGTAGTCGTTTGAACAGAAGGAGGGCCACCTAGAAGGACCCGCCTGAGGGCGCCGGCGAAGGCCCTGCGCCTCCAGCGCGAGGAGCCCGTCGGCCAGGTGTGCGAGAGGATCTCGATGGATACGTGTCACGTGAAACGTCTCGTGGAGGGAGCGACGTGATGACTAGGCCAAAAGCCGCCGTCTGCCCACGAGAGCGGGCGTTCACTGTTCCGACGCGCAGTCCAATGCCTCGTCGATGTACCCAAGGACCCGGCGGAGCATGTCGCGGGCGCGTCGCTCGAGCGAGAGACGTCGCGCGCGCTCTTCTTCGAGCTCGTGGGCAAGGGCGATCGCCGCGAGGAGCATCGACTGGGGCGCCGCGACCTTGCCACGGGAAAGCTCCTCGACCTTCGCGCTGACGGTGTCAGCGAGCCGTTGCAGCTCCTCCTCGCTCGCGGAGCTGACGACTCTGTAGCTCTGACCCGCGACGCGAAGACTGACAGGACGGCTATCCATGGCGCCGGACATTAACACAGCTCGGGCGATGGGCCAGGAGGCGAGGCGCTCAGCGGCGCACGGCTTCGTACGCGAAGAGGAACGGGAGCGCGAGGTATTCGAGGTCGATCTGCGCGCCGAGGATCGCGTCCGTCTGCTTACCGTCGCCGAAGCCGTAGCGGCCTTGGGCAAAGAGCCCCACGCAGAGCGAATACGACGAGTGGTAGTTGAAGCTCCGCGAGCCCCAGAAGATCGTCCCGGCGACGCCAGGCTCCCAACCAAACCGACTCGTTCGTGCGAGGCCTCCGCCCGAGAAGATGAACGCCGTGTCGCCGGCCGGGACGAGCCACGACACGCCGCCACCACCCTCGAACGTGTCGAAGGCAGCGGTCGCGACGTCGACGTACGGACCGAGCGCCATCGTCCCCGCGCGGTCGCGGAGGAGGAGTACGTCGAAGCGTCCGCCGAGGTGATACGCGAGCCGCGGACCGTTCGAGGCCCGCATGTCCGTGAGCGCAGCGCCCGTCGTGAGCCCAGCGTTCCACTGCGGATCGGCGAACGCCGTCTTCGGCGCAGCGCAGAGGCCGGCCAGCGCAGCGAACGTCACGATCGAGAGGGACACTCGGCGGGCCGGCATCGTATTCGGTCCATTACGCATCAAAACGACAGCGCCGTCATCCTCAGGATGACGGCGCCGCGATGTTTCACATGGAACGCCACCCACCGTGGCGCGGCCGCGCTCAGCGCGTTCTACAAGCCGGGCGATCGAGGCACGTCTGGCAAGGTGTCGTCTCGTCCTGGCCTGGCGTGCACGGGAGCTCGGTCGATCCGCCACCGCTCGTGCCGCCGAGCGGGAGGTTGCAGTCGACGCCCGGCGTCGCCGGATCATCGCCGCTCGCGAACGAGACGAGGCAGCCGTTGCAGAGTCGGATCGGGAACTGGAACTCACCGCTCTCGAGGTCGACGCCACCGAGCGTCTTTCCGAACGCCTTGATGTTGGCGACGACGAGCTTCGTCTGGCCCACGGCGAGACCGGAGCCAATCTTGGCCTGCGTCGGCTGGTCGATCACGGTGACGGCGATCGGACCGTACTGCGCCTGGTTCTGCTGCGAGACATCGACGAAGCCGGAGCCAAGCGACGTGAACTCACCGAGGAGCGCGCCGTTCGGATCCGTCACCGACACAATCGCGCCGTTGAGGTGAGCGCGGTTGGACTCGGCCCGAGCGTTCGTCGTATCGCTTCGCTGAATGAGCTGGCTTCCGATGAGGAGGACGACCGAGTAGCTGTCTCGGACAGCGACGTCGAACGTTCCCTCGAACAGCTCCGCCTGCGTTGGGTCGCTCGTATAGATGCACGAACACGAGAGCCGTCGACGCAACACCAATTACCGTAAGAGTCTGAACAAGGATCCGTTTCACTTGGACCTTCCTTCGTGATGCAGCGTATTCGACGCACCAGGGTCGTTGCCGAGAAGCGTAACGAAGGCGAACGTCACACGCCAAATTCTCCTCGCGCTTCGATAAGGGGAAGCGGCGGTTCATGCATATGCATGCAAATGCGAGTGCCTGAGTGATCATGGCGCCGAGGCGGATCCGAGCGCGCGCCCGCGTTCGTTCACGGGCGCATGTCGAGCGCGCATGTCCGCCTCCGCTCTTCACGCCTCAAGTTGACGCGCCCCGGAGCGAGTGCGAAAAGCCCGCCATGCTCGAAATCCGCCAGACGCCCATGGGAGGCGACCTTCGCGATTTTCTCGACGTCGTCGACGACATCTACCGCGACGACCCTCGTTACATCCGTCCGCTCGACATGGACCTGAAGGACCGTCTCAACCCGAAGAAGAACCCCTTCTTCGATCACGCCGACGGTGTCGTGTTTACCGCGCATCAGAACGGCAAGTGCGTGGGTCGCGTGACCGCGCAAATCGACCGTGAGCATCTCGCGCGCCACAAAGACGACACGGGCTTCTTCGGGTTCCTCGACACGGTCGACGACCCGAAGGTCGCCAAAGAGCTCCTCCAACGCGCCGAGGCGTGGCTCAAAGATCACGGAATGAAGACCGCGCGCGGTCCGATCTCCCTCAGCATCAACGAAGAGATCGGATGCCTCGTCGAAGGCTTCGACTCTCCGCCGGTCCTCCTCAATCCCCATCATCGTGCGTACCAGGGCGGCCTCATCGAGAAGGCCGGCTACACGAAGGCCAAGGATGTCTTCGGATGGCGTTACGAGGTGGGTGAGCCAAACGCGCGCGTGAAGAAGGCGCAAGATGACATCCGCGCGATGCCCGAGGTGACGATCCGCCGACTGTCCAAAAAGGACATGGACCGCGACATCGCGATGACGCTCGATATCTTCAACGATGCGTGGTGTGAGAACTGGGGCTACGTCCCGGCGACGAAGCGCGAAGCCGACAAGATGGCGGCGGACATGAAGATGTTCCTCGTCCCCGAGATCACGGTGCTCGTCCTCATCGACAACGAGCCTGCCGCGGTCGCCATCGCGCTCCCCAACGTGAACGAGCTCATCGGCGACATGCACGGCAAGCTCTTCCCGTACGGTCTCCCGATCGGCATCGCCAAGCTCCTCTATCGACTCAAGGTCGAGGGCGCCAAGAGCGGACGCCTCCTCATCCTCGGCATCAAGAAGAAGTTCCGGCTCCAGCGCAAGTACGCTGCCCTCTCGCTCTTCCTCTATGCCGAGATGAACGACGGCGGCAAGCGCGCGGGGATGACCTGGGGCGAGCTCGGCTGGACGCTCGAAGACAACGCTGCCGTCAACGCCGGCATCCGCATGATGGGGGCGAAGAAGTACAAGGTGTATCGCGTCTACGAGAAGAGCTTGTCCTGACCACGCGACGTGGCAGAGACCCTGGCAATCGAGAGTGAGATGAAGAAGATGAAGGTTCTCGTTACGGGTGGGTCGGGCTTCCTTGGAAGCCATGTCGCCGAGCAGCTGTCGAAGGGTGGCCACGAGGTGGTCGCGCTCGTTCGCAAAAGCTCGAATCGTAAGTTCCTCCAGACGCTCGAGAACGTCACGCTGGCCGAAGGCACCGTCGAAGATCGCGAGTCCATCGATCGGGCGATGAAGGACGTCGACGCGGTCGTCCACTCGGCGGGCCTGGTCAAGGCGCGCAACGAGGCGGAGCTCATTGCGTGCAATGTACAAGGAACCGCGAACCTGCTCGAGGCCGCGATCGTGCACGCGCCGAGGCTCAAACGCTTCGTCCACGTCTCGAGCCTCGAGGCGTGTGGTCCCTCGCTCGATCAGAGGCCAGTGCCTCTCGATCAAGAGAAGCCCGTCACTGCCTATGGTCGTTCGAAGCTCGCCGCCGAGAAGGAGGTGCTCGCACGCCGGGAGAAGCTACCGGTCGTGATCCTTCGCCCGGCGGCGATCTATGGTCCACGCGATGTCGAAATCTTCGAAGCCTTCAAGGCCGCGCGTCGCCGTCAATATCCGGTCATCGGCAATGGCTCTATGCTTGGCTGTTATACGTATGGGCCCGATTGCGCGCGGGCGTGTGTCCAAGCGATCGAATGCGACGTGCCGAGCGGAAGCATCTACTTCGTCGACGACGGTGAGCCGCTTCCGATGGCGCGTGCGATGGGTGAGCTCCTCCACGATGCGCTCGGGACCGCACCGCTCGTTCGGTTCGGAGTCCCGTTTCCCGTCCTCCGGCTCGCCTCGCTGGGGGTCGAAGCTTATGGAAGGGTACGGGGAAAGGCGGTCATGCTCACACGTGAGAAGGTGAAGATGCTCAGTCATCACTGGGTGTGTGAGAGCGCGAAGACCCGGGAAGATCTGAAGTGGACCCCCGAAGTCAGCTTTCATGAAGGCGCGCGCCGTACCGCCAAGTGGTACGAGGAGAACGGTTGGTTCTGATCGGCTTCTGATCGCTTAACACCTGCTAATACAATTCCGCACACTCACTTTACAGCGTACGGGCACTGTTAGAACCTTGCCGTCGAGGTTTGCGCTGCCGTACGGTTGATGGAGTCGTGGGGGCTTCTTTCTCGCAGGGGAATTCGCGTTGACGCAGTTCGTTGGTGGTCGGTATCAGCTCATCGCGCAGCTTGGCGGCGGTGGAATGGCCGACGTGTATCTCGCGAAGCTCACGGGTAAGGCCGACTTCGCCAAGCTCGCGGTCGTGAAGCGGCTGAAGGCGCTCGAGGACGAGGACCCGGAGATCGTGAAGATGTTTGCCGACGAGGCACGTCTTTGCGCGCGGCTCAATCACCCGAACATCGTGCAGACGTTCGAGGTCGGTGAGGACACGACGGGACCCTTCCTCGTCATGGAGTACATCGAGGGACAACCTCTTGGTCGGCTGCGCTCGCGCGCGAACCGGCGCGAGAAGCAAATCCCGAGGAGCGTCGCGCTCAAGATCCTCTGCGACACGATCGACGCGCTCGCGTATGCGCACGCGCTCGCCGACCACGACGGCACGCCGTTGCGGGTCGTGCACCGCGATGTCTCTCCAGAGAACATCATGGTCACGTACACCGGAAACACGAAGCTCGTGGACTTCGGTGTGGCAAAGACGACCGCGTCTGCCAGCGTGACGCGTGCGGGTGTCCTCAAGGGCAAGGTCGCGTACATGGCGCCAGAGCAAGCGCGCTCCGACACCAACATCGACGGCCGCGCCGACGTGTTCGCGGCAGGGCTCATCCTCTGGGAGCTTCTGACGCACAAGCGCTTGTGGGAAGGAATGTCCGAGGCAGGCGTCTTCGAGCGTCTGCTCGACAAAGACCCGCTGCCTCGCACGCGCTCGATCGACGAGAGCATCCCCGAGGACCTCGACGCGATCTGCGCGAAGGCGATGGAGAAGGAAAAAGAGGACCGCTACGCGAACGCCAGCGATCTCCTCGATGCCTTGGAGAAGGCCTGCGCGAAGAACGATCTTCGCGCGTCCGATCGCGAAGTGGGCGCGTTCGTCGCAGGCCTCTTCGAGACGGAGCGCGAGAAGGTCAAGGCGCTGGTGAGCGGCTCGGTCGCGAAGCCAAAGACCGACGAGGCGACGGGGACGTCTCCCGTTCCTCAAGCCGGCAATCCCAGCCTCGATCCGAGCGTGCCCCCGCGCGAAGAGTCCGACCCGCTGATGTGGCGTAGCTTGAGCTCGGGATCGCTCTCGAGCCCGTCGCTGATGGCCGAGGGCTCCTCGATGCCGGCCGAGACTCCCGCAGGCGTCGCAGAGACGCGTCCGCCGGAGCCACCGCCACCGCAGGAAGGTCGTCGAAAGCTCATCGGCGGCGTCGCCGTGCTCCTGCTCGTGGGCGTCGCTGCGTTCATCGGGATTCGGGTCGGCGCGACGTCGCAGACCACGGACCAACCAAACGTCCCTGCGACGGCGCAGCCTTCGTCGAGCCCGCCGCCGACCGCGGAGGCGCCCGCTGAGGTCTCCGTCGACATCACGGTGAAGCCAGCGAACGCGAAGATCTCGATCGACGGCAAGCCGGTGCCAAACCCACACCACCTGAAGATCGCGCGCGCCGACGCCAATCACGAGATCCGCGCAGAGGCGGATGGTTACGAGACGCGCTCACTGGTGGTCGCGTTCGATCGCGATCGCGCCCTCGACATGGTGCTCTCGAAGAGCACGGCGCAGGCCGTCGTCACTGGGCCAGCGCCAACGCCGCCGCCGCCGCTTCGGACCATACAGCCCGTGACGCCGCCAACGCCTCACGGCACGACGGCACATCCGACCAACACCAGCGCCACGACCGCATCACCTTCGTCCAATCGTGGGATCAGCGAGCTCGATCCGACGAAGCCGAAGACAGGCAAACAGGACAAGATCGACACCGACGTATTCAAGAGGTGACAGACCGATGAAGGAATCGACCCGGTGATGAGATCTCGAGTTACGCATTTGTCGAAGCGAAGCCAGCGGACACACACGAGAGCGCTCTTCTTCGTAGCGCTGACGGCGATGGCTCCTGTCGCCACCACGACACTGTTCACGACGCCCGCACACGCGGACGACGAAGCGGTGACGCGTTTCGAGCGCGGTGTGCAGCTCTATGAGGCAGAGAACTACGAAGGAGCGCTCGTCGAGTTCAACGTCGCGTACAAGCTCTCGAAGAACTACAAGCTCCTCTACAACATCGGCATCTGTCAGAACGCCCTCAAGAACTATCCTGCGGCGACGGAGGCCTTCCAGAAGTACCTCGCGGATGGAGGCGCGGAGGTCACCGAGGCTCGCCGCGCGGACGTCAGCGAGCGCCTCTCGAAGCTCTCTCTGATGGTGACGCGCGTGAAGGTCGCGACCAACGCCCCAAGCGGCGCGCAGCTGATGATCGACGATCAACCCGTCGCGACGACGCCGCTTCCCGACTCGATCACCGTCAAGATCGGCCGCCGTCAGTTCTCGATCACCTCGCAGGGACGCACCGCGACGAAGACGGTCGACATCGGATCGGGCGACCAAAACCCCGTCATCAATCTCTCGCTCGCCGAAGCCGCCGTCGCCCCAACACCGCCCGACACCGGCTCGCCGCCACGTGTGAGCGAGGATGGACCGTCGTTCCCTTGGCCCTTTTGGGGTCTCACCGCGGTGCTCGGCGGCGCGGCGGCGGTGACGGGCACGCTCGCCGTGAACAAGCGAAACGACTTCGAGGAGAAGCAGGCGACGTTCGGCATCGACAAGAAGTCGCTCGAAGATGATCGCTCGAGCGCCCGAACGCTCGGCATCGTCACCGACGTCCTTCTCGCCACCACGATCGTCTCCGCTGGAGTCTCGACGTTTCTGACGATCCGCTACTTCGGAAAGAAGAAGCAGAACAGCGGCGTCACGATCCTCCCGATGGGTATCGGCTATGCGCGGAGCTTCTAATATGTCTTCGGTGAAGAGCTTTGGTGTTGCCCTCGTCACGGGGGCTCTCTTGCTTGCGATGGGATGCGTCAACAAGGACCCGATCGTGACGGGTCATCGCGACGCGTCGACGACCACGGCGGCGGACGCCGCGGTGATTCCCGCGTTCGTCGTACCGCAGCCCGACGATCCCGATGTCGATGCACCCGACTGCAGGCATTGCGGCGAGACCTTGAGCACGGATACGGCGCGTGGAACGCTCTGCCGAAAGAACAGCCCAGGTGGCGGACCGAGCTCGGTGCAGCGCCTCAACGCGCTCGTCGACTGTCTCTGCTACGACAAGTGTGTCACGGAGTGCACGAGCTACTGCGCCGGCTCGAAGCGCGAAGATCCGTGCAACATCTGTCTGTTCGACAAGTGCGTTCAGTTCATCAACGCCTGCACAGCGGATCAGAAGGAGTAAGGATTGCCATGACCGCCATGCGATCGACTTCTTCTCGAAAGACGCAGCCCGCGAGCTCGACGCGGCGCTCGATTCCGGCACGTACGAAGGTGCTCGCCTTCGGCGGCCTCGCGCTGCTGCTCGCCTGCACCTCGGTTGTCTCGGAGGACGCCGTTCAGTGCAGCTCGGACGCCGACTGCCTCGCACGCGGACCGGACTTCGTCGATTCGATTTGCAACCCCACCGGGCTGTGTGAGGCGAAGGCGCCGACTGCCGTCACGGAGACACCGCCCGAGTGCACGAAGACCTCGGAGTGTTCCTCGAAGGGCGCCAACATGGTGTGCAGCCCGATCCACAAGAAGTGCGCGCCGCTTCCGCTCAGCGACGGCGAGTGCAGCGTCGCGTATGGCGACCCGATGGCGGACGGAGCGGTGCTCTTCGGTCTCCTCAGCGAGATCGGTCACGATGACACGCTCTACTTCCGCCAACAGCAACACCTCACGGCGGCGCGCCTCGCGTTCCAGGAGTTCTTCGACAAGGCCGGCGTCGTCTTTCCGGGCAACCGCAAAGCCGCGCTCATCGCGTGCTCCGAGCATTACTCGCGGAGGGTGAGCGCGCAGCTGGCGAACATCGGTGTTCGGGCGGTGATCGGTCCTTCGTCCGAAGAGCGCCAGAAGCCCGTCGTGGAGACGCTGATCAAGGCGCGGGTCCCCTCGTTCAGCCCCTGGATCAACGGCAATCCGTCGTCGGTCATTCCGGAGGCGACGGGGTTTGCATGGCTCGCAGGGTTCCGGCGTGCTGACGTCGTCGCGCCGCTGAACGCCCTCATGACCGAGCAAGAAACCAAGCTGAAGGCAGACTCCGCCGGCGCGATCACCTCCGTTCGCGTCGCCGTCATCATCAACACGCCGTCGTCCTCTTCGTTCAATGCGTTCGCGGAGTACGGCGATCTGATGGATCAACGGCTGATCTTCAACGGCAAGTCCGCGGTCGAGAACCAGCGCGACGCCGCGTGCAACAACTGCTACCAGCGCTTCGAGACGAGCCAGGCGCCGCTCAACGTCGTCGCACAGCGCGCGCAGGACATCGTCGCGTTCAACCCGCACTTCATCGTTCCCTTCGCCGACATCGATTGGGGTGCGCAGCTGCTCCCGAAGCTCGAGGAGCTTTATGCCACGGCGCCAGTGACGACGAATCGGCCCATCTACTTGCAGACGTTTCTGCAGATTGAAGACGCCGGCTACAAGTCACTCAACACGGCCGATGCTGCGGTTCGCAAGCGCGTGACCGGCATTCGTCCGATCCGCGACAACAGCTTCGAGGTCTTTCAAAACAAGTTTCGCGAAGCCGTTCGGCCAGCGAGCGATCCGTCCAAGCTCGGACCCGATCCGAACCCCGGCGCGGGTCGTGCGTTCGAGACGGCCCTGCTCGTGTTGATGTCGACCTACAGCGCGCTCCAAGACAAGGCCGACGCGGCACCCGAGGACGTCGTCGCTGCGCTGAAGACGGTCACGGATCCTGCGGCCGTCACGAAGGTCACGCTGAACGACATTCAGATCGGCATCGCCGCGCTGAACAAGAAAGAGCACGTGAAGTTGAGCGGGCTCTTCACCACGTTCGACTTCGACCCAACCACGTACAGCGCTCCGCCGACGTGGACCACGTGGTGCCTTGGCGACAAGGGGCAGTACGTCTCGGGATCGCGCGTCTTCAAAGACGGAAGCTTCGGCGCTCCTGCCTTCTGCCCATAGCCTGAGGGGAAGCGCCCACGAACGTGGTGATTTCCCCGTAGATCGCGCGTGTTCCAGCGCCTGCGAAGAGGGCTCGCGCATGCACCACTCTGAGGTTGAAGAGCCGCAGCCTCATCGTGTGACGGCGAGCGATCTTCGGCACTTATCGTCCGACGCATAGCGGCACGTTGCATGCTTAGCAACATCCCGCTCGCCACCGCGAGCAGGTCACGTTGTTGGAGGGCTCTCTCACGACCTGACCTTGGGAGCTCGTGGGTCGAGGCTCACGAGGAGCGTTTGTTGGAGGCCTGCGCGATGTCGTACTGCGGAGCGTTGCCGACTGCGGAGAGTGAATCGAGTCTTCTCGTCGATGCGTGCCTCGCGCGCGTTCGACAAGACGCTGGTCTCGACGATGACCCGGTGCTCCCGCCGCTTCACGCGTTGATCGGCTCACGGACTCCGGCTTCCGTTCGGCGTTTCGTCGTTGGCCAATCGGCGCACAACCTCCCGAGCGCCGAGGCGATCGTCAAGTCTGCGGCCGCAGCCGCGATCAGCGTCGCGCCGCCGGCGCTTCCCGCTGCTGCCGGCGCAAAAGAAGAGCGCGCACGCACCACGACCGTCCTCACGCCCGAGACACACGCGAAGAAGACGCTCGCGCAGCGCATGCGTTGGCCGGTGTTCCTCTGCGGCTTCGTCGCCGGCACGTTCGGCGGCATCGCGGTCATGAAGAGCCCCGTCGGCCAGCGTCCTGCCGTTCAGCACGTCATGAAGACCGCACGGCACCATCTGGGCGCGGCGTACACGACCGCGACGTCGAAGGCGCGCATCCCGAATCACTGAGTCGACCAGACGCGCAGACACGAAGACGGACAAACGAAAGAAGCGCTGCATGTACTCTGCATGCAGCGCTTCGTTGCTTCGTGGGTGATTCGAGTGATGCTCTACGGGATCGCGCCTTTGAGCTGCTGTTGAAGGATCGCGTCCACCGAGGCTCCCGGCGCCGCAGGGGCGGCAGGTTTGTCGGCGGGCTTGTCCGCGCTGGCGGACTTCTCGGCCTTCTCCGGCTTCGGCTCGGGCGCAGGCTTCGCTGCGGCCGTCGAATGATGCGAGGGTTTCGGCTTCTCCGCAGGGGCAGCCTTCTCGGCGGGCGCCGGCGTGCTCTTCTCGGCCTTGGCGTTCGCGACGACGGGCGGCGCCGCAGCAGTTGCTGCTGCAAACGTCGGCGGCGGCGCAGGGATCGCCACGTCGGTCTTCACTTCGGTCGTCGCGCTGGCAGCCGGCGCGTCGACAGGTCGTGACGCGACGGCGATTCCAACCGCGCCCTCGGTGGACGTGGCTTGCGTGGTCGCTTGCGCGACGGGCGTCGTGTTCGTGGTCGCCGCGCTCGCGATGCCGAACGGATGGCGATGGCGTGCGAACCAAACCGCGCCGCCTGCCGCGGCGAGCGCGAAGAGACCAACACCGAGAAGCGCGAACGTGCTCGTTCGCTTCTTCTTCGCTGGTGCTTCCTTCTTCATCGCCTTCGGCGGCGGAACGCTCTCCGGCGCGAGCTTGTCGGCAAGCCCACCGATGCTATCGGGCGCTTGATCGACCGCAGGCACCGACACAGCGATGGCCGCTGGTGCAGGCGCAGGTGCAGCAGCTTTCCGAATCGGAATGTGCTGCACCTGGAGCGGCACGGTCTTCAGTTGAACGAGCGGGGCGGCACCGCCTCGAGGTGTCTCGAGTCCGGTGTTCAACGCTTCGCGAAGGAGGTTCTCGAGCTCCTTGGCGGAGGCATCTTCTTTCATTGCAAAAACCTCGGGGGAACGGCTCCTCCCATGGTGACGAGCATTGTTCATCAAATCAACGCCTCTCGACCGGTCCCCGCTTTTGTCAGCGTGATCGTCGTACATCAGTGATTGTGTGTTTCTTCGCCTTCAAATCGAACCGCGAGCTCAACCGCCGTCGTCCGCGGCATCCTGCGGAGGAGTGCCGGTGTCCTTCGGCCCGGTGTCCTTCGGTCCCGCGTCGTTGATTCCTGCGTCGCGGAGGCATGCGTCGCCACCCTTCTGGCAGTTCGGCGCGCACTCGGTGTACTTGTTCCCAGGCACGTCGCCGCCAACGAGCTTGAGTCGCGTCCCCTCGAACGCGGGCGCGAGTGCCTTGATGTCGGCATCGGAGACGTTGTTCGCGACGAGTGCAGCCTTGATGTCTTCAGAGAACGCGTTGAAGTCCGCGTTGCTCAGCTGAATCCCAGGGATGTAGCTGTTGCAGGTCTTGTCGTTGACCTTCGTCTTGCCGAGAGCGAACGTGGCTCCAGAGCACTGGAAGACGGACTGAACGAAGAGCGACCAGCACGGTGTTCCGAGCTCTCCATCCACTTGTAGGGTGGGGCCGATTCGGCAGTCGTTTTGACCTGTGGTGATCATGCTCGCAGCGATGGACGCGACGGCCGTAGCCCCACCATATTTATCGCAGACCGGAGCGCCGAGGAGTCCACCATCCTCTCCCTGAGGATTGGTCGTCCCCGATCCCGAATCCGCCGTCGTGCGAACACGTGTGGATCCAGGGTTCTCATCTTCTGTCGAGCACGCATACGTAAGCGTGCCCCAAACAGCCGCCACAACCGTCAACACAACCACACGTCCACGAGCAGACAAGGTCCTCATTAAGGCCTCCGGTAATCTTCCATGACAGCAAGCCGCGCGCCGATCACAACGCGAATCGGAGCGAAACACAAACTCGTGATGCGAAGACAGGTGAGACGAAGCGCGACGTCGATTTCGATCAATGGACACCGAGAGGAACCAAGAAAGATGTGTGTAACCTTCACGGAACGCTGTTCTCGGCACACGTGAACAGCGCGCGCACTTTCTCTCTGAACGGTGTGGTGGCCGACCCCCACGTTGTTGTTGGCTCGAGCCCCCAATCGCAACAGCCTCCGTATCTTCACTGTCACAAGGTTGGAACATCGCTTCAGCTGCGTTCCATTGAGCTTGTTGCTTCACAGCAAAGCCCTGAGTCCTCGAAACATCACCTGGGCACGCACCGTGCACTTTTCCCATGCGATGGCGACGCGCTTCCGCTCACTCTTCTTCGTCGCGGCACTTGGTGTCGCCGTCGTCGGTTGTGCGCAGAAGCGAACGCAGCCGAGCGCGCAGAGCGCAAAGCCGCAGGCCACCGCACCTGTGCTACCGGCTCTTCCTCAAGACGATCCGGCAGCAGACAAAGAGAAGCGACCGCGCTTCGGTGAGTCCGTCGTCTATGTCGACGGCAAGCCGGTGGGCGTCATCCGTGCGACCGAGCTTCCGGCGGGCCTCAAGGGGCGCGTCATCAAGCTTGGTGAGGGTTACGAGACCACCCGCTACGGCATCCTCGACTACGTCAAGGCGCTCGGCGTCGACGCAAAGAAGGTGAAGGGTCTTCACCTCTATGGTGGCTCGCGTGTGGTCGTGGTCGACAAGGCCGAGACCGCCCGCATCGGCGATCGCATCACGTTCTCCTTCGTTCAAGGTGACCGTGGCAAGCCGCGTCTTCACTGGCCGCCGGTGAAGCTCAACACGAACAGCACCATCGATATGGTGTCGAACGTTGCGGTGTATGTAGAGAAGGAGCCTCCCGTCCTCACGAAGGATGGCGAGCTCGTGATGCCCGATGGTTCGCCCATCGCAGGCAAGGTCCCGTATGCTCCTGAGGAGCAGGGGAACGGGACGCGCGTCTATGTCGACGGCACGCTCGTCGGCACTGTGAAGCGCAAGAAGATCACGAACGACATGATCCTGACGACGCCGGACAAGGCTAGCGCCAAGAATGGTGCAGAAGAGAAGAAGGCGGACGCTGCCACCGGCGATCGCTTCTCACTCCTCTCCTATGCGTCGATGCTTCGTGCCGATGCGAAGCAAGCCAAGGCTGTTGACCTCGTCGCGGGAGATGACGTCATCGCTCATCTCACGCCCGAGAGTGCTCGTGCACTTACCTTCAACGTGCCCGCGCGCAATCGCGGACAGGCTGTCGTTGATCTTCCAATGAATGACAGCACGCAGCGCGCTCGCGTGAGCGCGGTGCAGATTTATGTGAATTCAACGCCTCCTACGCGTCCCGTCGCAAAGCTCGACGAGGCGCCGGATGCGAACATCCAAGCCGGTGGCCAAGGTGGCCAAAACAACGCCGGCGCGGATGATGATCTCTGATCGTAAACCCCAAGCAGCGGAGAAGAGGGAAACATGAGGACACGTCGTTACGCACTGGCATTCGGAATTGTGTCCGCGCTCGCACTCTCGAGCTCGATGGTCCTTGCTGACGTGGCCGCAACATCCGTTGCGAAGCCCAGCTCCGCGGCTCAAGTCATCTTGGCTGGAAGTGGCGCCAAGCGTGGTCGTATCGACGGCGAGACCCGCCTTCGTTACCCGGGCTTCGAGCAGACGACGATCGTCTCGACGGGCAAGAACATCGTGCTCATCACGATGGAAGCGGTCGACGAGCCGAACCGCGGTCCGGTTCAGTGCAGCTGCTCGTCGTACGAGCTCCAGCCGAACGGCCCGCCGAAGGAGATCGTCTCGCTCAAGCGCCTCACCGACTACGAGCGCAAGGGCACGGCCGAGCGTACGTGCAATCACCCGAAGGCCGCTGCCGACGAGAATGGCAACATCGTTTGGGCGTACGGATCGGACTACGACTCGAACCGCCCGAACATGTACGCGGGCATCATCAACAGCAAGTGCGAGCACCTCGCCGCGCCGCAGATGGTGAGCATTCCGCGTGACGCAAACGACGGCGCGCCGGACGTCCAGTACCTCGGCAACGGCCAGTTCGTCGCCGGTTACTACTCGGACGGTGGCGACCCGACGACCGGCTTCCCGGCGCCTGGTGGTGACTACTCCGTGGCGATGGGTCTCGCCGTCAAGAACGGTGGCCTCCTCCCGACCCTCGAGCGCACCTGGATTACCCCGGTCGTCACGCCGACGAACATCGGCCGTCCGACGATCGCGGCCGTCTCTCTCGACCGCGCGCTCTTCTGTGCTCCGAAGGGCCCGAATCGCCCCAGCGACAGCATCGAGTGCGGCCTCATCAACACCACCGACGGTAGCGTCCTCACGAAGAGCGAGTTCTTCAAGGGCAACCGCGACACGAACATGGGCAAGCGCACGTACTTCAACCAGCCCACGGTCGTGAAGGTCGCCGACAACCAGTTCGCCCTCATGGCGATCGAGTCGAGCGGCATGGGCAAGAACACGAACATCAAGGGCTCGAACACGACCCACATGATGATGATCGAGCGCAACGGTGACATCCTCACCGGCGGCGGATCGATCGTCGGCGCGGCGGCTCACCAGACGCACGCGACGATTTGCCCCGGCAGCTACGGCGAGCAGGGCGCGACCGCGATTGGCGTCTTCAGCGCGGCTCCGACCGGCATCGGTCGCGCGGCGATGGCGATGGTCCAGTACGACACCAACTCAAAGGCCTTCAAGTACGATCCGAACGCGGACCTCTGGCCGGCGGCTTGGTACGGCGACTCGGGCCACCTCGCCAACTGGTACGGTCGTAACCCGATGCGCCAGGGTCGTGACTTCCTCCGCTGCGTCGGTGGAGTCGAGAACCCCGGCTACCACGTCCCCGGTGGCTACATGCCTGACGTGAAGACCTTCTTCGCGGCCGCGGTCCACGGTCGTATCCCTGGAGACGAGAAGAACTCGCTCTTCCTCTCCCTCGTCCCGGGCCACATGGACAAGAAGGTTCAGCCTGAGAACCCGGTCCCGGCCGGCGAGGCGCCTGTGACCGAGCCTGACACCTCGGCCACGCAGAACAACGGTCCGAAGGATGACTCCGGTTGTGGTTGTACCACCGTCGGATCGTCGACCACGAACGGCACCGCCGCCTTCGCTGGCGTTGCGCTCGGGCTTGGTCTCGTGATTTCACGACGCCGCCGCTCGAAGTAATCTTTCACGGAAACGAACAAATGGGCGACGCTTCTCTTTGGAGGGCGTCGCCCTTTGCGGTCAGAGAACAGGCATCGCTTTCATCTCGGTGGGAGCGATGCCACAGACAAGGTTGATTGAGAGATGAGGACACGAGCTTTCCTTGCAATGAGCTCGGCTCTGGTCGTCGCGATCTACGCGGCAACGACTCCTGCGACGACAGGGTGCAGCAGCTCGAGTAGCGAAGCGACGAGCGATCCGGCGCAAGAGGATCGCGACAAAGCGCACGACTACTACATCACGCGCGTGCACAACGCGATCGGGTCATGCGTGAACTGCCACGCAGGCGCCAGTGGACCGCGCTTCATGGCGGCCGACGCCGAAGAGTCTTACGCCACGCTCGAGAAGACCGTCGGTCTCATCGCAGCGCCGAAGACGAGCCCGCTCGTCCAATACGTTCACAAGGATCCCAAGATCGTCATCGAGCCCGCGCAGCGAAGCGTGCTCAGCCAGTGGCTGAGCCTCGAGGCGAACGCTCGTAGCCTCGAAGGTGCCGTCGCCAAGCCGAAGACGGTGACCGAGGCCTACAAACAATTTGCAGATTGCATGAACTTCGACGTGTGGAGCTATTACCGCATGGGCGACCTCGCGTTCGCGCAGACGGACAGCGAAGGCCCATGTCAGGGCTGCCACAGCACCGGTCAAGGGAGCGCGTGGCTCTCCGCCGGATCGCGCGAGACGTTCGAGAAGGCGAAGTCCTTCCCGTACATCCAGAAGCTCGTCGTCGGTAAGCTCGACGCGAAGGGCAGCTTCGAGAGCTTGCAGGCGTCGCGGCGCTTCGCGGCGAAGGCCGAGGAGATCTGCCCGCCGGAGTCGACCTCGTGTCACCCGCGGTTCGGGTTGCCGCCCATCATCCTCGACTCCATCGACAACTTCGTGGACACGACCATTCAAAATCTCGCGACGGGGACCTGTGCAAACGGCATCGTCGTTCCTGTCGATGCAGGCGGAAGCATCATCGACGCAGGATCGGACGGAGGAGTGAAGAAATGAGCACCAGCAACACGAAAATGGCTGCGTTCTTTGCGCTGTCGCTCGGCGTCGCGGCATCGTTCGCGTTCGCGTGCGGCTCCTCGGACGACGAGAACACCAACGCGAGCGCGTCTTCGGGTGACGGCAAGGGATTCTTCACCGCGAAGGTGAACGAGTCGCTCGTCACGACGTGCGCGCAGTGCCACCAGACCGGAAAGAACGGCGCGCCGGTCTTCATCGGCGCCTCGGCCGACGCGACGTACACCGCGATCGAAGGCTTCCCCGGCCTCATCTCGGCGCCGAGCGTGAGCCCGATCATCCAGAAGGGACCTCACAGCGGTCCCGCGCTGACGCAGATCCAAACGGACCTCATCACGCAGTGGCTCACCCTCGAGGTGAAGCAACGCAAGCTCGGCTCCGACCCTGGCGTCCCGAAGAACCTTCGCGCGGCGTTCAAGGCGTTCGGCGCGTGCATGGACTACGCACGATGGAAGGAGCTGAAGCTTCACACCATCGCGGCGACCGACACCGAGAACAACCAGGGCCAGTGCCGCTCCTGCCACAACTACGGCCAAGCGAGCATGTGGCTCTCGGGTGGTACCGACAAGGCGGAGGACGAGCCGGAGAACGCGCTCACGTTCGCGCGCCTTCAAACGTTCCCGTACATCCAGCGCATCGTCGTTGGTCGCGTGACGGCCGAGGGCGCCTTCGAGACGATCGAAGCGGCGCGCCGCATGGTCGATAAAGGCACCGAGGCGCAGCAGCTCCAGGCGAACAGCCATCCGCGCTTCGCGCTCTCGTCGGACCTCGTGAACGCGCTCAACACGTACGTCCTCGAGACGATCAGCAACATGAACGCTGGCCGCTGCCAGAACGTGACTCAGCCCGATGCAGGGTTGATCGACGCCGCGCTTCAGCAGAACTAGAGCAAGCGCGCGAGATGAAGACGAGCGCTCGGTGACGGGCGCTCGTTTTCGTTTTCGCTCGTGGGAGCGTTACTCGCCCTTCGGAAAGACCGCGGCGAGCGCGCACGCGTTCTTGTCGACGGGCGACGTGAGGTCTTCTTTCAGCCACGAGAGGATGCAGTTCGCGGCGTCGTCGCCCTGGCGGATGGTCTGTCCGCCCTTGTGGCTCTCGACCGCGAGCGGCTTCTTGAGCACGAGCAGCGTGTTGGGATCCTCGCCGTCGAGCACCTTGTTCGTCTGCTCCGGCTCGAGCGTCATGATCGACTGGTAGTTGGCCGTGATCTCGTCGAGCGTGGTGTCGCCGACGCCGACGGAGAGGCCGGCGTCGTTCGGGAGGCGGAGGCCACGGCTCGAGTAGATGCGCATGTTGCGACCGGGATTGCCGTGGCAGTCGAGCGAGCCGCAGCGCTTCTCGAAGACCGTCGTGACGCCGGCGGTGCGGAAGGTGCCGGGCGTGGCGCGCGTCGACACGGTGCGCTCGAGCGTGCCCTTCGAAGGCGTGCTGCACGACAGGCCGAGGAGCATGCTGAGCCCGCCACCAAGCACGATCGCATGGCGAATCCGGGCGACGGAGAGCGCGAAGAACGAGGGCTTCATCATGGCGAACCCGGTCGGATCGGGTCGACGGGACAGTCGGCCGCGCCTTGCGGCGAGCCCGGCTCGTCACCACCGAAGAGGTAAATGTGAGGCATCTGCGAGAGCGGGTCTTTGACGGGAATGTCGAGGTGATGGCACTCCGCGCAGTCCGCGGCGCGACCGATCTGGCTCCGCATCGAGCGGCGTGTGCCGCCCTTGAAGATGTCGACCAGGATCGGGAACTTGGGGCTCCACTCGCTCGGCTTCACGAAGAAGTTTCCGACGCAGTTCGTCTTCGCCGTGTACTTCGTGCCGTCGGAGTCGGTCATCCGGACTTCGACGCCGCCGACGCCGACCTGGCGCGCGGGCTGCGCGAAGATCGTCCCGGCGATGCTGAAGACCGTGCTCGACTTGCCGCCTTCGAGGTGACAGGCGACGCATCGCTGCCCGGCGCGATGGTACTCGCCCTTCTCGATGCCCTGGGTTTCATTGCCTTGATCCTCGATCGTCTGATCGAGGACGGGATCGGTGCAGGACGCAGCCGTCGTGCCCGCGAGGACGATCACGACAGCCGGCGTGAAGAGACGCAAAATCGAGGCAGCCTTGGAGGAGTGATTGAACAACATCATTCGAACTCGGCTTCGAACCCGACGGTGCCGTAACCGCCGAGCCTCGTCTTGATGTAGAGCGAGTTGAAGTAGTAGTTGAAGAGCGCGTCTGCGCTCACGTACACGGCGAGGTCGATTTTACCGCCTGGCTCCGTCAGCGAATAGCGGAGGCCGCCGCCACCCGTGGCGCCGAGCATCGGGCTGAGCTCACGATCGCTCGAGCGGAAGATCGGAATGCTCGCCGAGCCGTCGGAGTTGAGCGTCGCGCCGTAGACGCGCTTGTAGAAATTCGCGCCGTTTTGGACGTGGAAGTGAACGTGCGGCCAGACGCGGAAGCGCGCGTTCAGGTCGATGAGATAACGGAAGTCGGATGTGCTCGCCATGAGCGCCCACGAGTCGCGATAGATGCGCTCTTCGAGGCGCAACGTCGACGTGCCGCCGCCCATACGCCGGATGTAGCGGCCGCTCACCTGGAAGCGCTGGCGGTCGAGCGGGAGCTGCTCGAGCGGCTTGGCGGGGAGACGCGCTGCGTTCACTTCGTCCACCGACGCGCCGACGGGCACCGAGACGCCCGGCTCGAACAGGGGAATGTAACGGTAGGGCTTCGACTGATCGCCGCTCTCGAACGCGACGCCGCCGCCGAGGACGAGCACCGAGCTCGCGGTGAGGACGAAGGTCGATCCGGCCGTGATTTCCGGCGTGTTCAGCGTGTGGCTGAAGACGTCGTAATCGGTGCCCGCGCGTCCGATCGTGTCGAACGTGTACGAGAAGCCGAGCGTGGGGGTGACTTGCTTCTCCATGAAGTCGCCCGAGAGGGCGATGCCGAGCGTGCGCGAGATGTAGTCGTGCTCGGAGGAGTAGCTGCCGTAGACCTGTCCGCCGAATCGGCCCGGCTTGTAGCCGCCGGTCGCCGTCGCGGCGTGACGCGTATCGTGCATGCGGCGCGAGGCGCTCGCGACGATGTCGGGTGACGCGGCGGTGACGACGTCGACCAAATAGGACGCGCCGACGTTCCAGCCGCCCGTGGGCGACGAGATCGCGCCGCGCACCGCGGGCGTGAGCACGTGGACGTTGATCGAGTCGGTGTAGCCGCTCATCTCGAGACCCGCCGAGATGTGGAGCGGCTTCTTGTCCGAGGGCAAGCACGCGAGGATCTCTTCCTGCGTCTTCGCCGAGACCATGCATTCGAGCTGGCCCTTCGTGAGCGCGACGGGCTTCAGCTTGATCTTCACGAGCGCCGTTTCGCCCTCTTTGACGTCGAATTTCTCGTCGGAAGAGACGCGGGCGCCGCGGAGCAAGCCCTCGGCGTGAACGCTGTGCGAGCCGGGATCGATCGTGAAGCTCTCCGCCAGGCGGGCCTCGGGGATTGGGCGATCGTCGAACGTGATCTGGAGCTCGCTGACCTCGACGGGGCGCTCGAACTTCACGTGGGCGAGCTTCGGGAGCAGCGAGGTGACGCGCTCCTGGATCGTCTTCGAGCTTACGGCGTCGCCCTTGGCGCGTGCGGTCTCGAGCGCCTTCGCGTTGTCGCGGAGGGCGTCGACGATCTTGCCGCTCTTCTCTTCACACACCGCGAGGAGCATGCGGGCGCGCATGTTCTCTTCGAGCGTGAGGGCGTTCTTGTTCTTCTCGATGCAGTCGCCGAGGTTGCCTTCGCGCTCGGCGGCGATCGCCTGCTTGGCGAGGTCGAAGGCCTGCTTGTTGACCCACCCGCTCTTCGTGGCGTCATCGGGCTGAGGATTGGCGGCGATCCATTGCTTGCGCACGTCCTCGAACTGCTGGCGAACGGCCGGGGAGACGCCGTTCGTCGGGAGGGTGGCGTTCGAGTCGACGCTGAAGGCATCGAACCAGGCGGTCTTGGCTTCGTCCGCCTGGTTGATCTGCGCGGCCACCATGCCCATCGCGACGTACACACGCGCGACGGCTGGGCCGCTGCAGCCCTTCTTGCACTTGTCCAAAAGCGCACGAAGCTTCTTCTTCGCTTCGCCGAAGTTCGCGTTCGGAACGTCGGTCGTAAGTATCTTGTCGACCGCATTGATTGTCGCCGTGTCTTCTTTTTCCCCAGCAAAGGCAGGCCCTGCCAAGGTGAAGAGAAGAAGCGTTGAAGCGACTGCGCGGAAACGAAATCCGAGCCGCACGAGCACGTCGCTACGCTATACGAAATCGAGTCCTCTTGCCGACTTTCGTCGCATTCGAGGTACATTTTCGAGCCACGTCCGGGACGCTATCCCGCAACGCACATGGCCGCAGCGCGCGCACACCGCCGATGTTCGTCCCTCGTCGAGCGGGCGTTTAGTTAAGTGGCGCGCCGCACGCGAGCCATGCGTCGATCTTGCAAAGCTCGTCGGTCGTCGGGTCTTTTCCCGGCGCCTTGGGCATCTTGCTGCCACATGATCCTTGCAGATTGCATGTAATCGAAGAGCTGGCGGCGGCCCCGTCCGGCTTCGCTCCGCCCGACGGCAAGTACGGAAGACCCACGACCGTGATCGCCTTGAGCGACTGGTAGCACTTGTCGGCGCTCGTCCCGTCGATCGCCGGCTGGCTGCCACCACCATGGCAAGCCGCGGTGGTGCACTGCCACGGTCCGTCGTTCTTCATGTACGGATAAATGTCCGTCGTGAAGGAGACGCCGCAGCCGCCGTCGGCGCCCTTCGCCGAAACGCCGCCGCCGTCACCTCCGCAGAGCAGCGGCTCCGCGCCACCTTCTCCAGGAATGTTCTTCCGGTCGAGGGTATTCGGGTTTCCGTAGCTCACGTCCACGGGCGAGGGACTGCACGCGCTGAGAACGAGGTACGCACCAAATCCACCCGCCGTGACAGCGGACAGACCAAACACCATCCTCCTAACGGAAGAGCCCATCTCCAGCAGAAGTATGCCCTAAAGGCCCTCCAGACCCAACGATTCCATCAAAAAAAGCGGCTCTAGCTTTGCTAACCTAGGCGATCCCTCCCCTCGGGTGGGGCCCTCGCACACGCGCTCGTACCAACTTTCGCCGTTGGGCCACATCCCCCCGGCGGCGAAAGCAGGAAGAGATGGGTAGGCGACGGGGTTTGCGATCGGCGTAAAGGCTCACTACCTTCGCGCTCTTCCTTCCAAGCTGCGTCGCGCGCGTGACGCAGAAGAACTCCGCCAACGAAGATTCGAGGTTCGTCGCAGTCATGTTGACCTGGGCATTGAAGAAGCTCCTCGGCACGTCCCACGAGCGCGAAATCAAGAAGCTGAAGCCGCTCGTCGACGAGATCAACAAGCTCGAGCCCGAAATGTCGAAGCTCAAGGACGCTGCGCTCAAGGCGAAGACCGCCGAATTCAAAGAGAAGCTCGATAACGGCGCCACGCTCGACGACATCCTCGTGGAGGCCTTCGCGGTGTGCCGTGAGGGCGGCAAGCGCGCGCTCCGGATGCGCCACTACGACGTGCAGCTCATCGGAGGCATGGTCCTGCACAAGGGCATGATCTCGGAGATGAAGACAGGCGAAGGCAAGACCCTCGTCGCCACGCTGCCCATCTACTTGAACGCGCTCGAAGGCAAAGGCGTCCACCTCGTCACCGTCAACGACTACCTCGCGCGACGTGACTCGGAGTGGATGGGCAAGCTCTATGGGTATCTCGGCCTCTCTACGGGCGTCGTCGTCAACCAACAGGGCGATCGCGAGAAGCGCGCGGCCTACAAAGCCGACATCACGTACGGGCAAAACAACGAGTTCGGCTTCGACTACCTCCGCGACAACATGAAGTTCAGCGCGCTCGACTACGCGCAGCGCGAGCTCAACTTCGCGATCGTCGACGAGGTCGACTCCATCCTCATCGACGAGGCGCGCACGCCGCTCATCATCAGCGGACAAGCCGAGGCGTCGAGCCAGAAATACAAGCTGATCAACGAGGTCATCCCACGTCTCCGCAAGGACGAGCACTACGTCGTCGACGAGAAGGCGCACTCCGTCTCGCTCACAGACGACGGCGTCGAGGCCGCGCAGAAGCTGATGGCGATCTCGAACCTCTACGATCCCGTCAACCTCGAGTCGCTGCACATCCTCAACCAGTGCCTTCGCGCGTTCACGCTCTACAAGCGCGACGTGAACTACCTCGTCACAGATGACGGCAAGGTCCTCATCATCGACGAGTTCACGGGCCGCGTTCTTCCTGGTCGTCGATGGTCCGACGGTCTCCACCAAGCCGTCGAGGCGAAGGAGCACGTCACCATCCAGGAAGAGACGCGAACGATGGCCACCATCACGTTCCAGAATCTCTTCCGCATCTACAAGAAGCTCGCGGGGATGACCGGAACGGCGGACACCGAGGCCGAGGAGTTCCACAAGACGTACAAGCTGAACGTCGTCATGATCCCGACGAACAAGATCATCCAGCGTAAGGATGACGAAGACCTCGTCTACAAGACCGAGCGCGAGAAGTTCACGGCGGTCACGAACGAGATCCTCACCGCGCACGAGAAGGGACGTCCGGTCCTCGTCGGAACCACCAGCGTCGAGAAGTCGAACGCGATCGCGAAGATCCTGAAGAAGAAGGGCATCCCGCACGCCGTCCTCAACGCGAAGCAGCACGAGAAGGAGGCGTACGTCGTCGCCCAGGCTGGCCGCAAAGGCGCGATCACCGTCTCCACGAACATGGCCGGTCGCGGCACCGACATCATCCTCGGCGGCAACGCCGAGATGCTCGCGAAGCTCGAGTTTCGCGAGCAGGGCCGTGATCCCGACGTCGAGGTCGAGGAGTTCGAGAAGGTCGTCACGAAGTACGAGGCCTCGTGCAAGAAGGAAGGCGATGAGGTCCGCGAAGCAGGCGGCCTTCACATCGTCGGCACCGAGCGTCACGAGTCGCGCCGCATCGACAACCAGCTTCGTGGCCGCGCCGGTCGTCAGGGCGACCCCGGCTCGAGCCGCTTCTATCTCTCCCTCGAAGACGACCTGATGCGCATCTTCGCTGGCGACCGCGTGAAGTCGCTCATGGAGAAGATGGGCATGCCGGACGACGAGCCCATCGAGCATCCGTGGGTGTCGAAGAGCATCCAGGACGCGCAGCGAAAGGTCGAAGGCCGCAACTTCGACATCCGCAAGAACCTCC
>JBGAFW010000080.1:0-50521 GCA_044227045.1 Labilithrix sp.
TCTTCGGGAGACCGAAGCCCTCGAAGTCTTCGGCGATCTCCGCGCCGAGCCAGCTCTCCATCGTGGGGCCCTCGGTCGCGAAGCTCCCAGCGTGGACGGGACGTGGGCGCGCGAAGATCATCCCGGCGGCCTCGCCGACGTGCACGCGCGTGAGCCCGCGCTTGTCCTTGTCGGCGCACGCGAATCCGCGCTCGTGCGGGATCGTCACGAGCTGGCCGCGGCGGCCGTACGTCCAGCCGTGGTAAGGACACGAGAACGCGTGCTTGTTGCCCCGTGAGGCGCTCTCGACGCGCGTGCCGCGATGGCGGCAGACGTTCAAGAACCCGTCGAGCCCGCCGTCGTCGCGTCGAACGACGAGCAGCGGCGCGCCCGACAGATCGTGCGTCAGGAAATCCCCAGGTTTGCCGAGCTCGGAGCTGTGCGCGATCGCGAGCGGCAAATCGCGAAACAGCACGTCGATCTCACGCGCGAGGCGCGCTTCGCTTGCGTAGGCGTCGACGCCGATCGTCGCTCCGCCGCGTGGATCGGTGTCGGTGGTCTTCGCGTCGACGTGGGCGAGGACGCGTTTGACGAGATCAATCTGTCGCTCTTGCTTCATGGTGTCGCCTTGGGTTGTCGATCCGAGCGTGTGTTCGCGCGATCCCTCCGAGCGAACGTCGCGCCCACCAAGCACGACGATCGCGCAGGCGGCGCGAGGGCTCGCTCGGCGAAGGCCACCGCCTTGTCTTCGTAGCCGTCCATGATCTCGTCGTCGCGCTTCGCCCCGAGGATGCGGCGCACCGTGGGCCGCGCGATGACGACGTAGCTGAGGGCGCCGATGAGATGGAGCACGGCGAGCTCGGGATCGGGATGTTCCGCCGCCTTCGTGCGCACGACGTCGGTGAGCAGAAGGAGCACCGGTGCGAGCGGCAGCCGCGACGCCTTCGAGACACGCGCCGGATTGTCGAGCAGCTCACGGACGAGGAGACGCACGTGCCGCGGATGGCTCGCGGACCACCGCACGAGCGCCCGGATGGGATCGCTCTTGGCGCGTCGCATCTGGTCCGAGAGCACGGCCGCGATCCCATCGAGCACGGCGGCGTGGAGCTGCTCTTTGCGAGGGAAGTGGTAGACGACGTTCGCGAGCGCGATGCCCGCTCCGTCTGCGACGTCGCGCATGCTCGTGCCATGAAAGCCACGCGCCGCGAGCAGCGTCTCGGCCGCCCGAAGGATGCGCTGCCGCGCGACCTGGCCTTTCGATGTCTGGCTTCGCTCCATTTCGGCTCCATTTCGGGACCTGTACGAACGTACGAGAAAAACCGTACGACCGTACAGGACTCTGCGCCAGCAAAATCGCGCCAAAGACCCTGAAAAAGAGGCTCGAGCGCGGCTTATTCTTTGGCGCGGCGGCGCTTCTCTTCGATCTGGGCGCGGGCGGCTCGCCCTCCGAGCATCCAGCCGATCGCGAGTCCGATCAGGAGGACGCCCGGGATGAAGATGAGATGCTCCGGCGTCGGGAGACCCATCTCAGGTGCTCGACTCCTTGGTCTCCGGAAGCCCGGAGGCGGCCTTCTCTTTGCTCGCGCTCTTCGAACCACCGGCCGCTTTGCGCTCGGCGCGGCTGAGCGCCCCTTCGAGGCCGTCGAGGCGTGAGGTGAGCTTCGACTGTTTTTGCCAGAGAAGGCCAAGCCACACGAGCATGATGAGCCAGATGACCGCGTAGGCTTCGACCATCAGGTTGAAGCCATTGAACTGCTCGCCGCCGTTCGTCCCGTCGACCGCCTTGTAAACGTCGGAGCGGTCGTCGGCCTCGGAGGGGAGGGGCGACGACGGCGTGGTCGTCTTCGCGGTCGTCGCGGTCGCCGCGGGCGTGCTCGGCGCCGTGGCGCTCACCGCGGGCGCGGTCTGGGTGGCGTTCGCGGGCGCCGAGGACGGCGCGGCAGATACCAGAGGCGCGACGTTGTGCGTCGGAGCCGGCGCCGATACGGGCGTCGGGGCCGGTCGCGGCGGCGGCTGGAGGTCGAAGAAGAAGAAGCTCGAGGTGGTCATATGATCTGTCACGGTGCTCCTCATGCTTCGGTTCGATCGTCGAGGCCCAGGTCGATCGCGTCTTCTTCTGCCCGCGCGAGGCGGCTACGTACGAGCTCGACGCGGACGAGCGCGTAGAGCAGCGTGATCGAGAACACGGTGAACGCGATCATGCCGAGCGCGAACGCGATCTTCATGTCCGGATGCTGCAAGCCGCCGCCCTTGCCGGTGACGACGGTGGGGTGCTGGCCGCCCCACTTTTGCACGCTGTAGTGGATGATCGGGAGGTTCGCGGCGCCGAGGATGCCGAGCGCAGACGCAAACTTGCGCTCGCCGGGGCCGTCGCCCGAGAACGCGCGGAGCACGATGTACGCCACGTAAATGAGCCACGAGAGCAGCGCCGTCGTGAGCCGCGGGTCCCACGTCCAATAGTAGCCCCACGCCTTCGCCGCCCAGAGCGGACCGGTGATCATGACGATGAGGCCCATCGCGATCGCGAGCTCGGCGCCGGCGCGCGCGAGCGCGTCGAAGCGATCCGAGGGCTTCAGCAGGTAGCCGAGCGATCCGATGAACGTCGCCGTCGCGCCGATGTACATCGCGTACGCGCTCGGGACGTGGAAGTAGAAGATCTTCTGGACGACGCCCATCCGCGCTTCGATCGGCGCCTTCAGCAAGGCCCAATAGATCGTGAGGAGGAGAAGGACAGTCGACAGCGCAAGGAGGGAGTAGAAGATCCCATCGCCCTTCGCGGTTGGCTTGGTGCCTGCTGCAACGACGCTCATCGCTTCATTCCGTTCTACCCCAGTCGGCTCGGAGAGTGCGTGCTTCCGAGGTCACCGACAGCCGAGCTCGCTCTTTTATTCGAGCGAAGCCACGACCGATTTGGGCTCTGGCGATCTTTCCGAAGGAAAGTCGCGCCCTCCCAAATGAAAATCGCTCATTTGGGCTTCCAGTTCTTCTTGTCTTCTTCCGCCTTGGCCAGAATCGCCGCGTCGAGCTCTTTGCCGTAGGCCTCGAGGGCGGGGTTTCCTTTGTCCATGTGCATCGCCATGACGAGCTGAATCTTCGCCTGTTTGGGGTCGCCCTTCTTGAACAGCTCTTCGGAGCGGATGATGAAGGGTCGAGCACCCGGGGATCGCACGCGGTCGAGCAGGCGTCCCGGCACCGCGCCGGCTGCGCCACCCGCGGCCGACGGCGGCGCGAGCGAACGAGACTGCGGGCCATCCATCTCGACGATCAGGTTCTCGGGGCGGAGGATCCCGTTCGCGAGCGCCTCGTCATAGCGCGCGCGAAGCATCGGATCGCTGAGGACGCGCCACGCTTCGGTGCCGCGCCGGTAGATACGGCCGATCGCTTCTTGCTCGTTCGGGTGCCGCCAGCGATGGGTGTCGGGATGGAACGTCTCGGCGAACACGTGAAACGCTGCACGCAGCTCGTCGTGATTCGCCGTCCTCGAAGCACGAAACAAGTCGTAGTACGAGATCGAGTCGAGGGCTGCGAGCCACTGCCTTATCGCGATTATGTCCATCGCCGGAAAGGAGAAGCTTACTGCGTCGGGCCGCCAACGACAGGCTGATTCGCGAAGCGGTTGATCATCATGACGACCGACGACTCATCAGCGACGCCGACGAGCTGGAGGGTCGCGCGGGCTTCCTGGCCGGTTTGAACGTCACGTGCGCGAACGCGCAGGGTGCCGTCGGCGTCGACCTCGAAGGTGACCGCGACCGTCACGTCGCCGCGCGGGGCAGGGCGAATGCCGGAGAGCTCGACTTCGCCGAGGTAGGTGTTTTGTCCGAAGGTCGGGCTCTCGCCTTGGGCGACGCGGACGCGGACGGTCGTCTGCATGTCTCGCCCCGTCGCGAAGCGGCGTGTTCGCTCGCACGGGATCTTCGAGTTGCGCGGGATGATCGTGTCGGTGTACCCGCCGGCGGTCTCGACGACGAGGCCTCGCGGCGTGACGTCGACGAGAACGGGCGTCTGGTAGTGGATGCCTTGAGGCGGGGCGGGGGCCGCGGGGATGTTCGGATCGAACGCGCCGCCTTGGCCGTAGTCGAGCGGCTGGGACGGATCGACCTGCGGCGGAGCCGACGAGAAGGAGCCGAAGATTGGAGGCTGCGAGCCGCCCGCGCCTGGGCCGGCGTTCGGCGGCGCCGAGCCAAACCCGCCGAACTGCTGCGGCGGTGGCTGCTGCGGAGGCTGCTGCATCGGAGGCGTCGACCCAAATGCGCCGGGCGGGGCGGAGCCAAACGCGAACGGCTGCGCGTGCGGCGGCGGATGCTGCACGGGCGGTTGCGAGAAGTGCGCTTGCATCGGCGGCGCCGACGGCGACGCGTATCCCTGTTGCGGCGGCGGCTGCTGCTGGAACGGCGGCGGCGCGGCTTGTTGCGGCGGCGGCGCCTGCGGGACGGGCGGCGGCGCGTGGTGTTGTTGTTGCGGAGGAGGCTGGTTCACCGGCGAGCCGAACGACTCGGTCGCGGGGGCGGGCCGCTTCTGCGCAGGCTTCGGCTGCGGCGGGGGCTCGCGCTGGTTGATCGGCAGCGTCGTGTTGAGCGGCGCTTGCGCAGGGAGCCGCTGCTGCGACGGCGGCGGGGGCTTCGGTTGCGGCTGCGTCTTCGGCTTCGCCTGGACGGGAGGCTGCTGCGGCGGACGCTGCGGTGACTGGAGCGCGGCGGTGCGTGAAGGCGGTGACTCGTCCGCCATCTTCTCCATCGGCCCGAAGGGCTGCGGCGCGATGAGCGGCGGCGGCTTGCCGAGCATGCCGGCGCCGCCCGTCGGGTTCATCCCGAGCTGGCCGGGCTTGCGCGCGGGCTTCGCGCGCGAGACGACGGCGGGGAGATCGGTGCGATCGATCATCGAGTTGTGATCGTCTTGTGGAGAGCGCGCGGCGGCGGGGTTCGTCTCGGGATCGAGCTGAACGGTGCTGCCTTTGCCCTTCTTGTCGCGGACGACCGCCTCGGTCTCGTCGTCGAACTGGCCGGACTCGAGGGCTTGCGATCGCGCGTTGGTGATCGCCTCCATCGCCGCGGTGGCCGTCTGGTTCGAGATGAGCGAGAGATCGGAGACGTGGCCGAAGCCGCCGTCGGGGCTCGAGACACCCGACGACGAGACGCCCGTCGTCGATACGAGGCTCAAGTCGGCGAGGGCGCCGAACGGACCTTCGGGCAGCGGCGGGTCCATCGTCGCGGCGGAGTCTTGCTTCGCCTTCGCTTGAAGCGGTGGCTGCTCTTGCCGCCACGGCGCGTCGCCGACCGGCGAGGGGACGTTGGCGCTGGCGCTCAGGCTCGGGAAGCTCGGGACGCTCGCGCTCGGCGTTGAGAAGAGCGACGGAGGCTCGTCGATCGCGCCGAAGCCGGCTTGCGTCTGCAGCGCGGGCGACCCTGCGGCGGGGCGGTTCGCGGGCGCTTGTCCGACGGCGGGCGGTCCGCCAGGAACGGCGGCGGTCTGCGTGAGCGTCTGCGGCTCGGGCGCGCCGGCGTCACCGCCGAACGTTCGCTCCGAGGTCGCGGGCTGGCGCGGCTGCGTGCCTGCCGAGGAGGGGCTCCCCGACGGGAACCACTCGAACGGCGTCGGCGCCGACAGATCCGGAAACGACGCCATCGACGGATCGTCTTCGTGCGCTTGCGACGGCTTGCCCCCAGGAGGAGCGGATTTTCCAGGCGAGAGAGGCCGCGCGCCCATCGGCTGCGTGGCCGGCGCGACGCCGGGATTCGTGATCTTTCGCCCGCCACCCAGAGGCGGCTGCTGGCTCGGTGAGCGCGCGCCGGGGACGCCAGGGCTCTGGCCAGGACCGGGCACGCCGGGCGGCGTCTGCACAGTCGACGCGAACGCGAAGTTTGGACCTTGCGGCGGGTTCGATCCGCTCTGCGACTGGAAGCCAAAGCCGGGAGGCTCGCTCCCGAACGCGGGCTTCAGCTTCGACGGATCGAGCTCCATCGAGGTCTGCGTGTTGTCTTGCGTGTCGTTCTGCGAAGGACGACCCGGCACGCCTGGCGGGGCAGGGATGCTCCGGCGACGAATGCCTTCCGTCAGCGCCGCGGCCTGAATCGCCGCGCCGATCGCGACGACCTCGTCCGGGTTCACGCGGTCCATCGGCGGCGCGCCGAAGAACGCCTCGACGCGCTTGCGAACGAGCGGCGTGCGCGTCGATCCGCCGACGAGGATGACCTTGTCGAAGGACGTCGGCGAGAGACGCGCGAGCGTGAGCGCGTCTTGCGTGACCTTGAACGTGCGGTCGACGAGCGGCGTGATGAGCGCGTCGAGATCCTTGCGCGTCATCGTGAACTGGAAGTTGATCGCGGCGCCGCCTGCGCCGTGCCCGAGCTCCTTCAGCACGACCGTGTGCGTCTCGGCGGTGGAGAGCGCGATCTTGATGTCCTCGGCGGTCGTCTTCAGCCGCTCGTACATCTGCGGATCTTGGCGCGCGTCTTGGCGGTGCTGCTTGAGGTACGTCTCCGCCATGCGATCGGCGATGAGCTGATCGACGTCGTCGCCGCCGAGGAACGAGTCTCCGGCGGTCGCGAGGACCTCGAAGACGTTGCCGTTCAAGTCGAGGAGCGTGCAGTCGAACGTACCGCCGCCGAAGTCGTAGACGGCGACGCGCTCGTTGCCCGTACGGCCGAGGCCGTAGGCGAGCGCCGCGGCGGTGGGCTCGTTCAAGATGCGGAGGACTTCGAGGCCCGAGACGCGACCGGCGACCTTCGTCGACGCGCGCTGCAGCTCGTTGAAGTGGGCAGGCACGGTGATGACCGCGCGCTCGACCGGAGTCCCGAGCGCGGCCTCGGCGATCTGCCGGGCGCGCTTCAGGACGAACGCGCTGATCTCGGGAAGGGTGTAGTCCTGGCCGCGCGCGTGAACGAGCGGGCCCTGACCTGGACCTTCACGGAGCTCGAACGCGAAACGCGAACGAGCTTGCGCGATCTCCGGGCTGCTCCACGAGCGCCCGATCAGGCGCTTGTGGCTGTAGATTGTATTTTTCGCGTCGATGACGCGGCGTGCTTTCGCCGCACCTCCGACGAGGACCTCACCGTTCGGGTGAAAACTGACCACGCTCGGGAGAAGGCGAACACCCTTCTCATCGGCGAGGACGTGCACCTTGCCTGTGCGGACACACCCGACGACGGTGTTGGTCGTCCCCAAGTCGATGCCGACGACGCTCACCCCACGACCGTACCATCATCATCACATCGGGAGAAACCTTTGGCTTTCCTAAGGCCGACCTAGAGGTATGCTCGGGTCGGCTGGCGGGCTAAGGGGGGTCGATTCCACGCCCCTCACGAGGACCGCGACACCAGACGGAAGCTCACTCATCGTGGCGAAGAAACCGACGGACATCATCATGAGCGAACGCACCGGACCCTCCACCGTGGGGTCGTGGCTCGCGCTTCCTCGCGGCGGTTATTACGTGCGAACGTCGGCGGGGGCGATCCAGATCGGCATGCCGCCCGAGACGATCAAAGACGTCATGGAGCTCAAGCTCGAGGTGCCTGTCGCCTACGTGCTGCCTCGTGAGCTCTTCGATCGTCGCCGCGGCTTGTCGGTGGCCGAGTTCGAGTTCCCAACCTACTACAGCTTCTTCTTATTGAAGAGGCGCTGCCGCCTGGTCGTCCTCTCGAAGGACATCGAGCGGCGCGTGCGCTCCATCTTCCAGGAGTCGCTCTTCGGGCCGAGCCAAGGTCCGCTCCCGAGCGAGTTCGCCGACGGCTTTCCAGAGTCCCACCGGCCCGACTTCCAGAAGGAGAGCGACTTCTTCCGCACGGTGCCCGGCAAAGGGCGGATGACCGTCGACGACCTCATCGAGTTCGTCGTCGCCGACAACGGCCGCGCGAAGATCGACGACAACGTCTCGGTCGACATCGGCACCGACTCGATCATCGTGCATGACGGCTCTCGCGAGGTCGCGTCGATCGGGGCGACCGTCAGCTTGCCTCCGCGCGAGCCCACCGATCCGGACGCGATGGCGCTCTCCTTCATGCCGCCTTCGTTCGGCGTGACGGTGCTCGGCGCGAGCCATGGCTTCGATCCCTCGGGCAAGACGACAGGCTTTCTCCTCTGGATCGGCGGACGCGCGATCTTGGTCGACCCGCCCACCGACTCCACCGACTACCTCCGCGCGCGCGGCGTCGCGCCGAAGACGATCGACGGCGTCATCCTCACGCACTGCCACGCCGATCACGACGCAGGCACGTTCCAGAAGCTCCTCGAAGAGTCGCAGATCAGCCTCTACACGACGCCGCACATCCTCGGCTCGTTCCTCCGCAAATATTCGGCGCTCTCGGGGCTGTCCGAGGACCTCCTCCGCCGAACGTTCTCCTTTCATCCGGTCCGCATCGGCGCGCCGGTGCACGTGCGCGGCGGCGAGCTCTGGTTCCGCTACACGTTGCACTCGATCCCGACGATCGGCTTCGACGCCTTCTACGGCAACCGCAGCCTCTCGATCTCGGGCGATACGCTCTACGATCCGGCGCGCATCACCGCGATGTTCGAGCAGGGCGTCTTCACGCGCGCCCGCTACGAGTCGCTCGTCGCGTTCCCCGAGCACCACAGCGCGATCTTGCACGAGGCCGGCATCCCGCCGCTCCACACGCCGACGACCGCGCTCGCCGAGCTCAAAGACGAGGTGAAGAAACGCCTCTACCTCGTGCACATCGCCGCGAAGGACGTCCCGGCCGACAAAGGGCTCCGCGCGGCGCGCGAAGGGCTCGAGCACACGATCCGCGTCGATCCCTCGCACACGCCGCGCTTCAGCGAGGCGATCGAGCTGCTCGACAACTTCGCGATGGTCGACTTCCTGCGCGATCTGCCGCTCTCACGCGCGCGCTCGCTCCTCCAGGTCGCGCGGCGAATGAACCTCCCCGCGGGCGAGCGCATCGTCACGCAAGGGACACGCGGCGACAGCTTCTACATCATCGTCCATGGCACCGTTCAGATCGTCAAAGACGGCGTACCGCTCAAGCGTTACCGCGCCGGCGACTACTTCGGCGAGATGGCGATCCTCCTCGATCAGCCGCGCTCGGCCGACGCCGTGTCGCTCACGGACGTCGATCTCATCGCGATCGATCGCAACGACTTTCTCGCCGTCCTTCGCGGCAGCGAGATGCTGACGCGGCTCGAGCGCCTCGTCCGCGTGCGCGACGAAGGCGCGTGGGAGCTGCTCGGAAAGAACTCCGTCCTCTCGGCGCTCACGTCGGCGCAGAAGACGCAGCTCCAGATGTACCTCACGCCCTGCCAGGCCGATGACAACCAGGTCCTCTGGCGCGCAGGCGACATTCCGCGCAGCGGCTACCTCGTCGACGACGCGGTCGTGACGATGCGCTGCCCCGAAGGCGAGCTGAAGCCGTTCACCTCCGGCGCGTTCGTCGGCGAGGTCGACGCGCTCCGCACCGGCGGTCCTGCGCCGAGCTCCGCGCGTGTCACGCGAACCGGCAAGCTCTTCTCGATCGAGCGCGAAGACCTCGCGCGCTTCTTCGAGGACAACCCCGGCGTCTACCTGTCGTTCCTCGGCTCGCGCTTCGTCGAATAACCGGCGCGTGGGCGCCGAGGGAAGAGTCTTCAGGACTCGGCGCGCGTGAGAAGACTAGCCTACTTGCGCTGCGTCGTCATCCAGGCGTAGTCGGCCTTCAGGTCCGCGTCCGAGATCGCGGCCTCGTCGAACGGGGGCATGTCGCTGCCGCGGCCGGCGCGGACCGTCGAGATGAACGCGTTCTCGTCCTTGTTGCCGGGGATCGCGGGGTACACGACGCCGTTCAGCGTCTGGCCCTGACCCTTGTCACCGTGGCAGCGCGCGCAGTTCGACGAGTACGCCACCGAGAGGCCTGAGGCCTGCGAAGAGCCCGCGTCCGTGCGCGTCGCGTTCGGGTTTGGATTTTCGTCGGAGCTGCAGGCGGCGATGCCGAGCGAGAGCGAGACGAAGAAGGGAAGGGCGGCGAGAAGAGAAGCGCGGCTGTGATTTGTGTGCATTCGGATGGGGGGAAGAGAGAAGGAACGAGAGCAGTCTAGCTCGATCTAGTTGTCGGCGTCGCCGCCGCCGCTGTCTTTGGGCGGCTGGCTCGTGTCGGCGCCGGAGTCCTTCGGCGGAGGAGGCGGATCTTCGTTCGGCGGCGGACCGTTGTACGGGCCTGCGCCAGGCGGAAGCCCGGGCTGCGGTGGCGCGGGATCGGGGATGAACGTGGTGCTCGCGCCTGCAGCGGCGCGCTTCTTCGCGGCCTCTTCGGCGGCGGCTTGTTGTTGGGCCTCTTCGTCGTCCCCGCAGGCGCTTGCGAACGCCATGAGACCCGCGAGACCCGAAGCGACGAGGAAGAAGTAAAGATTCGAGCGACGACCGAGCATCATCATCACCTTGCGCGTTCCGCCGATTGAGCACTCGCTCAATCGAAACGTTTCGTGAGAGCAGACTAACATGCAAGCAACGCGCAACGGCAACGTGTCGATGTTCGCTGGCGCACGTTGACGACGCGCAGAGACTGCGCGCGTGCTTCGAGGTGTGTGTTGATTTGGTGGGGAGCAGCCCAGGCACGAGCACGCGGGCCGCGCGCGCACATGGCGACGTCTTTCGCACGCTCCTCTACACCGTATAGGAGGCCCGGGCCCCCACGTGGACAGGGGTTTTTCCCCCAGACGGTGGAGCGACAAAGTACGTGCGCAGTACACCTTTTGCGCACAGGTCGTCTGCGCGGAAGTTCTGCCATCAATGCTCTTTTCTCTCGGTGTTCGAAGAAGGAGTGCGAAGATGATCGAACGCGATCGATCGGCGCGCAGCTTGCTCTGCCGATCGCTTGCACGACGTGGCGAAGACGTCTTCGTGTGCGCTCGGCTGCACGACGCGACGAAGACTTCGTGTGCGTAGGCACCACAAGTGGAGATGGAGAGACGAATGAGGAGAAGCTCGCGATTCTCAGGCTTGTCCGCGCTGACTCTCGGCGTGCTCACGCTCGGCTCGGCTACGGTCGCCGCTGGCTGCGGTGGCGACGATGAAGAGAACCCGGCCCAGAGCAAGGAGAACCCGGTCGCGTGCGTGAGCACGCGCGAGTACTTCACCACGACGGTCTACGGCAAGGCGCTGCAGCCTTGTCTGAGCTGCCATACGCCGGGCGGCATCGCGGAGCAGAAGGGCGCCAAGTTCTTCATCTACCGCGAGACGTGGCCGGACTTCGTCACCGCCAACCTCGATCTCATTCGCGACTACTCGAAGCTCCAGATCGACGAGACGCCGCTCATCCTGATGAAGCCGCTCGGCGAGCGCGCCCACGGCGGCGGCCCCGTGCTCAAGGAAGACTCGGAGGAGTTCAAGATCCTGAACGACTTCGTGAAGACGCTTCGCGCCGGTGAAGAGAAGAAGTGCGATACCGACGGCCAGCTCGGCGTCGAGCTCATCGACAACAAGACGACCGCGCGCAAAGCCGCCATCACGCTCGCGGGCCGCTACCCGACGGACGAAGAGTTCGCGAGCGTCGCGACCGACGAAGGCCTCGACAACTACGTCATCAAGCTCACGAACGAGGAGCTCTTCTACGACCGCCTTCGCGAGATCTGGAACGACGCGCTCCTCACCGATCGCAACCTCGACGCGAGCGTCGGCTCGGCGTTCTTCAACGCCCCGTACCTCTACGACGACAACTACCCGCAGTACACGACGGACATTCGCAACTGGACGACCGCGTCGCTCACCGAAGAGCCGATGCGCTACATCGAGTTCGTCGTCCGCAACAACCTGCCGTTCTCGGACATCGTCGACGGCAACTACGTCGTCGCGAACCCCTTCACCGCGAAGACGTACGGCCTCCCGCACGACGCGCCGCTCATCGGCGAGAGCTTCCTCGACTGGCGCCGCATCGACTACTCGCCGGTGCAGAACCGCCAGCAGGGCAACGACGGGCCGATGAAGACGGCCGGCATGCCCGTCGCGGGCGTGCTCACCACGCCGGCGTTCCTCAATCGCTGGGAGACCACGCCCACGAACAAGGGCCGCAAGCGGGCGCGCATCGTCCTCAAGAACTTCCTCGCGACGGACATCCTCAAGTTCGCGCAGCGTCCGGTCGACTCGACGGCGCTGACGTCGATCCAGAACCCGACGCTCAACTCGCCGATGTGCAACGTCTGCCACTCGGTCATCGACCCGATCGCGGGCGGTTTCCGCGGGTTCAACGAGAACACGCTCTCGCGCTTCGACGCGGACGACAAGTGGCACGACGACATGCTCCCGCCGGGGATCAACAACGCGGACATGCCGCCGGACAGCTACGGCTCGGCGGCGATGTGGCTCGGCAAGCAGGTCTCGAAGGATCGCCGCTTCGGCATCTCGGTCGCGCAGGTCATGTATCGCGGCATCGTCGGCGACGAGCCGATCACGTTCCCTCAGGACAAGGCCTCACCGGACTACGCCGATCGCGTCCGCTCCTACAACATCCAGAACGACTGGTTCGTGAAGATCGGTGACGAGTTCGCCGCGAACAAGTTCGATCTCCGCAAGCTCGTCGCCGCGATCGTCAAGAGCCCGTACTTCCGCGCCTCGAAGGGCGACACGACGAAGGACGCGCTCCACGACGGCCTCGGCCAAGGCCGCATCCTCGGACCGGAGATGCTCGGTCGTAAGTACCGCGCCACGACCGGCCTCTACTTCTTCAACGGCGACGCCGCCTCGAAGAACGAGCGCCGCGCGAAGGACGGCTACCTCGTCAGCGACCTCGTCCAAGACGCGAACTGGCGCCTCATCTACGGCGGCATCGACTCCGCCGACGTGACGAAGCGCACTGACACGATGAGCCCGATCATGCTGGCGACGAGCCAGTACACCGGCTCGATCGTCGCGTGCAAGGCGACCACGTTCGACTTCACGAAGCCGATGGCCGATCGCCGTCTCTTCAAGACCGTCGAGCTCAATACGACGCCGTACACGCGTCAGGACAAAGACGCGCCGATCATGGTCGTGCCCGACGCGGAGGCGAAGATCCGCGAGACGATCAAGCACCTCTTCTTCCGCTTGCTCGGCGAGACCGTCGAGGCGAGCTCCGACGACGTCACGAAGGTCTACGGGCTCTTCGTCGATGTCTGGAAGGATCTCGAGCAGTGGGATCACGACAACCCGAACAAGGGCGGTCAGAACCTCGCCAACGGCCGCTGCGTGGCCGACGTCGACTACGACAAGTCGATCCACTTCGAGACGATCAACAACCAGGTGCGTGCGGTGTTCGAGCCGCTCGCGCAGCGCCCCGACAAGGCTCCCTATCAACCCGGCATGAAGCTCGATCGCGACGAGTTCTACACGATTCGTTCGTGGCAGACGGTCGTGACCTACATGCTCACCGACTACAAGTTCACGCACGAGTGAGCGGGTCGGCACCTAGGGATACGAAAGACTTTTCGAGAAACGGATTCAGGAGATCAAAAGCATGCAGCGCCGCGACTTCGTAAGGCTTGCCGGGCTCACGGGACTCTCGCTCTTCATGCCGTCCGTGCTTGGACGCGGGAGCGTCGCGCACGCGGATGGCGCGACATGGGGAGGGCCGTTCCTCCTCCACATGCACGCCTCGGGCGGCTGGGACCCGACGATCCTCTGTGACGCCAAGCTCACCGCCGGAGGCAACACGCCGGTGTACGAGAACAAGCTCGTCACCGCCGTGCAGGACATCAACGGAATCTCGGTGCCCACCGAGACGGCGGCCGGGAAGTTCTTGCTTCGCTCGAACAACAACCCGGTGGAAGACCCGCAGAACTTCTTCACCACCGTCGGCAAGGACGTCCTCGTCTTCAACGGCGTCGACACGCAGACGAACAACCACGACACCGGCACGCAGGCCGGCGCGTGCGGTCACAACGACATCGAGCTGCCGGCGCTCGCTGCGCTCTTCGCGGGCTTCGTCGCCAAACAACGCGACATCCCGATGGCGTTCCTCGCGAGCGGTCAATACAACCGCACCGGCGACGTCGTCGGCATCTCGCGCTTCTCGGGCGACAAGATCGCGCTCCTCACCGAGCCGTACAAGGCGAACCCGAACGACGAGAAGGCGCTCCTCAGCGACGTCGCGATCCGCCGTATGGCGGAGCTCCGGCAAGAGCGCTTCGGCAAGATCGAGTCGCAAGCCACGCTCCCGCGCACGAAGCGCACCTTCGGCGCGATGCGCGACGCGGCGAAGGGCGGAGCGTCGCTCAACCTCCTGAAGCAGGTCGTCGGGCAGACGGCGCCGACGATCGACACCTTCGCCAACGACCTCGCGCCCGACACGCGCGCGTACCTCACGGCTTCGCAGAACGCGAACGGTCCGGCGCGCTTCATCGACCTCGGACGCGACGTCGAGGTCATCCTGCGCTGCTTCCAGGCGGGCGTCTCCGCCTCGGCGACCTACGCGCAGGGCGGCTTCGACACGCACTCCGATCACGACACGAACCAGCAGAACGCGATGGGCCAGTTCCTCGCGAAGCTCCGCTACGTGCTGCTCCGCTCGGCGCAGATGAACCTCAAGAACCAGCTCTACATCCTCGTGACCTCGGACTTCGGCCGCACGCCTCGCTACAACACGGGCAACGGCAAGGACCACTGGAACGTCACGTCGACCCTGCTCATCGGCCCTGGCATCCGCGGCGGCCGCGCGATCGGCAAGACGGACGAAGGCCACAAGGCGCTCCGCGTCTCGAAGTCGAACCCCTCACAGGTCCTCCCAGACGGCGACGCGAACGGCTCACGCATCCACCAAGGCCACCTTCACCGCGAGCTTCGCCGTGTGCTCGGCCTCGAGCAGGCGTCGTTCATCAACCAGTTCCCGCTCCCCGCGACCGACACCGGCCTGCCGCTCCTCGCGTAGCGCCGTTCGGACAAAACGAAGACGGCATGCTCTCTCTCGAGAGAGCATGCCGTTCTTGCATCGAGGCTCGGCGTGCTGCTCAGCCGTCGGCGTTGAGCTTCGCGATCAGCTCCTTCAGCACCGCGTCGGCCTTGTCGTTGTCGATTTGGCAGGTGCCGGCGGCTTCGTGGCCACCGCCGCCGTACGTGAGCATCAAGTCGCCGACGTTCGTCTTCGAGCCTCGATCGAGGATCGATTTGCCGGTCGCGAACACGGTGTTCTGCTTCTTGAGGCCCCACATCTGGTGAATCGAGATGTTGCACTGCGGGTAGAGCGCATAAATCATGAAGCGGTTCGTCGGCCAGATCGGCTCCTCGTTCCGGAGGTCGAGCACGACGAGGTTCTTGTGCACCGTCGCGCAGCGCTGGATCTGCTCCTTCGCCTTGGGCTCGTTCTCGCGGTAGAGGTCGACGCGCTCTTTGACGTCCGGCATCTCGAGGATCTGCTCGACCGGCTTCTCGAGGCAGGCGTCGATGAGCTCCATCATGAGCTGGTAGTTCGAGATCCGGAACTCACGGAAGCGGCCGAGGCCCGTGCGTGGATCCATCAAGTAGTTGAGGAGCGTCCAGCCCTTCGGCTCGAGGATGTCCTCCTTCGAGTAGCGAGCGGCGTCGGCCTTGTCGACCGCGGTCATCATGTCCTCACGGACGCGTGAGAGCTTCGCGCTGCCGCCGTAGTAGTCGTACACGACGCGCGCCGCGCTCATCGCCTTCGGGTCGATGATGTGGTTCGCCGGCTTGTCTTTGACGCGCGTCGCTTCGCTGAGATGGTGATCGAAGGCGAGGTGGACGCCGGGCACGTAGGGGACGTTCGTCGTGATGTCGCGATTCGTGATCTCCACCTTGCCGTCTTGCATGTCCTTTGGATGGACGAACTTGATCTCGTCGAGCATCCCGAGCTCCTTCAGGATGCATGCGCAAACGAGCCCGTCGAAATCACTACGCGTGACAAGCCTGTACTTCTCCGTCATGTCCTCCGCCTCCCGTGTAACCGCTTCCCCAGCGCTACGAAGGATCGAGGCTACAGAGCTATCGGGCCGAACGCCATGCTCAGGTCGCGAGCTCGCGCTGCAGCCACTGCACGACCGTCGTGAGGCCGTCTTCGAGCTTCATCTTCGGCTCCCAATGGAGCTCGGTGCGCGCGCGCGTGATGTCGGCGAAGGTAGCCTCGACATCGCCGAGCGGGACGGGCGCGCGCTCGACGTTCACGGTCTTGCCCGACGCGCGGCCCATCGCCGCGATGAGATCGCTCAGCGTGATCGGCGCGCCCGAGCCGAGGTTGTACGGGCGAGCGCCCTTCGGCGCGTGCTCGGTCGTGAGGAGGAGGCCGCGCACGATGTCTTCGACGTGCGTGAAGTCGCGGCGCATCGATCCGTCACCGAAGAGCGTGATCGGCTTGCCCTCGAGGATGAGACGTAGCCACATCGAGATGGCCATCTCGGGGCGCTGCCAAGGGCCGTACACGGTGAAGAAGCGCATCATCGGGCAGCGCATCTCGGGCGTCTTGCGCACCATCGAGCTGATCATCAGCTCGCCGGCGCGCTTGGTCGCGGCGTAAGGAGACTCGGGGAAGATCGACGGCGCGTCTTCTGTGGCGGGCAGGGGCGTCGAGTTGCCGTACACCGACGAGCTCGACGCGAACATGAAGAAGCCGAGGCCCACCTGCTGCGCCGCATCGAGCAGCGTCGCGGTGCCCTCGATGTTCACGACCGAGTAGCGCACGGGATCCTTGAAGGACGGACGCACGCCCGCGAGGCCGGCGAGGTGGATGACTCCGTCGACGCCTTCGATGAGGCGCTTGGCGGCTTCACGGTCGGTGATGCAGGCCTCTTCGATCGTGAGGCGGTCGGCCGGGAACTCGCTCTGGAGCGTCTTCGCGTGGCGGCGCTTCAAGCGCTCCGGGTACGGCTCGTTCGAGAAGTCGTCGAGCACGCGAACCGAGTCGCCGCGCGTGAGCAGCGCACGGACGAGATGATGACCGATGAACCCCACGCCGCCCGTTACGAGCCATCGCTTCATGATGCCGTCCGTGTTTGTCGTTGAAGGAGAGGCGCGTGCCGTTTTACCGCTGCGAAGGGCGGTCGGCCGCGGCGCGGCGGCTCTGGAGCGAGACGCCGATGCCTTGGTAGCGGAGACCTGCCTTGATCACGTCGTTCGGCCGCCAGATGTTGCGGGCGTCGACGAGGATCGGCGGGTTGCCCGAGTCCGTCGCGGCGAGGCGCTTCTTGATCTCGGCGAAGTTCGGCGCGCGGTAGCTGCGCCACTCGGTGAGGAGGACGAGCGCGTGCGCGCCGTCGAGGGCGTCGTAGTCGCGATCCTTGACCGTGACCTTGCCGCCGAAGAGCGCGTTGAAGTTCGGACCGGCCTCGGGATCGTGACCCGAGACGATCGCGCCCTTGTCGAGGAGCACCTTCGCGAGCTTGATCGCGGGCGACTCGCGGATGTCGTCGGTCTCCGGCTTGAAGGCGAGACCCCAGAGCGCGATCTTCTTTCCCTTCACGCCGCCGTCGAGCGCCTTCTCGACGAGCTGCGCGAGGAAGTGCGCCTGCGCCTCGTTCGCCTCGTGCGCGGCCTCGGCGACGCGCATCGGGGTCTGGTGCTCGCGGCCGAGCGCCATGAGCGCCTGCACGTCCTTCGGGAAGCACGAGCCGCCGTAGCCGGGGCCCGCGTAGAGGAACTTCTTGCCGATGCGCGAGTCGGTGCCGACGCCGAGACGCACCGAGTGGATGTCGGCGCCGGTGACGTGGCAAAGACGCGACAGCTCGTTCATGAACGAGATGCGGATCGCGAGCATCGTGTTCGAGGCGTACTTGATGAGCTCGCTCGAACGCGGATCGGTCATGACGAGGCGCTCACCGGAGAGCTGCAGCGGCGCGTAGAGATCGCGCAGCATCTGGCGTGCCTCTTCGCTCCGCGCGCCGACGACGACGCGATCGGGCTTGAAGAAGTCGGTGACGGCGTCGCCTTCCTTCAAGAACTCGGGGTTCGAGACGACCTCGAGGCTGACCTTCGCTTGACCGCCGAGGCGCTCTTGCACCTTGTCGCACGTGCCGACCGGCACCGTGCTCTTCATGACGACGATCGAGTCCTTCGTCGCCGTCTTCGCGATCGTGTCTGCCGCGGACATGACGTACGAGAGATCCGCCGCGCCGTCCGGCCCCGGAGGCGTGCCGACCGCGATGAAGTACGCGTCCGCGGTGTCGAAGCCCTTCGGGATCGTCGTCGCGAACGTGAGGCGACCGTTCCGCTGGTTGCGGTGAACGAGATCCGCGAGCCCAGGCTCGTAGATCGGAATCTTGCCTTCGTTCAGCTTGGCGATCTTGTCGGGATCGATGTCGTAGACGAGGACTTCATGACCCAAGTCGGACATTCCCGTTCCGCTGACGAGGCCGACATAACCCGCTCCAAAGACGACGATGCGCATTGGGGGGTGTTTTATTGGAGTTACGGAGTCACGGCAAGCCCGGGACGTTCAGCTTAATGGAGTACAAGCCCGTTTTCGCGTCGAGCTCGGGACCATTTGCCGTGATGTAAAGCGTGGTTCGGTCCGCCCCGCCAAAGGTGCAGTTCGTGGGCTTGACCGGGACCGTGATCGTGCCGATTTTCGACCCTGTTTTCGTGAAGACGTCGATGCCGGCGTCGTCGGCCACATAGAGGTTTCCGGCGTCGTCCACGGCCATGCCGTCGCCCCCGGGCACCGCGGCGACCTCGCTGAACGCACCGACTGCGCCCGCCGCGTCCACCGCCCCCGAGAGGAGCTTTCCGGTCCCGTTGTCGACGACGTAGAGCGTGTTTCCGTCCGGCGAGAGCGCGATCCCGTTCGGCTTGGTGAAGCCCTGGTCGAGGCGCGTGACGTCGCCGTTCGTGTCGATCCGGTAGACAGCCTCGGCGTCTTGCGTGGCGTTCGCGTCGTCCTTGTAGTTGGGGTCGGTGAAGTAGATGTTCCCGTCCGCGCGAGCCACGATGTCGTTCGGGGAGTTCAGCGCGTTGCCGTTGAACTCGGTCGCGATCGGCGTCGTCTGCGCGCCCTTCGTCGCGGCGCTCTTCGTGACGCGCTTGTTGTCGCCCTCGCACGCGATGAGGTTGTTGTTCTTGTCGACGGCGAGGCCGTTGGCGCCGCCGCTGTTGCCGCGGAAGTTGCTCGTGCCGCCGTCGCTCCCGAGCTCGACGATCAAGCCGGCGCTCGTGTCCGTGAACAAGAGGCGCCCGCCGATCCACACCGGCCCCTCGGTGAATTTGAACTTGCCCTTGATGAGCGTCGCCGTCTTCGAGGTGCCGGCGAGGGGATCGGTGGTGGGGACGACGTTGCCGTCGGGGAGGGTCGTCGTGCCGCTCGATCCAGAAGACGATGACGTGCCCGAGTCGACGGCGGGGCATCCGAGATCGATGCAGCCGTTCGATCGCGGCGGCGCGTCGGGTCCTGTCTGCTGACACGCGATCACGAACGCGGCGGCGCTGACGGCGATCGAAGCACCGAAGAGAAGGCGGATCCGTAGGCGTGCTCGCGTAGCCGTTCGCGTCATGATGGACATCATGACATCAGGACCCGCCTCGTTCACGCTTTAGCGTGAGTTTCGCGTGCGGAAGAGCCACCATCCGCCGCGATGCTCCTCGAGGACGAGGCGCTCGGGCGTGAACGGCATCTGCGCGTTCGGGCGTGTGCGAATCAGCACGTAATCCCAGTCTTCGAGGTGATACGCGGGCCAGTCGATGACGAGGAGGTTGCTCTCACTGTACGTTTCCGGCAAACGGAGCGCGGGGTTCTGCGGCGTGGGATAGAGCGCCGAGCCTTGGTGGAACCACACGTCGCTCACCACGAGCGGCCGCTCGACCAGCACGAGCTTGTCGTAGTGGATGAACGGATGGACGGTGAAGACGTCGCTGTTCGGATCGAGCGGGAGGTTCAGCAGGCGCGTCTCGGACGGCACCTTCGCGAGGACCTCCTTGTAGCCCGTGGCCTCGTCTTGAAAGCGATACGACGCCACGAGCGCGAGCACGCTCACGGTCGCCGCAAACACAGGCGGCGCGTACTGCAGCCCGAGCTTCATCGATCGCGGGAGAGCGTCGCGACGGATCCCGAGGAGCGCGAGGATCAAGAACACGGGGACGAGGCGACCGTCGACGAAGCCGAACCAACCCACCGAGTGAGGCAGCGCGAGGAAGACGATCGCGATGGCCGCGGCCGAGGCGAAGAGCGCGCGGCTGTGGAGCACGTCGGCCGGGAGGCCTCTGGGGTTGGTCTGCTCGTTGGTCTCCGCGGAGACGAGCTTGCGGCGAAGGGAACGCGCGGTGAAGATCGTGCACCCGAGCGTGAAGCCGAGGAGCAAGACGCCGATCAGGAAATCGATCCCAGTACGCGTCATCAGCGTGGGGCTGATGAGGAGACTCAGCTTGTCGGCGGGTCCCTGGAAATGCGGAAGGAGCTGCGGGACCTGCGGGACCGAGCCCGGCGGCGTCGTTGTCCCGCGCTCGATCCACGCGACCCAGCCGGCGAGGAGGAGGGCAGGGATGAGCGTGCGAAGGCGCCAGAGACGCGCGACGCGATCGCCGGTCACGATCGCGGCGAGGCCTGCGCACGTGAGGAAGAGCAAGAACGCATGGCCGTGCGCGACGAACATCACCGGCGCGAAGAGCGTGACGATGATCTCGCGACGGCGGAGCGTGGCCATGTCGGCGGCGCTTCGTGACGAACGCGCGCGATCGGCGACGACCATGAGGTCGAGCCAGAGCGTGAGGCCCACCAGCATGACGGCGACGCCGAGGAGGTAGCTCGCGAAGCCGAGCAGCGTCATGATCCCGAACGACAGCGCGACGCCGAGAAAGCCGTGCGTGGGCGACGTGTCGTTGTAGAGGCGGCGACGCGCGAAGAGCATCGCGAGCGGCGTGGCGATCACGGGCAGCGTCGCGAGCGCACGAACGGCGAAGAGCGGTCCGCCGATGCGAACGAACACCTCGCCGAGAAAGCGAAAGAGCGAGTACGGGCCGATGTGCGGCGCGAGCACGTAGAAGCGTTGCTCGAACGCGGACATCTCGAAGCGGTGCCGCATCGCGATGAGCCCGGCGTGTGCGGGGAGATCTTGAAACGGAAGCGCTTCGAAGATCCAAAACACCATCACGGCGAGGAGGCCCACCGCGCCAAGACCGAGCCAGCTGAGCGAGGACGCGTCGACCCGTGCACGCGTCGACGGGGCGGTGCCTTCGATTGCAGGGCTAGCCGGTGGCGTGACGTGGATGGTCATGGCCGCGACGAGACAGAACGGGGAGCAGACAGAAGCTCGACGGTGCGAGGCTCGGAGAAACGAAAAACGAAGTCCTGGGCTACGCTTATGACCCGTCTTTTGGTTGGCGGCTAGTGTGCGCGCGATTCACAGGGGCGGTTTCTGACGAGTTTGGTCCGACGCTCGGAGAGAGACCGGCGCGGGGGCGCCGCGACCGAAAGGACGACCGGTCGACGTCCTTCTGCGTCACGCCCGCGCGAACCCGCGAAGCCGCTTGGAAGTACACGACAAAACCTCTCGGTCAGAGGAGCCACTTGCCGTCGTTGGCCACGAGGACCCCGTCGACGGTCACCGAGCTCGTCGCTTGGCAGGCCGCGAAGCTCGTTCGGGCGGTCCAGCCGGCGCCCGTGAGCTTCGACTGCGGATCGCCCAAGACGAGGTGGAGGCCGGGGCGATGTTGGTCGACCGCGACCGCGCCGACCGGGTGCGGCGCGCCCGTGTTGAAGCCGATCACGACGCAGCCGACGCGCTCGGAGTTGGGCGCCACCGCGAGCATCGCCTCGACGTCACGAACGAGCTCGGGGCTCCCCGTGCAGCTGACGCGCTTGACGACGTTGTCTTCGATCTCGAAGAGCAGCGGCTCTCGCAAGAGTCGCTCGCGTGCTCCGAAGAACTCGCCGAGGCTCGCGCTCGCCGCGAACGTTCCGCGGATGCTCTCGGGGGAGACGACGTACGAGCCCGCAGGGAAGACGACGGACTCGCCGGGCGCGACGTGACCGACCCGTGCGATCCATCGACGCGCGCCGGGATGCACGACGAGCTTCGTGCCGTCACGGCTCTCGCTCGTGATCTCGCGGCCGACCTCGAGGAGGCGTCCGAGCGCGGCGCCCGCCTCGCTGATCGTGCCGTAGTCGACCGCGAGCCCTGCGGCGAAGGCGTTGGGCGTGATGCCGGGGAGATGCGCATGGCGAATGCGGCACGCCGAGACGACGTGTTGGAGCTGGTCGCGCATCGAGGCTTCGGCGCGCGGCGCCGAGCCGACGAACACGCTCGCTTGCGCCGAGAGCATCGCGCGGCGCACTCCGTCGGGGAGCACCTTGTGCGGCCGCTCCCCCGAATGGTTCGTGGAGAAGCTCCGGAGCTGATCGAGCCGGAGCGCCGCGACCTCGGCGCCCGCGGCGCGACCGGCCTGCTCGAGCGCGTTCGTGATCGACTGGGTCGGCGCGTCGCCGACCACGACGAAGCGCTCGCCGGCGACGACGTGCAATGCAGTCTGCACGAGCACGTCGGCGGCCCGCGCTAGCTCTTCTCCCCCAGCTCCATCGACCATGGCGAACCGTGCATCCTAGCCTCACTTTTCGGAAGATGACGAGATTCTTGGCCGAAACGAGAGGAGAGGGAGACGCTGGTCGCGTCGCGTCGCGTCGCGTCGCAACGCGCGTCGCGTATCCCGTATGGCCTTCGACTCCGTGGTCACTCTTCTTGTCAGGTGGGCAAGCGCGAGCTGGCTCCGCGGCCTCTCCTTCGAGTCGGTCAAGCAAGGGGTGCGTTGGGTTTCGCAGCACACGGGAGTGCCCGCGCTCGTGGTCGCGGCGATCCTCATCGCGGTCGGCTACCGGGTGCTGAAGAAGGGCGCCCGCTTCGCGATCGAGGTGGCCGCGGTCGGGCTCCTGCTCTTCGCGGCCTCGGAGATGGGCTGGATTCGCTGGTAGTCGACGCCGGCCGGCCAATCCTCAGGCTAGCCCGGGTTGAGCTCCGTCGAACTTCGGCTGCTCTGCCCGAGCACGCTGCGCTAGAGTCGCCGGCCACCATGAAACTCGAAGACCTCAAGATCATCGTGTCGGGCGGAGCCCAGGGAATGGGCCGTCATTTTGCGCAGCGCCTCGCCGAGGCCGGCGCGCAGGTAGCCATCGCGGACGTCAACGAAGTCGGCCTCGCGGAGACGATCGAAGCCTCCAAGGGTGCGAAGGGGAAGATCCACGCGCGGCGCCTCGACGTGTCAAACGAGGCGGACGTGGCGTCTTACGTCGAGTGGGCGCACGGCGCGATGGGCGGCCTGAACGGCCTCATCAACAACGCCGGCATCCTCCGGGACGGCCTCCTGGTCAAGAAAGACAAGGAGTCCGGGCAGGTAAAGAAGCTCACGAAGGAGCAGTGGGACGCGGTCATCGGCGTCAACCTCACCGGCGCGACCATGCTCGCCCGCGACGTCGTCGCCAAGATGGTCGAGACGAACACCCGTCCGGGCGTCGTCGTGAACATCTCGAGCATCGCGCGCCACGGAAATCGCGGTCAATCGAACTATACGGCCGCGAAGTCGGCGCTCGCCGCGAACACCGTCACCTGGTCGAAGGAGTTCGGCCCCTTCGGCATCCGCGTCGGCGCGGTGGCGCCGGGCATGATCGAGACCCCGATGACCCAAGGGATGAACCAGAAGGCGCGCGACGCCCTCGTCGCGGCGATCCCGGTCGGCCGCATCGGCGTTCCCGAGGACATTTGGCTCGCGGTCCGCTTCGTCCTCGAGTGCGACTACTTCAACGGCCGCACGATCGACGTCGACGGCGGTCTCTCGATGTGACCTGAAGCCTCGCTCGAACGTTCTCCCACCTGGCCGACCAACGCGTGGCACTGCTGCCACGTGCCTGGTCGGCCGAGGTGTTTTGTTGGATGTCAATCCCGTTTGGTGCGACAAATAGCACCTATGTAGGTGCAAAAATTCCTATTGCGGAACCGGGAGTTGTCCGTCAATAGAGAGGTGCCGGGGAACGTGACGGTTCTGTGAACTTTAGATGGCGATTGTAGAGCTGACGCAAGAAGCGTTTGCGGCGGACGAAGCTGCACAAGAGGGGACCGGAAGGGTTCGCGTCGGCGTCCATGATGCGTCCAGGCTCGAGTGGAGCCTGTCGGTGCCTCTCCCTGAAAAAGGAGAGGAGCCCGCGCCCTACACGCTCAGCGTGGAGATGCAGATCCCGCAGAACGCGTTCGTGCGTCACGTGCCGTGGGATCAGATGCAGGCGTTCACGCGCCTCGACGGTCCTGCGATCACCGCGATGGGCGATGTCGTCACGATCGATCAGCTCCGGCGTGGCGCGCTCGCGATGGCGAACCAGCTCGCGCGCGCGAGCGACGGCTTCCAGCGCCACTGCCGTCTCGCCGCGTCGCTTTTCTCGACCTCGCCGCATAGCGAGCTCGAAGACGCGCTCACGATTTGGATCGAGGCCGCTGTGCGCATCGCGCAAGAGGCACGCGAGCGGCTCACGCGTCGTGAGCGTGACGAAGCCGGCGAGCTCACGCGCGAGCGCAAGCTCGTCGACGAGTACGTCAGCGTTCGTCTCTTCGAGATGCTCGCGGGCGCCGAGCGCGCGCTGTCGAACGTGATGGCGTCGAAGAGCCCGCACGCGACGAGGCTCGAGCCCGTGATCTCCGTCGTTCAGTCGCGTCTGCATCAGGTGCTCGCGCAGGAGCTGATCTACCGAGAGGAGCACGGCTTCGGAAACGCCGATCCCTCGTCGGCGATGACGCTCGAGCGTTACCTCGATCGCGCGAGCCGCCTGAAGAAGCACTTCCAAGAGGTCCTCTTCCTCGAGCAAGAGAGCTTCCAGATCGCCGAGCGGGCCTACCACTGGATCGCGGCGTTCGTCGCCGTGCTCGCGTCGACGTGGGCGTTCGCATGGCAGATCGCGCTCGCCAACCGCGCAAACGCGGCGAGCACCGTGAGCTCCGGCGTGATCATGCTCGCGGTGATCGCGGGCCTCGTGTACGCCGCGAAGGACCGCATCAAGGAGATCGGTCGCAACTGGATGACCCATCGCGTTCATCGCGTGTGGGGCGCCCAGCGCATCTCGCGCTATCGCGCTCCTCATCGCCGCCTCCCGGGGCGCGACATCGTCGTGACGGCGCGCGAGTCGTTCAACCAGGCGCTGACGAACCTCCCCGATCCGCTCAACCCCGAGAGCGGCGCCACGACGCCGGTGACCGTCCTCACCTACGAGCATCGCGGCGAGGTGATCCCGAACGCGCAGCTCATCGGCTCCGGCGTTCGCCGCGTGAAGCACGTCTTCCGCTACGACCTCTCTCCGCTCTTCGCGCGCCTCGACGACGCGACCAAGCCCGTGCCCGTCCTCGACGACGCCAACCGGCGCGTCCGCTTCATCGACGCGCCTCGCTGCTACCGCCTTCCGATCAAGGTCGAGATCTCGACCGGGAGCCACAAGCACACCGAGCACGCCACGCTCGTGATGCACAAGCGCGGCCTCGAGCGTCTCGAGCGTGACAGCGAGAAAGACTCGAATCCGTCGCTCGCTGAGATTGGCATCGAGCCGGGCTGAGATTCGGCTAGGTTGCGGCGCGTCACGCGATGCCCGAGACCTCCTCCACGAGCGCCGAACGAGCGCGCCGCCTCGCGATCTGGCCGGATTTTCGGGCCGAGCACGTCCTGTTCGAGGACGATGACCTCCTCTTCGTCCACAAGCCGTCGGGCGTCCCGAGCCAGGCGGCCGTGGCCGAGCGCCCTGACGATCTCGTCCTGAGGCTCCGTCGCTTCCTCGCGGCGCGGGACGACAAGCCCGAAGGCGCGGTCTATCTCGGCGTTCATCAGCGGCTCGATCGCGACACGAGCGGCGTCCTTCTCTTCACGAAGCGCGCCGACGTGAACGCGAAGATCGCCGCGCAGATCGAGGGCCGGCAGGTGAAGAAGCGCTACCGCGCCGCCGTCACTTGGCGGTCGAAGACAAGACACGGGGAGACGCTGACCCTGACGAACGAGCTCGCCAAAGGGGAAGACGGCACGATGGTCGTCGTGCCGCCGCCGAAGAAGGGCTCGCGCGCCCAGCAGCCAAGCGGAAAGAAGGGGACGCGCGCGGTCACCCACGTCACGTTGAGCCAAGCGAAGGGGGAGCGCGCGCTCGTCGATCTGCTCCTCGAGACCGGCCGAACGCATCAAGCGCGCGTGCAGCTCGCGCACGCCGGGCTGCCGATCGCCGGCGATCCGCTCTACCGCGGCGCCCCCGCGACGCGGCTCCTCCTTCACGCCGCGTCGCTCGAGATCGAGCATCCGCGTACCGGCAAGCGCCTCGTCGTCCGCGACGACCTCGATCGCGACGAGATGAAGGCATGGGTCGAGCATGGCGCCCTCGGCTTCGCGATCTACGACGATCGCGCCTCGCTCGATCGGGCGCTCGCGGTCGCGGTCGAGCGACGGTGGGGCCTCGGGCATGCGTGCCTCGAAGACGACGCGCGAAAGACGACGGCGTTTCGTCTCGTCAACGAAGAAGGCGACGCCCTCCCAGGCCTTGCCGTCGACGTGTATGGAGATCATCTCGTCGCGCAGATCTACGCCGGCGAGGAGTGGGACAAGCCCGCGCGAAGAGACCGCGTGCTCGACGCGCTCGACGCGCTCGGCTTCGCGGGCGTCTACCTCAAGATTCGTCCGAAGCAGGCGAACGTCCTCGTCGACACGCGCCGCGACGACGTCGCGCCGCGCGAGCCGGTGCGCGGGGTCGCGGTGAGGCCCGAGGACGAAAAGGATCGCGATCGCCTCGTGATTCACGAAGAGGGCGTGCCCTTCGACGTTCGTCTCGGCGATGGCCTCTCGACCGGCATCTTCCTCGATCAGCGGCGCAATCGCCGCGCCGTGCGCGAGATCGCGAAGGGCAAGCGCGTCGCGAACCTCTTCTCGTACACGTGCGCGTTCAGCATCGTGGCCGCCGTCGGTGGAGCGGTCCGCACCGCGAGCGTCGACGCGTCGCTCGCGGCGCTCGAGCGCGGGCGTGAGGGCTTCATCCTCGCTGGCACGGGCGACGTCCGCTCGAACAAGCGCCACCGCTTCGTCGGCGAAGACGTCTTTTCGTGGCTGGCGAAGACCGCGAAGAAGGCCATCGCCGGCGACGACGAGAGCCTGTTCGATCTGGTCATCGTCGATCCGCCGAGCTACTCGTCGACGAAGAAGCGCAGGTTCGTGGCGGAGAGCGACTACGGCGAGCTCATCGCGATGGCCGCCGCGATCGTCGCGCCGCGAGGTCAGATCCTTGCATGTTGCAACCATCGTGGGATGCACCGGCAGAAGCTCCGGCGCCTGATCCACGAAGGCGCGCGCGAGGCGAAGCGCGAGGTCGCGCAGCTGAAGGACATGCCCGACGGCGAAGACTTCCCCGGCGCCCTCGGGCGCGATCCGCACATGAAGAGCGCGCTCCTGACGTTGCGGTGAGCCGCAAAGCGCGAGGTGCTGCCGATCGGCCGCGGCCCCAGACCACGAAACGAGCGGTCGATGCGGTACCCAAGACGCGCCCTGCGCTCGCTTGCACGCCTGCGTGACCGGCGCTACCAGCAGGCGCATCGATGAAGGTCCTCGTCGCGATCGGCCGCCTCCACATCGTCGCGATCGGCGCGCTCGCTGCGCTCACGTTCGGCTGGGTGTTCTTTGGCGAGCGCATGCCGCTCGTCGCGCTCATCGCCGGCCTCGATTGGTTCCTCGTGAACCTCCTCAATCGCGTCGTCGACATCCCGGAAGATCGCGCCAACGGGATCGCCGGCACGGACTTCGTCGCGCGTCACCGGCGGCTGCTGCTCTGGGGCGGCCTCGCGCTGCTTGGCGGCTCGCTCGTCCTCTTCTGGCGCGTCGCTCCGTATCTCTGGGCGCTGCGGCTCGCGTTTCATGCGCTCGGGATGGCGTACAACTGGCCGATTCTCCCAGGCCGGCGGCGGATCAAGCAGCTCTATTTCTGGAAGAACACGGCGAGCGCGGTCGGCTTCGTCCTGACGGTGTTTCTCTATCCGATCGCGGTGGGGCATGGCGCGGGCTTCACGCTGCGCATGTCGCCGCTCGGCGTCCTCCTCACCGCGGCGTTCTTCGTGCTGTTCGAGCTGAGCTACGAAGTGCTCTACGACCTCCGCGACGCGCCGGGCGATCGCGCCTCGGGCGTCCACACCTATCCGGTGATCCACGGCGAGCACGTCGCGATGCGCATCGTCGACGGCCTCGTGATCGCGTCGTGCGCGTTCGCGGTCCTCGGGTACCTCGCGGGCTCGGTGCCGTGGCGCGTCGTCGTGATGATCGCCGCGCCGCTCTTTCAGCTCGTCTACTACAAGGTTCGCCTCCGCTCGTCGTCGCGCGCGAATGCGTCCACGCACGCGATCGTGGACTCGCGTGACTGCATCCGCCTCACGTGGGTAGGCGCCGCGATGCTCGCGCTCTACAACGGCTGGGTCTCGCTCGGATGGCCGGGGGTCTGATGATCACGCTCCAGCTCCTCTGCCTCGCGATCGTCGCGATCTACGTGTCGGCGCGGGCGTGGCTCTTGCGACGCGCCGCGAGCCCCGTCGCCCCGTTCCTCGCGCGCTTCCTCGTCCTCGCGATCGCCGCCGCGATCGGCGAAGACACGATGATTCGCTTCTACGGTACGTACGCCTACGCGGCCGGGTGGAGCGCGTGCGTCGATCGCGTCCCGCTCGTGGTCGTCCTCGTGTGGCCTGTTGTGATCGACTCCGCGGCTGTCCTTGCGAAGGAGCTCGCGGCGCCGCGCTGGGCGCCGCTCGTCGCCGCGTGGATCGTGCTCGCCGACGCGTCGCTGATCGAGCCGATCGCCGTCCATGCGCGCTTGTGGAGCTGGACCGGCGAGGGCGTCTTCCACGTGCCGCTCGTCGGGATCACGGGTTGGGCGATGTTCACGTTCGCCGCGACGTGGTGCCTCGCGTCGTTCGCGCGCGTCGCCGCGCTGTTCACGATCGTCGTCGCGCCGATCGCGACGCATGCGCTCGTCCTTTCTTCGTGGTGGATGCTCTTTCGCTGGACAAGGGGCGCGATCTCGGACGCGCATGCGATCGGGGCGGCGTGGCTCGCCCTCGCGACCGTGACCGTGATCATCGCGCGCCACGCGAGGCGGAAGGGGCTCGCGCCGCGTCCTGTGCTCCTCCGCGCGCCGGGCGCCCTCTTCTTCTTCGCGCTCCTCGTGGTCGAGCACGCGAGCGCGCCGCTCGTGCTGTACGCGCTGGCCTTCGCGCCCCCGTATTTCGCAGGTCTCGGGTGGGGATGGCGGACCCAAAAACAGCTCGCGATGACGGTCCGTTAGGACGAGCCAAGTGCTCGTCATGGTTACAAATTCGTCCGTTTCGTCACCGCCTGGGTGTCCCTCGTAGGGATTTTCCTTTCGAGGTCTGTAAGGCCGACCCTGCCGTCACGTTTATTCCCCACAACGGAGGACGTGACGATGTCGACGAAGAAGCTTTGGTTGTTCGTGTGTTTGCTCCTGGTTCTCGCCGGATGCGGTGGGGCAGCGGAGAAGTCGGGCTCCCCGGCGCGCAGCCCCCAAGCCCAAGGCTTTGGCGGCACCTCGCAACCGGGCTTCGCCGGCGAGTCCACCGCGAGCGCGGACGCGCCCGCGCCGCCGCCCTCGAAGGCCTCGGGCGACTTCGCGCCGTCGACCCCGTCGGCCGGATCGTCGTCGCGCAAGTCCGAGGCTGCACGTGAGCCGGCGCCCGAGTCGCGCCCCGGCCTCGGCACCGAGTGGGGTGAGACCCGCACGTCGCGCGTCCACGACGTGACCTTCGTTCGCGACTCGAGCCGCCCCTTCGCGCTCGCCGCGCTTCACTACAACGATCGCAAGGGCGTCGACGCGCTCGCGAACCTTCATGCGCAGCAAAGCTCTCGCCGCGACGTCCCCGCGGGCGGCGGCGCGGTGACGATCGCGATCAAGGACGCGAGCGGCAACCCGCTCGAGGCCATCCACGTCGGTGACCGCACGATGGTCATCGGCCAAGCGGGCCAGCGATACTCGATCGTCCTCACGAACCACACGAGCCACCGCTTCGAGTCGGTCGTCACCGTCGACGGCCTCGACGTCATCAACGGCAAGCCTGGCACCGCCGAGAACCGCGGCTACGTCCTCCTCCCGTTCGCCACCCTCGAGATCGAGGGCTTCCGCCAGAGCTCCGCGGCCGTCGCAGCCTTCCGCTTCGCCGCTGTCGCCGAGTCCTACGCCGCGCAGACCGGCTCTGCCCGCAACGTCGGCGTGATCGGCGTCGCGTTCTTCAGCGAGCGTGGTGACTCCTTCATCCCCGAGAACGAGACGCGCCTCCGCGACACGGCGAGCCCGTTCCCGGCCGACCCGCGCTTCGCCCAGCCGCCCCGTCGCTGAGCTTCTCTTCTTCGTCCCGAATCGTCCCGAAACGTCTCCCCCTGAAGCGACGCTCTTCCCGAGCGTCGCTTCTCCTCTTTTGTGCGCTTCTCAGAAGAGGAAGAGGCTGTGGGCGATGCGTCCTTCGGGGAGCTCGGGCTGGTCGGTGAGGTTCGTGACGCCCGACTTCGTGAGGGTCCCCGAGAGCACGGTCCGCAGCAGCGAGCCGCTCACGAAGAGGACATGCCCGTTGGGCGTCGCGACCGCGGACGTCGCGGCCATCGCGCGACCGAGGTTCGCGCCGGTCGCGACCGACGCGCTCTGGCCGTCCGGCATCACGATCGTCGTGGCGAACGCGTTGGTCTGACCGCCGAGGAAGTAAGCGCTTCCTTCGTACGTGACGCTCGTGAGATCGAAGTCATTTCGTCCTCCCTCGACGGTGCGCCAGCCCGTGACGGCGCCCGCGGGGGACACGTCGGCCATCGCGAGGGCCTCGGACAAGACGAGCACGTGACCGTCGACGTAGGCCGCGGCGAAGCGCGAGCGCGGCTTGTCCATCGGCGGCTCGATCTGGACGAGAGGCGCGCCGTTCACGAGGCGGATGCTCTCGACGATGTCGAGGATGGCGCCGTCTTGCGCTTGCCCACCGAGGACGAAGAGCTCGTCGGCGGTCGCCGCGGTCGCGGTGCGCCAGCGGAGCGAGAGCTTGGGCACGTCGTGAGGCACGAATTCCGTGAGGAGACCGTTCGAGTCGCGACCGGCGACCCAGACCGTGTTGACGAGAGAGGCCCCGCCCGCGCTGTGCTCGCCGTTCATCACGATGACGTGGTCGCCCACGACCCCGACGGATGCGCCGACGACCGTTCGTGGAAGCTTGAAGGGCATCGTCGACCAAGAGCCGACCGAGCCATCGCAGCGAACGGGAGCGCGAAAGATGTCCTCGCCCTCACCGAGGTACCCGCCGCCGTCGCCGTTCAAGCGAAACCCACCGAGGACGTACGCGCTCGCAAACTCGAACGAGCCTGGCTTGCCGTCGCACGTATCCGCCGCCGCTGGCGCGCCGCTGTCACCACCACCCTCGACCGCGGGCGCACCGTCGCTGGAGAAGGGGCTGTCCGTGGAGGAGTCCGTCGTGGCCGTGACCGGATCGTCTTCGCCGAAGGAGCTACAGGCGCTCGCCACGAAGATCGCGATCGCGGCGGCGCTGAGGGTCGAGGTTGCGAGAGCCGCACGACGGTGCATGAATCGTCATCCTAGCTCGACTCGAGGTGCGCGAGCTTCACCTTTGGGCCTTCGAAGCGTCGCCGCGCGATGAAGATGTAGGCAAGGACGAGGAGCACGACGAGGACGGCCAGCATGGCGGCAGGGAGCTGGTTGGGCGGCAGCGAGCACACGACGAGCACGAAGAGGCTCCATGCGACGGCCGCCCATGCCACGGGAATGCCGAGGCCTCGAAGGTGAAACGGTCCAAAGCGCTGCCACGTCTTGCGATGACGGGCGATGACACCGAGGAAGATCGGGATCGCATAGCTCACGTAGAGCGCCATCGTCGCCATCTTCGCCATCGCGTCGAAGACCTCCGCCGCGAACGGCGCGACGCCGAGCACGAGCACGAGCGGCCCGAGCGTCACGATCCCGATCGCGACGACCGGCGTGCGCGTGCGGAGGTGGACGCGTCCAATCACGCCGGCGCCTGGCAGCCCGCGGTCGCGCGCGAAGGCGTAGAGCGTGCGCGAGGCGCTCGTCACGCTCGACAGACCACAGAACCACATCGCCACGAGCGCGAGCGCCATCGCGGAGCGGCCTGCCGTGTCGCCGAACGCGTCACGCATGATCGTGAGCGGCGCGTGGTCATCCTTCGTCACCTCGGGCAAGCTCCTGATCCCGAGCGTCAACGCGATGAGCAGGAGGTATCCAGCGACCGCGCTCACGGTGACGCTCGAGACGATGCCCCAGGCCGTTCGCCGCGCGGGATCGTGCGTCTCCTCCGCGAGATGCGCCGACGCGTCGTAGCCCGTGAACGTGAACATGCTGAGGATGAGGCCGCCGAGGAATCCATAGAGGTGGCTGCCGTCTTTGCGCGTCGTGAAGGAGGTGTCCGCGAGGAACGAGAGCGGCTGCACCCGACCAAAGGCGAGGAGCGCGACGACGATGACGACGACGCCGAGGATGTGCACCGACGCGGACAGATCGTTCAGGATCGCGACGAGGCGCACGCTGAAGACGTTCACGATCGCATGACTCGCCAAGATGACGGCGAGGAGGACGAACGACGGCGCCGCGCCGGTCATCCCGAGCGTCGCGGCGAGCTCCTTCGCGCAGCCGAAATCGATCGCCGCGACGATCGCGAGCTGACCCGTGATGTTGATCGCGGCCGTGATCCAACCCGCGCCTGCGCCGCCGAGCAGCGCCGACCAGTGGTAGAGCGCGCCCGCGGTCGGAAACGCGCTCGCGAGCTCGGCCATCGCGAGCGCGACGAGGAAGGTGCCGGCGGAGACGAGCGGCCATCCGATGCCGAGCGTCGCTGGGCCGCCGGCGCTGATCGCGTCGGAGTAGGCGGTGATGCAGCCCGTGAGCACGCTGATGATCGAGAAACTGACGGCAAAGCTCGAAAAGCCGCCCATTCGGCGCAGGAGCTCTTGCGCGTACCCGAGGCGTCCAAGCGCCTTCGCGTCGTCCTCGATGGGGACTTGCGGCTCGCGATCCGTCTCTCGCGCGGGACCGCCCATGGCGCGCTTTTATACCATGCTTGACGCGCGCAGGGCTTTGTCGTCCTCTCCCTGCTGGACCGGAGCCCGTGGCAAAAGACTCGAAGAGCAGCAAGAAGGACGACGACGACCTCGACGACCTTCTCCCGAAGAAGAAGTCGTCGCTCTCGAGTAAGTCCTCGAAGGGAAGCGGCAGCAAAGGCGCGTCGCCGCAGATGCTGCGCATCATGCGCATCACGCGCGGGCTCGGCATTCTCTTTGGCGGCTTCGTGACGCTCGTGGGGATGATGTCCGTCATCGGCTTCCTCAGCGACAACTTCTGGGTGCGCCTCCTCGTGGCGCTCCTCGTGGTCGTCGGTGTCCCGGCGTTCATCTCGGATCGCTTCCTCAAGAAGACGAACCTCGGCGGCGGCCTCGGCATGGTCGCGGACATCTTCGCGATCGTCCTGCTCGGCATCGCGCTCATCCTCGTGTACGCCGACTTCGCGTCGAAGCCGCTCCTCGTTCGCGAAGGCGATCGCTACGCGCGATCCGGATCGCGCTCGATGGCGAGCATCGTCTATTTCCTCGGAGGCGTGAGCCCCGTGTACCCCGGCGAGGCAGGCGCCGCGCCGGCAGGATCGGGATCGGCCGCGGGGTCGGCGTCGGTGGGCGCACCGAAAGCGAGCGCGAGCAAGTGATGAAGGGCTACGTCACGTTCTTCCTCATCGCGGTGATGTCCCTCGGGCTGATCTTCTTGCTCGTCACGCGGGATCGATCGAAGCACGACGCGCCCGCCGAGATCATCGAGGTCAAGAAAGAGACTCCCGACGGCGGCGTCTTGGCCGACGGCGGCGCGGTCGCGGCCGCCGATGCGGCGATGCCCGTCGCCGCGGCCGACGCAGCCGCGCCTGCGAAGCCCACCGCGACCTTGCGCGTGACGGCGCTCGGCTGGGAGCTCGCCGCGGCAGGCGTCGCGATGTCGGCGACGCTCGACGCGGGGGCGGCGCTCAGCGTGGAGCTCGCGCCGGAGACGTCGCTCGACGCGATCGAAGCACGCCTCGCGCGCGGCGGAAGCGATCCGCAGGGCGCGGACATCGCGGTGATGCCGCTGCCGGCGTTCGTGTCGTCCTTCGAGCGGCTGCGCGCGCTCGAGCCGCGTGCGTTCTTGGTCGTCGGCTTCTCGCACGGCCGCGAGCAAGTGAACGCCGCCGCTGGCGCGCTGCTGAAGGCGCCGCCCGCCGCCGACGAGGTGAAGATCGTCGGATTCGCGCCTGCGACGGCGTCGGATGCATCCGCCAAGGCGGGAGGGAGCGAGTCGGCGACGGTGCTCGGCCTCTTCGCGCTCGACCTCCTCGGCGTCGCGCCCGCGCGTGTTCGCTTCGTCGCGCCGGCTGCGCCCGAGGCGAAAGGCGCCACCTTCGCGGCGATCGTCAAAGGCGCGTCCGACGAGCGCAAGCCTGCGTTCTCGACCGCCGACGCCTCGCGGCTCGTGCCGATCGTCGCGATCGCGCCGAAGGCCCTGCTCGACGCGCGTGAGGCGGCCGTGCGCGAGTGGTCCAGCGCGTGGCTCACGGGCCTCGGCGCGGTGAAGGGCGACGTCCCCGGCACGGCGCGCAAGCTCGCGTCGAAGGAAGGGCTGACGCTCGGCGCAGGTGTCGGCGGCGCTCCCGAGGCGCTCGTGCTCGTGGAGCGGCTTGGTCAGATCGAGAGCGCGACGCTCGCGCAGCAGACGTCGTTCATCGGCGCGCTCGCGAAGGGGCCCGTCACGCTCGACTCGCTCATGCAGAAGACGTGGCAGCTCGAGAGGGCAGGTGGCTTCACGACGAACGCCGCGCCCGATCCGCTGCCCACCGACGCGCGTGTCGTCACGATGATCGCGCCTCCGCCGCCCGCGCCCGCAGCGCCCGCAGCGACCGAGCGCGATGGCGGCGCGAGCGCGTTCGGCCCGATCCCCGCGAGCGCGGTCCCGCTCGTCGCTTACCGCACGACCGACGGTGACGCCGAGAAGGTCGCCACGCAGATCGCCTTCCTCGCCAGCGTCTTCGAGCGCGGCGTCTTCAAGGTCAGCGCGAAGGGCGGCGCGAAGGCCGCGATCGCGATCGCGACCGCCGCGCGTGACAAAGGGGTCGACGACAAGCGCCTCGGCACCGTCGCCGCCGAGCCCACGCAAGGCGCGGTCGCGGTCGTCGAGGTGCTGTCGCCTCCCTGAGCTCGGCTCAGCGGAGCGCGTCGAGGAACGACCACACGAGCGGCTTGGTCTGGGGCGCGATGCCGTGACCGAGGCCGGCGACCTTGCATGCGCTGACGGGGTTCGCGCAGCCTTGGAACGCGATGCACGAAGGAGCCGCCGCGGCGGTGCCGCCGCAGTGGTTCGCGAAGGACCAGTGATCGATGCTCTTCTGGCCTTCGCTCGGGCTCACGACCGTGTCGGCGGTGCCGTGGATCACGAGGCTCGCGACCGGCTTGCCGTGGCATACGAGGTGACCTTGCTCGTCGTACTCGCCGGCCATCTCGTACGGGCCTCCGCCCGAGAGCGTGGCGACCCCGCGGATGCGATCACCCCGGCGGCAGCCGAGCTGGTTGGCCATGTACGCGCCGTTGCTGAAGCCCACGACGAACACACGACGAAGATCGACGCAGTAGGCGCTCTGCGTCACAGCAAGAATCGCGTCGAAGAAGGCGACGTCGGGGTTCTTCGACGCGGCTGAGTCGAGATCCCATCCGCCTCCGATCGCGTCGGGGTAGGCGAAGAGGGCGCGTCCTTGCGCGATCGGCTCGAGGTCGAACGACGCGCGTGCCTGCGTGCCGCTCCCGCCGTTGCCGTGAAGGACGAAGACGAGCGGCAGCGAGGTCGAAGGGCGGTACGCAGGCGGAACGACGAGCGTGTATTTGCGCGTCTTGCCGAAGACGGGCACCTGCTTCGCGAGGACGCCCGCGGGCCCGGTCGGTCCGGCTCCGCATGCGGGCGAGCCTGCCGCTCCGCTCGCGCCGTTCGAGGTCGGCGCTCCAAGAGGCGGCGAGGGAGAGGACGCGGGTGGGCTGTCTCCGCAGGCGAGCGTGCCGAGCACGAGCACGAGCGGCGCAGCGCGCTTCATCCTGGCCACGCGATCGTCAGCGCACGAGCGAGAGGCGAGGGCCGACGCCGAACGCCGCCATGTGACCGCTCTCTTCGGCGACGTAGACATCGCAGCGCTCGTCGACGCGGAGGAGATCCGGGATCGCGTCGCACGGGCCGATCTGCGCGAGGTGAGCGCCGTCGCTCGGGCGGAAGACATGGACGTCGACATGCGGGACGAAGAGCGCGCCCGAGCGGAGCACCGGCTCGAGGCGGCGCGGGACATCCGACTCGACGGTGCGGCAGAAGGTGTGGCGGTAGCGGACCGCGCCGGTCACCGCGTCGACGCCGACGAGCTCTCCGGTCGGCGTGTTGCCGACGAGCAGATCATCGACCGCGAGCCACGACGTCCCGACCGGCGCGACGGGCGTCTCGGTCTCGAAGAGCTGCTCGCCCGTCTCGCGATGAAAGCCAGCGAGACGAAGGCCGCGGCGCGCGCGGACGGCGACGCACACCGAGGTGGCGGCGAGGACGGGCGGGCCTTCCACGCTGTTCGGGGTCGAGAGGAGACGCGCGGTCCACGACACGAGCCCCGAGAAGGGATCGATCGCATGAAGGGCCGCCGCGCTGCTCGATCCGCCGGCGATCGCGAAGAGCGCCTCGTGATCGACCGTTGGAGCTGCGACGAACCGGAGGCGATCGCGGATGCGCCAGACGACGGCGCCGGTCTGGACGTCGACGGCGGTGAGCGCGCTGTCTCCCGACGCGACATAGAGGAGCTTGCCGGCGCGCTTCAGGCGGAGGGCCCCGACGGATCGTCCGCTCGACGTCCAGAGGTAGCGCCAGCGCGCTTCGCCGCTCGTGAGATCGATCGCGACGAGGTGGCGCTCGCCCTCCGTCACGATGAGGAGGCGAGGGAGACCAGGCGAGCTCACGACGGCGCCGGCGCAAGGGCCCGACACGCGCGGAGCGATCCACGCGCGGAGCGTCACGTCACCGGTGGCGAAGTCGTGAAGCGCGATCGCGCCGTCGGCGCCGATGCGCGCGATCCCTGCGGGGGTGACGACGCTGGCCGCGCGAGGCGTGCTCTTTCGCCAGAGCAGCTCGCCGGTCGTGCGCTCGAGGCAGAAGGTCTCCGCCGCGGCGCCGATGATGATGCGGTCGCCGCACAGGAACGTCGACTTCAGATCGATCCCGGGGACGAGCGCCTGCCAGCGCTGCGAATAGCGGAGGCGAGCCGCCGAGGAGAGCGGGATCGCGCTCTCGGAGGACGAGGCGCGCTGGCCGTCGATCCCGATGCCGCTCCGCGAGGTCGATCGCTCCTTCATGAAGGCGCGGTACGAGTCAGGCGCGGGGTTGATGCGTGCGTCTTGTCGACGTACTTCGCGAAGTGAATCGCTAGCGGCGCGGAGATCGCGACGGAACGCCGAGAGGCGGAGGTTCGAGCCTTGGGCGCGATCGCGACGCACGATGGCGCGGACGAGCGCGCGACCAAAGGCGAGCGCGGCCTCGACGATGTCGAAGAGCGGGAGCTCGGGGAACGTCGCGGTGCCGCGACGCGACACGATCGGCGCGTCATCGGACGAAGGCGGACCCGAGAAGGGTGACGACGACGGACCGGCGCCGCCGCGAACGACCTCGAGGAAGGGGCGATCGGACGCGGGGCCGGACGACGAGGGGCCACGCCAGGAGGGGCTCAGCGTGAACGAGGCGCGAGGCGACTCGGCGTCGGCGCTCGAACGGAGGCCGACCATGACGCCGCCTCCTTCGATCCGCGTGAAGAACGGCTGGCCGCGCTCCCACGCGTCGAGGGCGCGACGCGAGAGATCGAGGAGGCGCTCGGCGAAGAGGAAAGGATAAGCATCTCCGAGGTCGACTGATCGACCACGCACCTCGGCGCGAAGCTGGCCGCGGACGAGGAGGGCATGGAGGTCGGCGCGCTCGATCCCCGACTCGATCGGGCTCTCGGCACCTGCGCGCATCAAGAACTCGGCGGCGAACGAGATCGGCGCGTCGCGCTCGATGTCGATCGAGACGGGCGTGACGGCGGAGGAGCTCGCGTCCTTCGCGCTGCTGGCCGGCGCAGCTTCGAGGAGCCTGTGAAGCGAGCGGCGGCCATCGGCGAGCTCGCGTGCCACCGGGGTCGACGGCTGGCGTGTGAGCGTCGCGTCGATCGCGTCGATCACGCTCGCGCACATCTCCGCGAAGATGACCGGCCGATCGTAGACGAGCACCGTCGGCTCGGCGCCGCCGCGGTACACGCTCAGCGTCGCGGAGTCGGCGATGCGCTCCACGCAGAGCTCCCACGCGTCGTCGTAGAAGCGCACGATGCGCTTGCCGCGATCGGACGGGATGAGCTCCGAGAGGGCGAAGGCGAGATCGCGAAGGACACACGATGCGTGACGCTCCGCGACGCGGGCCGTGACGTTGGCTCCCTGGATGAACAAGTCGAGCACCTCGCTCGGACGCTCGTGAGCCGCGCGCGTCCCCGAACGCGGCGCGGCCGGCGACGTGGACAACGCACCCGCTTGGGCTGCTGCCGACGCGGCCGCCGCGGCGGCGCTCGCCGCCGTGGTGCCGTCATCCAGGAACGTCATCGAGCGCTTGGGCTCTGGTTCGACGAAGATCTCGAAGCTTCGCATTCGTGTTTTGCCGTTTCGCTTTGCGTTTGGGAACCAGCCACTGGCTCCCCATGGGAAGGTGCGCGAGGAAGGTGCGGGGGAAAGTGCGCGTGGTGTGGGAGGCTCTTGACGATTCACGCCAACGAGGGCCGTCTCGAATGCTAGAAAGACCAGTGCATCCTTCGTAGTTTTCGGCGCGTACTGCAGGAGAGTGGACATGCCGGCGAGCCCTTGGTACGCGCGCCCCTTCCGAGAACCAAAGACGTCGATGCTGGTCCTGCTCGGCGCTTTGTGCGCGCTCGTGCCTGCGATCGTGATGTGGGGGTTCACCGTCGACGACGCGCTGATCCCACTTCGTTATGCGCATCACATCGGCGCGGGCGTGGGCTATCGCTTCAACCCGACCGGTCCGATCACCGACGGCGTGACGCCCTTGCCCTGGGCGCCGCTCATGGTGCCCCTCTCGTTCAACGATGACCTCGTCGTCGTCCTCGAGCGGGTGAAGCTCCTCGGCGTCCTCATCTGGACGGTCGGGGGAGCGCTCCTCGGTCGCGCGCTGGCGGCGAAGGTCCGCGCGGCGGAGGCCGAGGATCGAGGCCGCGTGTTCGCGCTGTCGGTCATCGCGCTGCTCACCGTCGCCCTCGCGTTCCCGATCGGCGCCTACGCAGCGAGCGGCATGGAGACAGGCGTGGCGACGACGCTCGCGACGCTCGCCGCGATCTCGTTCGATCGTCCACGTCGCGCCGCCGTCCTCGCGGGGCTCGTCGCGACGTTTCGGCCGGAGCTTCTCCTTTGGTCGATCATCGTCGCGGCCGGCGCGGAGATCGCCGCCGCGCTCTCGTCTGCGGCTTCGCTGCCCGAGGAAGACGCGGCTCGGCGGCCGATCGTCATCGGCAAGCGCGCGGCGCTCGCGGTCGCGGTCGCGGCGCTTCCGTTCGCGCTTTGCGTCGTCGTGCGGCTCGTCGCCTTTGGTCGTGCCGCGCCGCTGTCGCTCCTCGCGAAGCCGAGCGATCTGCATCACGGCTTGATCTATGCCGGCGCCGCGGCGCTCGTCGTGCTCACGCCCATCCTCGCGTTCGCGCCGCTCACGCTGATCCGGCGCGCGTCGCCTCAGGCCAAGACGCTCGCGATCGCCGGCTTCGCGCACATCCTCGTGGTCGTCGCGGTGGGCGGCGATTGGATGCCGTTCGCGCGGCTCATGGTCCCGATCGCACCATCCCTCGCGCTCGTGTTCGTCGATGTCGGGCGCGTCTCGCACGTGGCGTGGACGGGCGCGCGTGCGTTCGTGGCGTTCTCGCTCGGGATCGCGGTGGCCTATTCGGCGGCGCCCGCCGGTCGTCATGTCTACGAGACGCGGCGCGATCTGATCTTGAGCGCACGCACGCAGCTCTATCGCGCCCACGTGATCGCGTGCGCCGACGTCGGCTGGGTCGGCGCCGCCGCGCAGCCCGACGCGGAGATCGTCGATCTCGGCGGCGTGACGGATCCCACGGTCGCCGTCTTGCCCGGCGGTCACACGTCGAAATCGATCGATCCGAGCATGCTGCTCGATCGCAACGTCGACACGATCTTGATCTACGGCCAGCCGCGCCGCGTCGAGGGGCGGCTCGGATCACGTGCGCTCTTCAAAGAGCGCTACCACCTCAGCGACAACATCAACATCAACAGCCCAGGCCGCTTCTACGCCGTCTACGAGCGCAACAAGCCGGGCTACCAGAGCGACGACTGACGTGAGCTACTTCTTCTTTGCGACGGGCGCTGGCGGAGAGGACGCGAGGCGCACGCCCGATGGCTTGAGCGCCGCGATCTCGGTGCTATGGCCTGGCGGCGGAGGAGGCGGAGGCGGCGGAGGTGGAGGGATCGACGCGACGAGCGCCTTTCGCTTGGCCTCGGCGCGCTCGAGCAAGATCAGCTCGCGGACGAAGTCGTCCCACGCGACGCGGTCGGGACCGGCGAGACCCCAGAACTGAACGCCGACGCCCGCGCGCTCTTTCGCGTCGGCGTCCTTCGCGTTGTCGGTTACGCCCGAGGTGGGCGGCGCGATGTCGTCGCCGCTGCTGTCCTTCGGCGCAGCGACGTGCACGGCCATCGCATGCGCTTCGATCTCACGCTGCGGTAGGCTCACGCGGAGACGAAGGAGCGAGCGCACCGGCGGCGGCTCGTTCGTGCGGAGAAAGCATCCCTTGAAGCTCACGTCCGAGGTCTCGAGCGGAACCGTCCGCCGCCCTCGAACGACGGCGACCCTGATCTTCGCGTCGACGCGAGCTTCCCAACGACGGTTCTCGGACATCATCAAAGGCGGTTCGAAACGTTGCACCTTTAAGTTACCCCGCTCGGATTCCAAACGTAGCGCCTTTTTGCGCGAACGCCATCCCGACCGTGATGATCAATGTACAGCGTAAAAGCCTGAATGCGCCTGAAAATGCATGGTCGCTCGGGATGTCACCCCTTGAGGCGACAAACCTCGAGCGTGATTCAAATCGCCGCGCGCTTCGGTGCGCTCGGGCGAGGCGGCTGCTTCTTCGTTCCGCCGAGAAGCCCGAGCACGAGCAGCCCCGCGAGGAAACCTGCGATCCCGAACGAGAGCGATTGAATCGGACGGTTCGCGTGGAAGGCCGCGAGGCCCGTGCCCCACGCCACCCAGCCGATGCCGCCGAAGGCGCCGCCGATCACGATCGCCTTGATCACGGTATCGAGGCGATAGACGAGCCACGTCGGCAGCACGCCGATCACGGCGAAGACGATCGGAAAGACGAGGTGCGTCTTCGCGCCGAGCCCCGGCAGCATCTTGCCGTGCGCGACGAGCTCGCTCGCGCCCACCGTCGCAGCATAGCCCGCGCCCACCGCGGCGATCGCGAAGAGGAGCGCATAGCCAAACGCGCCGACGGCGATCGCGCCACGCGTGGGTCCTGCGGGCTTCGCGGGCGGCGTCTTCGCCTCCATCGCCGCGAGCTTCTCCTTCGCGCTCCTCGTCTCGGGTGACGTCGACGTGCGCTGGCGCTCCGGCCTCTGCGGGTCGGGCGCCATACCTTGCTGCTCTGCGTTCGAGAGCGCGTCGAGGAACGTCGGTCGATCGCCCGCCGCGACGTTCACGCCGGCCGAGGAGTCGTCCTTCAGGCGAAGACCGTAGCCATGCGCGCGTGCGCGCTGGAGAAGGCGCGACTTCGTCTCCTCGTCGACCTTTCCGGCGGACGTGAGCGCGAGGACGTAGCGGACCGCGCCGAGCTCGGCGAGCGACAGCGCGTGCTCTTCCGCACCCACCTCTTCCTCGGTAGGGAGCCGCGCGCCGCGCGCCGCGTTGCGGTACCAGACGTCGGCCTTCTCGGGATCGGCCTTGTAGTGGATGCCGAGCTCGTAGAGGTTGCCGAGGTAGACCTTGGCCGGGACGCTGCCTTTCTCGGCGGCCGCGCGCAGGCGCGACGAGCCGATCTTCCAGTCCTGGGCCACGATCCCGCCCGTCATGTGGAAGAGGGCGACGGCGTACTCCGCGTCGGCGCTGCCGAGATCCGCGGCGGCGGCGTATGCGTCGTAGCAGCGCTTCATGTCACGCCCACCAGGAGCCGATCCTGCGCGGTAGGCGCGCGCGAGCGTGAGGAGCCCTTTCACGTCGCCGCGCGTCTTCAAGCCATCGAGATCGAGCGCGTCGCCTTCGAGCTGGGCCTGGCCCACTTGCTCGTCCTCGTCGCTCGCCTCGTTTGGCTTCGGTGCTTCAGGCATCGCCCGCTACTTCCACGCGCTTCAGCACCTCGACGAGGCGACTGACGCGCGCATCCTCCATCACATTGGCCCGCGAGCCGCCGCTCTTCACGTAGAAGTCGGGGAGGCCCTGGGACCAGATCGAATAATAGCGATTCCCGGCGAAGACGATCGACACTCCCTTGCCGGGCTGCTCGGTCGGCTCGTCGTCGAAATCGACATTGCTCCAGTCGACGGCCTGCGCGCTCTCGGTGCCGTCTTCGGCGTAACTGAGCTTGATCGGGACGTCGGGTGTGCGGCGCTTCTGCGGCGTCATGAGGCCGAGCATGCCGTCGCAGATCTTCACGCGGAGGATCGTCGCGACGAGCGGGATGTCGACCTGCGTGCGCGCAAAGTACGGAAAAATGGACGTCCCGAGCACCGGCAGGAGGAGCTTCGAGGTGCACACCTCGCGCACGAAGCTCTCCGCTTGCGCTTGCGGGATGGCGAGCTCGCTCGTGCGGAGGCGCTCCGCGGCGAGCTTCGCCCACCACTTGAGCACGTGGACGAGCACCTTCTTCACCTTGTCGCTCGCCTTGATGCTCATCGGCATGACGACGTCGAGCACCTTGCGCACCTCGGCCTCGATCTCTTGCTCGGGCGCGACGATGAGGTCGACGAAATCACCGAACACCGAGCCGGTGCACTTGCGCGTCATCTCGGCGTCCATCGCGGTGACGAGCTGCTTGGCCTCTTCGACGCGGCGAGCGCGCGCCTCCGCCTCGTCGCGCGAAGGCGTGAGCGATTTGAGCACGCTGAGCAGCTCGCTCCGAATCGCGCGGGCCTCGGCGGTGAGCTCCTTCGCCTTGATGTCTTCGTTCAGCTTCGCGCGGAGATGCGTCGAGAGCAGCGGCACGCCGCTCTTCGGCAGGCCGGTCGACGTCTCGTAGCCCTCGACCGCGGCCCACTTGTCCTCGGCCGACGCGATGTACGTCGAGACGGCGCGCGACGCGAGGTAGCCTTGCTTCACTTGCTCGTAGTCCGGCTCGCCCGGCTTCAGCGCCTGCATCTGATCGGCGTACGGGTTTCGAATCCAGAACAGGTTCGAGAACGCGCGGCCCTTCGTGCCCCAGTTGAGGATCCACGAGCCGTGGCCGCGCGCCCAGAAGTCGATGCAGGCCTCCTCGACGCGCGAGTCCCAGCGATCCTTCGCGTTGTCGCTCCGCAGCGCCCCGAGGCTCATGTCGAATTTCGTCAGCGCGAGGAAGAGCGACGGCTGCTCGATCTCCTTCGTCTCCTTCGGCGTCGAGGAGCCATGGCGGATCGACAGCCAGCTCTCCACCTGCGACTGGAGCTGGATCGCCTCGGGCTTCGTCGGGCCAGGGGAGCAGAGGAGCAGCGCGGTGATCTCGCGATCGAGCGAGTACTGCTCGAAGAGGAACGTGAGCTTGCCTCGCTTGTAGACCTCGATCGCGTTCTCGAGCTTGCCGGTGTTGAGCTCGGCGGGCCCGAAGCCGTTGATGCCTTTCAGCGCGCGGCCGCCCGGGAAATCCAGGATGTCGGCCTTGTCGAGCAGCGAGCCAGGCACGCCGCGGAGGGGCAGCCGGATCTCGGCGATGAGCGCGGCGAGCACGCCCGGATCGAGCGCGACGTCGCGTCCGTCGAGCGTCGTCGCCGGCACGACCGTGCGCGAGGTGCCGAGCGCGTTGAGGCACGAGGCGTCGATGACGCTCGGCGCGTCGCTCGACGCGCGCACGTGCGCGAGGCCGACCTCGACCGCCTCGGCGAACATGAGCTGCGCGGTGCCGGTGACGAGCGTGTGCATCAGGAGGTCGAGGTCTTTGGCGTAGCCAGGACCACCCCAGAGCAGGGAGTAGATGAGGATCCATCCCGCCGCCGTCTGCACGTCGAGCCCCTGCTTCATCGCGGGGTGACGGCGAAGCTCGTTCAGGTAGGGATGGCGATCTTGGTACTTCTTCGACAGCTCGTGCCACACCGACTCCCACGCACGCGCGAAGATCGGCGGCGCGGCAGGGCCTGCCTGAAGACGTGCCTCGCGGAGCGTGCGCTCGACGCGGTCGACGTCGAGCGGCGGTGACGTGCACTCGACGAGGAAGCCGGTCGCCATCGACTGCAGCACGCCTTCGAGCGGCAAGAGCTCGCAGTAGAAGTCGCCCTTGCGAAGCGGCGGTGAAGGAGACGCCGAGAAGCGCGTGACGACGCCCGTCGACTCGACGCCCTTCGCGGGGTTGATCTCCTTCAAGAAGTCGACCTCGCCGCCCTTCGAGAGCACCTTGAGCGATCCGAGCTCGTGCGAGAGGAGCGCGCCGACCAAGAAGGACTTGCCCGCTTGCGATGGACCAAACAGGCCGAGGCTCTGCTTTCGCGCCCACGCTCGCCGGAGCTTGCGCGTCCGGATCTGGAGATCGCGCAAGACGAGCGCTTCGCCCTCGGCCTCGGCCGACCCCGTGATGGTGGCCTGGGTCTCGCTGATCGCTTGTTCGAGTGTCGAGATCGGATCGGTCATGAGTCTCTCGTTCTCTCGTTCTCTCTCTCGGTCACGTTGGCTCTCTAGTGGACGTGCCAGTGGCCCGACTTGTCCTGCCACTCGACCTTCACGCCTTCGAACGTGTTGCCAGGCTGCAGCCACACGTCGAATTGCTTGCCTCCGGCGGCTTGCTCGGTGCGTGACACCTTGCGTGCTCCGGCGGCGACCTTCCACTTCACGGCCTCATCGCTGTAGTGCTTCCGATGGAGGCTCGTCTTCTGTCCGCCGTTCGGGCCGGGCGCGACCTTCACGACGACGCCGCTCGACGACGCTCCGCCGCTGCTGCTCGAAGACGACAGCTTCAAGATGCCGCCGCTCGTGCTCGTCGACGGATCGTCGTCGTCGTCGTCCTCGTCGTCGCTCGTGATGACGCCGCTGTCCTTGCCGCCGTCCTTGCCGCCGTCTCCTGCGTCGGCGCTCGCCGCGTCGGCGCCAGCGTCGCCGCCGTCACCTCCGGCTGCGTCGGCAGAGGCATCCCCGCCGTCGGTGCCACCGGCGCTCGAGGAGTCGGAGCCTGCTTCGCCGATCGCGGATCCATCACCTGCGGCGTCGAGGGCGAGCGCGTCGGCGGCGCTGTCGGCGCTCGGGTTCGTGTTCTTTTGCTCTTCGCATGCCTTGAGGAGGAAGAGCGCGAGGAGGATGAGCGCGATCGCGATGAGGGCAAAGAGCGGCCAGATCCACCACGGGCGGCTCTTGTCGTCCTTCTTCTTCTCCTCGTCCTTCTTCTCTTCTTTTGCTTCGTCCTTCTTCGCCGCGGCGGCGGCGGCGACGGCCGCGCCCGCAGCGACGCCCACGCCCGCAGCGGCGGCGGTCGCGGCGACGGGAGGTACGTCACCCCAATGCTTGCCCCAGTCTTCGTAGCCGAAGACGTACTCGGCCTTGCCGCCCATCGATCGCGGGGAGGCGCCCCAGTTGATGACGAAGAGCTTCTTCTTCTCGGGCGAGTAGAAATAGTTCGCGCCGTTGTCGGCGTCGAGGCTCGGGACGGTGAACGCCTCTTTGTATTTGTCGAAGCCGCTGCTCGGCGTCGAGAACACCTTCGCGACGCGCTCGAGGCAACCCTGGAAGTCTTTGATCGCGACGGCGGCGTCTTCGGGGTGCTTCTGCTGCGCCTCGGCGAGCGGAATGAGCCCGGTGAGATCCCAGCGCACGGTGACGGGCAGGCTCTCGGAGCCTTCGGTCTCGGGCACGAGGAGCCGGCCGTCGAAGAACTTCGACTCGTTGAGATCGACGGCGAGCTTCCAGATCGAGGTGCCGGCGACGAGGTTCGGGAGCCATGTCGCTTCGTTGCTGCTCACGTGATCACCTGCGCTTTTGCTTTCACTGCGTTGTTGGAGGCCACGCGACAGAGAAACGAAGCGGGACGTACGATGGCGAACGACGATGGGTCCGAGCTGCCCGCGCGCTCATGGAGCTGCGAGTCGAACACTTTGATGTGATCCACGGACTCGAACTTGAGTCGTTCGAGCTCGTTCGTCATGAGGGCGGCGAGTAAAGGCGTCGATTTCGACACGAGCTCTGGATCGAGACGTGCAGCATGCGCGACGGCATAGAGCTGACGGCTGACTTCGATCCCGACGCGCATCTTCGACTCGGGGTCCATCGCGGCACGGAAGTAGAAATTGAGCCCGCTCGCGAGCGTGAAGGCGGCGTCGGACGTGGCGGCGGCCTTACCACCTTCCTCGCTCTCGTTGTCCTCCGACGCGAGCAGACGGCTGAGCTCCCCAAAAAAGAGGCGCAGAGGGAAGGTTCGGTCCTGCGGCCGCGCAGCGAGGATCGAGTCGTCGAGGATGTCACCGAGCACGATGCGCGTGAGCACGCGCTTGGCGTTTGCGGTGGGCGGAGCGTCGACGTCGGGGTGGGTGGGTCGTGGTCCTCGCGCGAACGCGCGTACGACCTCCGCGAGCTCGTGAGCGTCGACCGATTTCTCAATCGCCGAGAGGACTGCCTTCTTGATGCGATCGTCATCCATGGGATCAGCCCTGCGTACGTGCAGCGAAGACGCCTGTGTCCAACCAATATTTGTCGAAGGCCGCCGTCTTCAGCGACAAGACGAAGTCGTTCACGTCGAACGAGTACGTGTTGCGCTGCGAGGTGACCGCCTCGATCCGGATGTATCCTTCACGCGTTCGTCCGAACTGCACCGCGACGCGATCTTCGAGCAGCGCCTGCTCCACTTCGGGGTTCGCCGGCCTCACCTCGAAGAGGGGCGAGCCCTCCATCTCCTGCGAGTCGACGTTGCGGAAGCCGATCCGCATGCCGTGGGTGTAGACGAAGGGCTGGCTCTTCTCGCCGTTGCGGAACAGCTCGTTCGTGCGCGCGATGTGAGGCTCGGTGTCTTGGTAGAGGCCGTAGATCGGCTTCTGCTCGGCCTCGGTGATGTTGTCGATCAAGAAGCCGGGCAGCTTGTTCTTGCTCGCGAGGTGAAGGACGGCGGCGCCGGCGGTGACGGTCGACTTGGGATCACGGATGTGACCTTGGTCCTTCCACTTCGACGGGTACCACTCGCCGACGCGGTAGCGCGCCATCGTGCGGAGGCGAGGAGGCGACACCGGCATCTCGCTCGTGAAGAGCTTCTTGATGCAAGGCAGCGCCGCGGTGCGCCCCGCGAGCACGAGGAGATCGACGTCGTACTGCGCGAGGATGTCGGCGTAGCGGCGAAGCGGCTCGCGCAGCACGCGCTCGATCGCGCGCTCCACCTCGCGTGGATCGAAGCGGAAGAAGAGGTTCTCGAAGCCCGGGAAGCCCTCGACCTCTTGCTCGAGGAAGCGGTTGGCCTCGCCGAGGATCGACGGCGAGATCGCCGGGAGCCCGAACGTCTCGAAGATCGTCGACACCATGTAGTGACGATCGACGGTGTGCTCGGGGATCGCGAACCCCTCCGCTACGGCCCAGTAGCAGCGCGCGAGCGGCAGCCACAGGTACGGCACGAGGCGCGCGCGGAGGGTGCGCCACGCCGAGCCGTGCCCCGCGTCGCCTTCGCCGAAGAGATGAAGCAGGCGGCTCTTGCTCTGCGCCGTCGGGAGCTGATGGAGGATCTGCGGGAAGACGACGTCCTCGACGATCGCGCGGCACACCTCGTCGCCCGCGATCGAGACGCCATCTTGAAAGAGCTTTCGGATCGACAGCGACGTGCCGGTGCCGGGGAGCTTGTCCTCGTACTCGGCGATCATGACGTCGCTCGTGCCGCCGCCGATGTCGACGCTCGCGACGCGCAGCGTCTTCGCCTCGTGGCCGTAGACGCTGACGAGCTCCTCCATGCTGCCGGCGAAGGTGCCTTGCACCTCTTCGTAGATGAACACCATCTGCGCCGCGAGCGCTTCGTCGACGAAGAGAAAGGAGTCGAACTGCTGCGTCTGCGGGTTGAAGTTCGGGCGCAGGTCGGTGCGGATGTTGAGCACGTGGCAGGTGAGGAGCACCGCGTTGCGAACGAGTGCATCATACACGCGTCGCTCTTCCTCTCGCATCGCGGAGGGGTAGGTGAGGACGAGATGGCGAAGGATGCGCGGGTTGCCTTCCTTGCCTTGGTACATGCGGTACTCGGCGCTGTTGATCTGCGCGTAGGCCTGGCAGAGGATCTCGACGAGCGCGAACATCATCATCGAGCGCGGCGCGTAGCGAGGATCCGCCGGCGTCTGCGGGCCGTCCTCGCGGAGGTACGTCCCGCCCGACTCCTCCGGCACGTACTTCAAGATGCGGCCGAACACCGGGCGGTGCTCGCCGCCTTGGCCTGGCGCGACCTGACCGATCTTCTGCGCGAAGTGCCAGCGCTCGTCGGTCTGGCGATCGTCCCAGAGGTAGCGCTTGGGTCCGGAGAGCGTGCACTGGTAGCGATGCGGCGTCTCGAGCGCGCGATCGAGCGCTTCGCGTCCCATCCGCGCCACGCTGGGCCACTGAAACGACTCGCCGGTCGCGACCGGAAACACCGTCTTGTCCCACGGCGACGGCAAGAAGGTGATGCGCGAGTCGAAGGCCTCTTGCGACGTCGAGAGCGGGTTGCCGAGGCTACGCACCTCGAGCGGGACGCCGAACACGCCCGAGTCGCGTCCTTCGACGAGCAGCGCCGTCGAGCGCGAGTTGCCGAGATCGAGCACGAGCGAGACGGGGATCGGCTGCTGCGTCTCGAGGCGCGAGAGGCGGATCTTCGGCAAGAGCGGCGAGAGCGTCTCGAGCAGCGCGGCGAGCTTGAAGAGCGCCTTGTCGACGCCTGCGCGCTCGAGGCGCCGCACGAGCTCGCGTGTCTCGGCGAGCTCGAAGAACTGACCGACCTCGTTCTTGTCGAGCGCGCGAAAGGGACGGCCCTCGTCGTAGGCGGCGTCGAGGTGACGGCCTTGCGATCCGGTCATCTCGTAGGTGTCGACCGCCATCACCGCGCGCACGCCGCCGCCAGCAGTCTGCGCCAGGAAGATCTGGACCGCGAACGGACACGAGAGCTGATACGGGACCGGCAGCCAGCGGCCGGCGAGCTCGCTCAGGTGATCGACGGCGCTGATCTCGACGTCCGGCTCTTCGCCGGCCGTCGCGCGCCGCACGGAGAGGACCGCCGCGCCGGCAGGCGGCGCGGGCGCCGCGGGCGCGCCTCCCGTGGCCGGCGCCCCTGGCTTCATCACGACGAAGCTCGAGACCACGTCGGGTAGCCCGCGCGGGAGGGCGACCTCGTGGAGGATGATCCCCGTGTTGAAGAACAGCTCGAGGACCTCGATCGCTGCGGCCCGTGAGCCCGACCCAACCTCCGCGACGAACGCGTTGCCGCCACCATCGCCGCCAAGGTCGGGGCTGCTTCCGAGCGAGACCTTCTTTTTGACCATTTCCTGTCGACCGTCCCCGTGTTGCTACGTGTGCGCGATGCTAGGCGAAATCCGACAGGATCGGTTCTTCGGAGGTGCACTCGATACGAGGAGGGGGTTCATCATTAAGGAGAAGGGATTGGAAACCGAACCGTAGAAAAGAGAGCGCCTGCACGCCGGAACCCACCCAAGAAAGAGAGAATTGGCCGACCTTTCCTGACAAGGTGTGCGCGCTCGTAACTGCTGGTACTCGAAGGGGTGAGCGGAAATCCGAGGCCCCCGCAGAACCCCGCCCAACGAAGCGCGCCTGAATCGGTTCCATTTCGTACGAAAGCCCGTGTCACACTCTTCCGAGCCCAGCCGAAGTCCCGGCGTGCACGCTATGTCCTCCCACTCGACCCGTCGCTCCAACACGTCGTCTGCCATCGGGCCTGATCTTCGCGCGGCCCTGATCGCGATGGTCAGAAAACGGGTGCCGGAGAGCGAGGTCGAGGACATCGTCCAGTCGACCCTGGCCGACGCGATCGAGTCACCGCACGCTCCGCAAGACTCGGAGTCGCTCCGCCGTTGGATCTTCGGCGTCGCGAAGAACAAGGTCGTCGACTACCACCGCCGCGCAGGCCGCGAGTCGTTCGAGATCCCGGAGAACGTCGCCGGCAAGGCCGCGCCGCACATCGAGGCCGACCTCCTTCGTTGGGCAGAGAAGAACCTCCCGCCCGGCGAGGAGAACAAGACCACGCTCGACTGGATGCTTCGCGAAGGCGAGGGCGAGAAGCTCGAATGGATCGCCGAGAACGAGAACGTCCCGGCGCCGCGCGTTCGTCAACGCGTGAGCCGCCTTCGACGTCACCTGAAGCAGCACTGGCAGAAAGAGGTCGCGCTCCTCGCGGCGCTCGGCGTGCTCATCTCGATCCTCGTGCTCGTCCTCAAGCGCAAGGAGCCCGAGCCGATCGCGAACGAGAACCTCCCGCGCGCCGC
>JBGAFW010000001.1:0-366391 GCA_044227045.1 Labilithrix sp.
CCTATTGCCTCAAAGCGCTCAAGATGAGCGAGAACGAGGCGGGGCCACGCGTCGCGGTCGCAAGGCTCGCGAAGGAGTACTCGTGGGTCCTCGAGGCGCTCGCCGAGGGTGACATCCATCTCACGGGCCTCTTCAGGCTCGGCGCGCATATGCAGCCATCGAATTGCCTGGACCTGCTTGGAGAAGCGCGCGGAAAGACCGTCAAAGAGATCGACGACCTGCTGGCCAACCATTTCCCGAAGCCCGATGTGCCAGAGGTCCTGCGTGCGCTCTCTGTCCGCGCGCCGGTGTCGACGCCGCCAGTCTCTGCCGAGCCTGCGAAGAAGTCCTCCGCCGCGGAGCGCACGATCCCCATGTTCGATGCGCAGGTAGGGGGCTCGTCGTCCGAAAGCACGCCTGCGTTGTCGGCTTTCTCTGCTGCGCACACGACGCCCGCTGCATCTGCCGTCGCTGCGCCCGCGATGCACGTCGCGACCGCTCCACTCGGGTCCGCTCCCCATGCGTCGGTGGAGTCCTCGCCGCCCTTGCGGCCCGTGTCTTCAACCGCGCCGTCCACGCCGTCCACGCCGTCCACGCCGTCCACGCCATCGTCGCAGCCCTCGCTGCCGACGCCATTTTCTCGAGTCTCACCAAGCGAGAGCTCGGCGGGAACACGTCGCGAACGACCCGAGAAGCTGACGCCGCTCTCGAAGAACCGGCATGCGCTGCAGCTGACGATCAGCACGGACATTCGCCGGAAGCTCGAACGCGCTCGCGACCTGATGAGTCATCGCAATCGCCAAGGCAGCTTCGAGTCGATCGTGGGAGCAGCGTTGAGCGCCCTCCTCGAGAAGCTGGAGCGCGAACGCCTGGGGAAAACGAAGCGACCGCGCGGACCGCGAACGGCGTCGTCCTCATCGTCGTCGTCCGCCTCGCGAGCCGCGTCGGCGTCGGCATCGTCGACATCGGCCGCACCCGGGTTGTCGGCCTCGTCGACATCGGCCGTGAAGGACACCTCAACGACTGCGTTGTCGCACCCCGCGTCCCAACGAGACTCGCTGACGACAATGCCACCGCCGTCGAGATCGACGACGAAGAACAAGCGCCGTTCGAGCGCCCTGCCACGCGCCGTGCGGCGCGAGGTCTTCGCGCGTGACGGTGAGCAATGCTCCTTCGTCAGCGAGGCAGGCGTCCGATGCGATGCGCGGTCGTTCTTGGAGATCGATCACGTTCATCCGAAGGCGCTCGGCGGTGAGGACACGACGACCAATACGCGACTCCTCTGCGCGACCCACAACCGCCTCGCCGCCGAACGGGTCTTTGGTCGCGATTGCATTCACCGAAAGATTCGCGAGTCGCGCGCAGCGCGCCGCCAGAAGCAGGCTCGAAGAGAATGAGACCGTGCGCGGTGCGTCCCTTTTCAACAAGGCATCCTGCGCCGTGACCCGATCCCGCTCTTTGCGCCACAGCGTTCTACTGGAGCACGCATCGCCCATCGGTGCAGCGGTCGCGTCGCGTCGAATGTGGCGTGAACGATGGTGTGAACGATCTGGTCAAAGCGTTAGCCCGAAGCGCCACGCAAGAGTCCGCATCGACGCAGCAGCGAGCGCTTGGCTGTGCGTGCGTCCGTTTGGTGAGTCGACCGCTCGTGACGACAGTAAACTGACCCAACCGCCGTCAACACGCTGCACGTGTCATCGCAGGTTGGCGCAACGTATTCACCGGCGCGCCGTGCTTCAGCCCGACGGAAACGACGCCTTGCGGCGTCCCCGTCGAACAAGGTGGAGGTGCCGTTCCCGAAGCCCCCACCGCGCCGTCCGCCGATGACCACCATAGGCGAGGTCGTCTCGGTGGAAGAGCAGGCGCCCGCCGCAAAAAGAGAGCCCACCGTGAGCGACCATGGCTTCTGGAAAGCAGTAGGAACGTTACGCGTCGCGCGTCCATCGTGGAAATTACGTAGACGTAGTTCTCGGCCCCGAGCTCGCCTGAGCGTCATCGTCGTGTTCGAATGAGGTTGGTGAAACGGAACGTTGGGATGAGCCTTCTGTTCTGCGGGTTCGTCGGATGCTCGTCGTCGGCGACGACGGAGCAGGTGCCTGAGAAGACGAGCGGCGCGGCGACCCCCGCCGTCGATCCTGGGTGCAGCTCTCAATCCGTGGAGTCGAAGCGCGACGCACTCCCGACCGGATCATGTCAGACCGGCGCACGATGCCGATTCACCATTCCAGAGGAGACGGAGGCAGTCTGTAGCGATTCAAGAAAGTCGACGTACACCCCTGGGCCAATGGAGTACGACTGCCGATGCCCGAGCTCGGAGTGGGCGTGCGAGCCGACGCGCGGCGGCTTCGGTGTCATTCCGTGCCCGGGCTGACGCGGGGTCTTAGTTTTGGCGGGCGCCGCCGACGACGAAGCGGGGCTCGACGGGGCGTGACTCGAAGACGCCGGTGGCGACCAGGGCGGCGGACGCCGCGGCGCCGGCGCCGATGCCGACGAGCGTCCAGGTGGCCCACGCGGGCCAGTGGCTCGTCTTCGTGAGCGACTGCGGAGGCGCGGCGGTGAGGCGCTCGACACGCCACTCGAGGAGGGGACCGCACACGTCGCGTTCGCAGCGCGCGACGAGGACGCTGTTCGGTCGGTCTGGCGTCGGGATCGCAGCGATCCACTGGTCGCACGTGACGCCCTCGGCGAGGACGCGGCCGCCGGCCCCTTGCTGGACCGACGCGAAGTCTTCGCGGGAGCACGAGCCGCCCTCGGAGACGGCGATCGACGTCGTGGGGGACGTCAGCGTCGCGGCGCTGCTCTGCATGATCGCGATCCACGACGCGAAGACGACGCGGCCGCTCTCGGTCGTGGCGTAGAGATGATGCTCGGCAGGGGAGACCTCGAGCTTGTAGAGGGCGCCGTGGCTGGTGCTCTCGGTTGGTTTGAGCACGCGGCCATCGAGGCGGAGCGTGATGCGCTCGGGATGTGCGGCGCGGAGGGCGATCGCGGTCTCGACCTTGGGGCGCGGCGGAAAGCTCGTCTCACCGATACCCGCGACGCGGCCGTCGTCGAGCGCTTGGGCGTTCTCCCATGCGATGCGTGCGCGCGCTTCGTCGCGAGGCGGGGCGCGGAGGAAGCGCTGCGCCCAGGCGCGCTCGCATTCGGCGCGGAGCCAGGCGGCTTGAGGGAGCTCGGGGTGCTCGCGCAAGATCGCGTCGGCGCGGGCGAGCGCGCGCTCGGCTTCGTCGGCGTTGTTGCTGCTCAGCGCCTCCCGGCCGCGATCGATCTCCTTCTCGACCTTGTCGGCGAGCTCGAGATCGATCTTCGGACCGGGTGAGGCTGGCGTGGCGATGTCGCCGAGCGGCGTCAGACGAACGCCGCGTGCGCGAGCCCATTCGGCGAGGGCCCGAGCGGCGTCCTCGCGCGCGCTTCGACCCTCGCCGATCCAGACAACGGGCTCGCCACTGTCGCTCATCGCGTGGCTCCGTTCATTTCTTCGGCGCGCCTGCCTTCTTCTTGGGCTTCAGCGCCTTCGAGAGCGCCTTCACCACCTTCTTGAGGACGCTCTTTTTCTTCTTCGCTCCAGCTTTCGCCGCCTTCTTGGGCTTCGCCGCAGGCTTCGCGGCCTTCTTGGGAGGAGGCAGGGTAGGGATGCGCATGCTCGAGGCGCCGCCGGAGCTGAGCTCGCCGATGGCCTGGAGCACCTGATCTACGTGGCCGTCGACCTTCACGTTGGGGAAGACGAGCGCGATTTGGCCGTTCTTGATGAGGAACGTGGACCGGAGGACACCCTCCACCTTCTTGCCGTACATCGTCTTCGTACCCCAAGCGCCGTAGGCCTTGTGGACGGAGAGATCCGGGTCGGAGAGGAGGGTCAGATTTCCGAGATTGCACTTCTCTCGGAACGATTGGTGGCTCTTGAGCGAGTCACGAGAGACACCGACAACGGCGCCTCCCGCGGTCTCGATCGCACGCTTTGCAGCGGCAAAAGCCTGGGCCTCGCGCGTGCACCCGGGGGTGTTGTCGCGAGGGTAGAAGTAGAGCACGAGCGTCTGCTTAGCGAAGTCCGAAAGTCGGACCTTACCGCCAGCATCGCTCTCTAGATTAAAGGCCGGAGCCTTGTCGCCTTCCTTGAGCACGCGGCCATGATACGATCTCTTGCGTCTTGCAGCTGAATTTCGCCGCCCGCGAAGTCGCCATCAAGCTCGTTTATTACGGGCCCGCGCTCAGTGGGAAAACAACCAATCTCAAAGCCCTCCACGAGCTGACGCGGTCCGATAGCCGCGGACGCCTCATGACGCTGGAGACGAAGGACGACCGCACGTTGTTCTTCGACATGCTGCCGCTCGTCTTCAAGACGGACACGCCGGACGGCGGCGGGATGAACCTCCGCGTGAAGGTGTTCACCGTCCCCGGGCAGGTCGTGCATGCATCCACGCGACGTCTCGTCCTTCAAGGGGCCGACGCCGTCGCGTTCATCGCCGACTCGCAGCTCGCCGAGACCGAGAACAACGCGGCGTCGTTTCTCGACCTTCGCGACAACCTCAAGGGCCTTGGGCGCTCGATGCGTGACGTTCCGCTCATCATTCAGTTCAACAAGCGTGACTTGCCGAACGTTCGAACGGACGCCGAGATCGACGATCTCGCGCGGCGCGGGAAAGAGCCCGTGTTCAAGGCCTCGGCGGTGCATGGTCACGGCGTGATGGAGTCGTTCTTCGGCCTCCTCGAGCGCGCGTGGCGCAAGCTCGACACCGAGCACGACCTCCAACAAAAGCTCGGCATCAAGCCAGACGAGTTCCTTGCCAAGGCCGCGGCGAGCCTTGGCTACGAGGGCAAAGAGCGCGAGCTCTGTGATGCGTACGTCGGGGGGCGCACCGCGGGTGCAAAGGCAGGTCGTCAATGAGCGGCGGCTCAGGCTCACCGGGCTCTCCCAACACTCCGGGCGACACGACGCCCCCGAGCAGTGAGGACGTCGTCGGCGACGCGCCCGTGGCGCTCGAAGACGTCGTCGATCGCGACGCGCTGACCGATCTCTGCAAGAGCATCCACGGGCTCTTCGGCATCGGCGTGCGCGTGTACTCGTCGCAAGGCGTGCTCCTCGCGAACGTCGCCACCGAGCTCGAGATTTGCCGTTTCGTCAACGAGCTCTCCGGCTCGCGCGCCGCGTGCGGGCAGACGGTGACCGCGGCGAAGAACGTCGACCCTGGGGCCAGCGGCGACATCACGCACCCCTGTTTTACCGGCCTCGCGTACCGGATCGTCTCGCTCGAGCACGAGGGCCGACGCGTCGGTCGCATCGTGCTCGGCCCGTTCGCGCCCGCCGGGCTCCGCGAGCCACCGCCCACGCTCGAGAAGACCGAGAAGCGCCTCGATCTGGTCCAGGCGGCCGACCTCCTCAACAAGGCGCCGCGTGTGAAGACCGAGGCGCTCACGCGCATCGCCGAGCACGTGAAAGAGACCCTCGAGCTCATCATCTTCTCGAGCCACAAGGCGTGGGTCACGAGCAAGCTCCACCTCTACAGCGTCCGCGAGAGCTACCGCGAGCTGCAGGAGAAGACGACGAAGCTCGAACAGACGCTCGCGCGCCTCAAGGAGGTCGATCGCCTGAAGTCGAACTTCCTCGCGACGATGAGCCACGAGCTCCGCACGCCGCTCACGTCGATCATCGGCTACAGCGAGATGCTCGCCGAAGGGATCGCCGGCCCGCTCGCGCCCGAGCAGTCGGAGTACGTCAAGACGATCCACGCGAAGGGTGAGCAGCTCCTTCGCCTCATCATGGGCCTGCTCGATCTGTCGAAGCTCGAGAGCGGGACGATGAGCCTTCGCCAAGCGCCGGCGCAGATCGCGCCGATCTTGAAGGAGGTGATCACGACGCTCGCGCCGGTCGCGCGAAAGAAAGAGGTCGAGCTCGTCCTCGACTCGGACGGCGCGTCGTGTGAGCTCGCCGCGGACGCGGAGCGCTTGCGCCAGGTCTTCATCAACCTCGTCGACAACGCGGTGAAGTTCACGCCGAAGGGCGGCAAGGTGACGGTGCAGTCGCGCGTCACGGAAGGTCCGCCGCCTTCGGAGGAAGACGCAGACGAGGGCGGCATGATCCTCCTCGCGCCGCTCCTCAAGCAGGTGGAGATCCGCGTCTCAGACACTGGCATCGGCATTCCGCCGAACGAGCGGATGAAGGTCTTCGAGGCGTTCTATCAGGTCGACTCGTCGTCCACGCGCGAGTACGGAGGCACCGGCCTCGGCCTCTCGATCGTGAAGCGCATCGTCGACGCTCACGGCGGGACCGTGCGCGTCGAAGGCAACGAGCCGAACGGCACCGTCTTCGTCGTGACGCTCCCCTCCGCTCAGGCGCGTCGCGCGGCGCTTCCTTCGCGCGTCCCGCCTGCGCTCGCTCCGAACAGCTAGCGGCGGCGGGCATCGATGAAGAGCGAGCTCGATCGCATCCGAGAGCTTCAGGCGCGGTTCTCGGGCGTGACCTCGGAGCGCGTCCGAGAAGGGATCGGCGACGACGCGGCGGTGATCGGCCCACCGCCAAACAGCGCGAGCCACGAGTCGCTCGTGTGGACGGTCGACGCGCAGGTCGAGGGGACGCACTTTCGCCTCGACTGGCTCGATTGGCGCGACGTCGGCTACCGAAGCTTCATGGCGGCCGTGAGCGATGTCGCCGCGATGGGCGCGCGTCCGCTCGCGGCGCTCTCGTCGCTCGTGCTCGCGAAGGACGTCGACGACGCCGCGTTCCAAGCGCTCACCGAGGGGCAGGCGGAGGCCTCGAGGATGAATTACCTGCCGATCGTCGGAGGAAACCTCGCGCGCGGCCGCGAGACGTCGGTCACGACCACGGTGCTCGGGACGCTCGACGCGTCGCGCGGCGAGAGGGCGTTCACGAGGCACGACGCGAGGCCGGGCGACGTCGTGTGGCTCGGAGGAGAGGTCGGGCTCGCAGCGGCGGGCATGGCCGCGCTCGAGAAAAAGGTGCAGGATGCACGTATCGAGGAGTGCATCGCCGCGTGGAGACGCCCGCGCGCGCGCTTCGACCTGAGCATCGCGCTGCACATGGCCTCGCTCGGTCGAGGCTCTTCTGCAGGCGACCGAGCCGTCCTCGCGCACACGCCAGGTGCGGTGATCGACGTCTCGGATGGCCTCGCGCTCGACACGTCGCGGATCGCCGAGTCGAGCTTCGTGACGATCGTGCTCGAGGAGGCTCGCCTTCGCGCGCTCACGCCCGCTCCGCTCGTCGCCGCGAGCGAGCTCCTCGGTACGGACGACCCGCTCGCGTGGATGCTCTACGGTGGGGAAGACTACGCGCTCGTCGCGACGTCGCCTTCGGCCGAGCCGCTGGCGCCTGGATTCTCACGCATCGGCGTCGTGATGGAGCGAGGCGATCACGCGCTGCTCATCGAGCGCCCGGACGGAGCGCGCACGCCTCTCGACGTGCGCGGGTTCGATCACTTCAAGGCGTAGACGCTCAGAAGCCGGCGCACGCGGCCGGGATCGTGCGTCCCGCGAGGAGACCACGAAGGACGCCGAGCTCGGGCGCCGTGCCGGTCGGGCCGGCTTGCGCGGCCATCGCGTTGCACTGCGCGGCGGCGCTGCTGAACATGCCGGCCTCGGGCGAGCTGCCCATCGCCTTTGCTTGGATCGAGAGCTGGTTGCAGCACTGCTTGAGACGAGCGACGTTCGTGTTCACCGCGGGGCCGGTGTACTTCGGCTTCGCGTCGGCATCCGCGTCCATCGCGCCCGAGTCTTCTTCCATCGGCACGAGCATCGTCGTGCCTGTGTCCTCGACGGGCGGAGGCGGAGGCCCCGCGTCGACGACCGGCGGATCCTTCTTCGGACAGGCGACGAGCAACGGAAGCGCGCTGAAGATACAGAGCGCGAAGATCGTACGGCGCGGCGAAAGGGACATCGACAATTCTCCTAGGAGGAACAACGTGCCCCGACCTGTCGATGCGGCTGACGGACCGGGCCCGACGCAGACCTTCCGTCTGCCGGGAACGTCGCTACCGTACAAGGATTTGCCGGGGATTGGAAAGCGAAGAACACCGGCGGGTCCCGCTGGAAGACGCAGGCTTTACGGGATGCGGGCGCCGTTTTTGTAGAGAAGGAGCCTCGGTCCGCGGTTCGCGATAGCTTTGTCAGCACCGACATGCCCCTCGACGAGGCGACGCGGCGACTCGTTTTTCTGCTCCAGCGCGACATGCGCCGGCTCGCGGAGCGCGAACGTGCACGGTCCGACCGAGGCGAGATGGTGCGCTACGACTCCGTCTCGCGCATGGCCACGTGGGAGACGCGGCGCGGAGATGTGATCGGGCGCTGGTACGGCGAGATCATCGCCAGCTATGTCGTCAAAGATCGCATTCTTCGCTGGGCGTGGGCCGGGCGCGCGTCGCTCGCGTCGGCCACGCATTCGGAGGTGATCTTCCGCGAAGGACAGTCGCGCAATGTCCCTCAGCTCTCGATGAGCGTGATCGGTGACATCGACGAAGAAGAGGCGACAGCGCTCGCGCGCTTGGGCGTGCTCGTCTCACGCGGCGAAGGCGTCGTGCTCTCGCGAGCGGACAACGAGATCGCGTTCATTGGCTTGTTCGACTCGCCGCGGCCGCGGGAAGGCGACGCGCAGCAAGAGGATCCGTCTCGCTACTCGGTTCCGCCGCCGAACGTCGTCGCCTCGAGCACGACGCCCACGCCGCGCGAGGGATCGCACGCGCAGCATCCGCCGCAGCAAAAGCCCTCGCAGCCGCCTCCGTCGGCCCCGAAGAAGCAGAGCTCATCGCCGCCGACGGCGCCGTATCGATCGCTGCCGCCGATCCGCGAGATCTACGGACCGCGGACGCCGAAGGGAGAGCGCGGCGCGCGCACGACGACGCCGCCTCCGGGCGCCGCGACGGGCAGGTCCCCGTCGTCGCCTCCGCATCCGTCGTCACCTCCACATCCCTCACCGTCGAGCCCACCTCAGGCCGCGTCGTCCCCTCCACAGCAAGCGACAACGAGCGCACCCGCGACGCGCGTCCGCGAGCCGGCGAAGGCGATCTTCTTGCCGGTGGCGACCGCCGTGCTCTCGGGCCTGATGCGGGTCGTCCCTGGATTTCATCAGGCGCTCTTCGTCCTCACGGTCGCGACCGACGCGTCGAGCGGGGTCGAGAAACGACGTCTGATCGTGATGCTCGTCGCCGTCGACGGGGCAGGGGTGCTTCGTCAGGTCGACCCATCGCACGAGCTGGTCGAGATCTCGGCGCGGATGGTCGAGGCCGATCGGCTCGATGGAAATGGGCCTTGGCGCAAGCTTTCTGCCCGAATCACGCCGAAGGCGGACGGTGGGGCGACGCTCCACGTCGACGTGTTATAAGGCGTCCCCACCATGCAAAAGAGCTTGAAGAGCCTCGCCATCGGCATCCCGCTTTTGTCTGTCGTCACGGTGTTCACCGCGTGCTCGTCGAAGAAGCCAAATCCACCCGTCACGCCCACGACGACGCCGGACGCGGGCTCGGACGCGGCCGCGCCCATCGCGGCGGGCGACGCAGGCATGGTCGCCGCCGCCGACGCAGGTCCGGCCACGACCGGCCCGACCTTCTTCACCACCACCGACGCAGGAACTGCGCCTCCGAACACGACCCCTGCGCTCACGGAGCAGGCGCTCGACACCGCGATCGATCTCGCGATCACGACGGCAGCCGCGAAGGTCGCGCCGAAGATGGACAAGGAAGGCGCTCCTGGCCGCGCGACCCTGAAAGAGGGCGAGCACTTCTCGATGATGGTCACGCTCGCGCCGAACCGTTGCTACACGTTCGTCGGCTTCTCGCCGCCCGGCGCTGTCTCGCAGCTCGACCTGAAGCTCTACGGTCCGCCGCTCTTCAACGTCGAAGCCGGCAAGTCAGGCGCAGGCGACAAAGCGATGCCGGTCATCGGCAAGGACAAGGCCGCGCTCTGCCCGATCCTCCCACTCGCCGTTCCGTACAAGCTCGACGTCGCCGCCACGAAGGGCGCCGGTCGTATGGGCGTCCAAGTCTACGCGCGCAACAAGTAAGCAACCCAAGCAAACGGATCCGCAAATCGGCGCATGCGCGGGGTTTGGGGCGGAGCCCCAACGTGAAGCGAAGCATGCGCCCCTGAGCGAGTCTTCGCGAAGGGGGATCCGTTTACGCAAAACGCAAATCGGCGCATGCGCGGGGTTTGGGGCGGAGCCCCATCGTCAAAGAGACACGTACGCCTGGGGGACCCAGACCTGACGGCCGTCGGGGAAGGCGACCTGCACTTGCGCGCCTTGCGACGCGGTGACGGTGCCAGGGTAGCGATTGCCGTCTGACCAGCGCACCATCACGCGCGATCCAATCGCGAACGCACCCACCGCACCTTCGACGAAGGAGCCAAACGCATTGCCAAACGCATTGAGCGCATTGCCCATTTGCGCGCCTGCGCTCTGGGCCGCATAAGGCTGTTGCGCGTAATAGGGATTGGCCTGCGGATAACCCATTTGCTGCGGCTGCTGCATATACGGGTTTTGGCCCATCATGGGTTGCTGCGGCGCCATCATCGGTTGTTGAGGCGCCATCATGGGTTGCTGCGGCGCGCCGCCATAACCACCAATCGCGGCGGGGACCGGCGGAACACCGGCCGGCGTGGTCGCCGCGAATCCACCGGGAGCGGGCGCTGGAGCAGCCGCCGCTGGGGCGGGCGCGCCGATGTTGACCGGCTTTGGCTGACCGCCGGCGCGAATGCGCGCAGACTCCTGCGTGACGAGCATGCCGTACTGCATGTACTGCGGGTTCGTCGGGATCTTCTGGTTCCAATCGCCTGCGATCATCGTCCACTGGTTGGGCGTGATCTTGTAGTGTTGGAGCATCCCTTCGTAGCCGATGACGGGGACCGCGCCGCTCATCGCGACGTAGTCTTCGAAGCTCACCTGCGGAGTGCCGCCGCTCTTCTTCGCGAGCGCCGCCTGGTACATCGGCATGAAGCGCGTCGCGACCTGACCCATCAGCGACATGTCTTGCATGCGCGCGGTCCAGCCTGATTTTGCGGCTTCCCAATCCGCGCGCTGCACGCCGAGCTTCGTGACGATCTCGGCTTGCTTCTCGGGGTCTTGTGTTTCGGAGACTTCGGCGGAGAGCTCGGCGTAACGCTCGAGCGAGATTCCGTTAATCGGTGCCCAGGGATCCATGACCTTCGCATGGCATCGCTCGCGGGCGCCGCTGACAAGCGAAATGCGCAACTCTGGCGAATTTTGCGGGGTTTTTCGTTCGAACGATGGAAAAGATCCGTGGACGAATCGGTCTCCCTCCGATTCGTCCACGAGCCCCGATGGGCTTTCGCCCGTCTTCTCTCTTCTTCTTTTTCTTCTTCTTCTTCGTATCCCGCCACTCACCGTCCGAGTGGGGTCGTCATCTTCGCTGCGGCCGCGATCAGGTCTTGCTGTTCGCGGGCGAGTTGCCGGCGACCTTCTTGTCGCCTGCCTTGTCGTCCTTCTTCTCGGCCGGCTTCGACGCCGACGCCGGCTCTTCGATCTTCTTGCCGTCGCCTTCGATCTTCTTGCCGTCGACCTCGTCGACGTAATACTCGGTGCGCCGGTTCTGCGCGCGGTTCTCGCTGCTGTCGTTCGGCTTGAGCGGCTTCTTCGCCCCGAAGCCAAACGTGACCATGCGTTGCGTCTCGACCTCGTGCTGCGTGAGCCACTTCGCCACCGCGTCGGCGCGCTGCTTCGAGAGCTTGTCGTTCAGCTTGTCGGTGCCGACGTTGTCGGTGTGCCCCTCGATCCGAAGCTTCGTGATGTGGGGATGCTTCTTCATCAAGTCCGCGAGCGCGTTCAGCGTCTCGAGCGTCTTCGGCGTCTGCTTGATCTTCGCCTGGTTCGTCTCGAACTCGATCTGGTCGGGGAGCACGATCTGCTCACCGGCCTTCGGCTCCTCGGGCGGAGGCGCAGGCGCGGGCTCGACCTTCGCGGGCGGCGGCGTGCTGGCCTTCGCCTGCACCTTGACCTGTGCGTGACAGCCCATCATCGACGTCGCTGCCGCCAACACCAACCCCACCGCCATCTTCTTCATCATGTTGATTCTGCTCCCTCTCGTGCTCACTCGCCGTTGCCAGAGACCCCAAGTGCAACGGGCGGGCCGAGGGGAAAAGCCACTGATTCGCCGTAAATTCACGGTGATCCCTTCACGCGAAGTGCAACGCGATGCACTTCGACGTGCTCTTGATGTGCGGGGTTCGCGTCAAACGAACGGCGACGGGTGATGCTCGGCGCGCACGTCCGCCATCGCCTCGTCGAACCATCGATCGATCGACTTCGGAAACGGCCACATCCACCCATACTCCGGCCCGACGAAGCGCTGCTTGATGAACGGACGCAGCTCCTCGGCGGCGGCGACGCCGTACACCTCCGCGGTCGCGCGGAGCGTCTCGATGTAGGCCTCCCATTCGATCCTCGCCCGGCCATACGCGAGGAACAGCGGAAAGAAGGGGACGAGATACACGAACGTCATCACGAGGTCGCCCATGCGAGCGCGCTGGCGAAGATGCACCCGCTCGTGACGAAGCAAGATGTACTTGTCGTCGTCGCTCATCTTGTCCCACGCGTCGGGCACCCAGAGCGTGCCGAACAGCACGGTATGATAGCGTGTAAGATACACGCGTTGCCCCCCGAACGTGACGGCGGCGAGCGCCAGGTGGATGGCGCGCTGGAGCGTGCTCGTTCGCTTCTTCAGGATGCGGAAGCGCGGGAACTCCGTCTTCAGCTCGGCCAAGATGCGTTCGAAGCGGCTCATCGTCACGTCGGAGCGCCTTCATTCTGACACTTCGGACAGAAGTACGTCGAGCGCGGGCCCGAGGCGGCGCTCGAGCTGCCCTCTTTGAACATCTCGATCGTCCCGGTCTCGCATCGTAAGCATGGACGGCTCGCCCGGCCGTACACCCAGAGGCGCGTGCTCCCGAGGGTCGGGCGCGTCGTGCGTGGACCGCGCTTCAGGTTTCGACGAAGCAGCACGCTGGCGCGAACGAGGAGACGCCGGAGCGTCTCGTCGGGGAGCGCCTCGACGAGCGCGCGCGGGTCGACGCGCTCGAGGAAGAGCACCTCGGACTTGTACACGTTGCCGATGCCGGCCGCGGCGCGTTGAACGAGCAAGGCCTCCGCGATCGTGATGTTGGATCGGGGTTTGGGGGTGAAGCCCCCATCGGATCGTGAGCCCAGCTCGACGAGTCGTCGCACGGCCTCGGCTTGAAGCGCTTCGCTCTCGACGAACTGGGCATCGCAGAGGTCGGGGCCAAGGCGCTGGAGATCGGGCGCGCGCCTCTCGGCCGCGGCGGTGAGCAGCCGGCACACGGGGAGGCGATGGCCGACGACGGTCGCGCCGCCGCTCATCGTCATGCGGAGCTCGGGGTGGCGGGAGACCGGACGTGGCGCCCAGAACGCCGAGCGCGGCCGCTCGACGTAGACGCGGCCCTCCATCTTGAGGTGGATGTGGAGCACACGCTGGTCGTCGAACCGCACGAGGAGGTTCTTCCCCTTCGCGCGCACCTCGACCACGCGCTTGCCAACGAGCGAGCGCGCGGCGTCGTCGGCGATGCGACGCGCCGAGAACGACGTCACCTCACGGTCGAGCAAGACCGGCGAGAGTCGCGACGCGAGGTTGTGTAAGGAGTCGCCTTCGGGCATGGAGCGCGGCGCTGGGCTGCTCTTCGAAGCTTAACGCTCGAAGGGTCGCTCGTCGCCCAGATCCGCGTCGTCCGTGGCTCCCGAGACCATGGCCGAGCTCGCGTCCTTCGCGTCTTCGGCAGCGGGCTCGTCGAAATCGAAGTCGATGCCGACGTCGAACATCGGGTCGTCCTCGTCGTCATCGTCTTCGACCGTCGCGTCGATCGCCTCGAGCCTCCGCCGTCCAAACCCGACGTTGCGCTGATGGCTCTGCAGCGGAAGCTTCACCATCGCTCCTTGCCGCGAGACGAAGCCATGCGCGGCGAGCACGGTCGCGAACGGGCTCTCGGGCGCGGGGTCGCCGTCCACCGTCGCGACGAGGATGGACCGTCGCTCGAGGATCGCGAGCTTCGCGAGCGTCTTCGCGAGGTGCGTGCTCTCTTGCGAGCGCGCCGGCTCGTCGTCCGCGAAGAACGTCGCGATGTGGTGCGCGTCACGCGACAGCCACGCGACGAGACGTCCAAGCACGAGCACGACGCGGGCGCCTTGCGCGCGCTGCGCTGCGCGTCCGGTCTTCTCCGGCCAAGGGAGGAGCGATCCGTACGGGTTCGCGGGATCCGTCGCCGCGAGCACGACGACGTCGTCCTTGTCGTCATCGCTCTTCGGGCGCGGCGCGCGAAGCCGCTCCTCTGCGCCTGGCAGCGCGAACTGCGTCGCGCCGCGTCCGGCGACGAAGTATCCGCGACGAACACGTCCTTGCTCTTCCATCGCGCGGAGAACGTCGTAGACGTAACCGAACCCGCCGATCAGTCCTTCGGCGCCGGCTGCCTCACGAAGCACGACGCCATACCGCTCGAGCAGCGCGCGGCCCGTCGCGGTCGCCTTCTCGGTCGGGGAGGGGACGCGATCCCAGCGCGAAGATCGCAACGACCAGCGACCCTCCGATCCTGGCGGTCCAGCCGCACGTCCCCGCGGGAGACGCGCCGCACGGCGGCCACCTTCTCGGCTCGCGCGGTCGCGACCGGCTGCGCGCGCCAAGCTGCGAAGTGGCTCGAGCGAGTCGTTCGTGACCTCGCCGCTCCACACGAGATCCCAGAGCGCCTCGAGGACGTCGCCGGGATAGCCGCCGACCGAGCGCGCGATCTCGGCGAAGAACACGGCGCCGCGTCGCGCGAAGAGCTCGCGGATCTTCACGTGCAGCGGACCGCTCGGCGGATCTTCGATCTGCGGCGTCGCGAGGAGCGCCTCGCGGTCGGTCGTGTAGAGCGCGATGCGGCCGTCGTTCGATCCGAGCGGCGACACGCCGGCCCAGACGATCTCACCCGACGCGAGGAGCTGATCGAGGTGGTGCGGGCGAAAGCCGGGCACGCGCGCCGGCAAGATCTCGGACTCGAGCGTGGACGCGGGGAGGGGACAGCCCTCGAGCTGGCCGATGACCTTGATCAGCAGATCGAGCGGGCGCGCGCTGTGCCGCGCAGGCGGGTTGACGCCTTGCCACTCGACGAGGAACCGCGCGAACGCGTCGCTCGGCACGGGCTCGATCGATTTGCGAAGGCGCGCGAGCGTCTTCTGCTTGAGCGCGCGAAGCACCTCGACGTCGCAATACTCGGGCTCCGCGTCCGTCCCAGCAGCGCGCCCCGCCGCGTGCGGGAGGAACACGCCGCGAGAGACCTTGCCCTTCGCGACCAAGCCGTCGAGCGCGGTCGTGATCGCGTGAAGGCCCATCCCCCATCGAGCCGCGACTTGCTTCGCGGTGAACGGACCATGCGTGCGTGCATGCCGCGCGACGAGGCTCGGGAGCGCGTCTTTCACCTCGCCCAAGAAGGCTTCGGGGAGGCCGGGCTTCAGCACGACGCCGAGCGCGTCGCGGTAGCGGCCTGCGTCTTCGACCGCGATGAGGCGTGTCCCGCTCTGGAGGCGAGCGCGGAGGACGCGCTTTTGCGCCACCAGATCGTCGATCCAGGCGGACGGGTTCGTGTCGGGCGCAGCGCGGCCCACCGCGTGGTCTTCGGAGAGGTCGCCGAGCCACAGCAAGAGATCGTGGAGAGCGTCGGCGTGCTTCAGCGGACGATCGCGACGCTGGAGGTAGCGTTCGTGCTCGAGCACGACCTCCGGATCGAGCAGCTTGCGGAGCTCGACCTCGCCGAGGAGCTCCCGAAGCTGCGCGTGATCGATCGTGAGCGCCTGCGCGCGTCGCTCCGCGGCGGGCGCGTCCTCGTCGTAGATGAAGTTGCCGACGAACGCGAAGAGCAGCGAGGACGCGAAGGGGGAGGGCGTAGGTGAGTCGATCGTCGAGATCTTCACCTTGCGCGACTCGACCGCGCGCATCAGATCGACGAGGCCCGGGAGATCGAACGCGTCGCGCAGGCACTCGCGATACGTCTCGAGCACGATCGGAAACGCTGGAAATTGCGAGGCGACGGCGAGGAGATCGGCCGAGCGCTTACGCTGCGCCCACAGCGGCGTGCGCTTTCCGATCGACTGCCGCGGCAAGAGGAGCGCCCTCGCCGCGGCTTCGCGGAAGCGTGCGGCGAAGAGCGAGGAGCCGGCGAGCTCGCGCGTGACGATGTCCTCGACGTCTTCGGAGGACGGAAAGAGGAGATCGACCGGCGGAGGCGCCTCGCCGCCAGGGACGCGGAAGACGATGCCGTCGTCGGACCAGACCGCCTCGATGTCGCCGGCGCGCTCTTCGCGGAGGCGCTTGAGCGCGGCCATCGCCCACGGCGCATGCACGCGGCTGCCGAAGGGAGAGAGGACGCAGATGCGAAGATCGCCGAGCTCGTCCGGGACGCGCTCGATCACGATCGTCTTGTCGCTCGGGACGGTGCCCGCGGCCTTGGTCTCTTCACCGACGTAGTGGACGAGATCGTCGGCGGCGCGCGCGTCGAGGTGATGCTCTTTCATCAGCATCGCGATCGCTTCGCGTGGCGGCGTCTCCGAGATGCGACGCGCGAGCTTTCCGATGCGCTCGCCGAACGCGACGGTGCGCCCGGCGCGGTCGCCGTGCCAGAACGGCATCTTGCCCGGGATGCCTGCCGCGGGCGTCACGAGCACGCGATCGCGCGTGATCTGGTCGGCGCGCCACGACGACGCGCCGAGCAAGAACACCTCACCTTCGCGGAGCTCGAAGACCATCTCCTCGTCGAGCTCGCCGACGCGTCGTGAGGGCTTGCCCTTCGTCGATCCTTTGGCGACCTCGCCGTCGGTGGCCGCGTCGTCTTTCAAGAACACGCCATAGAGACCGCGGTCCGGGATCGTGCCGCCGTTCAAGATCGCGAGACGCTGGGCGCCGGCGCGCGGCGTGATCTTTCCGCCCGAACGATCCCAGGTGATGCGAGGGCGTAGATCCGCGAACTCGTCGCTGGGGTATCGCCCGGCGAGCATGTCGAGCAGCCCGTCGAAGCTCGCGCGCGGCAAATCGGCGAACGGCGCCGCGCCGCGCACGAGCGCCCACAGCTCTTCGACGTCGGTCTCGACGGGTCGATCGTCATCGACCTTTGCTCGCCGCTTCTTCTTCCCGGGGCTCGCCGGAGCTGGACGCACGCCTGCGATCCCGACCGCCGCGATCGCGACGATCTGCTGCGAGAGCACGTCGAGCGGGTTGCGTGCGTAGTAGGTCGCCTCGACGTCGCCGTCTTCGATCCCTGCCGACGCGGCGGCGCAGGCGAGCAGATCGTGTTTGTGCTTCGGCACGAGGACACCCGAAGGGACGCCGCCGACGTGATGGCTCGCGCGTCCGATGCGCTGGATGCCCGACGCGACCGACGGCGGCGCCTCGACCTGGATCACCTGATCGACGGCGCCCATGTCGATGCCGAGCTCGAGGGACGACGTCGCGACGATCGCAGGCAAATTGCCTGCTTTCAGCCGCTCTTCGATCGCCCGCCGCGTGTCTTTCGCGACGGAGCCGTGATGCGCGAGCGCGATCTCTTCTTCCGCCGTCTCGTTCAGCGCGGTGGCAAGGCGCTCGGCGAGGCGGCGGCTGTTGACGAAGATCATCGTCGACCGCGCGGCGCGGACGCGCTCGACGAGACGGGCGTGCACCTGCGGCCAGATGCTTCGCGACTCGCCGTCGCCTTCGTCGGCCGACTCGGTGAGCGGATCGTCGAGCTCGATCGCATGAGGTTCGAGCGGCGGCGGCACCTCGACGGTGATCGAGAGCGCCTTCTTCGCCGAGGCGTCGACGATCTCGACCGGACGCGGCGTGACCTGCGTCTTCGCGCTCTTGCTCTTCGACGCGGTGACGTCGAAGCCGCCGAGCAGGCGCGCGATCTCTTCGAGCGGGCGCTGCGTCGCCGAAAGACCGATGCGCTGGAGCCCTCGCGGCGCGCCGATCGACCTTCGAAGCGCCTCGAGACGCTCGAGCGAGACGAACAGGTGCGCTCCGCGCTTGCTCGACGCCATCTGGTGGATCTCGTCGATGATCACCGTCTCGACGGAGCCGAGGATCTCGCGCTGCGACGACGTGAGCAGCAAGTAGAGCGACTCGGGCGTCGTGATGAGGACGTCCGGCGGCGTTCGAATCATCTTCGTGCGCTCGGGCTGCGGCGTGTCTCCCGTGCGCACCGCCACGTCGATCCGGCGAAGCCTCGCCTCGATGTCGCCCGCGGCCTTGTGCGCGCCCATCGGGGTATCGGCCCCTCGGATCGCGGCGATCCCGACGATCGGCGCGCGCAGGTTGCGCTCGACGTCGACCGCGAGCGCCTTCAGCGGCGACACGTAGAGGACGCGAAGGCGCTTCTTCGGATCGCTTGGCTCGGGCGATCGTGCGAGCCGATCGATCGCGGAGAGGAAGGCGGCGAGCGTCTTGCCGGAGCCTGTCGGCGCGAGCAAGAGCGTGGTCTTGCCCTCCGCGATGTGCGGCCAGGACAACGCTTGCGCGCGCGTCGGCTCACCAAGCGCCGATCGAAACCACTCCGCGACGGCCGGATGGAAGAGCGCGAGCGGATCGCCACCGCCGGCCGCGGCGGGGAGCGGCAGCGCGCCGGGGAAAGAGCCCGGCGTCGTGGTCTTCGCGTTGGCTTTGGGCTTTTTTGCGCTCATACGGATCGCTCGGCGGGAAGCGAACAAATCAAGCGCGGACGCCCGCAAAAGGAAAGGGCGGGACGGGTCGAAATCGTGGGAAGCGCCGCCGTTCGGGCGTCTTGCCTGTCAGCCGTTTGTCAGGTTTGTCGGGTCACGGCTTGGGGCTCGCCGCGGCGGGACCGCCGAGCACATCGCCCTCGGCGACGCCGCGCCCGGCGTACCAGTCGCTCGCGCTGATCGCCTTCTTGCCCTCGAGCTGCACGCGCGTCAGCTCGATCGCACGCTCGCCGCAGGCCACGACCACGCGCGACTTGTCGGCGAGCACGACGGTGCCCGGCGCGGCGCTCTTCGCGCCCGACGGGAGATCGGTGACGTGGGTGGTGTGCACCTTCAGGCCTTTGCCGCGCGACGTGGTGAACGCGCCGGGCCATGGGCTCATCCCGCGCACGTGATCGTGAATCACGCGTGCAGGCTTCGTGAAATCGATGCGGCCGTCTTCCTTCTTCAGGATCGGCGCGACGGTGTGCTTCGCATGATCCTGCGCGATCGGGGTGTAGCCACCCGCGACGTACTTCGGCAGGCCTTTGCGAACGGCGAGGGCGCCGAGCGCAGAGAGCCGCTCGGCGAGCTCGCCTGCGGTCTCGTCGGCGACGATCTCGGTCTTGAGCTGCTCGAGCATGGCGCCGGTGTCCATGCCCTCGTCCATTTGCATGAGCGTGATGCCGGTCTCCGGCTCACCGCGGACGATCGCCCACGTGATCGGCGCCGCCCCGCGGTACTTCGGGAGGAGCGACGCATGGACGTTGACGCACCCGAGGCGAGGCGCCTCGAGCACGTCTTTCGGCAAGATGCGACCGTAGGCGACGACGAGCGCGACATCGACCTTCTGGTCGCGAAGCCACGCCGCAAACTCGCCGGTCTTCAGCTTCGTGGGCTGCACGACGGGGATCCCGAGCTCGATCGCGCGCTCTTTCACCGGCGGAGCGGCGAGCTCGAGCCCGCGACCTTGAGGCTTGTCGGGTTGGCAGACGACGGCGACGACCTCGGCCACGTCGGCGAGCGCGTCGAGGCACGGGACGGCGAACTGCGGCGTGCCGAAGAAGACGGCGCGAAAGGCGCCCTTCGTCGAAGGTGCTTCTTCTTCTTCGTTTTCGTTTTCCGACGGAGACGACGAAGACTCTTCGTTGGGATTCGAGCTGCTCATGGCGCGCGGCGCGCTGACCTCGTGATCGCCACCCTCGAAGATGCCAATCAGCGGCGTGACCACTTTGATCGTGTACTTGCCCTTCGGAAGCGGCCCTGCAGGCACGCGCGGGTAACCCTTCTCGATCGCCGTGCCGCGCACCTTCTCGGGCGCCCACTTCATCTTCACGGCTTCCCACGGGACACGAACGCGCGCGGAGCCGTTCGGCGCGATCGTCACGTGCGCGACCTTCGCTTCGGCCGGCGGCGGGGCCGAATGACCCTTCGGCGGCGGAGGCGGGTTGCCTGCCGGCATGTCGACGCGCTTCGTGAGCGGCGGCGGGGGAGGCGGAGGCGGCGGCGGCTCGGGTGCACCGGCGTCGGCGCCGCCTTTGCCCTTGTCGGCTTTCTTCTCGGGCTTCGGCGCTGGCACCTTCGGCGTCTCGTACGCTTCGGTCTCGAAGCGACCGACCGGATCGATGCGGAAGTTGAGCGTCATCGGCTCCTTCGTCTTGTTCGCGAACGTGACGAGCAGGTCGATCTTGCCGCCTGGCGCCACGCGCGTGGGGCTCGCCGTCGCCGTGACCTCGAGCTTGCCCTTCGTCTCGGGCGCCTGGAGATCGCTCGGCTTCGTGTTCGGGGTCTCGCAGTCGCTCTTGGCGAGCAGGTCTTCGAGGTTGCCGATGTCGAACCCGACGCAGACGTCCTTCTTCGGACCTTCTGCGCCTGCGCCGCCGTCGCCGGAGCCCTTCGCCTCTTCGCCCTCGCCGCCGTCTTCACCGTCGGCCTTCGTCTTCGACGGATCGTCTGCCTTCTTCTTGCCTCCGCAAGCGGCTCCGGCCGCGCCAATCGCGGCGAGGAGCAAAAAGCAAAGACACGTTGTCTTGATTAGTCGATGCATGCTTGCCACGTCTCCGGGGTAGGGGCTTTCATTGCGCAGCGATATTCACTCTTCGAGATCTCGGTCTCGCACTGTCCTTCGACGCGTGCGTAGCTCGGCTCCGATTTGCGGAGCGCCTTCTTCATCTCTCGGGCGGCCCTCGCTTCGGCCGGCGGAAGATCGGCGAGGCCTGGCTCACCGGCGATCGTCATGTCGAGATACTTATCGAGCATCTCCGTGCATTCTGCACGTGTTGCTTTGCCATTGCAGCCGAGGAACGCGACGGAGGACGCCACGATCGCACCGGCTGCGACGCCGAAAGAGAGCACGAGGTGCTTCCTTTTCACGCGGCGCAGCATACTCCCTCTTGGTGCGAGGAGGCACGACCATAAACGCGTCTCGACCCCTCGGCGAGGCGGGGTTTCGGCTCATAAACCCGGCGAAAAGGAGTAGAGTGTGCCTCACAGAACCATGACGCGTGCGATGAATTTCAACGCAGGTCCGGCGGCCCTTCCTCTCTCCGCGCTCGAGCGTGCTCGCGAGGAGCTCCTCGATTTCGAGAGCTCCGGCATGAGCATCATGGAGCACAGTCATCGCGGAAAGGTCTACGAGAAGGTCCATCACGAGGCGACGGCGCTCGTCGCGGAGCTGCTCGGCACGCCCCTCGACACGTGGGATGTCCTCTTCGTGCAGGGCGGCGCGTCGATGGCGTTCGCGCAGATCCCGATGAACTTCCTCGAGGCAGGGAAGACGGCGGACTTCGTCGTCACCGGTGCGTGGGGTGAGAAGGCCGTCGCCGAGGCCAAGACGATGAAGGCGATCGGCGGTGGTGAGCCGCACGTCGCCGCGACCACGCGTGGCGAGAACAAGAGCTACGTGCGCGTCGCCCGGCAAGAGGAGCTGAAGACCACGACAAATGCGGCGTACCTCCACGTCACGAGCAACGAGACCATCCACGGCGTGGAGTACGGCCTCACGGCGGAGACAGCGTTCCCGCGTGGCAACGGCGTCCCCGTCGTCTGCGATATGTCGAGCGACATCCTCGGTCGTCGGATCGACGCGTCCCAGTTCGATCTCATCTACGCAGGCGCGCAGAAGAACATCGGACCGAGCGGCGTCACGATCGTCGCGCTGAAGAAAGAGCTCACCGCGCGCGGCCGCAAGGACATCCCGACGATCTTCCAGTACCGCACCGCAGCAGAGAACCAGTCGCTCTACAACACGCCGCCCACGTTCGGCATCTACCTCGTTCGCAACACGCTCACGTGGCTGAAGAACGAGATCGGCGGCGTCGCGAAGATCGAAGAGCGCAACAAGAAGAAGGCGCAAGCGATCTACGGCGCGATCGACGGCTCGGGTGGCTTCTACACGTGTCCGGTCGAGAAGGCGTCGCGATCGATCATGAACGTCGTCTGGCGACTGCCCACGCCGGAGCTCGAGGAGACGTTCGTGAAAGAGGCGACCAAGCAGAACATGATCGGCCTGAAGGGCCATCGCGCCGTCGGCGGCATTCGCGCGTCGATCTACAACGCCGCGGAGCTCGCGTGGTGCGAGGCGCTCGCTTCGTTCATGAACGAGTTCGCGAAGAAGAACGGCTAGCCCCTCGAGCCGGACGAGATAAAAACACCAAAAGCCCGTCGCGCGCCTGCGCTTCGGGCTTTCAGGTTTTGTTTCGTCGACGATCCGCGACCAGCGAGCGATCCGATGGGGGCTTCACCCCCAAACCCCGATCAGCTCTTCTTCTTCGCGATGTGCGCCGCGACTTGCTTCTCGAGCGCTTCGGCGACGGACGCGGGGACGGCTTCGCCGCGCGCCCACTGCGACGCCTTCACGAGGGTCGTCTGCGCAGCTTCGGCGAGGTGAACACGTCGGTGACGTGAGAGGCTCGTGAAAGCCGTCTGGGTTTCGGTGGGAACGTTCTTGAGGGCGGGTTGAAGAAATCCACGCATAACGCCGGCTCTCATACCACGCGGCCCGACGGCGATCACAGGCCAAAGTAGGTCAGAGGCCAAAGATCGAGACGCCGCAGGTCTCCTTGGTGAGCCAGTCGATGTGCGCGTCTTCCGGCGATTCCGAGTCGTATTTTACGGTGCCGGACGCGTTGACGTTGCCCGTGACGCGGAGGGCGCCGGTCGTCTGGCCGAGCGCCTGGAGGGTCGCCGCGAGCGGCCCCCAGGTCTTCGCTTCGGCGGCGGCCACCTTCGAGCAGGCCATCGGGATCGTCCGGAACGTCGCGTCGACGCGGACGCCGTGATCGCTTGGCTGGATCGTGCCGTTCACGAACGCGACGAACGGACCGAGCGACGCGGTCGTCTTGTCGAATTCGAGCGGCTTTCCGACGGGACCCGCCGCCGAGACATCCAGCCGGATGTCGACCGGGCCGCGCAGCGTGCGAGGACGAATGTTCGCGAGGAGGATCTCGCCCTTCAGCTCCGCGTTGCCCTGCACGGCGGGAAACTTCCCGTGCATGTTCATGTCGATCTCGGACCTGTCGTCGGTCGGGAGACCGAAGTCGACGGGGCTCACGCCGAGCGACTTGAACGGCGTCCGCGGGATCTTCATCGTGATCTCGGTCTGCCCCTGGCCGGCCTTCGTCCACACGACGAGGAAGCTCGGCCCGTCGAGGCGATTCGGATCGAAGAGCAGCCGTGCACGCGCGCTCCCGGGGCTCCGCTCGAACGATCCAGACCACGGCCCGAAGACGGTCGTCTTCTTGTCCGAGCCCGGCGGGTCGCTCGCCGCGTGCGGAGCGCCCTCGGCAGGCACCTTGATGTCGAAGCGACCGAGCGTGCCCTTCACCTCTTCGCTGCCGATGCCTCGCGAGTCGATCTCGACCCCGATGTCTCCGGCGGACAGCTCGGAGCCTTCGCCACGAAGGTCGCTCCAGGTCATGCGCGAGCTCACGATCGCGATGTGCCGTGGTGACGACGGTGAGCCCGCGAAGCGTGAGCGGTTGTCGGCGAGGAAGCTCGCGAGCGCGACCTGGATGTCGGCCGGCTTTCCCTTGAGGCGCATGTCGAGGCCGAGGATGCGCATCTCCGATCCCGAGAGCGAGCTCGTGATCTCGTCCGCGGTCGCCGTCATCGGGAGGCGGATCGCCTCGATCTTCACGTCGCGAAACGTGACGCCGTCGAAGCCGACTCCGGTGCGGCCCACCTTGAGGAGGATCCCTGCCTCACGCGCGGTCGAGATCGCTCGCTCGCGTGCGAGGCGGGGCGCGAGGAGCATGACGCCGATCACGATCCCGATGACCACGGTCGCCGCGATCGCGATCTTGATCGCCTTGGCGGTGTTGAAACCGGGCCTCGCAGCGCGCTCGCGCTCGGCGCGCGTCGGCACCGCGAGCTCGAGCTGACTCTTCTTCTGCGCGCCGGGCCTCGGCTGCGCCTCCTTCGACCCACCCTTGCCTGGCACGTGGTCGGGCGAGGACTGCATCACGGCGCGTGCTTGCGCGGCGAGGGCGCCGACGTCCATGAAGCTGCGCGCGCGCTCCTCGTCGTCGAGCCGGCGTTCGTGCTCGAAGCGGAGCGCCTCTTGTTGATCGTGGAGCGACTCGATGATCGAGTCGGTCGGTCGTTCCTGCGCGGGTGCTTGCGGCGGCACGACGAGGTTGGGGATCGGATCCCGCGCGGGCATCGGGGCGGTCCTGAGCTGGCCGCCGAGCACGCTCGTATCGATCACGGCAGGCGCGCCCGACGCCAGGGCAGGGGGACGCGACGTCATCACCGCGTCGGGACCGGTCGGGAGCGGAAGATCGACGCGCGGCGTACCCATCAGCTCCACATGACGCGCGCGCGCCTCGTTCGTCATGTTCGACGCGACGAACTTGCCGATGTCGGGAGGCAAGTACTCACGCGCGACGAGCGCCGCCAAGGCATCGTGGAGCTCCTTCGCCGTCGCGAACCGATCGCGCACGTTCGGGGCGATCGCGCGCGTGATGACCGCGCGCACGTCTTCGTGGAGATCGGCCGGAAGCGATGACGTGGCCGGCGCATTCGCGATGAGCGCTTGCATCGTCTGCACGTCGTTCTCCATCGCGTAGGGCGCACGACCGGTGATCATGCGGAAGAGCGTGGCGCCGATCCCGAACACGTCGGTGAAGGGACCGAGCGCCTCACGGCGTGCTTGCTCGGGCGCCATGTAGCGCGCCTTTCCTTTGACGACGCTCACGTCGGTCGTCGCGGCGGCGCGGTCACGAGCGTGCGCGATGCCGAAGTCGATGAGCTTCACGTCGCCGGACGTGGAGAGCAGGATGTTGTGCGGAGACACGTCTCGATGCACGACACGAAGCGATTGCCCGTGTGCGTCGACGAGCTCGTGAACGGCATGAACGCCGGCAGCTGCCTCCGCGGCGATCTTGAGCGCGATCGGGACGGGGACGGTGCGTTGCGGCGCGAGCAGCGAGAAGAGCGACTCACCGTCGACGTACTCCATCGCCAGGTAGAGCAACGACTGCTTCTCGCCGAGCTCGAACACGCGCGCGACGTTGCGATGCTCGATCGACGACACGATGCGCGCTTCGTCGAGGAACATCGCGCGGAAGCTCGGGTCCTCCGCGAAGCGGGAGTGGAGGATCTTGAGGGCAACGAGCTGCAGCCCGGGCGCCGGCGCGCTCGGGGCTTGAGGCCGCGCGGCCCACACATGGGCCATCCCGCCTTCGCCGATCCGACGAATTAGCTCGTAGCGGTCAATGGTCTGCCCAGGCGTGAGCACGAGAGTCAGTATAGTGGTACTTTCCTCTTTGGATGGGGTCCGTGGTTGTCGTCACTTCGACCATTTCGCTTTCATCGGCTGCGGCCGACGTGTGGCCCCTCATTACGGATACGGATCGGGCCAACCGCCTCTTGATGAGCAGCGGCGCGGTCTACAAGCCGATCGAGAAGGACGCGAAGAGCAGCGCGCGGTTCGTCGTCGAGGCGAAGGCCGGCGGCTTCACGATGAGCTACGAGGAAGCTCCCTTCGAGTGGACGCTCAACAAATCCTTCAGCGTTTACCGAAAAATGCGGTCGGGGCCGCTCCGCTCGTACACGTTCGGGCTGAAGCTCGATCCCGCGCCGGACGGCGGCACGCGCGTCACGTATCGCCTCGAGCTCGAGCCGCGGCACTGGCTGCTGAAACCGGTCGCAGAGATTCAAGGCAAGCGCATCGTCGCGAACATGTCGAAGCTCGCGGAGTCGATCGACGCGCATCTTCGCGACAAGGCGCCGAGCCCGTTTCTCAAGCCCACGTCGCCGGCGAACGAAGAGCGGCTCGATTTCGCCGAGCGCGAGCTCATGAAGCGTGACCTCGATCGCAAGGTCATCAAGACGATCATCGAGCTCATTCGAAATGGACCCGACGCCGATCTCGTGCGCATCCGTCCGTTCGAGCTCGCGCACGAGCATGGGCTCGATCAACGGGAGATGCTCCGTGCGCTCCTCCATGCGGTGACGCTCGGGCTCGTCGAGCTGCGGTGGGCGCTCGTCTGTCCGAGCTGCCGAACGGCGAACGATCAGGTGCTGTCACTCTCCGAGGTCGGCGACGCGAGTCATTGCCAGCTCTGCGACCTCTCGTACGGCATCGAGCTCGATCGCGCGGTCGAGGCGACGTTCGTGCCGCATCCGAGCGTGCGTGAGGTCACGAACCAGATGTTCTGCATCGGCGGCCCATGGCGTACGCCGCACGTCGTCGTGCAGTCGGTGGTCGACGAGAAGAAGACGCGCGCGCTCGAAGCGCCGAGCGAGGCGGGCCGCTATCGCCTGTTCGCGCGCGGCGGCGCGATCGCGTCAATCGAGGTCGGCGGCGAAGACGCCCCGAAAGAGACCCGCGTGAAGCTCGTGAACGGCGACACGTTCGTCCCGAGCGAGCTCGCGATCGCCGCCGGCGGGAGCGTGATCGTCGAGAACGCCACCGCCGAGCCGCTGCACGTCAAGATCGAGCGCCTCGGCTACGCAAGCCTCGCGGCCACCGCGCACATCGTCACGACGATGAGCGAGTTCCGTCGCTTCTTCTCGAAGGACCTGCTGAAGCCGAGCACGCCGCTCAAGGTGGCGAGTTGCGCGATCCTCTTCAGCGATCTGACCGGATCGACCGCGCTCTACACGCGCGCAGGCGACGCGGCGGCGTTTCGCCTCGTCGACGATCACTTCGACGTGCTCCGTAAGGTCATCGACGCACACGGCGGCGCGGTCGTGAAGACGATGGGCGACGCGATCATGGCGGCGTTCATCGAGCCGATCGGCTGCGTGCGCGCGGCGATCGCGTGCCTTCACGCGTTCGAGACGTTTCGCGTCGACGCGGACAACGGCGAGCTCACCGGCATCAAGCTCGGGCTCTTCGCGGGTCCTTGCTACGTCGTCACCGCCAACGACGCGATCGACTACTTCGGCCAGACGGTGAACTGCGCGTCGCGCGTCCAGCACTGCGCGGAGTCGGGTGAGATCGTGTTCGAAGAAGAGGTGTGGGAGCGCCTGCCCGCCGCGGACAAGGCGAAGCTTCACCTCGTCGCGCCGCTCACGACGACGGTGAAGGGCGTCGAGCATCCGCTTCGTCTCGTCCGAACGAAGCTCGCGTCGGACGTCGTGAGCGAGCGCCAACAAAAGCGCTCTCTTTCGCACAAAGAGCGCGCGGAGACGGCCTAGTCGCTCGAAGACTCGCTCCGCGCGTTCGCCCCGAGAGCGGAGTACGAGCTCCTCACGTCCAGGGGTATTTGCTGGGCCGGCGCATCTCCGCCGGATGTCCGAGCAAGTAGCCCTGAAGGTAGTCGCAGCCGAGATCGGTCATGCATGCGAGCTCCTCCTTCGTCTCGATCCCTTCGGCGACGACGCGCATCCGGAGGTCGTGGCAAAGGCCGGCGATGCGGCCGACGATGAGGCGCTTCATGTTCGACGCCTCGATGCCGCGCACGAGCGACATGTCGAGCTTGACGAGCTCGGGCTCGAACGTCGCGAAGCTCGTGAGCCCGGCGTAGCCCGCGCCGAGGTCGTCGATCGCGATCTTGAAGCCACGCCGGCGAAGCTCGGCGGCGCGATCGCGTGCGTCCGAGACATCGGCGATCGCCGCGCGCTCGGTGATCTCGAGCACCACGCGGCCCGCGAGGCGGGAGAGGGGAGCCTCCGCGTCGAAGAGGTCGTCGTCCATCAAGTCGGCGGAGTGGAGATTGACGAAGAGGAGCGGGCCCTCGTCTCCATCTGCGTCGCCTGTTCGATCATGCGCGTGAGTGAACGCGTGGGCGGTCTTCTCACGGACGGTGCGACCGAGATCGTGAACTCGGTCGAGTCGCTCGGCGGCGTCCAGGATCGCGGAGGGACTCGGCAGCGTCGGCTCGACCGAACGCATCAACGCTTCGTAACCGATCGTGCGGTGGGCGCCTTTGGGGGTCGCCGGACTACCATCGACGATCGGCTGAAACGCGATCCACATCGTCTCGAGCGCGCGCTCGAAGCTGGCCGTCAGCGCGGCGCGTTCGCCCGACGCGGCCACGCCCGAGCCGATGCCTGCGGAGATCGCGTCGCGCTTCGCACGCGCCAGCGCCGCGAGCTTCGTCGCGCGATCGAGCGCAGCGTCGAGCACGGCCGGATCGAACGGCTTCTTGATGTACGTGAGCGCGCCGAGATCCATCGCGGCGATCGCGCCGTCGAGATCCGGAAGGCCGGTCATCAAGATCACAGGCACGTCGAGATCGTGGGTGCGTACGGCCTTCAAGAGATCCATCCCGCTCATCCCGCGCAGGTGGACATCCGCGAGCACGACGTCGAAGCGATCGGTGATCATGCGCGTGGCGGCGTCGGCGCCGTCCGTGAGCGCGACGACCTCGAATCGCTTTCGCAGCGAGCGCACGAGCACCGGCCGCAAGTTGTCGTCGTCCTCGACGAGCAGCAGGCGCGGGAGCACCGAGGTGGCTGCGATGGAAGGGCCGACGCGTCTCGAAGGTGCCGCAGACATGCGCACGTTCAGTAGAGCGCACAAATGGGCGATGTCGCCGCACAATCGGGATGATTTGCGTCGAGAGGCTCGTCCTTCGAGCTCACGAACGCTGCGGAAATTAGCCCATGCGAACGTAATGCTATATCCATAAAGATAGACACCGACACAACCGAGATAATCGGGGAAATCGATTCACAAATCTTGGCCCGATCGGTCGCTCGAAGGTACCCGATGGGCATGAAGCAGAACGCAGAGAAGGCGAGCACCGATTCTCCGGTCTCCACGACGATCGCGACGGCTCGCAGCGCGGGCACGATGTCGAAGCGCCTCTGGGACTTCGACTGGGCGGACGCGCTGCCGGTGACGATTCAGGGCGTCACAATAGATGTAGGTACATGGAAGGACGCCACCGCCTTCATGGCCGAGCACTACGGCTCGATCTTCGGTGACGTCTCCGATCGGTTCCTCGTCGAGCCGATGACCGAGGCCAAGCAGCGCTTCTGCGAAGAGCTCGACGTCCTCGTGCTCCGGAACGCGGCCGGCAAGACGCTCGGCATCTGCGTGGGACAGCCCACGGACTGGTCAACGTACTACTTCCGCTCGTTCGCGATCCTGCCGGAGCTGCGCGAGCGAGGGTTCTCGACCGAGTACCAGCACGTGCTTCACGCGGCGCTCTCGTCGAACCGCAACATCGCGAGGTGGGAGGTCGAGACGTCGAACGCGAACGTCCCGATGATTCGCGTCCTCTTGAGCTCCGGGTTCGTGATCACGGCGATGATCAACTCGGAGCGTTGGGGCGCGATTGTCCGCCTCACCAAATTTACGAACAGGGACGCCGAGGCAGTCTTTCGGCGGCAGTTCGTGAACGTCCCAGCCTTTGGCCGGGATCCAGCAAAGCAACAACCATGAGGAGGCAGTCATGAAGAAATTCGCACGCTCCACGCTCTGATCCACGGCGATGGTGTGACCCCCATGAACGATGGGGGTCATGCCGTCCGATTCTTTCGAACCAGGAGAGCTCCATGATTGGCGACGCACTGAGAATCGAGATTGAAACGTTCGCGAAGGAATGTCGGTCCCATCGCCTGTTTCGCATGGCGGAGGACGGTCTCGTCAATGTGAGTTGCGTACGAGACTACCTGACGAACATTCATTACCTCATCAGCCACACCCCGATCTGCCTGCGCCGAGCACGCGACAACGCGGCGGCCCTTCATCGTGAGCCGCTCGCGCGGCACTTCGCCCACAAGCTCGAAGAAGAAGATGGCCACGACGAATGGGCAGAGAGCGATCTCGAGTCGCTCACCCAGACCGCCGAGATGCCGGCCGTGACCGCGAGCGTGACGCCGGGGATGCGTGCTCTCGTCGAGTTCATCCTCGAGACGATCGACACCGACCCCGATCTCTATCTCGCGTACATCCTGTTCGCGGAGCACTTCACCGTCGTGATGGGTCCCGAGTGGATCAAGCTCCTCGACGAGCGCTGCGGAATCCCGAGCTCGTCGCTGTCGGTCGTGGCGAACCACGCCGAGCTCGACAAGGAGCACGTGGAAGAAGCGCTCGGCTGCATCGACGATCTGGTCGGCGATCCGCGGAAGCTGCCTCGGCTTCGTGAGACGCTGCTCACGTCGATGGAGCTCTTCGGTCGCTTCTGCTCCGACATCGCCACGCTGCACGAGAAGGACGTACGAGATGGTAGCCAACCCAACCAAGCGCTCCACACCTCGGCTGCCTGAGGGCTGGTCTTCGCCCGAGGTCGTCGGCGATGTGATCGACGCCGACGGGATGACGATCGAGCGTGCGGGCGTCTCTGCCGTTCATCCGAGCGGCGAGGAGATCACAGGCTCGGCCGCGAGCGTAGTCCCCGCTCCCAGCGGAGCGATCGAAACCGGCCAGCGCGCGTGGTTCGAGCTCTTCGAGCGCGCCGCCGTGATGGAAGCGATCACGAAGCAGCAGGCGTGGCGCGTCCTCACCGCAGAGGGCGAGTCCCATGGGATTCACTCTCACGCGGAGCTGTTTCCCGAGAGCCCCGAGCCAACGCGCTGGCGGTATGCGCGCTCGAATGGCGTCGCGCTTCACGTGACGTGGGCGGACGCCTGCGCGCGCGCCCATCGCGAGCTCGTGGAGCGAGACCGCGTCTTGGGCGCGTGGTACGGCGACCTCCAGCCGCGACGGATCGATCTCGATCTCGGCGCTGCCGGGCTCGATCGATCGTCGTCGTACGAGTGGCGCGCCTATTCCTTCGATGACGACGAGCCGAGCGCCCCCCACGTCGCAGGCGTCTTTGGCTTTCCGGCGTCGGCGACCGCGCCGCTCGTGTACGGCTTCTCCGCCGCCGGCGATGCGCGGCATGCGCTCACGGACGCCGCGCGCGAAGCCACACAGCTGCTCGCCTTCCTCTGGGGAGAGCCGATCAGCGCGCCATCGTTAGCAGTTGGAATGGTCGCGGCGCCGACGCCGGGCGATCATCTCGATCACTACCAGCCTCACGAGCGCCACGGCATCCTGAAGAGCTGGCTCGACCATGGGCACGTTTCTCGATGGGGCTCCGCCCCAAACCCCGCCCATGCGCCGATTTGCGCTGCGCGCTCAGGCGCGGATGCTCGTCCGCCCAGCTCGCCCACGCTGGCGCGGGTGGGGCGAGAGCCTGTATTCGCGGACATTACGCCTCTGTGGCTCGCTCAGTACGGATACTACGTCGCGAAAGCGATCGCTCCCGCAAGGCCGCTTGCGTTTGGCGACTCGCCGTTCGTTTCGCACATGTCACCCACGCTTCGAATCCATCCCATTCCGTGAATTCAGGTGGATTCGCGTTCCTCTTCGACGTGACCTGAGTATCCTGCAGAGGTAGTGATTTCGAGTGCAACCCCGCGAATTCCGGGGATAGAAATTCAGGGGGAGCTAGGACGGGGAGCCCACTCGACCGTTTACCGCGCGCTATTGGGCTCGGTGAAGTGCGCGGTGAAGCTGCCGCATGTCCGCGCCCGTTGGACGAAGTGGATTTACCGCGAGGCGGTCGCGCTCGCGCGCGTGCGCCATCCAGGCCTCCCCGAGGTCCTCGACGTCGGGCAGGTCGACGAGCTGCCGTATCTGGTCATGGAGCTCGTGGAGGGGGAGACGCTCGCCGAGCGACTCAAGTCGCGCTCGCCGAACGAAGAGACGACGATCGCCATCGCGCGCCAGCTGCTCGACGTCTTGAGCGCCGTGCATGCGGCTGGGCTCGTCCATCGCGACGTCAAGCCGCGCAACATCATCGTGGACGCCACGAGCGGCGAGATGAAGCTCGTCGACTTCGGCTTCGCGACGCCGATCGAGCATGCCGGCCGCGACGAGACGGCCGGGACGGTCGCCTACGCGGCGCCCGAGCAGCTCGTGATGCCCGGTCGCGTGGATGGACGCGCAGACCTCTTCGCGCTCGGTCGCGTCCTCTTCGAGTGCCTCACCCACGTTCCTTCTCCCGAGCGCAGCGCGCCGATGGGCGCTGAGGCGAGGGCGGAGCTCATCGCGTTTGGTGTCTCGCCCGCGCTGGCGGACGTCGTCGCAGGCCTTCTCGAGCAGAGCCCCGACGAGCGCTATCCCGAAGCCGACGCCGTCGCGATGGACCTCGAGCGGATCACCCACGGCCATTCGCCGCGAGGACCCAAGGCGTACGGCGTCACGCACCGCGCGAAGCCTGTCATCGGCCGGGACCTCGAGCTCGCGTCGCTCCGTGAGATCAGCCATGCGCTGCGCCGGGGTGATCGCGTGGCCCACGCCGGAGCTGCCGTCATCGTCCGCGGCGTTCGCGGCGCCGGTAAGACAAGGCTCGTCGACGCCTTCGCCGAGGAGCTCCGCAGCGATCGCCTGAGCGTCTCGCACGTGTGTGCGCAGCGCGAGGACGCCCCGCTCGCGACTCTCAGGCGGATCTTCGAGACCCAGATCGATCGCGGCGTTCGCACGGCGCTCAGCGCGGCGCCGCCGAGCGATGAGTCGTTGAAAGAGGCGGCGGCGGACCTCGCTCCCGTCGCGACCCTGGTCGCGCCGAAGCTCCGCGCCGTCCTTGGACCCGAGGTCTCCGCGGAGCTCGCGTCCGACACGCTGCCCGAAGCCGCCGCAGAGATCATCATTCGTCTCGCCAAGCAGAGCGGTCCGCTCGTGCTCATCGTCGACGATGCGCAATGGATGGATCCGACGAGCGCTGGTGCTCTGCTCCGTATCGCCTATCGACTTGCGGAAGCGCCTATCGTGCTCATCCTCGCGACACGTGTCGCGGCTTCGGCGCACGAGCGAGCGGGTGAGATCTCGACTCTCGACAAGTTCGTCACGGCGAGCGCCGCGCGCTGCTCGATCCTCGAGCTTGGTCGCCTCGGGGAGGACCAGACCGCGCTCATCGTGAACGACTACCTCGGCGCGCCGTGCGACGAGCCCGCGCTCATCCGTCGCATCCACGCGATGGCGGACGGAACTCCGCTCGGTGTGCTCGAGGTGCTGGGCGCGTTCCTCGACGGCGGCGTGCTTCGTCCTCACGGACGAATGTGGCAAGTCGACGTCGGGCGCGCCGATCAGGTCACGCTGCCGGAAGGCTCGCTCGCCTTCTTGGGCAGGCGTCTCGAAGAGCTGCCGGTCGCGACGCAGCGGGTCCTCGAGACCGCGGCCATCATCGGCAGGTCGTTCGACCTCGAATTCCTGAGCGTCGTCACCGGCCTCTCGCCCGACGATCTGCAGTACGCGATCTCCGCGGCGAAGCGGGCGGGGCTGCTCGAGCGCGTCGATCGACAGCTCTATGCCTTCGTGCACGACAGCTTGCGCGAGATGTTGTCGGAGCGTCTCGGCGATGCGCAGCGACGCGAGCTGAATCAACAGGTCGCCGAAGCGCTGGAGGCGACGGGCGACGAGTCCGTCGACAACCTCTGCGCGACGGCGACCCACTACGCCGAAGGCCAGCCGGAGAAAGATCCGCCGCGGTCGCTCCGGGCCGCGACACGCGCGATGCACGCGGTGCTCGATCGGTTCGACAACGAGCGCGCGCTCCGTTTCTTCAAGCAAGCGAACGACGCCGCGTCGCATGCGCGCATCGAGCTCGGCGCCGAGCACTTCAGCGCGGCGGGCGAGGCCTACCTCCGCCTCGGCGCCTTGCACGAGAGCCGAGCCGCGTTCGAGTCGGCGCTCGCGAAGGCGAAGAGCAACGCCGTGCGAGCGAAGACGCTCGGTCGGATCGCGTGGGTACATCAGGCCGAGGCGGACCCCGAGCGTGCGTGGGACGCCATCGAGCGTGCGTTCGCGGCGCTCGGCACCAGGTTGCCGAGCGAGAGCGTGCGCTCGGCGGCGAGCACGGCGCTTACGTTCCTCGAGTCGCGCGCGCGAAAGCGTGCTCGCACCGGCGAAGGAAAGACCTCACTCGCCGAGATCGAGCTGCTCTGCGAGCTGCACTACCAGAACGCGCGCCTCGGCCTCGAATATGGAAAGCCTGGCCGCTTGCTGCAGAGCAGCGTGATCGCCTTCGAGCTGAGCAAGCAGAACATCTCCCCACGAGCTCGCGCGCGCGCGACGGCGCTGCATGGCTTCATCCTCACCGCGATGAAGATGCAAGAGGGCGGGCGAAAGGATCTCCTGAAGGCGCAGGCGATCGCGACGGACCAAGGCGATCCGGTCACCGAGGCCTTCTGCGTGCAGCTCGATGCGGTCGTCGCCGGGTTCTCCGGTCATTTCAATCGACTCCTCGAGCTCACCCGCGAGTGCGTCGACGTCTACGGGCCGTGGCTCGAGCTCAGCGAATACTGCCTGAACGTCTCGAACGCGGAGCTCATCGAGTCGGTGCGTGGTCGCTCGAACGAAGCATGGGCGTGGATGGTGCGTGGCCTCGACCGACTTCGGCGAAGCCCGACACGTCCGGCCGCGGTCACGTATTTGGTGCAACGCGCCCGCGCGACCTTGGCGGCGCGTGGGATCGACGCGGCCGACTCCGCGCCGAACGACGCCTGGTTGACCGAGCAGCTGAAGGCCGTGCCCGTCACCGAAGCAGGCAAGGGCTACCACCGCATCTTGTCGTGGGGGCCGCGCGTTCGTTACTTCGTCGAGCGAGGTCAGCTCGACGACGAGTTCGAGAAGCTCACGCAGGCGTTCGACGCGGAGAAGCACGATCCGGCCACCGCGCACCCGACCGTCGGCGAGTACTACGTCGCGATCATGCACGCGCGCATGCACCAGTGCTTCCGCAGCAAGACGGACGAGCGACCGAGGTACGTCGCGCTCTTGCATCAGGCCGTGACGACGCTCTCGAAGGCCGCCAAGATGCCGGTCGTCCACGCGCACCGGTTGCTCGGAGAAGGCGTGCTCGCCTGGCTCGAAGGAAAAGAGCCGAGGGCGAAGAAGCTCCTCGCGGAGGCCGCCGAGCTCGCGGAGGAGCAGACGTGTCCGTGGGTGCAGTACGGGATCGCGCGTGCGCGCGCTCACATGCTCCGTGCGGCGGGTAACGGAGACTCGGCGCGCGATCAAGCCCGCATCGCGGAGGCGCTCGCGGTGGAGCACGGCTCGGTCTACCGCGCTCAGTTCATTCGCGAGGAGCTCGCGCTGCCAAACCCGACGCCCACCGAGGTGAGCGCGACGTTGTCGCTGTCGAGTCGATCCTCGAGCCGAACGAACCGCCAGCTCACCGCGCTGCTCCAGGTCGTCCGCGCGCCGAGGCGCGATCTTCGCGCAAGTGATCAAGCAGGCGCGATCCTCGGCGAGCTGATGCAGGTCCTCGAGGCGGATCGCAGCGGCATCTATTTCCTCCCCGAGACGGTGGGCTCCGCCGTCACGGTCCAGCGCCGGCGCGGATCGAACGTGGATGACGCGCTCGACGATGTTCGCGGCGCGCTGTTGCGGCGTGTACACGAGGTCGGCGGTGTGTGGCCCGAGGCCGGCTCCGAACAGTGGCGCGCGCACATCGACCCAACGCGCATCTTGGCGGTGCCGCTCTTCTTGTACGAGAAGCCCGTCGGGGCGCTCTTCGTCGAGCGCTCCGCGAGCCGCGCTCGCTTCGGCGTGGACGACGGAGGGCTCCTCGCGCTTCTTTCGCATCAGGTGCCGATCGCACTCGAGATCGCGCGGCTCCTGTCGGAGCGTGAGCAGCTCCATGCCTCGCTGCAGCACGCGAAGAAGATGGAAGCGATGGGCGCACTCGCGGGCGGTCTCGCGCACGACTTCAACAACATGCTCGCGGCGATGCGGGTCGCGCTGAACGCCGCGCAAGAGCGGGCAGCGCTCGACGCCGAGCTCACCGTCGAGCTCGACATCATCGCAGAGGCGACCACCCGCGCCGCGCAGCTCACGAGCCAGCTCCTGAGCTTCTCGCGGCATCAGCCGGTCCCCGTCGCGGTCCACGACGTGAACCAGATGATCTCCACCCTCGAGCCGATGCTGCGGCGCGTGATTGGGTCGAAGATCAACCTGAGCGTCAGCCTGTCGCCTGCGGTCGACGCGGTCGAGGTCGATCAAAACAGCTTCGATCAGGCGCTCGTGAACCTGCTCATCAACGCGCGCGACGCGATGCCGAACGGCGGAAAGCTCACGATCACGACGAAGAACGTGATCATGAACGATCTCCAAGCGCAGCGGGCCAACATCAGCCCTGGCGAGTACGTCGAGATCGAGGTCGCGGACACGGGCGAGGGCATGACCGCCGACACGCTGTCTCGCATCTTCGAGCCGTTCTTCACGACGAAGCCCGCTGGCAAGGGAAGCGGTCTCGGCCTCGCGATGGTGTATGCGTTCACCCGCAACTGCGGCGGGAGCATCGACGTCTCGAGCGAGATCGGCAAGGGCACGCAGTTCCGCCTCTACCTGAAGCGCGTGTCCCGTATGCACGGCCGCGCGTCGGCGGTCGCTGGGCGCACGACGAGCCGCAACGGCAACCTCACCTCGAGCGTGCCTCCTGCCGAGCCGGGGATGAAGATCGAAGGACCCGACACGATCCTGATCGTCGACGACGACGACCTCGTGCGCCGCTCGATCGCGAAGATCCTCGAGCGCAACGGCTATCGCGTCGTCTCGGCGAGCGGATCGACCGAGGCGCTCAAGGTCGCCAAAGAGCAGGGATCACGCATCGCGCTCGTCATCCTCGACGTCCTGATGCCAGGGTTGACCGGGCCCGAGCTCGGACGCCGCCTGTTCGATCTGAACCTTTCGGCGAAGATGCTCTTCGTCTCCGGCTTCTCCCCGGAGTCGATCCCGTTCGAGCAAGCCCAGGTCGCCGCCGAGATGCTCCTCCAGAAGCCGTTCTCGCAGACCACGCTGCTCGAGCGTGTTCGCCAGTTGATGCGCCGCGAAGTGTCGTGACCTGTACGCGCTTGTCGTTTCCGCGCGTGGAAACGGCCGAGTCGCCCGAGCGCTTAGCCTGCCCAGGTCGAGCCGACGCGACGACGGAGCGCGGTGGCCTCGGGCGTGAGCGCGAACCGCACGACGTCGCCGGCGAATGGATGATCGAGGACGGCGGCGACGGAGTTGCGGCCGGGGGCTTCGGTCGCCTGGAGGAACGCGCCGTCGAGGCCGCGAAGCTCGTCGATCGTCGCGAGCACGTCACCGGTGAGGACGTACGCGATGCGTAGCTCGGCTCGCGCGAGCGCGCCGATGAGGACATCGATGCCGATCATGCGGCCATTCGGCGAGCTCATGAGCGGGAGGAGCTTCTCGAGCGCCTGCTTTTGCTTGCGCGTGAGCTCCTTCGCGATGTTCGGCTCGTACTGCATCACGAGCTTCAGCGAGAGGACGTCGACGTCGTCTTTGCCGTAGACGGGGTTCACCGAGCGCGCGGCGGCGACGAGCATCGCTTCGATATGTGGCGGCGGTAGCTCTTCGAGCCACGGGACGTTGAGCGCGACGCGCGCGAGGGCGCGGCCGATCGAGGCGAGCTGGGTGGGCTCGGGGAGCTCGGTCAAGGCGCGCGGCACGACCACCCAGAGCCCGTCTTGCGCGAGCACGCGCGTACGCGACACGTTGGGCGTCACGACGAGCTCGACGTCGCTGATGCCGAGCGCGCGCGCGAGGCGGTCGAGGAGATTACGCGTGGGGTTGCCGCTTCGCTTGCCGATGCGATCGCGTGGCGAGATGCCGATCTCGCTGATGTCGGCGCGGAGCAGCTTCGTCTCGATGCCCGCGATCGCGGCGGCGATGTCGAGGAGCACGTGACGTCCCTCCGGCGGGACGACGTGGCTTACGAGCGTCGCGCGGTCGAGCACCGCGTGATGCTGCTCGAACGGCGGCAGGCGGCGAGCGCGTAGCCAGCCATGGCGACCTTCGTCGAGCTCGCCCGCGATCGCGCGTAGCTCGCTAACGACGATCGCCTCTTCTTGCCGGCGCTCGGCGTTGAACGCGCGCTCGAGCAGCTCGAGGGCGGCAGCCGGATCGGAGATCGAGACGAGCGGCTTCGCGTTCGGCGTGAGCATCGAGAGCACGGTCTTCGATGCGTCGTCGTGAGCGCCGAGCCGCGAGAACGCGGTCGCGAGCTCGAAGCGGCACTCGTGTAGGCTCGGATCCATCTGCACGGCGCGCTGGAGATGCCCGACGCCGTCGCGGAGGCGATTGAGCACGTCCACTTCGATGTGGCCGAGCGACGCGTACCATCGAGGGTCTGCGGTGTTGAGCTGCTGGCCACGCGCGATGACCGCGCCGAGCGCGCGCGCGTACGACACGGCGTCGAGCCCGCCGGGGCCTGGATTCTGCGGCGATCGGAAGAAGCGGGAGAGGCGAGCAAACGCGCGGGCGTGATCGGGCGCGGTCGCGACCGCCTCGACGAGCGCCTTCTCGGCTTGCGGCATGTCCTTCAGCGCGACGCGGATGTCGGCGAGCTCGAGGAGGATGTCGCACTTGACGTGCCGATCCTTCTCCACGCCGGCGAGCCGGTCGAGGAGCGACGCGATCTCGAGCTTCGCGGCGATCTTGTTCTGCGGCTGGCCGTCTTCGTCGGGCTCGTTCTGCTTCGCGGCGAGTCGATGGATGAGGGCGCGGATCGCGCGGGGGTTCTCGGGCTCGATCCCGAGCGCGGTGCGGAGGGCGCGCTCGGCTTCCATCGGCTCGCTGAGCACCTTCTCGTAGACGCTCGCGAGCGCGAACAGCGCGGTGATGCGCGGCGCGGGCTCCTTTCCGCGAGCGACGACGTCTTCGAGCGCCTCGACCGCCTCGGGCCATGCGCGCTGCGCGATGAAGAGCTCCGAGAGGGTGAGGAGCGACGGGACGTGATCGGGCGCGGCGGAGCGGACGGCGCGCATCGCCTCGATCGCGACGCCGACGTCGGCGAGATCGTCACGCGCGACGCGGGCGATCTCGGTGCCGATGTAGACGATCGCGTCCTTCGCGTTGGCGCGGCCGAGCGCGTTGCGGAAGACGTCGATGAGGCGTTCGCTCTGGTGCTGCGTGAGGCGCACCTGCGAGAGGCGCGTCGCGGCGACGGTGGAGTTCGGATCGGCGTCGAGCGCCTTCTCGAGGAGCTGTGCGGCGCGCTCGGTGCGGTCGGCGAGGGGCCCGAGCGCCTCCTCGGTCGAGTCGCTGAGGAGGAGGTTGGCCGCGTCGACGAGGTACTTCGCGCGGACCTTCGGCTGAACGGACAGCTCGGCGAGGGAGATCGCCGCGGCCGCTGCGCCGCTCGCGTCGCCGAGGCGGTTCGCGACACGCGCGAGCGACGTCGCAGCAGTGACGCTGAGCGGATCGAGCGTGACGACGTCGCGAAGACGCTGGAGCGCCTCGCGTGACGCTGCTGTCATCGTGTCGCGCTCGGTGGCGGGATCCATCGCGTGCGCCTCGAGCATGAGGCCAAGTCGCAAGTCGGTCGCGATGCGCGTCGCTTCGTCGTGCGCGAGCGCCGACAGCGAGCGCAGCGCTGCGATCGCCGCGCGACGTGCCGCGACCTCACCACGACGCGCCGGGCCGAGCGCGAGACGAACGGCCGCTTCGAGCGCCGAAGGATCGGTGGGGTCGAGCTCGAGGATTCGTGTGTACGTACCGACCGACTCGCCAGTGGAGAGACGCCACGCCTCGAGGCTCGCGAGCTCCCAGAGCGATCCGAGCCGCGCGCGGACGTCGGTGAAGCTCTCGCCTTGTTGCTTGAGCACGTTCGCGACCTGCTGATGGGAGAGGCCGCGACGCGCGATCGCCTCGCTGAGCCGCAGCACGCCGACGTGGCGCGGATCGGCGTCGTGGATCTGATCGAGGATGACGCGTGCGCGCGGGAGCTCTCGATTCGAGAGCACGAGGAGAGAGGCGAGCTGGAAGCTGAAGGCCTGCGTCTGCGCCGGCGTCGTCGCCTTTTCGGCGCGCTTGGCGAGCTGCTGCAAGAGCTCCGACCAGGCCGGCGTTTCGAGGCCACGCGGACCAGGATCGCCCGCGGTGGTGACGACGCGGCGCGCGAGCACGCGCACGAGGCGGTCGGCGATGAGCTCGTCTTCGGGTGTCTCGGCGAGCGCCCGCGTGAGGAGCGTCGCCGCGGATTGATCATCCATCAGGCGCAGCTCGTCGATCTCGGCGGCGTGCGTGAGATGACGCGCGCGCTCCTGCGGCGTGATCGCGTCCTGCGCGAGCTGCTCGATCGCGAGCCGAAGCGCCTTGGCGTCTCCGGAGGCTTCGTACACGCGCGCGATCTCGTCGGGCGGCACCGGATGGATCGGATCCGCCTTGCGCGCCTCTTGGAGGGCTTCGACCGCCGACTTCGCGTCACGGAGCCGCGCGTCGTAGATCTGCGCGAGCTGGAGCCAGAGCGCGACCTTCTCTTTGGTCGTGACGACGATGCCGAGGCGCGCCTTGAGTGACTGCGTCGCGAGCTCCCAGCGACCGGCCTCTTCGTGGAGGCGGGTCTCGAGCGCGCGCGCGCCGACGTGCTGCGGATCTTGCTCGAGCACTTCTTGGATCAACGAGGCTGCGCGCGTGGGATCGACGCGTGACAGCACCTGCGCAGAGCGCACGCGGAGACCGAGGACATCGACGCCGTCCTCGGCGAGCTTCGCCTCGTCCGAGAGCGCGCGCGACAAGGCGCGATCGTCGCCGATGCGGCCGGCGGTTCGCTCGAGGCCGAGCACGGCGCCGCGACGGCCCGGCTCGAGGCGGAGGATCTCCTCGTACGTGCGCGTGGCGCGGAGCTGATCGCCGACGAGCTCCTCCCAGAGGACCGCGACCTTCTCGAGGTAGGCCACGCGCCGGCCCGTGTCGCGCGTGGTCTGCGCGGCCTGCGAGTAGAGCTCGATGAGCCCGCGTACCTCGCGATCGAACGACTCGGTGGGCGCCGGCGACATGAGTCGCGAGAGCTGATCGAGGATCTCGGAGTCGCCGGGCGCCGCGACCCATGCGGCGCGGAGATGACGGAGGGCCTCGTCGTGGCGGCCCACGATCTCGGCGAGCTGCGCGGCCTTCGCGAGCGCACGCGCGCGCTTGGCGCCTTCTTCGACGCGCTGCGCTTCGCCGTGCCAGAGCGCGATGCGCTCGTCGTCCTTGCCGGCGAGCGAGAGCAAGCGATCGAGCTCTTCGACCAGCGTGGCATCTTCGGGATCGATCGCCAGGGCGCGCTCGATGTCGCTGATCGCGCCGCCGAGATTGCCGAGGCGCTCTTCGATCGCGGCGAGGCGACGAAGCTCGTACGTCTGCGTCGACGCATCGGTGAAGAAGCGAAGACGATTGCGACGCGAGCGCGCGGCCTCCATCCATTGGCCGGCCGCCTCGTAGAGACGGACCAAGTCGTCGAGCACACGGCGATCGACCGAAGGCGTCGTCGGTGCGCGCGCGGCAGCGTGCTCGAGGAGCGCGATCGCCCTCGCGTCGTCGCCGAGCAACGTGTGCGCGAGGCACGCCGCGTCGAGCTCGAGGCGGGCGCATCGCGTGGAGCTCTGCTCGAGCCGCGCCTCGTCGGCGAGGAGCGCGGCGAGGCGCGCGGTGTCGTGATGGGCCGCGCAGTGGAGCGTGAAGGCATCGCGGATCGGTCCGACGCTGCCGTCGAGGCGAAGCGCGCGTTCGTAGGCGCCGCGCGCTGCGTCGATCCGACCGAGGCGCCACTCGAGGATGCGCGCGCGCTCGACGTGGATCCATCCCGCGAGGTTTGGCTGCGCCGAGTACGCGTCGGCCATGCGACCGAGGTGCGCGACGAGATCCTCCCAGCGATCTTCGTCCGTGGTCGGAACCGACTCGCTCTTGTCCGGGCCGCGATCCTCGAAGACGCGACGGAAGAGATCGGTCTCGAGCCCCTTCAGGGTCGCCGAGTGATGAGGCGCGCGGCCAAGCACGAGCTCCCACGCTTCGCGCGCGTCGTCTTGGCGATCGCCTGCGACGAGGAGACGTGCACGCTCGACGAGCAGCTCGACGACCGCTGCCTCACCGGACGCGACCGCGATCTCGCGCTCGAGATGCTTCAGCATCGGCGCGAGCTGCGATCGCCCATGGAGGCGACGGCGCATGATCGAATGCGCCGGCGCGAGATCGGGATCGACCTTCAAGGCCGTCTCGACCTCGGCGTTCACCTTGGTGTCATCGCCGATCGTCTCGTGGACGATCGCGAGCTCGACGTGGACACGCGCGAGGCCGACGCGATCTTCGGCGTCGTTCGAGAGGCGTTCGCTTCGCGCGTTCAGCAGCTCGACGAGCGCATGCCCTTCGGGTGAGATGCGCGGCGGCTCGCGATCGCGAAGGTCACGCTCCTTGCCAGGTCGTACGGGAGGAGCCGACGGGCTCGTGACGACCGCCTCGGGCTCGAGGACAGGGGGCTTCGACGCTCCGCCCGTCGTGTCGGACTTCGGAAGCGGCGGCGGCGGCGCGCGGCGCGAGACCGGACCTCCGGGGGCACCCGCGACGGGAGGCTTGGCCGACGCCGACGTGGATCCCGAGACGCTGTTCGGTCCGCCGCTCCGGTTCGGTGGAAGGGGCGGCGGCGGAATGCTTCGCGGCGGGCTGCTCCCGCTCGCGGGCCCGCCGGGAAGCGGCGGCGGCAGCGTGCGCTGGGGCGGGCGAACGCTCGGCGACACGGGCGCCGGTGGACCGCTGATCGCGCCCGCTCGCGCGACGTCTTTGTCGCTCTTCAACGAGTCTTCATCGAAGACGAACGAGGTCGTGTCGGCGATGTTCGATCCGCCGAAGTCGAACGGCGTCGGGATGTGAACCGCAGGCTTGGCTGGCGGTGGGGAAGGGGACTCTTTCCCATCCTTGTCGCGCGGCGGATCCTTCGCGGCGTCCTTCAGCGTCTGCTGCTGGCCCTCGATCGACCACTGCTCGCCCGTCATGGCGAGGAGCTTCTCGACGTTCCCTTCTTCGATCTCGATGTCGATGCCGCTCAGCTCCTCGACGGACTGCGGGCCGACCTCCTCGAGCTCTTCGAGATCGACCGACTCGTACTCGGGACGAGGTGAGCTGCCAGCGGGGGACGGTGACGTACCCGCGCTCTGCATCGTCTTCTCTTCCATCGCGGCGCGCGATGGAAGCGGAGGAAATTTGCTTGGCGTGGGGCCTTCCGCCATCGGCTCCTATGGTCGCATATGTCTGCGAGGATCCCGGCGAAAAAGCGACATGGACGGGGAGGGGCGAGGAAGCGGCGGTTTCGCGCTCTCAGAAGCGAAAACGCAGCGGGTTCGAATCGATCGTGCGCGTGGCTCCCGAGGGCGCCGTCTTTGCGCGGGGCGCGAGGAGCACGAGCGTGATGCCCGACGCGATGAGCACGCCCCCGACGACGTAGCCGATCGCGACGCCCGTCTGGAGGTGATCGACCTCTGTCCGAAGGCTGCTCGCACGATCATCGAGGTTTTCGTACGCGCGCCTGAAGTCGTCGATCTTGGGGCCGAGCAGCGCGACGTCGACGACGAACGAGGTCGCGACCGTGGCGACGCCCACGCCGCAGGTGATCCATCCGACCGTGCGCCAAGGAAAGGGCTCCGAGCTTGGAGGTGGGGGTGTCGTGTCTCGAGGCGTGACGATCGGCGGCGGTGGTGGCGACGCGTCGGCGAACACCAACGTGAGGCTCGCCTCTTCATCCGATGTGATCGAGATGTCCTTCGACACCGCGCTCCGGCGTGCGGCGCGCGCTTCGACGCGATGAGGCCCTGGCGTGACCTCGATGACGGCGTCACCTCGGCCGACTTCCTTCCCATCGACGAGCACGAGGACGTCGTCGGCCGCCGCGTTCGTGTGCACGCGGAGCCGACCGGGAAGATGCTCCGCGCGGAGCGACGCGATGTGATCTTTGACCTGCGCGGCGTCGCTGACGGTGGGATCCTTGGCGAGATAGAGCTCGAGGTTCATGATCGCCTCGCGAAAGCGTCCGAGCTTCTCGAGCGTCTTCGCCGCGAAGAAGTAAGGCGCGTTGGCGTTCGGGACGAGCCGCTTTGCGGTCTCGTACCTCTCGAGGGCCGCCTCGAAGTCGCCGCGATCGAAGGCGGCGAGGCCCTCGCGCATCGCGGCACGCGCCTCGTCTTCTGGGCTCTTCGCGCCTGCGCCTGGCGGGCCGTCCGAGCCGCGCGCGTCGAGCGACGACGTCATCGCCAGCAGGGCGACAGCTACGAACGCGAGGAGCTGCGCCGCGTGACGACCGCCGATCATGAGGTGGTGCTCACGCTGCCGTCCGAGAGAGCTCTCGCGATGCTGACGTCGATCTCGGACCCGAGCGCGGTGCAGATGCTCCGGGCCTCGGACTCCGACAGACCCTGGCTGTCGCGGAGGATCCTCCGCGTGTGCTCCAGCGCGTCGAGCCGCGCGCGCTCGAGGCGACGCGCGGCCGTCGCGCGATGGACGCCGAGCATCGGCGCGAGCTGATCGATCGTCAGCCCGTCCTTCGTGTGGAAGCGAAGGAGGCTGCGCTGCTCGGGCGTCAGCGCCTTGAGGGCGCCCTCGACCGCCGTACGAAACGACGCGGCGTAACGCTCGCGCAGCAGCGCGACCTCCATGCTCACAGCCGGCGGTCCGCCGCCGAGCAAGCTCACCGCGTCCATCGACGTGAGCTCGTGCTTCGACTTTCGGCGATCCTGCAGCGCTTCACGCGTCGCGACGACGCGGATCCAACCCGCGAGGGAGCCACGTCCGGTGTACTGGGTGAGCTTGGGCGGGCTCGCGACTCCGCCTCTGCCGGTGCCCCCGCTCACCAAGAGCTTCTCGCGGGTCCACTGGATGACGTCGTCTGCCGACGTCTTTCCGTTGCGACAAACCCGCTCGATCGTCGGCTGAAGCGGCAGGATGATGTCGCGCTCCAGTTTGGCGAGGGAGCTCGCGTCTTTGGCGAGGCACGAGAGCGCGAGGAAGAGGTCGTTCGTCTGGAGCTCGGCGAGGCTCGCCCCCGAGGCGACAGCCCGCTCGACGGCCTGGGCAAACTGCTCCAGGGAGACGGTCGCATGGGGGAACTGGGTGGCCGCCTCCTCAAAACGCTCGCGAACGCGCTTGTCGTCGAGGTCGGCCATCGCCCGAGTATACAATTATCGTGTGGCGAAGCCGCCGTCAGCATGCCTCGACGAGGAGGACATCCTCGCTTTTACGACCGGGGGAATCACGCCCTCGGAGAGGGCCGTCGCCATGGCCCACGTGGACGACTGCGAGAGCTGCCGCCTGCTCGTCGCCGAGGTGGCAAAGGAAGGGTCCATCTCCGAGGAGCCGCAGGATCACGACGGCGTCCTGCAGCTCGCGCCGCCGAGCAGCCGCGGTGGACGTGCAGAGCGGCGGACCGTGCCCGCCGACGAGATCGAAGAAGGGCACGTCATCGACGGTCGCTTCAAGCTGGTGGCTCCCCTCGGGCGCGGCGCGATGGGCACGGTGTTTCGTGCGCGTGACGAGAAGCTCGGCATCGATGTCGCGCTCAAGCTTCTGCATCCCGAGACGCACGCCGACGAGCCGAGCGCCCGCGCGCTTGCCCGTGAGGTCCGCGCCGGCCGCCGCGTCACGCATCCCAACGTCTGCCGCCTCCACGACGCGGGCTACCACGAAGGCTCGCCCTACATCACGATGGAGCTCATCGACGGAGAGACGCTCCTCGATCTCCTCGATCGCGAGAAGCAGCTCCCGCAGGCTCGCGCGCTCCAGATCTTGGACGACGTCGCGTCGGGGTTGGCGGCCGCTCACGCGCAAGGGATCGTTCATCGCGATCTGAAGCCGGCGAACGTCATGATCGAGGCCACCTCGGGTCGCGCGATCCTCACCGACTTCGGCTTCGCGGCGGACATGGACACGAAGCAGAGCCGCCGCCTCGTGGGCACGCCATCGTTCTGGGCGCCCGAGCAAGCCCGCGGCGAGGCGGCCACTCCGGCGTCGGACGTCTACAGCTTGGGCGTGCTCGCGTATCGCCTGCTCGCCGGACGCGAGTTCACGTTGAGCGACGAGGATGCCCTTCACGCCGTTCCCCATGCGTACCGGAAGCTCATTCGAAGCTGCGTCGAGGTGCGGCCGTCAGCGCGCCCCAAGGACGCAAGCGAAGCGCTCCTCCTCCTTCGCCGTGCTCGCCCGGCGGGAGCCTCATCGAGACGCGCGCCGATCGCCATGGGTGTGATCGTGACGGCGATCGCGCTTTGGGTGCTCGGCACGCGGATCGTGGGCACGTCCCCGGAGCCAAGCAGCACACCGGCCGCGACGGCGTCGACCGCGGCGGCGGTGTTGAACGAACCGACGCCACCTTCGTCTCCCGTGCCAAGCGCCATCACGAGCACGCCAACGCCCGCCTCGTCGAACCCGCCGAACACCCTCACGAGCGCGACTTCCTCGGCGAAAGCGCAAATCGGCTCGGAAAAACGACCGAGCGGCGCGACCAAGCCCGGCCCGGCGCATCTCCACGATGCGGGAGCCCCACCCGCGGCCTCTTCGACCCAAAACACCGATCCGCTCTATCGGCATTGAGGGAAAGTCTCGGCAGCATATGAAACGCTTCCTCCTCGGGACGACCCTCGTGCTTGCGATCGGCGTGGCGCCCATCGCCTGCAACGTCTTCGTCTCGCTCGAGCGCTGCTCGAGTGACGCCGATTGCCCGCAGCCCTACGCCCAGTGCGATCTCGAGTTTGCGTTCTGCAAGCGACGTCCCGACGCGGCGACCGGGCCCGTTCCGGAGGCGGGCGGAGACGTCGTTCAAGAGGCGGCGATCGACGCGGGGCCGGACGCCGACGCGGACGCGTCCCAGCCGTGCAACCTCGGCGCGCCGTTCGGGTCGCTGACGCTCGTCAGCGGGTTCGAAGGCGTCGAGATCGGCTCCGCGCGTCTCACGTCGGACGAGAAATCGGTGATCTTCTCCGCGTACACCGGCTGCCAGCTCGAGAGCTGCATCGATCTCTATCTCGCCAAGCGCGACACGCCCGCGAGCCCGTTCGTCACGAGCGGCCTTTTGCCCGGCGTGAACACGCAGGCCGCCTCGGAGTATTGGCCCACGTTCGGCGATGGCTTCCTCATCTTCTTCGAGTCGGGGAGAAGCCTCGAGAAGGTGAACGGCAACTACGTCACCGATCGCTCGCGCATCTGGTCGGCGACGAGGCCCACGTTGCTCGCGCAGTTCTCCGAGCCCTACATCCAAGACATCTTCAAGGTCGACGCAGGCGTCGTCGAGAGCTCGCCGTACCTTCACCCGAGCAGCAAGGTCCTCTACTTCGCCTCGAACGGCCGCGCCGGCAAGGGCGGCTTCGACATCTTCACCGCGGCGCTCGACACGAGCCCTGGAGGCTTCGGCTCGGCGCTCTCGATCACGAACGTCGACTCGGTCAACACCACCGGCTCGGAGCTCATGCCGATCATCAGCTTCGACGAGCGCTCGCTCTACTTTGCTCGCGAGGAGGTCACGGGGCACGTCATCATGGTGGCCCGACGCGCGGGCGCGACCGGACCGTTCGGCGCGGCGACCGCCATCGGCGAGCTGAACGGCTTCGACCAATGGCCGAGCTGGCTGAGCGACGACGAGTGCCGTGTCTACGTCATCAGCAATCGGCCTGCGCCGATCGACACGGACGCCTCGCCGCCGAAGTTCCGGCTCTGGATGGCCGAGCATCCGAAGAACTGAAGGCCGCTCAGAACGGGCGCTTGCCCGAGATCGTCCCTTCGGCGAGCGGGAGGAGGTCGTGGCACTCGGAGATGTCGAGGTGCTTCTCCTCTTCGGGATCCGCCGCGACGTCGAAGCAATTCCACGCGCGGTCACCTTGGTGCGCGATGAGCTTCTTCGTGCCTTTGATCGCGCCCCAGTTCTTGAACGCGCAGGCCCAGAGCTCGGTGCAGTTCGTCATCACGAGCGGCCGATCGACTGGCGATCCGCCGCGAAGGAAGCTCTCGCCAGCGACGCGCGACTTCAGCGTCGCGAGCTCCGGCGCATCCCAGAACCCGAGGAGATCCATGATCGTCGGGAAGATGTCGAGGTGGGTCACCGGCGTCGTCTTCAGCGCGCGCACGTGGGCCTCTTCGCTCTCGGTGAGCGTGCCCTTCGGCGCGTTGATCCAAAACGGGATCCGGATCTCGGGCTCGAAGAGCGTTCCGGTGTGGCCGACCGCGCCTTTCTCGCGCATCTGCTCGCCGTGATCGGAGACGTACACGATCACGGTGCGTGACGCCTCGGGGCGCGTCGTGAGCGATTTCAGCAGGCGGCCGAGCGCCTTGTCCTGCATGTGGATCGAGTCTTGGTAGCGATTGAGGATCTCGTTCTCGTAGCCAGGTCCCGTCGCCTCGTCTTGCGGCGTGAACGGCATGTCGTCGAGATCGACCTTGTACGGGAAGTGCGTGTTCGACAGATGCACGACCGCGAAGTAGGGCTCCTTCAGGTGACCAATGTCGCCGATGACGTAGTCGGCGAGCTTGCCGTCGTCGGCGCCGATCTCGTAGGTCGCGTCTTGTTCGATCTGCGTCGCGCTGATGTGACGCGTCCACGACTGCCCCTCGAGCCACGTGCCCGAGTTGCCGAAGAGGAGGTTTTGCGAGGTGTAGTACGCCGTCTCGAGGCCAGCTGCGCGCGCGTACTCCCAGAGGATCGGCTGCGTGTGCTGGTCGTGGCGATCCTTCGTCGGCAACAGCCCGTTCCACATGACCGCGAGTGAGATCGCGGTCGTCGAGTCGAGCGCGCGCATCTGCAGCATCGGCATGCGCTCTTTGACGACGGGATTCGAGAACGGCGTGAACTTGCAGTCGGGCGTGTACTCGGTGCACACGCTCATCGCGCGCACCGACTCCGTCACGATCATCACGACGTTGCGCTTGATCGCGGGCTTCGCGGTGAACGCCGGCACGGGCTCGGGCGACCGCGGACCTGGATGGACACGCTCGACCGTTTCGTTGTGGTCCCAGCGCGCGCGCGCGAGCTGACCCATCGCCGAGACGTACATGACGTCGGGCGGCTGGCCCTGCTCGGCGCCGCGCTCGGGCGAGACGAAGGCGGCGACGATCGCGGCGAGGAGCGCGAGGTCGAGGCACAGCCAGCCGCGCGATCGCTTGCGGAGCGGCGCGAGCCTCGAGGCGACCACCGGCACCGTCACCGCCACGACGAGCGACGGCAAGAGCGAGCGAAGAAACGTCCAGCGATCGAACCAGAGCTGCTGCCCGATGCTCGGCAGGAAGGACGTCCCGACGAGCACCGCGCGGTGGTTCATGTACGCGCCGTAACGGGCGAACGTGTAGATCTGGCTCCCGACGCAGATGAGCGCGGCGGTCACGAGCACGCCGCGCACCGGCCAGCGGCCGACGCCGCGCACGCGGGTCGACGCGAAGAGGAGCGACACCCAGAGGAGGACGCCCACCGCCGCGCTGGCGAAGTAGAAGATCAGCTCGTTCTTGTCGAAGTCCGTGATGCGCAGGTGACGGCGCCCGAAGTCGTACGCGACGATCGACAGCGGCGCCGCGATGACCAGCGCGCGTGCGAGCCAGCGCCTGGCGCGGACCTTGGTTTTGATGTTCTGCCAGCGGCCTGTCTTGTCTTTGCGTGCGGAGACAAGACTCGCTCCCTCGGCCGCGCGCGGTCTCTCGCGCGCGGTTGTGCCGAGCGAGTCCTCGCTGTCGGCCGCCTCTTCAGGTGCTGCGGTGAGGTCGGACGAGCGAAGCGGCTGGGTCATGGCAAGGCAGGAAAAACCCGGAGGATCCGGGCAGCTCGGGCAGGGACACGAGCGGGCGGAGAATAGCCGGAGGAGGCCCTCAGGGCGAGAGGAAGCTCGCTTGTGCTCGGGCTCGCGGTATCGTTCGCACCATCATGAGCCGCACGATCATCACGCCGCGCCCCCTCACGCCCGAGGCCTACGCTCCTTATGGCAAGGTCCTCATGGCCTCTCCGCGCGGCGAGCCTGGCGCGGTGGCAAACCTCGGTACGGCGCTGCGGTTCGACGACGTCGTCGACGTCACGAACTCACGTGGGGCGTCCGCGGCGCTGAAAGTGAAGGTGTTTCGTTCGAGCCCCGTGCCGCGTGAGCGCCGCCCGCTCGCGCTCCTCGAGAAGCATCCATGCTCGACGCAGCTCTTCATCCCGATGAACGCTTCGCGTTACATCGCGCTCGTCGCGCTCGGCGGTGACGCGCCCGACCTCTCGACGCTCGCCGCCTTCGTCGCGCACGGGCCGCAGGGAATCAGCTACGGGCCGGGCGTCTGGCATCACCCCATGTTGACGCTCGACTCGCAGACGGACTTCGTCGTCTTCGTCCACGAAGATGGGACGCCAGAGGACTGCGTCGTCGTCGACCGTGACGGCGCCGACTGGCCGGAGCTGGACCTCGCGACTGTGCCCCCTATTTAAGGAGGAGGTTCATGAAGTGCGGTCGGCACGAGAATTCCTAAGTATAAGAATTCACATATAAACTATTCGAATGCAACAGTGCTTGCATTCATTCATATGAAGGAATATATGAATGAAGGCATGCAGAGCGGTGCTCCCCATTCCATCGCCACGACCCCGGGCTCGGGATCGCGCTGGGAGCTTTACCGCGTGCTCGCCGAGCCGATCCGGCTCCGCCTCCTCGCGCTGGCCGCCGAAGAGGAGCTCGCGATCGGCGAGCTCGCCGTGCTGCTCGCGGAGAGCCAGCCCAACGTCTCGCGTCACGTCGCGCCGCTCAAGGCCGCAGGCCTCCTCATCTCGCGCAAGCAAGGGACGCGCGCGCTCGTGCGGATCGCCGAGGCTGCGTCGGCCGATCCGGTCGTCGCCGACGCGCTCGCGAGCGGTCGCGCGCTCTGCGAAGGAGACGGGAGCCTCTCACGGATCGCCGAGGTCCTCCGCGAGCGAGATCGCGTCGCACGCGAGTTCTTCGCGCAGGAGTCCTCATCCGTCCTCGCCGCCGCTCCTCCGGCGAACGCGACGAGCGCTTACGTCGCGGCGCTCGCGCGCCTCTTGCCCGATCGCGATCTCGCGGTGGACGCAGGCACGGGCGACGGCGCGCTCCTCGATGTCCTCGCCCCGGCGTTCGAACGCGTCGTCGCGGTCGATCGCTCCGACGTGCAGCTCGATCGCGCCCGCGCCCGCATCGCCGCGCGCAGCTACACCAACGTGAAGCTCCTCAAGTCGGAGCTCGGCGCCGCAGAGCTGCTCGAGCACGTCGGTCATGGCGCCGACGTGGTGTTCGCCTCGCGCCTCCTTCATCATGCCCCGCGTCCCGTCGACCTCGTCAAGCAGCTCGCCCGTCTCGCGCGACCCGGCGCCGCCATCGTCGTCATCGACTACGCGCGCCACGACGACGAGTCGATGCGTGACGAGGCGGACCTCTGGCTTGGCTTCGAGGCCGCCGAGCTCCGACGGTTCGCGCGTGAAGCCGATTTGACCGATGCCGACGTGATTCGTCTTCCTTCCGCGTGGTGCGGAGGAGGCAAAGATGCACACCTGCCTTGGCAGGTGCTCATCGCACGGCGCCCCGCAGCTCACGCAGAGCCTCGAGGCGCAGCGACGAGCAAAGTACACAACCAGGAAAAGTAGGAAAGGGAACGAAACGCCATGAGCAACACGAACTACAAGGTCGCAGACATCTCGCTCGCAGAGTGGGGTCGCAAAGAGATCACGATCGCCGAGAGCGAGATGCCTGGCCTCATGGCGATCCGCAAGGAGTACGGTCCCTCGAAGCCGCTCAAGGGCGCGCGCATCGCGGGCTGCCTCCACATGACGATCCAGACGGCCGTCCTCATCGAGACGCTCACCGCGCTCGGCGCCGAGGTCACCTGGACGAGCTGCAACATCTTCTCGACGCAAGATCACGCGGCGGCCGCGATCGCCGTCACCGGCGTCCCCGTCTTCGCCTGGAAGGGCGAGACCGAGGCCGAGTACGACGAGTGCATCGAGAAGCAGCTCACGGCCTTCGCGGGCGGCAAAGGCCCGAACATGATCCTCGACGACGGCGGCGATCTCACGATCATCGCGCACAACAAGCACCCGGAGCTCTTCACCGGCGCCGATCCGATCCGCGGCATCTCGGAAGAGACGACGACGGGCGTTCACCGTCTCTACGAGATGGCGAAGAAGGGCACGCTCAAGGCGCCCGCGATCAACGTCAACGACTCCGTCACGAAGTCGAAGTTCGACAACCTCTATGGTTGCCGTGAGTCGCTCGGCGACGGCCTCAAGCGCGCCACGGGCGTCATGTTCGCCGGCAAGGTCGCGGTCGTCGCGGGCTACGGCGACGTCGGCAAAGGCTGCGCTCAGGCCCTTCGCGGCCTCGGCGCCCGCGTCATGATCACGGAGATCGATCCGATCTGCGCGCTCCAGGCGGCGATGGAAGGCTACCAAGTCACCACGATGGAAGAGGCCGCTCCGCTGGCCGACATCATCGTCACCGCGACGGGCTGCTCGGGCATCGTCCGCGCCGAGCACATGAAGGCGATGAAGGATCAGTCGATCCTCTGCAACATCGGTCACTTCGACTGTGAGATCGACGTCGCTTGGCTCGAGAAGAACCCCGAGATCAAGGAAGTGAACATCAAGCCGCAGGTCGATCAGTTCGTCTTCCAGGACGGCAAGCGCCTCACGCTCCTCGCGCGCGGCCGCCTCGTGAACCTCGGCTGCGCGAACGGCCACCCGTCGTTCGTCATGAGCTCGTCGTTCTCGAACCAGACGCTCGCGCAAATCGAGCTCTGGAACAACCACAAGAACTACGAGAAGAAGGTCTACGTCCTCTCGAAGAAGCTCGACGAGAAGGTCGCGGCGCTCCACCTCGGCAAGCTCGGCGTGAAGCTCACGCAGCTCACCAAGGAGCAGGCGGACTACCTCGGCGTCTCCGTCGAAGGTCCGTTCAAGCCGGAGCACTACCGCTACTGATTCTGCGGCACCTTCCGTAAACCCAACGGAGCCCAGCAGAGGCGAGGACGCGTTACCCTACGCGTCCATCGCCTCTGCGCATTTGTGGGGCGCCGATCGGGACCAGCCATGATGCGAGCCCAACCGAAGGCCACGATGCCCGATGTTCGGGAAGCGAAGGCGATCGCGCTTGCGTGGATCGACGCGGCGATGACGTTGCTCATCGCCGAGCGATCACCTGACGACGAGGCGCTCCTCCGCGCGGCGCTCGCGACGAGCTTCTCCCTTCGCGGAGCGTCTGACGACGAGGAGCTCCGCGGCGTCACCCTTCGCGTTCACGAGACCTTCGCGCGCTGCCGCGCCGTGATCGCGCAAGGCGGCCGCCGCTTCGTCCTCGTGAACGAGCGCACGGCGAAGCGGCTCTTTCACGGATCTCCGTACGGGTATCCCGCCGCGTACGCGATCTTCGGCAAGGCGATCTATTTCACGCCCCGCTTCAAGGCGTACGACCGGGCGACGGGGCAGGGGCTCGGTCCGAAGTGCCGCGCTGCGATCCTGCTGCACGAGAGCGTGCACGTGATCGAGCCGCTCGGCGGCCTTCCGGAGACGCACATCTCCGAGTGGGACGAGCCGCGCTTTTCATCGCAGACGATCGAGGAGTCGATCCACAACCCCTCCGCGTACGCGAGCTTCGGCGCGCAGGTCTTCGAACGCGCCCACGACTGGCCTCGCGAGGCGCGTTACGGCGCGGGCCGCCCCGCCGACTGATCGAAACTGTGATACTCCTAGACGCGCATGCGCCTCCGGGGACTCGTCTTCGAGCGGTTTGGCGCGTTCGAGCGGGCCGAGGTCGATCTGTGTGACGAGAGCGGAGCGCCGCTCAACGTCGTGCTCTTCGTCGGTGACGCCGACTCCGGAAAGACGTCGCTCCTACGCGGCGTCGCCGGGCTCCTCACCGAGGGGGTCGGCGCGGGCACGGAGCTTCACGAGAGCGACATTCGACGTGGCGAGACGAGCGCGCGCTGCCGCGTGGTGTTCGACGACGTCGTTCAAGGGACGCGCATCGTCGTGACCCTGGAGCGCGAGCTGCCGAACCCGGCGCTCCGTGCGGTCCCGCCCGAGGCGTTCGAGCGCTGGCGGCGCGCCGTCGCCGCCGAGGTCGCTCCTCGAGCCGCGTTCTCGGTCGCGATGCACGACCTGGATCAAGACGAAGACGAAGCAGAAGAAGACGAAGACGAAGAAGAAAGCGACGACGACGGCGATCCGCTGCTCGCGTGGCTCTACGCGCTCCGCGACACACCGAGCTGGGGAGCGGCGATCGACGTCCTCGATCGAGTGCTCGCGCCGCGTCGCTTCGACCACACGCCTGTCGATGACCCGGCCGAACGACGAGCTCGTCTACGTCATCGACGACATCGACGCGCATCTCCATCCGCGCTGGCAGGCGCGCATCCTCGGGGATCTCGAGCGGGCGTTTCCGCGCGTGCAGATCATCGCGTCGACGTCCTCGCCTTGGGTCGTCGCGTCGGTCGACCCGCATCAGGTGTTTCGCCTCGAGCGCGGCGCACCGAGCGACGTGGGGCCTCCAAGCGAAGACTCCGCGAGCCCAACGACAAAACCAAAGGCGCCGAAGCGCATGGTGACCCATGTCGTGCGTCTCTCGAGCCGCGTCCCGCGTGGCGCCGCGTTCTCGCACGTGATGGACCTCGCGTTCGGCGCCCCTGACCTCCAAGGTCCGCGTTGGGTGCATTCGCCACCCGCGGCGGTCCGTCGTGAGGTGCTTCGCGTGCTCGAGCCCGAGCTCGCGCGCGGCGCCGTCGTGTACGTGATGCCGGAGGCGACGCACGTGAAGGACGTCCGCAATGCGTTTGGCGAGGCCGTGCTCCCGGTGCAAGCCGCCGATGGAGTGATCGGCCACGTCTTCTTCGTCGACCTCGTGCCAGGCACTCCGTGGGGGCACGACTGCGAGTACCTTTTTTGGACGCGCGAAGGGAAGATTTCACGGCATCAAGGGATCTGGCCTCCGGCAGGCCTCGATCGCTTCATTCCGATCGGTCGCGGCTGATCGGCGGAAGACACCCACCCCATCCTCTCGTGCCCGGCTTAGAAAAATCGACACGCCACACCTCGCGATCGCGTTAACGGTCGCGGCTCGGCCAGCGTCTTCCGATCATGACAACATCGGGACCGTCGCGACGCTCTGGCTATGGGATGGCGCTGATCCTCACCACCACGCTTCTCTGCGGCGGCGGCGACATCGGCTGCAAGAAGGCGAGCGCCAGCTCGACGACCGACGCCGATCGCCTCGTCGTGCACGAGTGGGGCACGTTCACCTCCTTCGAGGGTGCCGACGGCGCGACGATGGAGGGAATGCAGCACGAGTCGGAGGCGTTGCCTGCGTTCGTCCATTCGCGTTTGTCGGCCGAGGCCTCACCGCTCGCCGTCTATGGCGACCCGAGTCGTGACGTGCCCGTTCATCACTGCCGGGGCAAGATGGAGACGCCGGTCATCTACTTTCACACGAAGACGGCACGTCACGTGAAGGTCGAGGTCGATTACCTCGGGCTGCTCTCGCAGTGGTATCCGAACGCGAGCAAGGCGACGCCCGTCTTCACCGACCTCGACGCGAACGCCGGCCAGGTTCAAGACCTCACGGCGGTCAAGGAGAGCTCGCTCACGTGGGAGCTCGATCTCATCCCGCCTTCATCGGGGATGGCGCCAGGCGCGAAGAAGCGCATGCCGGCCGTGGGCCCCGAGAGCGATTGGCAAAAGGCACGCGAGGTCGACGCGGCGTACGTGACGGCCTCGGGCGGGCGAGGCGAGACCGATCAGTACGTCTTCTACCGCGGCCTGATGCGAACAGTGCCGCATCCAAGGGTGATCGCGAGCCCGACGAAGCCATCGGATGTGGAGGTTCGAAACGACGGACCCACCCCGCTTCGATCGGCGTTCCTCCTCGAGATGCGTGAAGGAGGAGACGGCCGCTTCGTCGCGCTCGGCTCGGTCGCGCCCGGCGCGCCGATCAAGGCGACGCTCGACGGCGCGGCCTATCGCGCGAAGAAGGACGTCGTGGCCGACATCACCCAGGCGATGACGAACGCGCTCGTCGCCGAGGGCCTCTTCGCCGACGAGGCGCGTGCGATGGTGCGGACGTGGTCGGAGCCTTGGTTCTCGTCGAACGGGACGCGCGTGCTCTACCTCGTGCCGCGCCCGACGATCGACCAGATCCTCCCGATGAAGATCACCCCTGCGCTCACGGCGAGCGACGACCTCGTCCGCGTCATCGTCGGGCGCGTCGAGTTCATGACCCACGACAAGCAGCTCGAGGTCACGCGCGACGTGCTCGTCGCGGGCAAGGCGCCCTCGGGGAACCCGGAGGAGGCGAGGTCGCGAAACCAAGCGCTCATGCGCGTCGCGAGCCTCGGTCGCTTCGCCGAGCCCGCCACGCGGGCGGTCGCCGCCACGTCGACCGACCCCGACATGCCCGCTGCGGCGTCGCGGGTGCTCGGGTTCGTCGTCCGTCGCTGAGCGCTTCCCGGACCGGAGCCGGATCCTGCTGGTTCTGCAGGAATTTGCGCCACGATCGTCGCCGTGACGTGCCGAACGTCGGCACACATGCACACAAAATCGTGGGGATCGTGTGAAGTTCCACGATTGGCGCGTCTCATTCGGTGCCCGACCGATTCACCGCTTGCGAAGGAAGCACGAAGGAGCAAAAACAGCCGCGGCTTCTAATTCGCACGGAGGTGATGACGTGCAGAACGACCACGCGGGAGGGTTTGGGAACCAGGCATTGGTTTCCAACAAGAAGATGGCCGCACCGTCCTCAATCGCGCCCGTCGCCGTCGATACGCAAGACGACGCGTACTTCGACAGCGGATCGGACATTCGAAGCAACGGCCGCTGGCTCGCGGACGCCACAGCCACGTTCAAGCGCGTACGTCACATCCCAGTGGGTCACAAGATCGTCGTCGGCGCCGTCGTCGCGCTCTCGATCGCGATCGTGAGCATCGCCGGCATCGAGGCGATGAAGGGCTCCTCCTCGGCAGCGACCACGAACGTGGCGGAGCGATCCGCGCACACGGCGAGCGTCACCCGCGCCGGTCACGACACGACGCCGCGCGCACGCACGCCGGTGAAGCGGCGGGTCAACGTTCCGGTCACGACCCGCCGCCGCTGACGTTCGACACGTTCTACGAACGCGTGTCTTTTTGGGCGGCCGCGGCCAGGTCCTTCGACCACTTGCGGAGGCGGTCCTCGTCGGGGCCCTCGAGCATGATGCGGAGCTTGGGCTCCGTGCCGCTCCATCGAATGAGCACGCGTCCGGCCTCGCCGAGCGCGTCCTTCACCTTCGCGGTGGCGTTCGAGAGCAGCTTCATCTGCTCGAGCGGTTGGCGAGAGGGGAGGGTGACGTTCTCGAGCACCTGCGGCACGCGCTCCATCGCCTCCTTCGCGAGCTCCGACAGCGGGCGGTCGCTCGAGACGAGGATCGAGAGCACCTGGAGCGCCGCGACGATGCCGTCGCCGGTGGAGGCGTGGTCGAGGAAGATGAGGTGGCCGGACTGCTCGCCGCCGAGATTGTAGCCGCCCTTGCGCATCGTCTCGACGACGTAGCGATCGCCGACCTGGGTTCGTACGAGGTTGCCGCCACGCGCGTGCATCGCGCGCTCGAGCCCGAGGTTCGACATCACGGTCGCGACGAGCGTGCGCTTCTTGAGCTCGCCTTCTTCCATCATGCGCGCCGCGCACATCGCCATGACGACGTCGCCGTCGACGATCTGCCCCTTCTCGTCGACGACGATGAGGCGGTCGGCGTCTCCGTCGAGCGCGATGCCGATCTGCGCGCCGCGCTTGACGACCTCGGCGCGGACGTTGTCGGGGTAGAGGGCGCCAGCGTCCTTGTTGATGTTGACGCCGTTCGGCTTCACGCCGAGCGACGTCACGGTCGCGCCGAGCTCGGAGAAGACGAGCGGCGCGACCTTGTAGGCGGCGCCGTGCGCGCCGTCGACGACGATGCGAAGGCCGTCGAGCGTGAGCTTGCGCGGGAACGTCGCCTTCGCGAAGACGACGTAACGGCCGCCAGCGTCGTCGAGGCGCGAGGCCTTGCCGATGCCGGGGCCGGTGGGACGCGGACCCATCAGGTCGGCGTTGCCCATCAACGTCTCGATCTCGGCTTCGAGCGCGTCGTCGAGCTTGAAGCCATCGGCGCCGAAGATCTTGATGCCGTTGTCTTGGTACGCGTTGTGGCTCGCGCTGATCACGATGCCCGCGTCCGCGCGCATGCTGACGGTGAGCTGCGCGACGGCGGGCGTCGGGATCGGGCCGCAGAGGATGACGCGCGCGCCCATCGAGCAGATACCGGCCGCGATCGCTTGCTCGATCATGTAGCCGGAGAGGCGCGTGTCTTTTCCGATGAGGATGCGCGGCACGTGCGCCTTCGGCGTGTTTCGTGTCGCGACGTACGCGACGGCCTTGCCGAGCGAGAGTGCGAGCTCGGGGGTCATCGGCCATTCATTGGCCATGCCACGAATGCCGTCGGTGCCGAAGAGGTTGCGCGTCGGCTTCGCAGCGGCCTTCGCAGCAGCGGGCGAGCTGGCGGCCGCGCCATTGGTGGTGGCGCTCGCGTCGGCCGCGCCGTTTCCGTTCGCGCGGCTCTCCCCCGAGACCTTCTTCTTCTTCGAAGCGGTCTTCGTCGTCTTGCCCTTCGCCGTCGTTACGTCTGCCATGCTCGTCTCTCTTCCTTGTCTCTCTTCTTCAGTCTCGAAAATTCACGAACGAAAGCTCCACCGGGAGATCCATCTCGCGCACGAGCGCGATGGCCTTCTGGAGATCGTCTCTGTTCTTTCCGGTCACACGAACCTGCGCGTCTTGGATCGAGGACTGGACCTTCAGCTTGCTCTCTTTGATCCCGCCCACGATCTTCTTCGCGGGCTCGGAGTCGATGCCTTCCTTGACCTTCGCGAGGATGCGCGCGCCGCCTTTGCCCGTCGGTTGCGGATCCTGGATGTCGAGGAACTTGAGGCTCACCTTTCGCTTGATGAGCTTCTCCTGGAGGACGTTCAGCGCCGCCTTGGCGCGATCCTCGCTCGACGACTTGATCGTCAGGCCTTCGGCGGTCTTCTCGAGCTCCGTGCCGGTGTCTTTGAAGTCGTAGCGCTGCGCGATTTCTTTTTGCGCCTGACCGAGTGCGTTATCGACCTCGTGCCAGGGCACCTTCGAGACGATGTCGAAGCTGGGCATGAAAATCCCTCCTGAGAGCGAAAGGGGAAGGGAGGATACACCAAGAATCCCGCCGCTATGCTATGCGAGGAACCGCAATGAGCGAGTGGCCCGATAAGAAGCCCGGTGGGCTCGACGCGACGGAGAAAAGCAGCTTTCCGAAGGGTGTTTTCCGCAAATGCGACGGCTGCGGCGAGACGATGCCGGCCGAGGCGCTCGTCGACAACTTCGAGGTGTGCCCGCATTGCGACCAGCACCACAAGCTCTCCGCCACGCGCTGGCGGCAGCTCCTCCTCGACGACGGCAAGCTCGAAGACTGGGACGGGCACCTCGAGCCGAGTGACCCGCTCTCCTTCACCGACGGCAAGCCGTACCCCGATCGCGTCGCGCACTACCAACGTTCGTCGAAGTCCAAAGAAGCGATCGAGACCGGGCGCGCGCGCATCGAGGGCATCCCCGTCGCGTACGGCGCGTTCGTGTTCGGGTTCATGGGCGGCTCGATGGGATCGGTCGTCGGCGAGAAGGTCGCGCGGCTCTTCGAGAAGGGCGCGCAGCATCGCCTCCCCGTCGTGCTCCTCCAGGCCTCCGGCGGCGCGCGCATGCAGGAGGGCATCTTGAGCCTCATGCAGATGGCGAAGACGGTCGCCGCGCGAGAGCAGCTCCGCGACGCAGGCGTGCCGTTCATCAGCGTGCTCCTCAACCCCACGACGGGCGGCGTCGCCGCGAGCTTCTCCTTCCTCGGCGACGTCAACATCGCCGAGCCGAAGGCGCTCATCGGCTTCGCCGGACCGCGCGTCATCGAGACCACGATCCGCCAGACGCTCCCCGACGGCTTCCAGCGCAGCGAGTTCTTGCTCGAGCACGGGATGATCGACCGCATCACGCCGCGCCTCGAGATGCGTCGCGAGATCGCGATGCTCGTGCGTCACCTCCATCGCGCCTCGCCTCAGGCGTGAGCTCGAAGCTCGCCGCCGCGCTCGAGGCGCTCTACGCACGCGTCCCGCTCGGGATGCGGCTCGGGCTCGATCCGATGCGTGCGGTATGCACGCGTCTTGGTGAGCCACAAGACGCCTTCGCGTCGGTGCACATCGGCGGCACGAACGGCAAGGGCTCGACCTCCGCGATGGTCGAGTCGATCGCACGCGCGTCGGGGCAGAAGACGGGGATGTACACGTCGCCTCATCTCTGCCGCTTCGCCGAGCGCATTCGCATCGACGGCGAGCCGATCACGGACGACGTGCTCGTCTCCGTGCTCGACGAAGCGCTCACCGTGGGCGCGGACCTCTCGTTCTTCGAGACGGCGACGCTCGCGGCCTTCCTCGCGTTTCGAGCCGCCAAGATCGATCTCGGCGTGATCGAGGTCGGCATCGGCGGTCGCCTCGACGCGACGAACATCCTCGCGAAGCCGCGCTGCACCGCGATCGTCAACGTCGCGTTCGACCACATGGACAAGCTCGGCGACACGCTCGACCTCATCGCGCGCGAGAAGGCCGCCATCGCCAAGCCCGACGTCCCGATGGTGCTCGGCCTCATGCCCGACGAGCCGCGACGCGCCGCGACGGAGGTCGCCGCGTCGCGCGGAGCCCGCGTCATCGCGGCCCATGCGCTCCCGCCCGACGTGGCGATCGGGCTCGAAGGCGCGCACCAACGCGCGAACGCGAGCGTCGCGTGGACGATCGGCGGCGAGCTCGGATGGGACGACCGCGTCCGTCGCGCGGGGATCGCGAGCGCGCGCTGGCCCGGCCGCCTCGAGCACGTCGTCGTGGCCGCTGGCGCGCTCCGTGGTGAATGGATCCTCGACGGCGCCCACAACCCCGACGGGATGCGCGCGCTCGTCACCGCCCTCGCGTCGCGGCCGGTGGGCGCGGTGGTCTTTGGCGCCCTCGGCGACAAGGCATGGCGCGAGATGCTCGGCCTCCTCGAGGTCGTCTCGGCTCCGCGCTTCTACGTCGAGCCGAAGGGCAGGGCGCCGGCGAGCCCGACCGAGCTCGCGTCGCTCGCCGCGGGGACGCCCTGCGCGTCGCTCGACGAGGCGCTCCTCGCCGCCGTGCGCGTCTCTGCCGAGCGCCCCGTCGTCGTGTGCGGCTCGCTCTACCTCGTCGGCGCCGCGCGCGGCGCGCTGCTGCATCTTGCCGCCGACCCGATCGTCGCACTCTGAGAAAGCGCGCTTTCATCGAAGATCGAGGGGGCGGGTACGTGAGTTGTTGGCGCGAAGGCTCGTCCTCTCCCACCGGAAACGTCCACGATGGCCATACTAACGAGCCTCGCCGAGCGTACCGAGCTAATGTGCGAGACATGCGTTGGGGGTTTCTCATCACGATGGCCGCGACGGTCTCCGGCTTCGCGCTCGCCGTTGCCTGCGATTCCATCGATCGCGACGCGCCGCCTCGCTTCTATGTCGCGCCCGATGCCGACGATGACACGTCGGCGAGCTCGACGAGCAGCAGCGGGTCGAGCGGCAGCGTCGACGGTGGCCTGACCGACGCGGTCGGTGACGCGCTGCTCGACTCCGATGCGCCGCGCGAGACGGTCGATCTCTCCACCGTGGTCTTCTCGGGATGGTGGCGAGCCAGCTACGCCGGATCTCCCTGGACGGGGATGGCGTCGGCCGGAGCATCCAAAGGTCGCGACCTCACGGAGGCAACCACACCCCCGCTCGTCGGCCCGGCGATCAATGGCCTCACGCCCGCAGGCTTCAACGGGACGACCACCAAGCTTCAGAGCACGATCGCCGTCAGCAGCTACCTCGCCGCGAACGCGTGGGAGGTCTACGGGCTGTTCAGCGCCGACGCTGCAAAACCGTACGCAGCAGGCACGCCGTACACGCTGCCGGCGCTGCTCACCGACTCGATCGGAGGAAGCTTCTACGTCTCCTTTGGCAGCACGGGTGTCGTCATCGGACATTACGACGGCACCTACAAAGAGCTATCCAGCCCATGCGCCACGGGTGGGCTCCACGTCTTTCAGGCGTGGTACGACGGTGCCAAGCTCAACCTGATGGTCGATGGTGGCACACCGGTCTCTTCGCCGGCGAACGCCGCGATCTTTGGCGTTGGTCTTCTTCGCGTCGGCGCGAACTACACGAATGCGGCGTTCTACGAAGGGCGAATCGTCGAAGTCATGATGGCCTCCCAAGTCCTCGGCGGCCCGACCCGAAGCGCCGTTCGCAAGTACTTCAACGAGCGTTACGGCACCGCGTTTCCTCTCTGAGCACAGGGCAGCACGTGCGCCGGTCGATGCCTCGACAAGCCGTCGCGATGGCTCTTGCGGCGATCGTCTTCGGCGCGTGCGCTCACTCCCGTACGGCGCCGCGCACACCGATCCTGTCGCTTGACCAAAGCACTCCGGTCGTCATTCACGTCGCGGCGGAGGTCATGGCTGACGACGTGACGCCGCTCTCGCTCCATCACGTGGCGCGGCGTAACGAGACCGAGCGCCGGATGGTTCGAGACGGGGTGCTGGATCTCGCGCGCGTCCTCCGTACGACGACGGGGGCAGGTGTTCGGGTCGAGACCACGCCCCCACCGAATCCGAGTGGGACCGCCGGACCCGAGACGCCGAAGCGGATCTTGATCGGGAAGTACGCCGAGTCTGCTCTCGGACCAGTCAAGAGGACGGCGCCCTACGGTCAGGCTTTTCGGGTGGCTGTCCGCGAGCCATCGATTGCGTTGTACGGAGAGACGGATCTGGCGACGAGCTACGCGATTTACGAGCTGCTCGATCGCATTGGCTGCCGGTGGTTCATCCCCGGAGCGCTTGGAGAAGTCTTACCGAAAGCCGGAAAGATCGAGATCGCGCTCGGAGACAGGCAGCTCGCGCCATCGACGATCTATCGAGGTGTCTGGCATGCCGACGACGCATGGAAGAGGCGTAATCGTCAAGGTGGCCTTCAGCTCGACGCAGGGCATGCGCTCGAGATGGTGTACCTGACGGAGGCGGATCGCGCCGAGCATCCGGAGTGGACCGCGATGATCCACGGCACTCCAGCTCCAGGACGGTTTCGTTGGAGCAGTGACTCGCTCGCCGAACGTCTTGGTGACCGCATCGTGGAGCTCCATCGAAAGAATGGGGCACCGAGCTTCTCCATCTCGCCCAACGATGGCTACGAATTCGATGAGTCGCCGTCCGACCGCGCGCTCGACGCGAATGACTTCGATCCGACGATGGGGATGACGTCACTGACGGATCGTTATCTCGTCCTCGCCAATCGGATCGCGACACGTGTGGCGTCGGCGGAGCCCAACGTGCTGCTCGGGTTTCTTGCGTACGTGCAATACACGCGTCCTCCGGTGAGAGAGCGACTCCATCCGAATCTCGTCCCGATGATCGCGCCGATAACGTATTCGCGATCACATCCGATGAGCGACGATCGAGTCCCTGGGAACAAGGAGCTTCGACACCTGTTCGATACGTGGGGGCGACTGGCGCATCACGGTTCATCGGCATATTTCTATGGCTATTTCCTATCGGAGCTCGTCGCGCCAAACCCGATGTTGTCGAAGTGGGGGCACGACGTGCCCTTCGTTCTTGGTCACAACGCGACGTTCTTTCAGCCCGAGACGCTCGCGAACTTCGAGACGTCGATGCATGCGCTTTACATGGGCATGCGTGTCGCCTTCGACGCGTCGATGAGGCCGGAGGACGTTTATGCGGACATCGACGCCAAGTTTTACGGCGCCGCTGGCGATGCGATGCATGCCTATTGGCAGGAGGTGGATCGAGCGTGGGTCGACGTCCCTGAGTATTCAGGAGGACCTTTTGGTCACGTACGCCGTTTCTCCGTCGAGCGCCTCTCGCGTCTTCGCTCGCGTCTCGAGGCAGCGAAGCACGCCGCGCAGACGTATGACGAGCGCCGCCGAGTCGAGCTTGCGGATGATTCTCTCTTGTTGTTCGAGGAGCAGATGCGTCTCAAGCGAGATTTCATCGAAGGGCGGATGACCACGCTCCTTGCAGGTGGAGTGGCGTATCGCAAGCACCTCGTTGAACTGGGCAACAAATGGAAAGACGCATACGCGTTTACGCTAGCGAGTTATGCGCCCGAGACGATTAGCGCGACGTATTACGATTCGTTCACCAAACCGGTGTACGAACATGCGGCGAAGATTGTCGAGGCGGGCGACGTGCTCGCCACTGCGCGGGTCTTTCGGTGGAGGGTTGGGGCGCTCGAGAGGGCGGGTAGGCTCGATCCTGCGACGGTGAGCGCCTCGCTCGATGACTCCCAATGGCGAACCACCGACGTCGCTGTCGATTCGTGGTCTGCATTGGGACTACACGATTATCTGGGCTCGATGTCGTATCGACAGAAGCTTCGCGATGTCCATCTAAAAGCTGGAAAGCGGTCCTTCGTCAGCCTGACCATGGTGGATGGCGCGGCACGCGTGTTCATCAATGGAAAGGAAGCGCCGTACGTTCACGAAGGGAAAGAGCCTCCCACGCCCGTCAACGTCGGGCTGCCGCTCAGGTTCGACGTGACGTCTCAGCTGACGACTGGCGAGAATGTGCTCGCGATCGTCGTGACACGACAGGCCGTCAATGAGCTTGGTGTAGGTGGGTTGATGGGGCCGGTCGTCGTGTGGTCCGAGCGCTGAGCGCTGGTCGCGTCAACCGCAACTACGTCCAGCGCTCGCGCAGCGCACCGAACCAGACGTGGTCTTCCCACCCTGCCTCGCCGCGGAGCTGCTTGAGAAGACGCCCTTCGTAGGTGTACCCGGCGCGCTCGAGCACCTTGAAGCTGCCCACGTTCGTCTCGTAGAGGCCCGCTTGCAGTCGGTGCAAGTTGAGTCGCGAGAATCCAAACTGGGTCGCCAGCCGAACCGCCTCCGTGGCGTAGCCCTTTCCCCATGCAGAACGGTCGCCGATGAAATAGCTCACATCCGCAAACGCATGCGCGGTGACGACTGGACCAACCTTGATGTTGCCGATGTGCTCGGCGCTCTTGTCGAGGATGGCGAAGAGGTAGCTGTGAGGGCTCTCGACCATCGACGCCACGAAGCTTCGAACGGACTCGAGAGACTGCTCCGACCAGCGCGTCTCGAGGTAGCGGTTGACTTCGGGATCCCGGAGCCAAGCGACGTAGCGCTCGGAGACGTCGCCGAGCTCGCAGAGGCGAAGGCTGACGCGGGACCCATCGAGAGTCTCGCGGGGCAGGATGACGCGTGACATGGTTTTGATGAGCCAAGCTCGTTCGCGTCGAGGAATCAACCTCCCAATGAAAAGACGTGCTCGAGAGGAGTCTCGCTCCGCGGCGTGGACGATGACCGCGCTCCACGCTAACTCTCGATCATGCCCAAGCGCCACCCAGCACGAGCAAGGGCAAACGCCGTCGCGGTTGCTTCACTGCCAATCGCGCTCGTGAGCCTGGCCATCGCTTCTTCTTGCGCGGATGACGTAGCGCATGTCGCTGTGGGGGATGCTGCGCCGGAGGGCGACGGGTCGAGCACGACGTTCGACGCCAACGACTCGTCCGTCGCGGACGCAGACGCGAACACCACCGACGCGCCGGTGCACGCGGACTTCGGCCTCGACACGCGTCCGGCCAACACGTCGTGTCTCATCGCTTCGCGTCCGAGCCCGCCAGGCCCGATCGGCCTGCAGCGCGTCTATGCGAACCTCTCACTCGTCGATGGCGCAGTGATGATCGCGCAGCCGCCTGGTGACAAGACGCGCTGGTTCGCCGCGCAGCTCAAAGGCAAGGTCGTTTCGTTCCCGTTTACGGCTCCGACGAGCGCGACGGTGGTCGCGGATGTCCCGGCGCTTGCAGGAATCCCACTGTCCCTCGCAGGAGAGAGCGGGCTTCTCGGTTTTGCATTCCATCCCAAGTTCGCCCAAACGGGACGCCTCTACGTCTCGTGGACATCTGCGGATGGGCCGACGAACGAGCGCTCGCGGGTGGGCTACCTCACCAGCATGGACAATGGCCAGTCGTTCACGAGCTATACGAACGTCCTCGTCTTCGACGAGGCGCTCGTGGAGCATCACGGCGGCGGGCTCGCGTTTGGGCCGGACGGATTTCTGTACGCGAGCTTCGGTGACGGTGGTGAGCCCACGAACGGGCAGTCGAAGACGGGTTTCTTCTCGAAGATCCTCCGGATCGACGTCGACAACGTTCCGGCCGGAAAGACGTACGGCATCCCGACCGACAATCCCTTCGCGCTTGGTGGTGGAGAGCCGGCGACGTTCGCGTACGGCTTCCGTAACCCGTTTCGCTTTTCGTTCGACCGCGTGACCGGCGACCTCTGGGTGGGTGACGTCGGCGCGCAGCTCTACGAAGAGATCGACCTCGTCAAGCGCGGTGGAAATTACGGTTGGGCCTGTCGCGAAGGCGCGCACGATTTCGGCACCGACCCTTCGTGCGCGACGGCGAAGCTTGGCACCATCGATCCCGTCGCCGAGCTCGGCCCAACCCCGACGACAGCGAGCGCCATCATGGGAGGGATCGTGTATCGCGGCGCGGCCATCCCGACCCTCGTCGGCTCGTACATCTTTGGGGATTGGCCGAATCAAGAGGTCTCCAAGATGTCGTTCGATCCCACGACGGGCGAGCCGGCCATCACGAAGATCAATGATCAAGGGCCCCCAGTCGCCGTTGGCTCGTTCGCCGAAGACCTCGATGGTGAGGTGTACGCCGTCGGCCTCGATGGTCAGATCTTCAAGGTCGTCTCGACGGCGAATCCCGATGCGGGAGCGCCGGCGGTGTTTCCCGATCGCCTCTCGATGACCGGCTGCGATCCGCGCGTCGCGACAGGGCTCATCCCTTACACCGTGACGTCACCCCTCTGGAGCGACGGCGCCGACAAGGAGCGTTGGCTCGCGCTACCCGACGGCAAGACGATGAACGTAGGCGCGGATGGGGACTTCGATTTGCCAATCGGCAGCGTCGCGATCAAGACGTTTACGGTCGACGCGAAACGGATCGAGACCCGCTTGCTTGTGCGGCACGTCGACGGAGACTGGGCCGGCTATTCGTACGCGTGGTCGGACGATCAGTCCGACGCGGTTCTGCTCTCCGCTGGCGCGAAGAAAGACCTCGGAGCGGGCCGGAGCTGGATGTTTCCGAGTCGTGCCGACTGTCCTCGGTGCCATACGGCTGCCACGAACCACACTCTGGGCATCGAGCTTGGGCAGCTCAACGTCGACTTTCTGTATACATCGACCAATCGGATCGCGAACCAGTTGAAGACATTCGAGCACATCGGTCTGCTCACGGCCCCGCTCGGGACCTCGACATCGCAGATCGTCACGTACCCGCCGCCGACCGGGACGAGTGGTACGCTCGAGCAGCGAGCGCGTTCCTACCTCCACGCAAACTGCTCGATGTGTCATCGGCCAGGTGGCCCGGCCGCGTTCGACATGGACCTTCGCTTTGCGACACCCTTCGCAGACACGAAGACCTGCAACGTCGCCGCAAGCACAGGCGATCTCGGGATCGCCGGCGCAAGGCGGCTCGTGCCGGGCGATGTCGCGAAATCCCAGATCTCCCTACGCCCGCACGCCCTCGATGCGAAGCGAATGCCTCCGCTGATGAGCGGGGTGGTCGACGTCGCTGGGCTCGCGGTCATCGACGCCTGGATCGGCGCGGTTACGACCTGTCCCTGAGACGACCGAATCCACGAGAAATCGAGCGATCTCGCGGTCGAACGTCCGTCGTGTACCACGCAACTAAGGTTTCGAGCCCCTCAGGCTCTGTGCTACTGAACCCGCGAAAGACCTGTCATGTCCGCTATCACACTCCGCACTTGCTCCCGCTGTATGACCCCCGAGACGCACGAGACGGTGACGTTCGATGCGGAAGGAGTCTGCAACGTATGCCGCCAGCATGAGCACAAGAAGACCGCCATCGACTGGTCGGCCCGGAAGGACGATCTCGACAAGCTCGTCGCCGAGTACAAGGGCAAGTTCGCCTACGACTGCATCGTCCCGTTCAGCGGAGGCAAGGACAGCACCTTCACGCTCCACTACCTCGTGAAGACGTACGGTCTGAAGCCGCTCGTCGTGCAATTCGACCACGGGTTCATGCGACCGCGGCTCGAAGAGAACAACATCCGCACGTTCAAGAAGCTCGGCGTCGAGGTCCTCTCCTTCCGGCCAAACTGGCACGTCGTCCGTCGCACGATGCTCGAGAGCTTGAAGCGGAAGGGCGACTTCTGCTGGCACTGCCACACGGGCATCTTTGCGTACCCGATGCAGATCGCCGTCAAGTTCGAGGTTCCGCTGCTCTTCTGGGGCGAGCCGAGTGCAGAGTACACGAGCTATTACGGCTACGACGAGACCGAAGAGGTCGATGAACGCCGCTTCAACCGGTTCGTCAATCTCGGCATCACGGCCGACGACATGGGCGGCATGATCGACATGACGGGGATCGACCCACGCGATCTGAATCCCTTCCGCTACCCATCCCTGAAGGAGCTGCGCAAGCTTCGCGTTCGCTCCGTCTGCCTCGGTAGCTACATCCCGTGGGACGTGAAGGCTCAAGTCGACCTCATCGAGAAGGATCTCGGCTGGAAGGGCAACGTCGTCGAGGGCGTGCCCGAAGACTACGACTACGAAAAGATCGAATGCTTCATGCAGGGCGTTCGCGACTACCTCAAGTTCTTGAAGCGAGGCTACAGCCGCACGGCCCACCTCACGAGCTTGGACATTCGCAACGGGCGGATGAACCGCAAGCGGGCACTCGAGCTCGTCGAAGAATACGACGGCAAGAGGCCGGCGAGCCTCGACACGTTCCTCAAGTACGTCGACATCACGGAGGAGCAGTTCCACGAGATCGCCAAGGGACACGCGGTCGCGCCTTGGATCTGCGACCACACCACCTTGAAGAAGGGCGCCCCGCTCCACGACTTCGATCAGATGGATAAGACGTTCGAGATCATCGCTCGCGCCGCCGAGAAATGAACGTAGCCATCGTCGACTATGGCATGGGCAATCTGCACTCCGTGCGGCATGCCCTCGCTATGGTTGGTGCGGACGTTGTCGTCGCAGAGCATCCCGAGGAGCTTCGCGGCGCAGACCGTATCGTGCTCCCTGGCGTGGGCGCGTTCGGTGAGTGCCTCACGAATCTCCGGAGAAGCGGGCTCCTCGAGACGCTAGAGGAGGAAGTCTTGAAGAAGGCGAAGCCGATGCTGGGCATCTGCCTCGGGATGCAGGTCCTCGCAACGACGGGCGAAGAGATGGGTGAGCACGCCGGGCTCGGATGGATACCGGGCCGCATCCGACACTTCGACGTCGAGGCCGCGGGCCTTCGCGTTCCGCACGTCGGATGGAATGAGGTGAACCTCGTCGGAGGCGCTCACCCTGTCTTGCAGGACGTGAAGGGCAAATCGACCTTCTACTTCGTGCACTCGTACTTCTTTCAGCCAGACCAACCCGAACATACCGTCGCGACCTGTGACTACGGCGGAAGCTTCACGTGTGCCGTGGCGAAGGACACGATCGTCGCGACGCAGTTTCATCCGGAGAAGAGTCAGCAAAATGGGCTCCAGATTCTCGAGCGCTTTCTCGACTGGAAGCCGTGAGCCAGGCCGTGTCATGAAGAAGGCGTCGTGCTGAAGCGTCGCATCATTCCGAAGCTGCTCCTCAAAGAGGGGCGGACTGTCAAAGGGACGAAGTTCGAGAGCCTGCGTGATACGGGTGCGCCCGTCACGAACGCCCGCATCTACGACGCGCAGGGAGCCGACGAGCTCGTGTTCCTCGACATCCACGCGAGCAAGGACAACCGCACCATCCTCTACGACGTGATCGCGCGCACGGCGGAGGAAGTGTTCATGCCCTTTTGCGTCGGTGGGGGAGTGAAGTCACTCAACGACATCCGCGAGCTCCTCCGTGCCGGCGCCGACAAGGTGGCGATCAACTCCGCCGCGGTCGAGACGCCCGATCTCATCAGCGATGGCGCCAAACGCTTCGGCGTGCAGTGCATGGTCGTCTCGATTGACTACAAGACGAACGAGCAAGGGAAGCCCGAAGTCTTCACGCACGGCGGGACGGTCGCTACGGGTCTGGATCCGGTCGAGCACGCGATTCGGATGACATCGCTCGGCGCCGGCGAGTTGCTCGTGACATCGATCGACCGCGACGGAACGATGGCCGGTTACGATCTGCCCGTGCTCAAGCGCATCGTCTCGAGCGTCAAAATTCCGGTCATCGCATCGGGCGGAGCAGGGACCCTTCAGCACCTCGTCGACGCTGTCAAAGAGGCGGACGTCTCGGCTGTCGCGGTGGGGAGCCTCTTCAACTTCACCGATCAGAGCCCGATCAAGGCCCGTACCTTCATGAAGGTCGCGGGGATCGATGTTCGTGCCAAAGAGTGAGCATGAGGGCCGCTCGAAGCGCTCAAACAAGCGTTAGCTCGATGAGGTTCTCGCTGTAGAAGCGGCAGCTCACACGCTTACCCTCGATCTTCTGCAGGACCTCCAGCCGCGGAAGAATGTCCTGGCGGCGAAGGCCATAGAAGGCGTTACGCGTCATCTTTGCCCACGCCTGACGGTGCTTCGAGAGCGGGCGCACAGCTCGCTTCGCGCCCTCGATCGCGGTTGCCTTGGCCTCCTGGATCATGACGCGGGGTCGAGAGGGAGTGAGCGGTTTGGCGCGTGCGCCGTGCTGTTCGGACTCACGCATCAACTCGGTGATTCGCGGAAAGGACTCTTCGCGAAAGTTGGAGAAGAGCTGGTGTGCGTCTTCGGGGATGTGCGTCTGCTTGATGACCTCGGCATACTTAGCGGGGTTGTCCGCGACCTCGAGCACCGTGTCGATCGCTTCCTGGCGCTCGCTGCACTTGATCCCGAACAGGTTCGTCAGGTGCATGTTCGTCTCGGCCTCGGCTACCGGCTGATAGCTCACGACGGGATGGCCGAGCAGGTACGCCTCCATGCCGGTCGTACAGCCGTCGTGCATCATCAGGCGCGACGCCAGAATCCAAGGGACCACATGTCCCTCGTGAAGCACGTGGACGTTGGGTACGCCGCGAAACGCCGCCTTGAGGAGCGTGGGGTCGTCGCTCGGATGCGGGCGAAATACGAAGTTCAGGTCTTTGCGGCGAATGCTTAGCCGGTGGATGAGCTCCACGTACGCAGGAACGGTCCGGGCGACGCGACTCCAGAGCGCGACGAACCACTCACGCTTCACGTCGTCCTCGGGGTGGTAACCTTCGCTCGCAGTGAAGATGGCGTTCGGGCCGAGTGGGTGAAGAGCGAAGAGCCAGTTCGTGTTGATGAGGACGAAGTCGCCGAAGCGGTCACGGATGTTGCGGACGCGGTCGTCGTAGAACGATCGATACTCGGGCCGATAGAGATCGAACCGCGGGTGTCCGGTGACGCGAACGTTCGGCCATCCCTTTCGCTTCGATCGGTAATGGTCGGCCTGCCAAGCACCCCACGTCGCGACGAAGTCGTCCTGCGCGAGGATGTTCGGGTCGAGCTGCCGATCGAGCTCGAGGCGGGTGTACTCCTCGCCGCCCATGAACACGGCGCCCTCCTCGGAGAGATGCACGACGGAGAACCCTTTGTGCTTCGCGAGCTCGTAAGCGGACGCTCCGAACTCGCTCTTCCACGGTTGGAAGAGGTGTTTGCCTACGTAAAGACCTCCCTCCATTTGCTCGATCAAACGGAAGGTGTGGTGCGTGTTGCCGATGAAGATGCGGTGGTGCGGCTCGATGTACTTCACCGCCAACGCGAGGCGATAATCGAGCTCGCGGACCAGAGTCTCGAGCGGGAAGAGGACGTTTACGCGGCGCATGGACAAAGGATTGGTGGCGGACCTTTTTCCATTAATTCAGCTGGTTTGCTAGGTTTTCGAAGACGAGGATGGAATGTGCGCACCATCTGCGCTTGCGGCCGCGAACGATAAGTCGAAGAGTAGCAACCAAACGAACGAGGAAGCCGTGCAAACGCAAATGCAACAGCCCACGCCGCCCACTCAACCGCAAGCCGACCCTGCCGAGTGGAGGGCGTCACCCACCACCGTCGCGCGGGTGAAAGGCGAGGCCAACACGTTTTGCCAGGCCTACACCACGAATGGCTTCGCGATCGTGAAGGATGTGTTCACCCTCGACGAAGTGCTCGAGATGCGGCGCCGTTGCGCCCTCGTGTACAAGCGAGAGGGCGGAAAGCTCGGCGACATCGCGAGCTACCCCGAGCTTCGCGACATCCTCCTCGACGACCGCGTCCTCGCCGTCGCGCGGGCGGTGCTCGAAGACCCAGTCTACTTCGGTGACAGCACGTTCTACGCGAACAGCCGATTCGATCGACACATCCACAACGACGCGAAGGGTGACCTCGGTGATCCTGCACGGACGAGCTACTCGATCCTGCGGATGGGCATCTACCTTCAAGACCACGCCTTTCACTCGAATGGCTTGAAGGTGCGTCCAGGCTCGCATCGGCGCGCCCTGTGGACCGTGCGCAATGGCCTCCGCATGTTCGGCATCGGGGGACCTCGTCTCAGCCCGATGGCGTTTCGGCCCGGCTGGTACTTCAACGTGCCATCGGAGCCGGGAGACCTCGTCTTCTGGAACCTGCGCACCCACCACGCTGGTCATGCGGTTCGGCTTCGCGCCTTCGACGGTCTTGCGCTACCGCCCAACGTCGAGCACCTGGTGCCGGCGCGCTTTGCCCGCCCGATGCCGAAGGATCGCTTCGCGATCTTCATGTCCTGGGGCCGCGAGTCGCCTGAGCTCAACGCGTTCATCAAGCAACTCGGCTACACGCCCGACTACCGCGAAATCTGGCAGCGTTCGACGTTCGATTCACGCGAGTCGCGCGCGGCCTTCGCGCAGAAGCACGTCGCGTTGCGTAACGACGTGCTCCGCCTCTGTCAGCTCGGACCCTGATCGCTACTTCACCAGCGCATACAGCGAAGGGGTGGGGATGAGCGGGTTGTGGCTCGTCGACAGGACACGTGCGTGCACCTGGGACAGACCAAACGCACGCACGGTCGGGTCGAAGTTCTGGAGATAGTCGACGCGCTTCGTGTAGAGGCGTCCGAGAAACCCAAGGTAGTTGCGAGGGTAGTTTTCGCAGACGGGTTCGAGGTGGATCGAGCCAAGCGCGGAATGGTCGAGCATGTTCCTCACCGCGACCCCATTTGCGTGTGGGATCTGCTCGAGCGAGAAGACAGTGAGCGCGAGATCCGTCCTTGGATGAACGTAACGCGAGGTTGGGTCTTTGATGTAGTCGAGCGGGGCGTAGCCAACGTCGAGACCAAACTTCTTGGCCGCACGCTGCGCGACCTCGACGCCCGCTTCTGCCAGCTCGTAGCCGTAGCACTTCCACGTTGGGAAGCGCTGCTTGAGGCGCAGCAGGTTACGGCCCACCCCACAGCCGTATTCGGTGATCGACTGCGCGGAGGGGAAGTGCTCACGGACGGTGCGTTCAACCTCGTCGATCCAATAGCGATTGGTGTCGAGGCTTCCGTGCCGAACCTTGCCGTCCTCGACGTGCGTGTGCGGCTGATCGTCGAACCCCGGAATGCAGAGCCACTCGTCCAGCGTCTGTGCGCGATCGAGCATCGCCTGGTACTCGCTCCAGGCGTTCATGTAGCCGTGATGGACGAAAGAAGAGGACCGACGGATTCGCGGCGTCGTCAGCAAGACGAGCACGCGGGCGGTGGGCGAGCGCTCGAGCGCGGCTGTGTAGTACGGACGCAAACGATTCTTGAGGCCGCTCATGGTTTCCTGATCCATCGTCGTTCCTTTTCGATCCTTGCGCTCAGCTGAGCGACGGCGATAGCGCGGACGTCTCCACTTCGCCATTCGAACGAGAAATCTCCAATTGCGAAAGCTCGACGAGCCTGCGGAAATCGTCGTTGCGGCCTGCGAGCTCGTCCCACGTGCCCACGTCGGCGATCCGCCCGCCCTCCATCAACACGAGGCGATCGCACGCACGCACGGTGCTGAGCCTGTGCGCGACCACGATCATCGTTCGATCGCTTCGCAGCCGCTCGATCGCCTCGACGATCTCGCGTTCCGTCACGCCGTCGAGCGAGGAGGTCGCCTCGTCGAGGACGAGGACCTTTGGCTCGAGGTAGAGAGCGCGCGCGATGCCAATGCGTTGGCGCTGTCCGCCCGAGAGCCGAACGCCTCGCTCTCCGACGAACGTCTCGAGACCTTTCGGGAGCGATCGAACCAGATCATCGAGGCGAGCCGCTTCGATCGCACGATTGAGGCGGTCATCGTCGATGTCGCCCTCGTCGACGCCAAACGCGATGTTCTTGCGGATCGTGGTGTCCGAAAGGAAGACGGTTTGCGGAATGTAGCCAATCGCCCGCTGCCATCGCGTGATGAAGTCTCCGTCGAGGCGCTGGCCATCGATTTCGATCGCGCCTTTGTCTGGCGTGAGAAGCCCGATGAGCACGTCCACGATCGTGGTCTTGCCGGCGCCGGAGCCGCCCACGAAGGCGATCGACTCACCACGTCGAATCGAGAGGCTCACGCTCTTCAGCGACGCCGAGGCCGCGTTTGGATAGGTGTAAGACACATCCTTCAGCTCGATCTGCTTCTGTAGCGGCAATGGCTCGGCGTCATGCCCCTTCGAGCCGTGCTTTCCGTCTCCAGGCCACGGATCGAGCGCCTTCCAGAGGGCATCGACCGAGGGCTTCACGAAGCGAATGAGCGAGATCGAGCCAATGATGTGCGACGTGCTTGGCAAGATGCGCACGGCCGCCACAGCGAGCGCACCCAGCACGGGAAGGATCTGTTTTTCGTCGGCACCCCGCGCATACATCGCGATCGTGATGAGGACGAGCGCGAGGATTCCGGTCGTCTCGAGCACGTAACGCGGCGCAAGGCCGAGCATTCGATGGAGGACGAGGGACTTCGCAAAGGGGGCGCTCTGTCGCGTGTACTCACGGACGAAGTAGTCCTCACATCCGAGAAGGCGAGCCTCCTTCACTCCGCCGAGGCCTTGTTGAACGGCCTGCAGCATGTCGGCCTGCATCTTCCGTTGGCGCTCGCCAACGCGTGTCGCGCGGCGGTGAATGAGCCGGTAGAACGTGAACGATGTCAGCCCAAGGATGAGACCGACCGCAGGAACGGCGACAGGTTCGATCGCGACGAGCAACAGCGCCATGACGAGAAGCGAGAGTGACTCGACCGCCACGACGAAGAGCGAGACGACGACATGCGTGAAGACTTGTGAGACCTCGACGCTCACCGCGTGGATCAACGTCGAGGAGTTGTGCTGGAGATGAAAGACCCACGGTCGACGCAGGTAGGTCTCCAAGAGGTGATTCTCGAGTCGGATTTGACGACTGTAGATGTACGAGCTCTGCGCGTACTGAACGACCACGAGGTAGACGTTCTTGAGCAGAAACACCGCGACGAGCATCAGACCGAACGTCGTCACGAGCCCAGTCTGCGTCGTCACACCTGCGGTCGACTTGATCCACGCCAACGCGGCGTATCGATCGGCCATCTCGGGATGAGCGAGAAGCGATACGAACGGCATCACGATACCGATGCCGACGGCCTCGAAGATCGCGGCGCCGAACATGAGCACCGTCAGCAGCACGCCATCGCGAACGTCACGCCGATCGCGAAACGTAAGACGTAGAACGCGCTGAAAGAGCGTCGTCGACGCGCGGTCCGTCGTCACACGTCACCCATGGAAATGGCTGAGGAATACCGACACGAGCGGGACCATTGCAGTTTCTGCGGCGTCACGCAAGCCAAGCGAAGTGGTAGACAGGCGCCCACGCGCCGTTGGTTGCGCGGGGCATGCTCTACGTTCGAAACCGTCCTGGCGTTCGTGGGGCGCGGTTCTCATCGCAGCGCGCTTTGATCCCTGCGGCTGTCGGTGTAATACCCAGACGGCTCGAGACATGTGCGGACTCGTTGCCCTCTACAATTCGAGTGGTGCGCCGATCAGTCGAGACGTCCTCGCTCGGATGACGGAGCAGCAGCGTCATCGCGGACCTGACGACGAAGGGTTTGCGTCGTTCTCGTTCGCGACGAAGTCGCTCACGACCTGGTCGCGTGGGCGAAGCGCGCAAGAGTCGATCGGGCATGAGGGAGCGTTTGGCTTCAACCGGCTCTCGATTCGCGACACGTCGCTCGCGGGTCACCAGCCCATGTCGACGCCAGACGGTCGCGTCGTCATGGTGTTCAACGGTGAAATCTACAACGCCGATCAAGAGCGGCCCGCGCTCGTTCGGCGTGGTCATGTCTTTCGCGGAACGAGCGACACCGAAGTGCTGCTCTACATGTATCGGGAGTACGGCATCGAAGAGACGCTCGCTCGAGCGAACGGGATGTTCGGGATCGTCATCGCCGATTTCGATGCACAGTGCATCTTGATCGCGCGCGATCGGCTCGGCATCAAGCCTCTCTATTACTGGCACACACCGAAGACGCTCGCGATCGCGTCCGAGGCGAAGTCGTTTCTGGAGCACCCCGACTTCTCGGCGCGTCTCGACCAGAGAAATCTGGCGGAGCACCTCGTGTTTCGTTCGTGTGTCGGAGACCGCCATCTCCTCGAGGGGGTGAAGCAAGTCGAGCCCGGCGAGTGGATGGAGCTCCGAGCGGGCGCCCTGAAGAGGAGGCGTTACTGGCAGCCGGGCACCAGTACGTCGTGGAAGGGAAGCTTCAACGAGGCGGTGGATGCCATCGAGATGGCGGTCGAGAAGAGCGTCCGCGCACAGCTCGTCAGCGACGTCCCGGTGGGTTGCCAATTCTCCGCCGGGGTGGACTCTTCACTCGTCTCGGCCTTCGCGAATCGCCATCAGACCAAAGGTCGTTACCAGACCTTCTCGGTGATCGTGGACGACAATCGCTTCAGCGAGGAGCGCTGGATCGCAGAAGGGGAGAAGATCCTCGATGTCCCAGGTCACCGATTTTCGCTGGGCGCGAACGAGTTCGCTGCCCGACTCGAGAGGGCGACGTGGCATCTCGATCAGCCGCTCGATCACATGAACTCGATCGGCATATTGCTCCTCGCCGAGCGCTCGCGGGAGCACGTGACCGTTCTCCTCTCTGGCGAAGGCGCGGATGAGGGCTTCTGCGGCTATCCGCGATTTCTCCGCGTTCTTCTACGCCCCGCCCTCGGACACATCGCGCCGATCCTCGCCCGCGTACCGCGGATCGGTTCGAAGATCTCGCCGTTCGACAGGAGCCGCGGCGCAAACGACTCCGATTGGTTCATTCGCGCCGCGTCACCGGTGTTGCCAGAGCACGTTCAGGCGCTGACCGGCCGGGCGGAGCTCCACGACGAGGCGATGGAGGTGCGGCGAGCCATGTTTCCGGCGGACGGAGACCTCATCGCTCGCTGTCGGGCGTACGAGCTCCAAACGTTTCTCGTCGGTCTGCTGAAGCGTCAAGACAAGATGACGATGGCGCATTCGATCGAGAACCGCGTGCCGCTGATCGATCACGATGTGGTCGACCTCGTCTGCTCGATGCCGTCGTCGTACTCCGTCGATCGACGCCCGCGGCGTCATCCCTTCGAGGAGAACACGAAGCGGGTCCTCAAGGCCGTCGCCGCCCGGCACTTTCCGCGCCCGTACATCTATCGCAAGAAGGAGGGCTTCGGCCTGCCGATGGCTCGCTACTTCCGGTCGGCCGCGATGCGTCCGCTGCTCGAGGAGCTCATGACATCTGCGGGGCGACGCGGCCTCTTCGAAGAGCGCACGATGCGCCGGTGGTTCGACGGGCTCGACCAACCCTTCATTTCCGAAGCCTTCTGGGTCGCGATCACGTTCGAGCTCTGGGCCCGGCAGGTCCTCGACGGGGAGAGACAGGCCCGAATTGCCGCATAAAGGCCGGATTCTCGAGCCGGCCGTCACGCCGTAAAACGCGGCCGGCACGAGCCACGAAGCCTGCGTCCGCCCCTCGTTGGCAGCACACGCATGTGCTAGTAGTCCCGCGACGATAGGTCCCGTTCTTGACCTAAAACCTCTGCACTTCGGCGTTCACGTGAAGATGAATGACCGAACCCGCAACGAACAGAGACGAAGCCATGCTCTCACTTTCCGTCCCCATCGAATCCCTCGCGTACCTGCGCGACAAGGTCGTGTGCATCACCGGCGCTGCCGGATCCGTTGGAGCTGCGCTCGTCGAACAGTGCATTCAAGCAGGTGTCCGTGCCGTCCGCGCGATCGACCACGGTGAGAGCGAGCTGTTCTACGTGTTCGAACGCCATCGGGACTCGGGGCGCATCGTGCCGATGCTCGGCGACATCCGCGAGCTCGAGCGCCTGCGCTTGGCGTTCACCGGCGCAGACATCGTGATCCATGCTGCTGCGCTGAAGCACGTCGAGCTCGGTGAGTTCAACCCGTTCGAGATCGTCAACACGAACCTGAACGGCCTGAACAACGTCATCCGCGCCTCACTCGACTGCAATGTCGATCGCGTGATCTTCACGAGCTCGGACAAGGCGGTTCACTCCACCAGCGTCATGGGCGCATCCAAGATGATGGGTGAGCGCCTGATGACAGCGGCCAATGAGATTCGCGGGCCTCGTCGAACGCGCTTCTCTTCGGTGCGATTTGGAAACGTGCTCGGTTCGCGTGGCTCCGTCGTTCCGCTCTTCGCAAGAGCTGCGTTGCGTGGTGAGCCGCTGCGCCTGACCGATCCGAACATGACGCGGTACGTGATGACGCTCGGTGAGGCGGCGCGGCTCGTCATCGAAGCGGGTAACTTGATGCAGTCGGGCGAGGTCTTCGTGACGAAGATGCACGCGATCAAGATCGCCGACCTCGCCGAGGCCATTCGCGACGAAGTCAGCGGGCCGGTTCGTAGCGAGATCCTCCACACACGCCCACGGCCCGGCGAAAAGCTCTACGAAGAGCTCCTCTCCAAAGACGAGCTGGGCAGGGCGCTCGAGACGGAACGAATGATCATCATTCCGCCGCAATGGGAGGGGTCGGTCGCGGGCTACTCGTCGCCGACGTCGTATCCCAACGCCACTCTGGTGAAGCGCGCGTGGTGTTCCGCCGACGACACGTACCTCGAGCGCGACCAGCTTCGCCGCTATCTTCGCGAGCAGCGCGTCTTGGCTGAGTGGACGCCGACCGCGCCCGAACAAAGGAGCGCACGATGACGAAGAAGGCACTCGTCACCGGTGGAGCGGGCTTCATTGGCCGGTGGGTCGTCGAGCGGCTCCTTCAGAATGAATGGAGCGTCGTCACCCTCGACGACTACTCGAACGGACGAAGAGAGAACCTCGCGCCCCTCCACGGCGCGCGTCTCGAAACGATCGAAGGCGACATCAAGAGCGATGCCGTCCTCGACGCGACGTTTGCGCGTGGACCGTTCGACGTCGTCTTTCACTTGGCAGCGTCGATTCAGGTGCAGCGATCGATCGACGATCCAGTCCCGACATTCCGTAACGACGCCGAAGGAACGCTGCGCGTCCTCGAAGCCGTTCGCGCGCAGTACTTTCGGCAGAACGGCCTCGACCCCGACACGCGCAAGTTCGATTTCGATCGCGACGTCCCGCGTTTGAAGATTCGATCTCCGCGCGTCGCCTGCATGTCGACGTGCATGGTCTACGATCTCGCTGGCGACGCCCCCATCGCGGAGACGCATCCCTACCGCCCCGCGTCACCGTACGCCGCAGCGAAGATCGGCAGCGACATGCTGGCGCTCTCGTATTTTCACGCCTATCGCATGCCTGTCACGGTCGTCCGGCCCTTCAATACGTATGGGCCTTTTCAGAAGAGCGATTCGGAGGGAGGCGTCGTCGCCATCTTCTTGAAGCGCGATCTCGACAACCAACGTCTCCTCGTGAAGGGGAGTGGTACGCAAACGCGCGACCTCCTCTACGTCGAGGACTGCGCGGACTTCGTCATCCGGGGAGCGATGAGCGAGCAGGCAGAAGGCGAGATCATCAACTGCGGAACGGGGCGCGACATCTCGATCAACGAGCTGGCCACGCTCTGCTGTAGCGAGGGGAACGCGGTCGAGCACGTAGCGCACGACCATCCCCAAGCCGAGATCGCCCGTCTCCGCGCTGACGCTGCCAAGGCAAAGAGGCTCCTCGGATGGTCTCCGAAGGTGTCGCTCGAAGAGGGGCTTCAAAAGACCCGAGAGTGGTTGCGCGACAATCGCTGGGCCTGGTGAAGACCATTTCGACAAGTGAGTGACGAATGAAGACTCTTCCGTACGGCAAGCAGCTCATTGACGATGACGACGTTCGGGCGGTAACCGCTCAGCTTCGAGACGATTGGCTGACGCAGGGGCCCACCGTTGCGCGCTTCGAGTCTGCGCTTTGCGAGCTTACGGGGGCGAAGTTTGCGGTCGCCGTCTCGAGCGGAACTGCGGCGCTCCACCTGGCGTGTCTGGCCGCTGGGTGCCGTGCCGGCGACACGGGCGTCACTGTCATCAATACGTTCGTCGCCTCGGCGAACTGCATCCGCTACTGCAACGGCATCCCGAGGATCGTCGATGTCGACCCGTCAACGGGTCTCGTGTCGATGGAGGCGCTCGACGCCGAGCTGAAGTCACTCGCTGCGAAGAACATTCGACCGCGAGTCGTCATTCCGGTCGACTTCGCGGGGAGCACAGCGCATCTGCCGACCATTCAGCGAATGGCGGCGGCCGCGGGAGCGGTCGTGATCGAAGACGCGGCGCATTCGTTGGGCGCCGAGTACGTGCACGAAGGGCACACGTATCGCGCCGCTTCTTGCGTGCATGCGACGATGGCGACGTTGTCGTTTCATCCCGTCAAGCATCTGACCACCGCAGAAGGAGGAGCGATTACGACCAACGACGAGTCGCTTCATCGGATGCTTTTGGATCTGCGCACGCACGGAATTACGCGCGATCCAGCGCGACTCACACGAAACGACGGCCCTTGGTATCAGGAGCAGCAATCGCTGGGCTTCAACTACCGAATCACCGATGTGCAGTCTGCGCTTGGCGTCTCGCAAGCGAAGAAGCAGCCAGCGTTCCTCGCACGCCGGCGAGAGGTCGCACGGCTCTACGACACGGCATTCCGATCGGATCGGTTCGCCGGTCGGCTCGAGGCGCTCCACGTCCCAAACGGCGTGACCTCGGCCTATCACCTTTATGTGATCCGCCTCGTCCCGAAGGCGGGCGAGTCGATCGATGACGTCGCTGCGCGGCGCAAGGCCACGTACCTCGCGCTTCGTGAGCTCGGCATCCTTCCTCAAGTCCACTACGTACCCGTTCACCGCCACCCGGACTTTGCTCCGTTCGTCGCGGGTCAATCGTTTCCCGGTGGCGATGCCTATTACGCGAGCTGCCTCAGCTTGCCGATGTATCCAGCGCTCACGAATGACGACGTGGCGCGCGTGATCGACTCGGTGGCGTCGGTATTGGGTGGATGAATGCTCTTCGTCCGAACGGACGCAAACGCGTCGATCGGAGTCGGGCATGCGATGCGATGCCTGGCCCTCGTCGAGACCTGGCTGGCCACCGATAGTGCGGTGACGTTCGCGGTCGGCGTGGGTACTCCAGACGCCATCCTGGAGCGGATCAAAGCGGTGGGAGCGGCCGCCGTTCGTGTCGTCGACGCCGGCGACGCGTTTCGACTCGCTCAGCGTGTTGGCGCGACACGTATCGTCATCGACGGCTACCACCTCAAAGAGGAGCACGCGGTCCTCGCGAGGCAAGCACCCCTTCTCGTGGTGGATGACGAAGGGGAGTCCGCGACGGGCGCTGCGTCGATCATCCTGAATCAGAACCCGTACGCGTCTTCCGCATTCTACGAATCCCTCGACGCTCGACCGGTCCTCCTGCTCGGGCCCAAGTACGTGCTTCTTCGCCGCGAGTTCAACGAAAGTCCGTCGGCAGCGCGCGCGACGCGTGGCGGCCCAACGCGGGTGCTGGTGAGCATGGGTGGATCCGATCCGCAGAATCTGACCCACCTGGTCGCCTCCGCGCTATTGAGCTTGGAGCACGACATCGAGGTGAGCGTGATCGTCGGGGCCGCGAATCCGCGAGCCGCCGAGATCACGCGGGAGCTCCGGGGAAAGAAGGCTCGCGTGTACGTCGCGGTCGATAACATGGCTTCACACATGCGAGACGCGGACATCGCGATCGTCGCCGCTGGAAGTACATGTTGGGAGCTCGCTCGCCTCGGGGTCCCGATGCTCGTGGTCGCCACCGCGGACAATCAGCGCGCGGTCGCGAGGAGCGTCGAGTCGTTGGGGATTGGTCTTCCTTTCGGGCGGCCGGACGTCATTGGTAAGCCGACGGAGATGAACAAGACCGCCCTTCAGGTTCAGCTCGCCTCGTTCATCGACGATAAAGAGAGACGGGCGCGCATGTCGTTGAAGGGCCAAGCTCTCATTGATGGTCAGGGGGCGGCTCGTGTTTGCGATGCTCTCCGAAGGATCGAAGGAGTGTCTCCATGACATCGTTTCGCGTTGGACAGAGAGAGGTGGGGGGAGACGCTCCTGTCTTCATCGTCGCAGAGCTCTCCGCAAACCACGGGCAGCAGCGCGATCTCGCATTGCGTACGATCGAGGCCGCGAAGGCTGCGGGGGCCGACGCGATCAAGCTGCAGACCTACACGCCCGACACGCTGACATTGCGAAGCGATGCGCCACCTTTCGTGGTCCGGGTGAAGAACGAGTGGGCTGGGCGGACGCTGCACGACCTTTATGCTGAGGCGATGACGCCGTGGGAATGGCATGCCGACCTCTTCGCGGCGGCCAAAGCCCACGGTCTCGAATGCTTCTCGACTCCGTTCGACGTAACCGCGGTCGCGTTTCTCGAGACCCTCGGTGCACCATGTCACAAGGTCGCGTCGTTCGAGCTGAACGACTTGCCGCTCGTCGAGACGATCGCACGAACAGGCAAGCCCATGATCCTCTCGACCGGCATGGCGTCGCTGGCGGACATCGAAGCAGCGCTCGTGACCTGTCGCTCGGCGGGCAACGACCAGCTCAGTCTCTTGCGCTGCGTGTCGAGCTATCCGGCGCGCCCCGAGACGATGGATCTTCGCAGCCTGGACATCCTCAAATCACTTGGTGTCGTGGTCGGGCTCTCCGATCACACTCTGGATACGACCGTGGCGGTCGCGTCCGTGGCGCTCGGGGTCAAGATCATCGAAAAGCACTTCATCATGGACCGATCGATCGGTGGTCCCGACGCGTTCTTTTCGCTCGATCCCCACCAGTTCAAGGAGATGGTTCGTGCGGTGAGGGCCACCGAAGCAGCGATCGGCAAGCCTCGGTTTGGCCCGTCCGATGACGAGCGCGCGAGCACCGCGTTTCGCCGGTCGCTCTTCGTGAGCACACCGGTCAAGAAGGGAGACGTGCTCACCGCCGCGAACGTCCGCAGCGTTCGTCCCGCGAACGGCATGCATCCGCGCCATCTACCTGAGGTCCTCGGACGACTCGCGACGCGCGACATCGACGCGGCGACTCCGTTGAGCTGGGACCTGGTGGGATCGAGGCTCGAAGCTGCAACGATCAAGCTTCGTCCGGCGACGAAGGATGACGCGAACGTCCTACTCGAGTGGAGAAATGACGAAACGACGCGCGCGATGTCGTTGACGTCGCAAGTCGTCACGTCGGAGGAGCATGTTGCGTTCCTCGCGAAGGCGCTCGGCTCCTCAGAACGAAGGATTTACATCGCCGAGAGGGAGGGCCGGACGATAGGAACGATTCGTCTCGACCTACATCCGGCGTCCACGTTCGAGGTGTCGCTCACCGTTGCACCAAAAGAGCGCGGCAAAGGCTATGCGCATAGTCTGCTGCGCGAAGCCGAGGCCGAGGCCGTTCGACTCGGCGCCATCCGGCTCATCGCCGTCCTACGGCCAGAGAACGTGCCGAGTCGTCGAGCCTTCGAGGACGCAGGCTACCATGGTTTTGTCGAGATCGTGACCGATCGCAGCGCACGGCTCGTTCGATGTGAGCGGCGGCTTGCTCCCTACGTCGCGTGAGATGAGACGAGCAGAGAGAAAGGAAGGCTGGCTGTTTCGATGATGAACGTCACCGTAGTCGTGCAGGCACGCATGTCATCCGCCCGCTTTCCGTCCAAAGTGCTCGCGCCCCTCCGAGGGCTACCGCTCGTCGTGTATCTCCTCAAGCGCATCGCGACCTCCACCCGCGTGCAATCGAGCGTCCTCGCGACGAGCACGATGCCGGATGACGATGCGCTCGTGAAGACGGTCGAGCAGGCGGGATTTCCAGTGTTTCGAGGTAGCCTCGACGATGTCCTCGGTCGCTTCGCCGGCGCGGCGCGCTCACGCCATGCTGATGCGGCCGTTCGAATCACGGGCGACTGCCCGCTGATCGACGTCGACCTGCTCGATCGGATGGTCGCGCGATTCGAGCAGAGTGACCTCGACTACCTCTCGAATGTCTCTCCGCCAACGTTTCCGGATGGTCTCGATCTCGAGATCATTCGCCTCAAAGCACTCGAAATCGCAGAGAAGGAGGCCCGCCCTGGGCACCAGCGCGAGCACGTCACACCGTTCATTCGCGACAACCCGAGCCGCTTTCGAATCGCCAACGAGACCAATCCTCACGGGGACGAGTCAGCCCATCATTGGTCGATCGACACACCCGACGATCTCGCGATCGTGGCTGACCTCGTCGAGGCCAGCGGTAAAGACTTTCCAAACCTTGCTGACCTCCGCAAGGTTCTCACCCAGCGCGACGACCTCGCGCGTCGGAGCACGATGAAGACCAGGAACGAAGGCGCCATCAAGTCATTGCTCGAAGATCTCGAGAAGCAGCGCCCGCGACCGAACATCACCCGGTCGAACGAGGTGTGGAGCAAAGGCAAAGAGCTGATCCCTGCAGGCACGCAGACGCTGTCGAAGGGACCGAACCAGTTCTGCGACGGTTTCGGGCCCAAATACCTGGCACGTGGAAAGGGGAGCCATGTCTGGGACGTCGATGGGAACGAGTACATCGACTACCCCATGGGTCTTGGCGCAGTCTCGCTTGGGCACGCCCACCCCGAGGTGATCAAAGCGGTCACGGCGCAGCTCGAGCAAGGCAACACCTTCAGCTTGATGAACCCGCTCGAGGTCGACCTCGCAGCGCGCATCGTCGACATCGTTCCTTGCGCGGAGCGTGTGCGATTTGGAAAGAACGGGAGCGACGCGACGAGCGCATGTATCCGCGCAGCACGCGCGTACACCGGCCGCGAGCACGTCGCTCGATGCGGATACCATGGCTGGCAGGACTGGTCGATCGACGCGAGCTACGGAATCCGAGCCCGCGGAGTTCCCGAGAGCATCCGCGCATTCACCCACGCGTTTCCTTACAACGATCTCGCGGCGCTCGAGACGTTGCTGAAAGAGACGCCCATCGCTGCCGTCATTCTCGAGCCCGTCGGAGCCGTCGTTCCGCAACCCGGATATTTGGAAGGTGTTCGCGAGCTCGCCACACGCTACGGCGCTGTCCTCGTGTTCGATGAAGTCATCGCGGGCTTTCGCTATGCACGTGGCGGCGCCCAAGAGTACTTCAAGGTGACGCCCGACCTCTGCGCGATGGGTAAGGGGGTCGCAAACGGCTTCCCGCTCTCGATCGTCTGCGGCTCGAAGAAGTTCATGGAGCCGTTCGAGGAGATCTTCTTCAGCTTCACGTTTGGTGGAGAGACCACCGCCCTGGCGGCTGCGAACGCGACACTCGACGTGATGGAGCGCGAGAACTATTGGGCGCATGTTTGGCGGCTCGGGGCCAAGCTACAAGCCGGCTTCAAGACGCTCGCGAAGGAATACCAGCTCGATAGTTTTGCAGACTGCATTGGACTGGCTCCCTGGACCGTGACGACCTTCGTCGACCACGGCAAGTGGTCTGGCATGCAGCTCAAGACGCTGTTTCAGCAAGAGATGTTGAGGCACGGCATTCTCTTCTCGGGCAGCCAATTCATCAGCCTGTCCCATACGGATGCAGACATCGAAACGACGATCGCGGCATATCGTGAGGCGATGCGGGTCGTTCGCTTTGCCCTCGACTCCTCGATCGTCACGGCCGTCACGCTAGGCAAGACGAACGAGCTCGTCTTCCGTCGCGCGTAAACACGTCATGAGCCCACGTACCTCTGCGGGGGACCTTCGCGGTCGACTCGTGTTTGGAACGGCTGCGATTGGCATGCCCTACGGCTTGCCGCGCGTTGGTGCGACGACATCCGAAGCACCGAGCCTCGAGGCGGTCCATGCGCTCATCGAGCGCGCTCTCGATCTCGGAATCACGACGTTCGACACCGCTTCTGCCTACGGTGATTCGGAGAAGCGCCTGGGGGAGGCGCTGAGGGATCGCGGCGCAGTGTGGACGAAAGTGACGAGCGGAAGTCCAGTGGTCTCGCTGGAGGCTTCTCTTCGGAGGCTCCAGCGTCCGCGTGTGGAGCTTCTGCAGTGGCACAACTGGACCGCTGCGCTCGGCGCCGATCCCAAATGGCGAGACGAATGGACGCGTCTTCGGTCTGACGACCGAGCTCTCGCTCTCGGGGCGACCACGTACGGCGTCGCGGACGCGCTGGCCGCTGTGGCGAGCGGCCTCTTCGACGTTGTTCAGGTCGAATGCAATTTGGTGAACCAAGGTGTCGTCAACGCGATCGCGAATGCCGTGACCGACCGAGCCGTATCCGTCGCGGTTCGGAGTGTGTACTTGCAGGGCGCGCTGACCGATGAAGGTAGGTCGCTTCCCGATCGTCCTGCGCTTCATCAAGGCGTCGCTCGTGCACGCACGCTCGCTGGCACCCTCGGCGTGAGCCTCACCCAGCTCGCGCTGCGGTTTGCCCTCGAACATCCTGCGATCAAGCACGTGATCGTTGGGTTCGATCGGCCATCCCAGCTCGAGCAAGCATGTCACATCGCCGGCCCAAGCCTCGCCTTGCCCTTGGATTCAAAGGGGAAGATCGAAGCGCTCGATCTCCGCGGAGACCCCGCTGCCGACCCGCGAAATTGGCGATGATCGACGTGCTACCTTTGATCGTCTCCCATGACTTCTTCCGGACGTCGATCCAAAACGAACGCGGCCCGAGGTTCGATCTTCGCCCGTAACGGAGTCGCTGTTGCTGCGGGCCTCATCGTCGCGATCGCGGCGGCGTGTGGAGCTGGCGATGCCGCCAATCCGCTGAATGGAGGCAAGCCAACGAACCCGAGCGAGCAGGATAGCTCCGTCGACGTTGCCGATGGAGCGCTCGACGTCACGACGGGCGGTGACGCGTACGTGGACGCAGGACCCCAGCCGGCCCCCTTTGGTCTCGATGCGCGACCCTCGAACAAGACGTGCGTCGCTCCACCGCGACCCGTCGTGTCTGGAACCGTCGCGTTCGAGCGGGTCTTCGAGAAGGTCACGTTCACGTATCCGATGATGCTCGTTCAGACACCGAACGATTCGGCTCATTGGTATGCGGCTCTTCGTGCGGGTGACATCATCCGGTTTGACGCCAACAATCCTCAGACATCGTCGGTCGTCGGAAACGTCGCTGCGCTTTCGGGCTTTCAGCTCGCGTTCACCGGAGAAGGGGGGCTGCTCGGGATGGCGCCGCACCCGAACTTCGCGCAGAACGGTCGCCTCTACGTCTCGTGGAATAGTCTCGACGTACCCGCCGGCTACTTCGCGCGTTCTCGCGTGGGCTACCTTACGAGCACCGATGGCGGACAGACCTTCACGAGCTACACGAACCTCCTCTACTTCGACCAAACCCTCTCCAATCACTACGGTGGTGGCATTGCGTTTGGACGCGACGGCTACCTGTATTTCTCTTTTGGTGAAGGAGGCGATGCCACCCGCGCGCAGAACACCAACGGGTTCTTCTCGAAAGTGCTTCGTGTCGATCCGGACAACGTACCGGTAGGGAGCACGTACGGCATTCCGAGCGACAACCCCTTCAAGCTTGGCGGGGGAGAGCCAGCGACCTACGCGTATGGCTTTCGTAATCCGTTTCGATTCTCGTTCGATCGAGCCACGGGTGACCTCTGGGTTGGCGATGTTGGCCAATCGACCTGGGAGGAAGTCGATCGCGTCGAGCGTGGTGGCAATTACGGCTGGCCATGCCGCGAGGGAAAGCACAACTGGACTGGACCCAACCCGACTTATTGCCCAAACGGTCTTGGCAACACGATCGACCCCATCATCGAGCACGAGCACGTCATCGGGGTGTCACCGAGCCGGTCGATCACCGGCGGCGTTGTTTATCGAGGAAAGAACATCCCAAGCTTCATCGGCTCGTACATCTATGGCGACTTCGTCACCCATGAGCTTTTCGCGCTCACCTTCGACCCTGCGACTGGCCTTCCGTCGACCTCGTTGATCAACGGTGGTCCGACGGGGAGCTGGGTCCACTTCGCGGAAGGCAACGATGGCGAGGTCCTTCTCGTCGACCTCTACGGATTCATCTACAAGATGGTGCCCGGAGTAACGGCTCCACCCTCCACATTTCCAGCGAAGCTCTCGGAGACGGGATGCGTCGAGCCAACGGACCCCAAGAAGGCTGCCTCCGGCGTTCTTCCCTATGACATCAATGCTCCGTTCTGGAGTGACGGCGCGGCGAAGACACGCTTCTTGGCGCTCCCGGACGGCGCAAAGATCACCGTTGGGGCCGATGGTGATTTCGACCTTCCGAATGGCAGCGTCCTGATGAAGACGTTCTTTCTCGGCAACAAGCGCATCGAGACGCGCCTCTTCATGCGTCACGATGATGGAGTGTGGGCCGGCTACTCGTATGCGTGGCTCGATGACGAGAGTGACGCTGTGCTCTTGCCTGCGAGCATGAGGAAGAAGCTCGGCGCGCAGGACTGGTACTTTCCTTCACGCGCGGATTGCCTCCGCTGCCATACCGAACGAGCCGGGCGCTCACTCGGGCTCGAGCTTGGTCAGCTGAACCGCGACCTCGTTTATCCAACGACAAACCGAATCTCGAACCAACTCGCGACCTTCGAGCACATTGGTCTCCTCGTGGATAGCTTGCCCGCGACGCTGCCGCGAATACCACCCCCTGACGGAGCGGACCTCCTCGAGCTCCGTGCGCGCGCGTATCTCCATTCGAATTGCTCGGCGCCACTTGCCGGTGACATCGGCGTCGTGGGCGCGCAGATCTTGACGCCCGGAAGTCCGGAGAAGTCCCTTTTGTCCTTGCGACCTCACTCGACGGGCGCTTCTCGCATGCCGCCTATCGCGTCGTCGGTGGTCGACACTGCGGGTCTTGCTGTTGTCGATGATTGGATCAAGGCGTTGGCGGCGTGTCCGCCCTAACGACCTCCGAACCTTTCACTGCGCAACGAACGAGACGTCCTGTCCGCGCGTGATGTACGTGTGCGAGAAGTCGCGCGTGTACGACACGGCAACGAAGCGGTAGTGGTACGTCTTTCCTGGGGTGAGCCCAGTGAGCTCCGTCGAGATCGTTCGCGGGGTCTCTGCCTGCCCTGCGTATTGTTGCCAACCGCAGCACCCCGCAGGGTTGTGTTGTTTGCCGTATGCGGCGGTCTCGCCGTATTCGACATACCAGGTGGCACGGAGTCCGAGCGGGTTGATGCGAGCGTTCAGGATCGCCGTCCCATTCCCAAATCGCGACGGTGGATTGGTGAACACCTCTGCGCCGAGACCCGTGGGGACCGTAAACAGTTGGTCTTCTCCGTACGTCTCGGTTCCATTTGCGGTGGCCACAATTCTGTAGTGATAGGTCTTTCCAGGCTCTAGACCCGTTACGTCGTCGTTGACGTTGTACCAGTCATCATCGGTTTGCTCGACGGCGCCATCACCGAACATCTCGATTTCGCCCAGCCCCCACCGGCGCTGGTAACCTGAAAGGACACGCACTTTGACGTGCCGAACGCTTCCGTCATGAAGCGGGAGGGGGAGGTTCTGCTCACCCACGCGACGCTCGAGATGGAAGTTGAAGTTGGGCCCTTGGTTGGATTGAGCGGGAAGGGTCCAAGCACCAATCTTCGACCAGTTCGTTCCGTCCGTAGAGACCAACACTTCGACGTCCTTGCTGGGCCATTGTGGATCGTTGTGGATCTGAATGGATTTGAGGACGACGGGATTCGCTAGCTCGTATTGGAACTCGAAAGGCTGGGCTGGGTTTTGAGCGCTCACCCAACTGTGGCCTTCTCCGAAGCGCCATCCATCCGTGAGATAGGCAACCGCCTCGGAGGGAGGAGAGACCTTCACGAGCGTTCCACCGTTCGACGGAAACAGCACGGAGTGATTGCGGTACGTGAGCTGGAAGTCGTCGAAGTCGATCGAGCCAGAAGGCATGCGGTCGATATCGACGAAGAGGATGTTGTGAAAGAAGTCCGTGTTGACGCTCTGCAGTACGTCATTCAATGGCGCATAGACGTAGTTCGGTCGATCCGACATCGTGCCGGCATACGACCATTGGTTCGAGTCGTTCTCGAGGCGGTACTTGACGCGCTCCCACTGCCCCGAAACCAAATGCTTCGTGAGGCTGAAGCCGGTGTGTCCCCAATTCGACTTCCGGAAGTTGCTGGTGTACTGCGTCGTGGGATCGCGATCGGACTGAAGCCAGGCGGTCACCTCTTCTTGGTGAGCTTGCCAGTTGGTCCCACGAACTCGGACGGAGACTTCTGCATCGCGAAAGTCAGGATCCCCTCCTCCGAGGACGGCGCTGCGGACATATCCCGGATCGTACCAACCCGTGTAGACGAACTGCGCGAGGTGAATCAGGCCGATCCCGTCGAAGTGCCCGTAGTCGTCTCCGTTGTGTCCGGGATCCGTGTAGCGAGCGAAGCTGGCGTTCGTCTCCTGCAAGAGTCGCAGGTCGGCGTGGTTCGCGCCGCCGTGCCAACCTGCAAGTCCGGCGTTCCAACCCTCATCGTAGTGGGCGGCAAGCTTGCCGGGCAGCGCGCGCTCTGCCGTCCGCGACCCATAGGTGTCCGTGTCCCCATAGTCGATGTGGTACGTCGTGGCGTAGCCGCGCGGGTGAATGCGACCGTTTGCCGTGAACGCGCGTAGTCCAAGCGATGTAGGTGGGACGGACGCGATTTTGATGGAGCGATCTACGGGCGGCGGCGGCGCTGGCGTTGTCGTTGTCGGTGCTGGGGCGCCAGCATCGGTCGCGCTCGGCCAGGGGTTGTTCTCTCGCAGTGCGCTAACGTTCTGGCCCGTTGAGAGGGCACTGTCATCGACGTCGACTCCAGAGCAAGCCGCGATACCGGCGAGAAGGGTGAGCCAGGGAGCCTTGGTGATGCGATTCATGAAGGTTGGGCCTCAGGATCAAGATGCGGATCGGCGAGAAGGTCGCGTCTTGCGCAGGAAGTCGTGCTGGATGCAGGCGATGCACGAACGCCAGCGGTCCAGCGGTATCCCAATCGATTCGCGGTAGCACGTTCGAGGGGCATCGCCACGCAATTCAGACGAGCACTCCGGAGTGGAGCGACCAGGTGAAGCAGCTAGAATGAGGAAAATGCGCCACGTCGTGCTCACGCTTGCCCCCCTTGCCCTCGGACTGGGCTTGGCCTGCGGTTCCGACGTGAGCGTTGCGAATGACATCAACCAGCCTGACGCAGAGGCTGAAGCAAGCTTCGTGCGGGATGGTGGAAGCGTCTCCGACGCTGCGGTTGCAGATGAGCCACCCACCGAGGAAGCTGGCTACGAGCCACCGGTCGCGGTGGGTGATCCGTGCCGCGGCGTGCCGCTCCCACCCGACAAACACTTCGTGGCGAAAGGATTGTGCGCCCGCGTTGTCGCGAAGGACCCACGTGCCCTCCGGCAGCTGACCTTCGCGTCGAACGGGGATTTGTGGGTCGCGACTCGTGATGGCTACATCAAGGTCTTGCGAGACGACAACGCGAACGGGTTTTTCGAGCCGAGCGAGATCCACACCTGGGCCACGACAACGCCGATCGGAAACAACGTCCACATCGACGAGAGCGGCGGGTTCGTTTACGCAGGCTCGCCGGAGGGGGTGGTGCGATGGCCCTACAGCGCCACGCTTTTGACGGCGCCAGGCCCAGCGGAGCCAGTGGTGGTGGGTCAACCAAGTGACGGTCATCCGCTCCACACAGTCCACGTCTATGACGGTTACCTGTACGTGATGTCGGGGTCCGAGGGCGATGCCACCAATTCGATGCCGCCCGAGTACGACACCAAGCGCGCGCTCCTTCGGCGCTGGCCGCTCGCCACGTTCGCACAAGGCCAACCGTGGCAATGGACGAGCGGGGAGAACGTGAGCCTTGGCCTGCGGAATATGGTTGGCTTCACACGCAACGCTGCCGGGCGCATGTATGGAGTGGTCAACGGTCTCGACCTCGCTCGACATGCGGGTGTCGATCTGCATGAGGACAACCCGGGAGAGCAGATCGTCGAGCTTGGAAAGGGACGTAACTTCGGGTTCCCGTACTGCTTCACCGCCCAACGTGCGATCATCGACGGAGGCCTGATTCCACCGGGAACACAGCTCGCCTACGACGGCTGGCCGAACCACGACAACGCGTGGTGTTTGGCCAACTCGATGAAACCCACCACGTTCGTGCAAGCGCACTCGGCGCCGCTCGACATCCTGTTTTTCGAGTTGCAGCCGAAGGGCGTCCTTCCCGAGCGGTGGCGTGGAGGTGCGTTCGTCTCCCTCCATGGTTCGCACGCCCGAACCGTCGACACGGGCTTCAAAGTGGTCTGGATTCCGTTCGATGCCAACGGTCAGGCGCCGATGCCGACATCGACCCTCACCGACACGACCTTTCCGTACGAGACCGTGTTCGGTGGTGGGGACACAAACGGTCCGAAGGATGGTCCCTGGACATGGACGGCGCCGCTCCCCCCTGACACCTTGGTTGACCAGCCCAGGCCGGTTGGGCTCGCCATTCATCCAACCGACGGCGCGCTCTACATCTCAAGCGATCAATTTGGCATCATCTACCGGATCGGGTTGAAGCCGTGAGCGCTCGGAAGACGGGAAGCTAGCACCACGTTCGAAATCGGCGCGACAAACATCGTCGCGAGCATCTCCCTTTCGCGCGAATCCGATCCGTGGTGCGCCAAAGCTGGAGTCTGACCATGCAACGTCGTGTTTGGAGCTGTGCAACTGTGCTCGCGGTCCTCATCGCAGGAGTGGGCTGCAGCGGTCGTCGCGAGGGCGTGAGCGAATCGTGCATCGCGATCGATGACCGAGCTCCGACGCTTTGCCATGCCGGAAGATGTCAGGTCTCGGCTGCTGCGGGCGCGATTCCTGTCGGTCAGGCGATCAAGGTCGAAGAGGTCACCACGCCGACGCTCTTGGCCAAAGACTCGACGGCATCGTTCATGTGCAACCTGACGGTGCCGGAGACGGCGAGCGCTGCGGTGACGCTGACGCTCGAGACGAAGGATGTGGTTCCGCCGCGGTCGATCCTCTTTCGACATGATACGCACGCAGATGTCGCGTCGAGCTCGATCGTCACGGGTGCCTCCGTGCACGCGCTCGTATCGAGGAGTGGCCTCTACGGCCTCACGATCGCGCCACCCGACTGGGGCGTCGAGGTGAACGCACCCACCGACCCACTCTCTTCGGCCGACACCAAGTCGCTCCTTCGCAACATCTCGCTCCAATCGATCAATGCGGCTTTCTTCGATGGTAAGCGGCTCTACGTTGGCGATGGATCGCGGGTTCTCATCTACGATGGCATCCCCGCCAATCCGAGCATCAAGCCCTCGGTGGTGCTGGGGCAGCCTGAGCTCGATCGAATCGTCCCGGGCACATCGGCCTCGATTCTCAATACGGTGGGCGCGATTTGGTCAGACGGCGAAAAGCTCGTCGTCGCGAATGGTAATCGTGTGCTGATTTGGAATCGCGTTCCGACGACGACGTTTGCGCCGGCCGATCTGGTGTTGGGTCAACAAGACTTCGTCTCGTCGGCCTCCAATGCGGGTGGCGTCTCGGCATCGACACTATCGAGCCCACGCGGCATCGATTCGGATGGAACGAGGTTGCTCATCGCTGACACACTCAACAATCGCGTGCTGGCTTGGGAGAAGTTCCCTACGACCATTGCACAACCTGCGACCTCGGTCTTGGGACAGCCATCACTCGCGACGAACGATGTCGGTCTCTTCTACCAAAGCTGGGGCGTGAAATTGGATGGGCCCGGAGCGCTGGTCGCAAGTTGGTACACGGGTAACTTCCACTTCCCATCTCTTAGTACGTTTGCGCAGCCGGACTACTCGCCGCTGCGAATCGACGGCCCGCCTCGCGTTCAATCCGATGCGGTGCCCATGCCGTCGAGCGTCACGAAAACAGCGAACGGCGGGCTAGCCACCTTCGACACCAACGCGCGTATCGCGATGCATCGTGTCGCGCCAAAAGACACGACGCCGATGGATTTCGTTCTTGGTCAGCCCGACCCGACGCGTATCGTCGAGGGGCTCACATCGGCTTCAACGGTGTCGTATGCCGGCCGAGTCATCGACGCCAATGGTCTCCTCTTGGTACCCGACACGTCGAGGCTTTTGATCTACGAGAAGACGCCGACGTACAACTTCGAGCCCGCGCAGCGCGTCGTCGGTCAAGCGGGATTCACTACGAACGATCGTGGGATTGACTATCGACGCATCTCGGAGCGGACGCTCGGTTATCCTGCTGACGTCGCTGTGCTTGGACAGGCGATCGCGGTCGCCGATCGTGGAAACAACCGCGTTGTTCTGTTCAAGCGAACGGGGCTGCAGAACCTGAACGCTCCCGCCGCCGTCGTGCTTGGCCAACCAGATGCGGGCTCGTTCGTCCCCAATACGGACCAGGTCACAGCAACTGCAAAGAGCCTCTCAGGCCCCGCGGGCGTGGCGCTCACACCCAATCACCTGATTGTCGCGGATACCGAGAATCACCGCGTGCTCATCTGGACGCCGGTTCCGACCACGACGAACGAGCCTGCGACGATCGTCTTGGGTCAAAAGGATTTCGCAGGGCATCTTCCCAATCGTGGGCACGGCGACGTCAATGGCGACGGCTACTCCGACGCTTCGTCCGACTCGCTGTTCTATCCAACCGGCGTGAGCAGTGACGGTGTGCATCTCTTCGTCGCGGATCGCCTCAACAATCGCGTCCTCGTCTGGAATGACATCTCGAAGATCTCGAGCGGTGTGGCTGCCGACGGCGTGCTTGGCCAAACCGACTTTTCGACTGTCTTGCCGAACCGCGGGGCAGGTGGAGCCGGTGCATACCATCCGGTGGTCAACGGCTTGAACCTTCCCACGGGCGTGACGCTCGCCGGTACGTCGCTGTGGGTCGCCGACACCGAGAACAATCGTCTCGTTCGCTACGACGATGTCATGACGTCACCACATCCAACGCTCGTCCTTGGGCAACCAGACGGCGGCACGTTGACGAATCCAAACTACTACGAGCAGGGCAGCGCGATCGTCGGCGTAAGGCGAAAGCAACCGACGACTTCATCGAGCGTGTTGCGGCCGCGCGCAGTCGCGCTCAGCGACGCATTGCTCTACGTCAGTGAGACGGATTCGAATCGGGTTCACGTCTTCGGGAAGAATGCAGACCAGTCGTATTCGATCATCGGGCAGCTCGGACAATCCGACGCCACGACGGCGATCGCGAACGCTGGCGGCATTGGCGCGGGAACGCTCGCGGCCCCGCTTGGAATGGCGGTCGCTGGAGATCGGCTCTACGTGGCTGACTCTGCCAATCACCGCGTGGTTGGCTACGAGGGCCTGACCCTCCCGAGCACTCCACGAAGTGCGACGACCGTTCTTGGTCAGACATCATTCCTCGGGAATGGCTTCAATCAGTCGCTCGCGGTTACGGCGGGTGGGTCCACCCGGCCACGCGGCCTGGCGGTGAACAACAACGAGATCTTCGTCGCAGAGTCGAATCGACATCGCGTCGTCGTTCATGAGCTGCCGCTTACACCCGGGAAAGAGCCGAAACGAATCATCGGACAGCCGGACGACTCGCTGTCGCTCCCGAACGGAGGCGGCTCCCCGTCCGCGAGCTCGCTTGCGAGCCCAAACGGTGTTTATGTGGACGATGAACGCGTCATCATTGCGGACACGGGAAATCACCGTGTTCTGATGTTCTCACGGACGTCGTCTGGAGCGCAGGTCGTCCTTGGTCAAACGAGCTTCGACGGGAGCTCCGCAAATCGCGGGGCTTCGGCCACGGCGGCGACACTCGCTGCGCCCGAGTCGGCGTATTTCGACGGGCAGCGCCTGTTCGTGGCCGATACAGGCAACCATCGAGTCCTCGTTTGGAACTCACTGCCAAAGGCGAATGGCCAGGCCGCGGATGTCGTGCTCGGGCAGCCGGACTTTCTCCAGCATCTCACGAATGGTGGGCAGGGGACCGCGACAGCGTCGACGATGGCATTCCCGTCTGCCGTGCACGCTGCCAAAGGTATGGTGTTCGTCGCCGACTCTGGGAACAACCGCGTGCTCGTGTACTCGACACTCCCCGCCGTTGGAGCGGCTCTTGCCGCGACTCGCGTGCTCGGTCAAGCCGATGCACAAGGTCGTATCCCCACGGCAGACATCAACGACATCGCGCACCTCGCCGGTCCCGTAGCAATCACCTCGGACAACGCCAATCTCTATGTCGCAGATCGGGACGCAAACCGAATCGTCGCGTATGACCTGGGCACGGTGAAGACGGGTTCCCAAGCGATCGTGATCTTCAACGCCAACAACAACTTCAGCGCAGCCGGCCCCGCGGGTCTGGCCGTCGAGCAGGGATCGCTGTTCACGTCGCGTCTATTCGTTGCGTCTGGCGGAACGGGCAACCCGAATGAGCCGACGTACCGCGATCAGCTGGTCGTTTTGGGGCCCGTAAGCCGCTTGCGCTGAATCGAGGCCAGCGGAAGCTCGCGTGGCGGCGGAGCGGGGAGACGATTCTTGGACGCGAGCCCGCCATTCTTGGTTCTCACCACTTCGGTCGAGCGCTGGAAGGGCGGCCGCAGAACGAAAATGATCGACGCATAAAAGGGTATGAGCGGCATGCGGTAGCGCGACAAGGACCCGAAGTTTTTCGTCGCGAGGCTGACGCCGGTGCCAAAGACGATGACGAAGACGAACGAGGCGATCAAGATCGGCTTCGACATGAGCGCTTTCGCGACGTTGCGCGGGCCCTGTCGGTAAAGCAGATAGAACACCAGGATCGTGAAGGTGGTGCTCTCGAGGGATGCGACGAATGCAAGACCATTGCGTGCTTCGAAGATGAGTGGCCGGAAGAGCGATGTGAGAAGGGCCAAAGGAGCGTGGAAGATCTGCCACTGCAAAGACGTGGCGACTTCGTCGTCGAGCTCGACGCCCGTGTAGTAGGAGCCACCGCGCACGATCGTGCCGATCTGCTGGTGCTTGCTCAGGTCATCGCCAAGGTTCTCAATCGCGTAGCGCGGGTTGAGAATTCCAAGGAGCGTCACGCCGGCGAAGACCAGTCCAATTCCGAGAAGGACGTACGCTGGGCGGACGCGAATGGGACCCACTCGTCCCTGCGCCGCGTGAGTTCGGTCGGCGGCAATCCAGACTCCCGCCGCCATCGCGAGAGGGAGCAGCGTGTAGGGCTTCACCAACTGAATTAGGAATGCTCCGAGGAGCGCGAGAATGACTCCGCGCACGAGCTTTCCTTGGAGGAACCGGTGCACGCCAAGCCAAAACGGACCGAGGCCGATGATGACGAAGGCCTCCTTGACGATGCCGGACGACCAGAGGACGACCGAAGGGATGAGCAGGATGGCGACGAGGAGCGAACGCCGGTGACTCTGGGGAAGGAGATCCCGGAACGTCCGATACATCACCACCTTCGACAGGCATGCAACGCTCGCGACGATGAGGCCGGACGCGTTGAGTGAGTATCGAAACGCGAGCGCAAGCGCAGCGGCGATGGCGACCATCGAGCCCGTCGAGCTTCCCGCGCCGAGGAGAGGCAAGACCTCGTCCTGTTCGCGTTGCAGGAGAAGGTTGACCCAGTAGGTGCCGAAGCGCCATGGGTCGATCTCGATCGCGCGAGCGAGGAGCGAGCCATCGCTCATGTAGATCGTCATGTCGCCACCCTCGTACAGGCTGTGCGTAATCCAGATCTGCACGAGGGCCGCGCCGAGATGGGCCAGAAAGCTGAGGGCGATGTAACGTTGCTCGAAGCCGGCAAACCTCCGGACGACCGCAAAGAGCGCCATCACGCCAAGCGCGACTGCGACGATGCTCGAAAGAATCTCGTTGATCATCGCGCGTGCGCCGTCACTTCTTCTCGATGGAGCTCAAGAACCAGCGTCTCTTGCCAGACTTGGAGATGGGAATCGAATCGACGAACCTGACCTCGACGCGAATGGACTCGCCGAAGTAGCCACGCATCTTCTCGACGAAGGTCGACGTCGAACGTTCATCGAAAGGCTCTTCACGAACCACGTGAAGGATGAAGTCGTCGAGGGCGGTCTGCTCGACCAGGAACTGGCGGATCCCGTGGATGCCTTGGCGGAGAAGGAACTTGTTGATCTGGTCGAGCGCATACGGTGAGACGCGCTGTTTGGTCGAGGTGGTCACGAGGTCAGCGACCTTGCCGACCTCGAGATTCATCGTCTTCAACGTGACGCCGCAGGCGCAGGTGTCGTTTCGATAGGAGCCGAGGTCGCCAAGGCGATACCGAATGAGTGGCATCGCAAAGTTGTTGAGCGTCGTCACGGCGATCTCGGCGAGCTCACCCGGCTCGGCGGCGGTGCCGTCCTCACGCAGGAACTCGACGTGGATGTGGTCTTCGGAGATGTGAAGCGAGCCCTTCGCGCACGAGTAGGCCATGCTCCCTGCTTCGGTCGCGCCGTAGACAGGCGCGACGGGGGCGATGACGCGCTCGCACGTCTGGCGTTCGGCCTCGTAGATGTGATCTCCACCGTAGAAGATCGCGCGTGGGCGGGCGTCCTCGCGCAGCGGTGAGGTGCGCTCGATGTATTCGGCGACGGGACCGAGGCTCGAGCCATAGCCAAAAATGAAGCGCGGCCGGAAGGTCTCGAGGGCGATGCGCACGCGCTCGAGGAACTCCTCGCTCGACCCTTCGGACGTATTGAACCAAAGCCCATTGCGCAAGCGTAGCTTCAGCCACGACGCGGCTTGGACGTGTGCGCCACTCGCCGCGGGGCGTCCCCACAAGACAATGCGGCGGTCCCCGCGCTTCAGATCCCACCAGGAGATGCCACGCTCCCAACAAGCGTCGATCCAGCCTTGATGCTCACCGCCCTGACGGACCGTGAGGGCCATTCCGGTCGATCCCGAAGACACTCCTTTGATGACACGACCAACGTAGTTGGTGTTGTCCATCTCACGGCCATGCTCGAAGACGTCGGCCTTGGTGACGCGAGGGAATCGTCGCAAGTCCTCGATCGACTCGAGCGAGTCTGGCGCTAGACCGCGATAGCGCTCGGCGTAGAAAGGACAGCCCTTGGCGGCGAGCGAGACCACGTGGCGAAGCTTTCGAAGAACGAGCGCGTTCAGCTCGTCGCGCGACGCGTACTGATTCCTACGAGCCTGTTGCAGCGCCGTCGTGAAGGATGTGCGCCCTCGCCAGTCGAGGAGTGGCAGATACACGTGCTCGCAGAGAGCTTCGTACACACCGCGCGGCCCGAGGGGAGTGGCTGCCAATCTCTCAATGGAAGGGTGCATGTCCGTCTCCCTAGCTGAGCGACTTGGCCATGTGGACGTACGTGAGTTGCCGGCCCGAGAGTGCGTCTGCAACCGAATGCTCGCCCAAAACCTCGAAGCCGAAGTGACGGTAGAGCGCCAGCGCAGCGTGGGACGTGCTCGCGACCTCGAGGACAGCTCGAGTGCCGCCGGTGGCCCGGCACAGGCCGAGAAAGGATTCCAACGCGACGCGCGCGATGCCTCGACGCTGGAGAGAGGGCATCACCGCGATGCGACTGAGGTACCTGTCTCCGTCCTCCAGCTTCAGAAGTGTCGTTCCGGCGAGCTTGATGCGTTCTTTCGTCGCGGGGTCCACGACGCGAAGGACGATGCGCGTCGCCTGAAGCCGGACACGCGAGAGCTCGGCGCGAGAGAGCGGGCCGGCGAACATGCCGACGATCTGGTCAGCTCCGTCGACGATGGCGTGAGCATAGGGTGGAGCGAACTCTGCGCACTTCGAATTGAAGAGCTCGCGGCTGGTGCGGTCGCGCTCGTCGTCGTTCGCGTAGACGAATCCATCGTAAGGAGCAGACGCCTCGCTCGTGAGCGAGAGGTACGTCACCACGTCCGCGATCTCATCTACGACTCGATACGACATGCTCACTGACTCAGGACGCGCGGCTGACCGCGTCGACGAACCCACCGAACGTCGTGAAGGTCTCGAAGTCGACCGAGTCCATGTCGATCTCGACGCTGAACTTGTCCTCGACGGCGCTCACGAGCTCGAGCATGCCGAAGGAATCGATGATCCCTGAGTCGGTGAGGCTGATGTTGTCGGCGAGCGACGTGATCTTTGCTTTGACGAGTCGTGTCTTCAGTTGATCGCGGACGAAGTCGGCGATCTCATCCCGTGTTGCCATCTTCTCGGCTCTCCAAAACCCTGCGAAGGGCACCTTTGTCGGTTTTTCCGTTGCTGTTTAGCGGCATCGCCTCGAGGGAATGAATCTCTCTTGGAATCATGTAGTCGGGAAGGGATGCGCGAAGCCGTTCGTGAATCGACGCGATGGGCTCGGTGCTCTTGGCGATAAACCCAACAACGTGTGTTGGTGAGTTGCTTGGCCACGCGACGACATTCGCGAAGTCCGTCTTCGCCGCCTCGCGAAGCCGCGCCTCGATTTCGCCGAGCTCGACCCGAAAACCCCGCAATTTCACCTGTTCATCGTTGCGGCCGAGATGGATCAAGTCGCCCCTCTCGTCGAACCGAGCGATGTCGCCGGTCCGGTACCATCGATTCTCAGGCCCGTGGTCCCATGGCATCGCGACGAAACGCTCGGCCGTACGAACGGGATCGTCGAGGTAACCGATCGCGAGCTGCGGGCCCCGCATGCAGAGCTCACCGGGCTCCCCGAACGGTGTTCGCTCGAGCGTCGTCGGATCGACGACGACGGCGCTCAAGCCTTCGTAGGGCTGGCCGATGGGCACCGAGCCTGCGCCACACGCGCTAGGCGAGGTTTCGCGGTCCCAGCGGTAGAGCGTGCATGCGATCGTAGCTTCGGTCGGCCCATAGAGGTTCTCGAGGATGGAGCTTGGCGCGGCAGCTTGCCATGCCTCGACGACGTCTTTGGTGAGGCGCTCGCCGCAGAACAAGCTGAGTCGGAGCGTGGGAAGGCTCCCGGGCTTCAGAAGTCGCAACCCCCGCAGCATCATCGCGACGGAGGGCACCGAAAACCAGACGGTCAGCTTTTCGCGATTGATGAATTTCGACGGAGCCATCTGCTCCGAAGCCGGAATGACATGAACCGAGGCGCCCTGTCCCCACGGCATGAACAGGTCGAACACGGAGAGGTCAAAGGTGAGATCGAATGCTTGTGAGCAGCGGTCGGTGGCCTGCAGCCGATAGCGACGCCACATCACGTCGAGGTGATGGAGGACGTTGGCATGGCTGAGCATCACGCCTTTGGGCGTGCCGGTGGTTCCCGACGTGAACATCACGTATGCGATGGATCCTTCGTCGACAGCCGGCGGGTCGAGCAAGGGGGGCGCTGCGGCGAGCGCGTGCGCTCCGACGAAGCGGTGCTTTGGATGACGCGCGGCGGCTGCGGCGATGTCCTCCTCCGAGCCGTCCGGAACGACGATGGTGATCCGCTCGGTGGTGACGCCATCGAGGATCTCGTAGGTATCGCTGAGCGCGGACTTGGCGGTGACGAGGGTGGTCGCGCGGCAAGCGCTGAGCATGAGCGCGTTTCGTGCGGCCGGAAACTTCGTGTTGAGAGGCACATAACCTGCGCCCGACAACAGCGTGCCGAGGACGCCGACGTAATCTGCGACCGACCGCGACGCGAGCACGGCGCCGAGGCGCGGGCCATTGTCGTCACGCGCGGCTGCGAGGACGCGGGCGATGCGTCCTGCGGTCGCGAGCAATTCGGAGTAGGTCAGCGAGACTTGGTCGACGACGAGGGCGAGGCTGTTCGGCTCGGCTCGGTTGTCGAGAACCGCCCGCGCGAGCGATCGTCCCGGCGTGACGCGTACCAATGGCGGAGGGCCCTGAAACACAACGGCGGACGCTACGTCGCAGCCCCAAGAGCGTCAACCATTGCCGAGAATGATTGGGAAATGGTACCTGGACCGGCCAGCTGGAGCAGCCCAGCGTTCACCCAGGCGCGCGACCCCGCTCTGCGCGCGTTCCCAACCCCGCGCGATGTCTGAAACCACCACCGAGGAATCCACGCTCGCGCCGGAGGCCGCTCGCCGGGCCCACTACGTCACGTTGGCGATCATCGCGCTCCTCGTGCTTGGAATGGAGCTCTTCGCGAGGCAGGTCCGTTCCTTTCAGAAGGTCCCGCTGAGCGTTCCCGACCGCGCGCCGAACGTGATCGGCTTCAGCGATAACCTTTCGCTCGTCCCACCGGCGCCGTCGAGCGCGCGGCCGGCCGTCTTGCTCTTGGGAAGCTCGCAGAGCTACGCGAGCTCATCGACGGAGCCCAACGGGAACGGCTTCGGAGACCAAGCCGGAACGCTCATCGACTGGATCGCGACGTCGGTAGGGAGCACGAACGTCGATTACCTGCGGTTTGCGTCGGGGAGCATCCTTCCAAACGAAATGATGATCGCGGAAGCGAAGCTCGAGTCCCTCGGCTATCGACCGCGTGTCGTCATTCTGCCGCTCATCTGGACGAACATCGCGATCGACCGGGACTATCGCCCAGCGTTTCGCGAGGCGTTGCAGAGCGGCCAAGTCGCGTCGCTGGTCGATGAGCGGCTGAAGCTCGGGGGAGCGTCGCCCGACATGCTCCTCTCGTTCCGGACCGAGGCAGCCCACGCGGCAGCGAACGCGCAGTGGAATGGCCCGCGGCCGCTGGGTGACCTCCTCGACGACCGATTGACGACGTGGGCTCGGCCGCACGTGGGCATCGTTGGCCGGCGTGAGGACCTCCAAGCAGGCTTCCACGAGCGTGTGCTTCACCAGATCGTCGGTAGGCTTGCCCCAACGGCCGTCGTGACGAGACCAGCGCACGAGGCGAACCTTCGCTTCAACATCGAGGTGATGCGCGCGTTCGTGTCGAGCCTCGTGAAGTCGAAGATTGGTGTCCTGGTTTATCGGGCGCCCCAGCGTACGAACATCCCCGTTCCCGTCGACGTGAGCCGCTCCGATGAGTTCCTTCTTCCGCTCATGGAGGAGCTGTCAGCGAACGGCGCGGTCGTTGTCGATGCGCGCGCTGCTGTCCCGGACTCCTTGTTCGGTTGGACCGGTCCAACCAAAGACTTCAATCACTTCGTGAAGGATGGTCATCGCGCCCTCGCCGAATACATCGTTCGAGAGGGCCGCGTGCGTGGCCTCTTCTCTGCGCTGGACCCGGCGGGGCCTTCGTCGCAACCGGCGGCACCCGGAGGCGAATGAGATTCCACTCCCTCCTCTACGTCCTCTTCTTGGTCATCGCGGTGATCGTCGCATGGGCGTTTCCGCGAAAGCATCGCAAGGCATTCTTACTCGCCACGAGCTACGTCTTTTACGCTTCATGGCACATCAAGTACGTCGTCCTGCTCTTCACGGTGGGGGCGATCGCTTCCTTTGGTGGGCGCTTCATCGATGAAGTCGCGGAGCCCAAGGCGCGGCGTCGTCGCGGGACGGGCGTGGTGCTGCTTCTGGCGGCGATTCTGGGCGCGTTCAAATACTTGGATTGGACCCTCGAGAATCTGAACGCGCTCTTCGTGGCGGCGGGAGGCGCAGCGCTGCCTCTCCCACACTGGCTGCTTCCACTCGGCGTTTCGTTCTACACGTTCGAAGCGATCGGCTACATCGTCGAGGTCACGCGAAAGAAGGAGAAGCGATATGCCTTCTTCGACTTCCAGCTGTTCCTGAGCTTCTTCCCGCACCTCGTCGCCGGACCGATCATGCGCGCGAAGGAGCTGATTCCACAATTCGACGACGTGAAGTGGCGCCCGCGACTCGATCAGGTCCTTCGCGGGATCGAGAACCTTGCCATCGGCCTGTTCATCAAGAACGTGATCGTCGACAAGTTTTCTTGGGAAGTCGACGCTGCATTTGCCCAGCCACTCGAGAACGTGGGGACGCGTGACGTGTTCTCGATGTCGGTTGGCTTCGCGGTCCAGATCTATCTCGACTTCTCTGCTTACTCGCGCCTCGCGATCGGTTCGGGCCAGCTCTTTGGAATCGAGCTCGTCGACAACTTCAACTTTCCATTCCGCGCGCGGACCCCCGCCGACTTCTGGAACCGTTGGCACATCTCGCTCTCGCGCTGGATTCGTGACTACCTGTTCTTTCCGCTCGTCGGTAAGCGAATGCGTGTATGGCGCATGTGCCTCGCCAGCGTCATCTCGATGGTGATCTGCGGGCTCTGGCACGGAGCTGGATTCACGTTCCTTCTCTGGGGGGCGTATCACGGCGCGCTCGTCGCGCTGTATTACGTTGCTCGCTGGGGGCTGAGTCAGCTCGCCAAGCGTGGGTGGGAAGGGGTCGATGCCTTCTTCGATGGCCCCGTGGGCGGCCTCGTGTCTGCGGGCATCACCTGGATCCTCCTGCTCCCGACGTGGATTCTGTTCCGAGCCACGACGGTCAGTCAGGCGCTGCACCTGATTCACGTCCTCGTTACGCCATGGGCCCACTGGGCACACGGAGGTGGTGTGGCGAAGAAGCCGATCGCCTTGATGGTCGCGATCTGGATGGCTCCGTTCGTCGCCGACGCCATCGCGGCTCTTCGCAAGCGGAGCATCACGGCGCGGCCTCTCCCCGTGGCTGTGGCGCGAGGGATGTTTGTAGGCGTGGCTCTCGTCGTTGCGCTTCTGTGTATGGGATCACAGACGGCGTTCGTCTATTTTCAATTCTAGGAGCGCGCAGCTCGGATCAGCGTGCGAGGATCGCTCGCAGCGCGTCGGGACCATCGCCAAGATTCGCCTCACACCAGGCCGCGAGGGCGAAGGCATGCCACAAGATCCAAGGATCGTTCGTCGCCCATCGTCGGAAGCGCCCTGCGGAGAGCGCTTCGCTCGAGAGGATGTCGTAACGAGAGAGACGTTTCTCGTCGAAGAGAACCTCGCACGCGGCATCGAAGGGGCCGCGTAGCCACTTCTCGACCGGCACACCGAATCCCTGCTTCTTTCGATGTGCGAGCTTCGCGCCGAAGCGCCGCTGATGCAGCTCGCGCAGCACGCGCTTGCCTTGCACCATCCGGCCAGAGCCAAGGGTGAAGAGCTCGGGCAGACCCACTCCAAATTCGACGATGCGATGATCGAGAAATGGCACACGGGCTTCGAGGCTGCACGCCATCGACGCTCGGTCGACCTTCACGAGCATGTCGTTGCAGAGCATGCTGCCAAGGTCGGCTGCGAGCGTCTTTTGGAGCTCGCTCCCTTTCGCGCCCTCGAATCGAGCACGCGCTTGCTCTTCGAAGTGACCCGCCGAGGTGGTGTGCCGAAGCAGCGGCGCCGTGTGCGCCAGCGACGCGACTTGGGTGAGCTTCGTGTAGACCGCCGGCGCCGGCCCATCGAGCCCGCGTGCGACGCGCCGGAGAGTACGAAGCAGCTCGCTCCAACCCTTCGTGCGATCGTGTCGAACGGGAATTCTTCCAAGGGCTCCGCCGAGCGCATCTCTCAGCCACGGGGCTTTGGAGAAGGGGCGACGCATTCGGACGACCGAATACTTCTTGTAGCCGGCGAAGACTTCGTCTCCACCATCTCCTCCGAGCGCGACCTTGAAATCACGTGCGACATGCTCGGCGAGGAGGAAGGTGGCCAGGCTCGAGGAGTCACCAAAGGGCTCGTCATAGGCGAGGAGCGCGTCTGCGAGCTTTTGGCGTGCCTTCTCCTCGTCGAAGGTCTCCACCTTGATCGGAACGCCGATCCTCTGCGCCGTCTCGCGCGCGAACGGCGATTCGTCGAAGCGCTCCTCGACGAAGCCGATCGTGTAGGCCTTGATCGGCGACGACGAGACTTCGTGGGCGTAGGCCGTGACGAGCGACGAGTCGATGCCACCAGACAGGAAGGTAGCGATCGGGACGTCGCTCTCCAGGTGTTCTTTCACCGCGCGTCGCAAGAGGACATCGACCTGCTCGCAGGCCTCGTCCATCGAACGCACGGACGCGGCTTCTCGAGACGGTTCGAGCGTCCAATACGTCCTCGACTCGCGCCGGCCGGTCGTCAAATCGACGGTGAGCCTCGAGCCAGGGGCGAGTCGACGTACGCCTCGGTAGATGGTGCTGCTCTCGGGAATGTAGCTCCACGAAAGCATGGCGTGAGCCGCGTCATGATCGACTTCGAAGAGGTGCTGGAAAGGCGTCGCTGCGCGGTCGAAGCAGCGGAGCTCGGAAGCAAACGCAAGCGCGCTCCCCGAGTCGGCGATGAAGAGCGGCTTGATGCCGAACCGGTCGCGGCTGAGGACGACCCTGCGTCGCTTGCGATCGTGAATGGCAAACGCCCACATTCCGACGAGATGCTCTTCGACGCGATCGGGATCCGCTTCGTACAACCGCAGGATTACTTCGGTGTCGCTACGCGTCCGAAAGCGGACGCCACGTCGCTCGAGATCTTCGCGCAGGCGGGGCGCGTTGTAGACCTCGCCGTTGTAGACGATGACGATCGATTCGTCGTCGTTCATCATGGGCTGATGGCCGTGTGAGACGTCGACGATCGCGAGTCGCGTCATTCCAATCGTCGCATCGAGATGCGTGACGATCCCTCCACCGTCAGGACCGCGATGCTTGATCTTGCGGGCCATGCCCGAGACGAGCGCCTCCGTTTCGGCTGGCGCCGCTTCGCGGCCAAGGATGCCAACGATGCCACACATCGAGCGCCCGCTATACCACCGCGCTCTTGACGGATGGTTCGGTCATTCGGAGCGGACGGGACTTCGTCAGGAAGAATGACTCCACGAGTCGGAAGAACAACCACCCAGCAAAGATGGCCGAGCCAAGGCGCAAGATGACGATGGCGACCACGCTGTGAATACCCAGTCCGATCGCGACGCGCTTGACCACGACCATGACGGGGTTGTGAACGAGGTAGAGGCTGTAGCTGAAGATGCCGACCCGCGCAAAGACCGACGGGATGCGCCGGTCGCGAAAGACACCCTTCCGATCGAGCTGGCAGAACCAATTGACGAGGACGAAGGCCGTGAAGCTGAAGAGGACATCGTTGACGATCGCTGCGCCTGGAAACGGCGTCCACAAACGCTGGTCGAGCGTGACGTAAGGCGGCATCACCAAGACCGACGCGATGGCAGAGGCGGCCAGCGTTATGGGAGATGCAAGCCAACGCGATAGCTCGATCCGGCCCAGGAAGGCCTCGACAGCGAGCGCGCCGAGCGTCCATTCGAGCCACCGTGCAGGGCCGACGACATACCAAAACTCGGGCGGGGTAGGCGTGAACGCGAAGACGGCTCGCCATGCGAGCGTCACGCCGACGACCAAGATGAGCGCCGGCCGCCACCCCCATCGGCGACGAATCGCGAGGAAGGGGAAGTAGAGCATGTAGAGTTGCTCCTCGAGCGCCAGGCTCCAAAACGGCCCGTTGCCGACACGAGCGCTCGCGTTGTTCACGTTCTGCGTGAGCAAGAGCAAGAGCACGACATCGATGAAGAGCTGCCGGTTGCTCGGATAGCCGAAGAGGGACGCCACCGACTGCCCGTGTCCTCCCGACAGGTGAGCAATCACAGCGAGGCCGGCGAGCGAGGCCACGAGCGCGACGAAGTACGGTGGGTAGAGGCGTCGAAGGCGACGTTTCCAAAAGTCGAAGAAACGAACCTTCGGGCCCTCTTTGGAACGAACGTCGCGACCTTCCCCGGTCCGAGCCCACTGCATGTGAATGCAGAAGCCGGAGATCACGAGAAACAGGTTCACTCCATAGCTGCCGTAGTTGGTGAAGGACGTGACCCAGAGGGGGAGCGCCATTCCCTCGCTGACGTCGTGCTCGACGCCGCCTTTCCAGGAGAACGGCAAGTGGGTCACGACCACCGCGAGCGACGCCACACCACGGAGGAGATCGATGGCAACCAAGCGCGACGCCGTTTGCGCCTTGATCTCGTCGGTGCTGGGCAAACCCATGCGCGGCTGGCGGCAACAGTACCGAAACAGCCTCCCCATGTCATGTCGGTCGCACGGTTTGGCCCGTGGAAAGGGCTCTGACCAACTGCTGGAAATCTCAGGCGTGAAGGGCTAGAACGCATCCGCCGGTGAACGCCGACGGGCGCTCACGCTACGAACCTGTGAGAGGATCCATGAAGAAGCAACGCGTGTTCATTTCGGGGGTGGCCGGCTTTCTTGGAAGCCACTTGGCCGATGCATTTCTTGCCGATGGACACGAGGTCGTGGGCGTCGACAACATGATCGGCGGGTACTTGGACAACGTCCCGGCCGGGGTCGAGTTCTATCAGTACGACTGCAACGACTTTCGTTTGCTGAAGGACCACATGCGCGGAGTGGACATCGTCTACCACTGCGCCGCCACCGCGTACGAGGGGCTGTCGGTCTTCTCTCCGCACATGATCACGCAGAACATCGTGACTGCGTCGACGGGGATGATCACCGCGGCCATCGCCAACAAAGTGCGCCGGTTCGTCATGTGCTCGTCGATGGCACGCTACGGAACGAACAAGGTTCCGTTCACGGAGGACATGACTCCGCGACCGCAAGATCCCTACGGGATCGGCAAGTACACGTCCGAGCTCATGCTCCAGAACCTGGCGGAGACGCACGGGATGGAGTGGGTCATCGCTGTACCGCACAACATCGTGGGCCCGCGTCAGAAGTACGACGACCCGTACCGCAACGTCGCCAGCATCTTCATCAACATGATGCTTCAAGACCGTCAGCCGTACATCTACGGCGACGGCAATCAGAAGCGATGCTTCAGCTTCATCTCCGATGACGTCGCGCCGCTGAAGCAAATGGCGCTCGACGACAAGTGCGTTGGGCAGATCATCAACATCGGTCCCGACGACGAGTTTGTCACGATCAACGAGCTCGCCGAGGTGACCGCGAAGTTGATCGGCTTCCCGCTCAAGATCAACTACACGCGCGGCCGGCCCCAAGAGGTCTACCTGGCCAATTGCTCGGCAGACAAGGCGCGTAAGCTCCTCGATTACAAGCCGAAGGTCACGCTCGAGGACGGGCTTCGGTCGATGATCGACTACATCCGCACCCGCGGCGCGCGCCCGTTCAAGTACCACCTCGATCTCGAGATCATCAACGAGAAGACCCCCGACACGTGGTCCAAGAGACTCTTCTAGAAGAAGCGCAGTCGCCGGCGTCTGCGACACAACCCCGTCATCGGCCGCTTCGCCTGCTCATTCTGGCGTCGAAGCCCGAAGGGCTGGCCCCTGGTCAGCGCTTTCGGCTCGAGCAATGGGCTCCGCGCGTCGAGAGCGAAGGCATCACGCTCGATCTCGAGCCGTTCGAGTCGCCGAAGCTCACGGACGTGCTCCATCAACCGGGGCACTACGGCGAGAAGGCCGCACGTGTGCTGTACGACTTCGGCCGGCGGGCGGGAGCGGTCATCCGCGCGCGGGGATACGACGCCGCGATCGTCTTTCGTGAAGCGGCGCTGATCGGGCCCGCGATTTACGAGCGCGCCCTCGTCTACGCCGGCGTTCCGATGTTCTTCGACTTCGACGACGCCATTTGGCAGTCGCAGGCGGCGACCGCGTCTCGTGCCAACGGAGTCTTCGGCAAGCTCCACTTCCACGGGAAGACAGCGACGAACTGCCGTCTTGCGCGCGGCATTTTCGCCGGTAACCAGTACCTCGCGAGCTATGCGCGGCGTTACAACGACAACGTGTTCGTCATCCCGACGAGCATCGAGCTCGAACGGTACGCCGTGCAGCCGGAGGTGCAGGACGACTCGAGGTTCGTCATTGCCTGGAGCGGCTCTACGTCCACGCTGTTGCACTTCGAGCACGCACGCGTCGCGCTCGAGAGGCTCGCGGCGAAGCGACCGATCACCGTGAAGGTGATCTGCAACAAGCCGCCGACGGTTCCCATCGCAGGCGCAGAGAATGTCTTCATCCCTTGGACGCAGGAAGGGGAAGCCGAGGCCGTCGGCGCGGCGCACGTCGGGATGATGCCACTTCCCGATGACGACTTCACACGAGGCAAGTGCGGTCTCAAGGCGTTGCAGTTCATGGCGACCGGGCGGCCCGTTGTCGTCTCACCCGTTGGGATGAACAACGATCTCATTCGCCACGGCGAGAATGGGTTCCTCGCGAGCACCGTCGACGAGTGGGTCGACCTCTTCGAGAAGCTCGCATCGTCGCGCGACCTTCGCTTGCGCATCGGCGGCGCGGGACGGAAGACGGTGGAAGAGGGTTATTCGGCCGCGGTTGTGTCGAGACTCTTCGCGAAGGCCGTTCGGCAGAGTCTAGATCGAGCCTGATCCGCGAAGTCTTAGGCGGCGCGATAGCCCACCGCGAGCCAGAACGGCATCTCCGATTTGAAGGAGATTCGCTCGAGGCCCGCGTCGCGCATCATCGTTTCAATCTGCGGCTTCGTGAATCGCTGCTCGAGACGCGTACCAAAGCGGTCGAGTGCGTCCGTTCGCATGACGTAGAAGCTTCGCTCTCGGTAGCTCGCGAGCGGAAAGTGATCGACGTCCACGCCGGCCTTCTCCAAGAGGCGAGCGGTGCGCGCAAGAGGCCAATACACACTGGCAGCCAGCGCCTGGCTCGTGGCGTAGCGCGCGCCGTGCGGGAGACGGCTGACGACGCGCCGGACGAGATCCGAAGCTCTCCAGATCCCGCGGAACCACGCCGGACGTTGATCGAATGCATAATACAAATAAAGAAGAAACGGCGCGTTCGGCTTGAGCTTGCGCACGCACGCAGCGAGGGCGCTCGCGGTATCCGGAAGGTGGTGGAGGACGCCGAGGCTGTAGCCGAAGTCCATCGTGCCATCGCCCATCGGCATGTCCTGAACGCTCGCTTGGATCACCTCGACGTTGCCGAGAGAGGCGAGATTCGATCGAGCCACTTCGAGCGCTGCCGCGCTCGCGTCGATGCAATACAGACGCTTGACGCGTGGCGCGACGAGCTTCGCCCAACGACCGCTACCGCATCCGGCGTCGAAGCCAACCGCGTCTTCCCCGACGTGACTCCAGGGAAAGATTGCGAAATACTGCTCGAACACCGCGCGGTGCTCGTCCGGGTCGAGGGTGCTCTGATCGAAGCGCGTCCACTCATCGCCGAACCCCTCCACGGTCTGCGCGTCGACGTTGTGCATCGCTTTCGGACTATAGTCCCCGCGGAGTGCGATTCAAACCGCAGTCCGAAGGCCGCTTGCGGGCTGGCCAGCGAGACGCTAAATGCGAGCCCCTGCGTTCGCAACCCAACAGAGGCGCATGAACCGCATTCGTGAAGCAGTAAACGAGCTCGAACGTGTCTTCCGGTCGGCGAGCTCGAAGCACGCCGCGAACGCTGCGGTGGCACCGATCATGGAGCAGCTCTCGAGGGAGCCAGCCTTTCTCACGGCGATCATCGAGAAGTACCTCAGCGCACCGAGCTCGCTGAATCGGAAGAATTACCCCGTCGTCGGGATGGAGGTCGCGTCGAATCCCTGGTTCGGCCTCGTCGCGAACTGCTGGATTCCGCTTCCCACCCGCGAGACCCACATCTCGACGAAGTGCATTCATCATCACGGCAACATGCTGCTCACCACGGCGACGTTGCATGGCCCCGGCTACGAACACTGGATGTTCACGCTGCCGAAGCCGATCGAGGAAGGCGATGTCTCCGGCCTTCACACCGCCGAGCTCCTCGAAGTCGCCCCGCATCCCAAACACCACGTCTCTTTCGTCGACGCGTGGACGGCGCACACGCCGTTCTACCCGAGCGACCTCTCGATCACGCTCGCCCTCTGGTCCAATCGCTTCGAGACGACGTGGCGTGATCATCTGAAGCGCCTTCCCGGTGTTAGTGAGAACTCGAATCGGCTCCGTGAGGTCGCGGTCAGGATGGGGCTCACGAAGACCCTCGACCTCAAGGTGATCGACTCGTTCGACTTCTTCCCGACGGAGCGTGGCTTTCAGGTCATGCGTGAGCGTAAGGAGTTCGGGCTCGGACCGACAGAGGACCACCTCCACAGCGTGTTTCACGTGATTCAGCAGACGGGCAACGAGCACCTTGGTCGCGTGGTTCAACGCCAACTCGATCGCGGCTTGGTCACGGTCGCGCGACCCACGGTGGAGCGGCTTCTCGCAGATCTGAATCGCGGCACACCCATCGAGGGGCGTTTGTCGCCCAATCACTACAACATCAGCTACGCCAACTTCACGCGTGACGATGTTCATCGAGCCCTGAAAGCGACGAGAAAGAGGACCGAAGATGGCAGCAAACTCAGTTCCGAGACGAGTCGCCAAGAGACTGCTCGCGCCGCTGCTCACTGAGGGCACATACAGCCTCTTCCAGGCTGTCGCGATGGGCTGGGACATCAAGAACGGGTCCTGGTGGGAGCCCGAGATCGAGCTAATTGATCGCGTCGTCCGGGAAGGCGACACTGCCATCGACATCGGCGCGAACTATGGATTGTGGGCGTACTACCTCTCGCGGGGCGTTGGACGCACCGGCAAGGTGTATTCGTTCGAGCCCATCCCATTCACCGCGCGTACCCTTCGGCTGATCGGTCGCGCGCTTCGTTTCCTCGACAACGTCGAGATCGTGAACAAGGGTTGTGGCGAGAAAGCGGGACGGATCGAGTTCACGGTTCCCGTACAAGAGGGCGGCGCGATAAGCGCGGGCCTCGTGCACATGGTCGGCCGTAAAGACGCAAGGCCCGGCAAAGAAGTGTTCGCCGACTTCGAGAAGACGAAGAACGTCGAGTGCGACGTGGTCGCCCTGGATGGATATCTGCCGAACATCGAACGTCTCACACTCCTGAAGTGCGATATCGAGGGTGCCGATCTCTTCGCCATGCGCGGCGCGAGAGGGCTCCTCGAGAAACACAAGCCGGTGGTCATTATCGAGATCACGCCGTGGTTCCTCGAGGGCTTCGGGATCTCGGTAGGCGATGTGTACTCGTTCTTCGAAGGACTCGGTTACGCCTGTTACCACTACGAAGATAGTGGTCGCCTCGTGCCGGCGACGAGCGCCGATATCGTCGAAGACAACTGGGTGTTCGTCCATCCCGCCAACGCGTCGAGGCTTCAGTCGATCTTGCCCTCTTGATTCGAGAGAAGCCTCTCGTAGAGGCGCTCGTAACGGGTGATGCCGACGTCGAGACCGAATCGTCGCTCGGCCACCTCGCGGCTCGTGTGCAAGCGCGTCTCGAGGGGTCGCCCTGCGAGCTCAAGGGCCTGCGGAACGGCGGCTGTGATCCTGTCGGCGGACAGCGAGTCGACGACGACACAGGCGTCCGTCTCGACGCCTAGGTCCTTCTGGTCGCCGACGTCTCCGTTCAACACGACAGGCAAGCCGCAGGCGAGGTACTCGGCCACTTTGGTGGGGCTCGAGCCAAGCTTCGAAAAGCAGCTCATGATGAACGACAGCGCCAGGTCACCGGCGGAGAGAAACCCGGCCATCTCGCGAGGCGCGGCCTTTCGAAACACGAAGTCGTCCCCGGCGAATCCCTCGTTGGCGAGGAGCGCGCGGAAGCCGCTCGGATCCTGGTGGGTCAGGACCAACACGCCGATCTTGCGCGAGCTTCGTTGACGCAGCTGACCCAGGAAGGACGCCATCTCGGCCTCTTTGTACCAACCACCAAGGGATCCCGAATAGACGACGACGAGGCGGTCCTCGAACGCGAGCTCACGTCGGGTTTTCTCGCGGGCTCGAGGGTCGAACTTGAACCGCTCGAGATCGACACAGCAGGGGATGACCTCGGTGATCGCGTTTGGCTCTATCCATCTCCGCTCGTCGATGATTCGGCGGAGCGCCTCGGTGAGGACGACCACGCCGTCGGCGCGCTTGAAGAGACGCTTCTCGTAGCGCTTCACGAGCTTGTACTCGAAGCGATCGGTGGTCCAGTACCCGGCGTCGACGTTCTCATCGGCGAGCAAGCCACGGCAGTCGAAGACGAGCTTCGTCTTTGGCAACGTCGACGCGACGAGGTCGCCGATCGCGGAGGGGATGTAGCTGCGACCGTGCACGATCGCCGGCTTGCGCGTCAGCGCGACGTTCAGCGCCTCGAGTACTCCTCGCGATGATTCGATGAGCTTGGTTCGGAGCCGCGGATCGCGCGCGCGCTGAAGCGGGAGCCACCGGATGCCGTCGGCGCGGAGGGACTCTCGAAGCGCGTCGATGTCGGCGGGCGTCGCGGTCGGTAGCTCGTAGCTCAGGAGATCGAACGTGACGCCGCGCTTCGTTAGACCACGCAGGTAGGGAAGCACCTGTGCCTGCCCGAGGTTCTCGAGCATTCCGTTGTGTGAAACATAGAGTGCACGCACGCGCCGATTCCTCTCCGTGTCCATCTCTCAAAGCGACAATGGTTGCTGCCGGCCAGGTCCCTGTCGTGGAGCCGGAACGAGCTCGTCGTACACGCCAAGCAGGGCATGCCAGAGTCGGTCGCGCCGAAACTCGCGGTCGATTCGATCGCGACCCGCGTCGCCGTGCTCGCGCCGGAGCTCGGGGCTTTCGAGGTAGCGTGCTATCGCGCTCGCGAGCGAGACGCTGTCGCGCGGAGGGACGAGCGTGCCCGTCTCGCCATCCACCACGGCATCGACGCATCCCGTGACCCTCGTCGCTACGATCGGGACTCGCATCGCGGACGCCTCGAGGAGGACGTTCGGGAAACCCTCCCGGTATGTCGGGAGGACCAAGACGTCGATCGCCCGGTAGAAGATCGGCGTGTCGGTGACGAAGCCCATCAGATGGATGCGCGGGTCGCTTTCGAGTGCTTCTCGCGTGCGCGGGGAGAGAGCGTCGCGTTCTTCGAAGACGCCACCGATGACGAGGTGGGCATCGGCTTGCGTCTCCCGCACCGCTTGCCACGCGAGGGCGAGCTCGGCGACCCCCTTGTCGCGGACGAGTCGACCGAGGTAGCCGAGGACGGGAGCGGCGTCGGGAATGCCGAGGCGTCTGCGAAACGCCCGACGGTCTTCGTCGCCGATGCGGCTCGGATCGAAGCGCCCCGAGGAATCGACGCCGTTGCCGCTGCCCGAACCAAGGACCTGGATCTTGGACGGGCGGCAGAGACGCTGTTCGATCGCGAACTGCCGGAGCGAGTGGCTGTTCGCGAGCACGCGGGTGGCGAGGCCGCACGACGTCCGTTCGGTCGCGGTCATGATGTGGCGCTGCGTTCCGTGCATCGTCATCATCGGAAGGCCACGCATGTGATAGATCCGCGCCTGCACGCGGGCGATCGTCGCGGCGATGGTCCCGAGCAGACCACCTTTGGGCGTGTGGGAGTGGACGAGATCGGGCCGGAGACGCGCGATGAGCCTGGCGAGATCGGCGAGGCTCCTCGCGTCTTGCAGGGGCGACATTCGACGTGGCATCGCGATCGCGTACACGGGCACGTCGTGTCGCTTCCCGAACGCCTCGAGCGCCTCGCCGGGTGACGTGATGACGCTCAGCCGCCACCCGTGCTCGCGCATGAACGCGACCTGCCCATCGAGGAAGACGAGCGAGTCGGGAACGGTCAAGACGTGGACGACGTGGCGCACGATCATGGCCTTCGATACAGAGGAAAGAATCCGCCGAGGTTCGTCGTGGGCCCGGCTTCGTTCGGATGCTTCTCCTTCACGAGTCGGGAGTATGCCGTTTCGTCGGTGATCATGCGAAGCGTGTGAAACGCACGCGTCTCGCTCGAGAACCCAGCCTTGAACTTGAAGAGCGAGTCCGCGGCGCCGCCCACCCCTCCGCCGAGATGCATCCAGCGGTCGCCGCGCTCACGTGCCCAGCCACGCACGAAATGAAGCATCAGCTTGGTGGGCTGCTTTTTCCGGTGGGCCTCGTCGGTTCCGGAGAGGTGATACTGCACGATCTCGCCGGTCTCGACGAAGAGCCCAGCGGCGGCGATCGCGCCGTCGATCTCGACGACCGCAAGCTTGAGGCGAGCGTCGAGCGCGCGCTTGAGGTTGTCGAGGTACTTCCGGTCGAAGAAGTAGTAGGCCGAAGCGCCCACGCGCGACATCGTCGCTTGGTAGATCCGAACGAAGCGATCTGCATGCTCGAAGGCATCGTCGAAGTAGACTCGGTGTCCTGACTTGATCGCACGGTTGATCTCGTTTCGATGCCCCGACATCGTCTCGGACCAGTGCTCGGCCTCGGTCTTGCGTAGGTCGATCACGACCGTCTCGCCATGCTGAACGAGCTGCGCTCCCTCGGGTGTGGGTCGTGCTCCAAGCCATGGGTGCAGCCGCACGAAGAGCGAGACGCAGCGCTCGTCGCGAAGACGCTCGCGGGCCGACTCGAGCGCGCGAGAGGCGAAGGTATCGCGCTCCTCCTCCGAGACGCCGAGGAGAAGGGGGCCCGGATACCCATAAGGGGAGATCGCGTCCCACTCGCTCGAGGTCCCGGGGATCGGGCGCGCGACGAACGGCAGGAGAAGCGAACGCGAGCCTTCCGTCACGAGCAGGGCTCGAGCCGTCCCGCCGTCGAGCGACGCCGACAGCTCGGCGTAGGCGGGCAGATGATAGAAGTCGTGCTCACCTCGCTGGAGAAACGCGCTCCACTCCGGCGCAGTCGCGGGGAGAAGCTCGACGTGCATCACGTGCTCGCGAGCAGATCGCAGACGGCCTTTGACACGCGCCGCATGTCGACTTCGTCGTAGCGATGATCGCAGTGGAGACACAGAATACGACGCGCCAGCTCCGCATGCGCCTCGGGAATGCCGGGCGCGAGCTTGGGATCGATCGGCCACAGGACCGCCGGATAGATGCGCTTGCTCACGAGCGCCGACCGGATCGTGTCGCGACGCGCGGGATCGTCGAACAGCAATGTCACCGCATAAGGCGCATGGTCGTCGCTCGTCTCGGTGGAGGACGGACCGAGAGCGCAAACCGCTTTCTGCTCGCCGAGCGTTCGTACGAACGTCGCGTGGTTTGCGCAGCGAGCGCGATGCCAGGTGAATGCGGGGAAGAGCTCGAGCAGCGCCCGCGCGATGATCGAGATGGGCGCGGAAGGCCCGCGACCGATGGCCTCTTCACCTGCGATCGCGCGCGAGCGATACGCTTCCTTGTCGATGGCGGCGCCGGAGAGGTAGCGCTCCTTCAGGAGCATCCCCGTGAGCCGGTCGAGCGTGATCGCAGAGCTGGAGAGGTGAAGCTGTGCATCCACCGGAGACGGCGGGACGGCGACCCCGCGCGGAGACCAGAGCATGGCGCCGTCGGGGATCGGGAACCACTTGCGCAGCGATGCAAACGCATAGGTCGCCGTGCTCGCCCGCGCCCATCCTGACAGCGGGTCGTGCGTGTGATCCTCGACGACGACGACGTCCTTGGGCACATCGCGGAGCGGTGACGCGCGCCGGAGCCCATGCGTGTTGGAGACCAGGACGACATCTCCCGCCCCGAGGCCGAGAGTCCCGACGTCGACCTCGGCGTCGAGCGGGCTCTCGGAATAACAACGGGCCGTGCCCAAAGGCGCCGCCGCGAGGACATCCTGGCAATAGAACGAAGGGAAAAACACGCGACGAGGCGCGAGCGCCACGAGCAGCGCTTGGAGCGCGTGCCGTCCGGAATGCCAATACGAGGCGTGTGTTGGAAGCCAACGAGGCGCGTCCCCCAAAGTGGAGGCTACGAGGTCGGGATACGCGAAGTCAGACCCGTGCTCCCATCGCTCGGCATCAACGCGCATTCTTCTCACGCCACTCCTCGTCGAGGATGCTCATCAGGTGGACGTCGAGGTAGCGGCCTCCCTTCCACTGCGCGTCGCGGAGCGTGCCCTCGTGTTTGAAGCCCAAGGAGTCGTAGAGCTTGCGCGCCCGGTCGTTCGACGCGAGCACCTCGAGGTAAATGCGATGCAGCTGGAGCTCCTCGAAGCCGAAGCGGAGCATGAAGCTCGTGCACGCTCGACCGATCCCCGTACGCCACGCCTTCTTATCGCCGACGAGGATGGCAAACTCGGCCGACCGCACCCGGTGATCGATCTTGTATAGGCCCACATGACCAAGGCAACGGTCGCTCTCGTTGGTGATGATGTAGAGCGCCTCGTCCTTCGCTTGTGCATGCGCCTCGACCCACCGAGCAAGGTCCGCGCGTGTGTAGCCCTTCGTGAAGCCACCGAGCATCGCCGCGACCTCGGGGTCGTTCTTCTGCGCGAAGAGCGCTTCGATGTCGGCTGGCTCGGGCTTGCGGAGACCGCAGTTGGCAAGGTGGAAGTGCATCGCCGTTCATGCCTCGATGGTCTTGGGAGCGAGACCGAGATCGTCAACGTCGTCGACGTTCTGTCCGGAGTGCACTCCGGAGCCGAAGATCGCCTGCTTCATGGTGATCGCGATGATCTTCACGTCGAGCGCGACGCTCCAATGGTCGACGTACCAGACGTCGAGCTCAAGGCGCTTGCTGAAGGGAATCGATTGACGACCGTTGACCTGCGCCCATCCCGTAATCCCCGGCTTGACGTCATGCCGGCGATTCTGGGTGGGAGTGTACTTGGGCAGATACTCCATGAGCAGCGGCCGCGGACCGACGAGGCTCATGTCTCCCTTGAGCACGTTCCAAAGCCCAGGCAGCTCGTCGATGCTCAGCTTTCGAAGCACGCGGCCAACAGGGGTTAGGCGGTCACCGTCGGTTCGAAACCACACTTCGCCCTGCGTCGCGGGGCGCATCGTGCGGAACTTGTACATGGCGAAGGGCTCGCCCTTGAGCCCTGGACGAACATGCCGCCAAAGCAAAGGCCGCCCCATCGACACCGCGATCGCACCCGCCGCGACGACCATCACTGGGGATAGGACGGTCAGGCCGGTCACCGCACCTGCCACGTCGATCACCCTCTTCAGTGCACGCTGAAACCGTTTCATTTCAACGTAGTTTCCTTCCCGCATCGGTTGCGCGTTGGCGCTTCACCGTTCGATGGGTGCTTACCATACCCCCGCGTCAAACGACGGGGGTTACGGTCTTGTCACAGCGAAAAAAAGATGAATTTAACAGGCTGCTTGCGCCACGAAGAAAGGAGCGCAAGTATCGGCGCCGTCAACGGTCTTCGGAGCCTGTTCGTGAGTCGCATCTACCTTTCCACTCCTCACCTCGGAAGCAACGAGGAGGCCTACGTGCGAGAGGCGTTTGCCACCAATTGGATCTCGTCGGTGGGACCGAACTTGGAGGCGTTCGAGAAAGCATTCTCCGCGCTCGTGGGTGGTCGGCCCTGCGTGGCACTTTCCAGCGGCACAGCAGCGCTGCATCTCGGGTTGAAGCTGCTCGACCTTCAACGCGGCGACGACGTCATTTGTTCGACGCTCACGTTCGCGGCTTCTGCGAACCCGATCGTCTACGAGGGAGCGCGCCCGGTCTTCATCGACAGCGACCGCACGTCGTGGAATCTGGACCCCAATCTCCTCGCCGAGACGCTGGCGGAGCGAGCAAAGCGTGGAAGGCTCCCGAAGGCCGTCATCGTTGTTCACCTTTACGGACAGAGCGCGGATCTCGATCCGATCGAGGCGGCTTGCAAACGATACGACATCCCGATCGTGGAAGATGCGGCCGAGGCGCTCGGCACGCACTACCGGGGTGTTCAGGTCGGCACGCGCGCTCCACTCAACATCTTCTCGTTCAACGGCAACAAGATCCTCACGACTTCGGGCGGAGGGATGTTGGTTGCACAGGATGAGGCGTGGATTGCGAAGGCGCGCTTTTGGTCCACACAGTCGCGCGAGCCGGTTGCCTGGTACGAGCACCGTGAGATCGGGTTCAACTACCGGATGAGCAACGTCCTGGCCGGTATCGGCCGAGGGCAGCTCGAGGTCCTCGAAGATCGCGTCGCCGCTCGACGCGCCAACGCGTTTCGGTATCGCGATGCGTTCGCGGATCTCGAGGGGATCGAGCTCATGCCGCAGGCGTCGTTTGGCAGGCACACCAACTGGCTCAGCGTGTTCCTCCTCGACGAGCGCTTCGGCGCGACCCGTGACGAGCTCATGGCGATGCTCGCCGCCGAGAACATCGAAGCGCGACCGGTCTGGAAGCCGCTTCATCTCCAGCCGGTCTTCGCCCAATGTGAGGCTGTCGGTGGTGCCGTCGCCGAAGATCTGTTCCAGCGTGGCATCTGTCTTCCGAGCTCGAGCAACATGTCGCCGTCGGAGCAGGACAGGGTGATCGAAATCGTGCGTCGCGCCGCCCGTCCAAAGACCGTCCGAAAAGGCAATGCGGAGGTATCCATCCATGGATAGCGTTCGCGAGCTGATCGTCATTTATCGCCGCGCGCTCGTCGTGCTGTTTCACACGCTGCTCTGGACCACGGCGCTCGTATTTGCGGTGCTCCTCCGCTTCGAGTTCGAAATCCCGTCGTCGTACCTGCGCTTTCTGCCCAAGCTCCTCGTGATCTCCATCGCCGTTCGTCTCGTCGTGCACTGGCGCGTCGGGCTGTTTCACGGCTTGTGGCGATATTCGGGCTCACGCGATCTCCGCCTCATCATCCTCGCCGCGACGATCTCGTCGCTGTCTGCCGCCGCTGCATGGGCCTTCATGCAGCCGGACACCTTTCCACGGTCCATCTTCGTCCTCGACTGGGCATTCAGCATCCTCGTCGTTGGAGGAATGCGCTTTCTGATTCGGACGGTTCGCGAAGTCACGATCCAGAACACGATTCCGAACAGTGGAGCTCCGCGTCGTCGTCTGTTGGTCATCGGCGCGGGCGACGCTGCCGAGACGCTCATGCGTGAGATCGTTCGCACGTACGCGAAACGATACGAACCACTGGGCTTCCTCGACGACAACCCGTCGAAACATGGCGAGCGCATTCACGGCGTGCCCGTCTTGGGACCGATCGAGCGAGTCAACGAGCTCGCGGCGTCGAACAAGATCGACGAGATCATCCTCGCGATCCCGTCGCTTCGTGGCCGCGAGATGCGTCGCATCGTCGAGATCTGTCAGCCCACGGGCGCGCAGATTCGCACGCTGCCAGGCGTCGACAACCTCATCGACGGACGCGTGACCGTCACGCAGCTCGCCTCCGTCAACATCGAAGACCTTCTCGGTCGCGATCCCGTCGTCCTCGACACCGAAGCGCTTGCTCACTTCCTTCGGGGGCGCGCGGCGATGGTGACCGGTGCGGGTGGCAGCATCGGGTCCGAGCTCTGTCGTCAGATCTGCCGTTTTGGTCCGAAGCAGCTCATTCTCGTCGAGCAGGCAGAGAACAACCTCTTCCACGTCGAGCGAAGCCTCCGTGCTGAGTTCCCCGATGTCGAGCTCGTCCCGTGCATCGCCGACATCTGCGACAGCAAGCGAATGGAGACGATCTTCGCGCGCGAGCGACCCGGCGTCGTCTTTCACGCAGCTGCGCACAAGCACGTGCCGCTGATGGAGGGCAACCCTGGAGAGGCGATCAAGAACAACGTCTTCGGGACGAAGAAGCTCGCCGACCTCGCGGATCGTTTTGGCGTCGAGAAGTTCGTGATGGTCTCGACCGACAAGGCGGTGAACCCCACGAGCATCATGGGTGTGTCGAAGCGGATCGCGGAGATCTACGTTCAGTCGTTCTCTCACCGATCACGGACGCAGTTCGTCACCGTCCGTTTCGGAAACGTCCTTGGAAGCGCGGGCAGCGTGATTCCGATCTTTCGCGAGCAGATCGCGAAGGGTGGTCCGGTCACCGTCACGCACCCCGAGATGCAACGCTACTTCATGACGATTCCCGAGGCTTGTCAGCTCGTCCTCCAAGCGGGAACGATGGGTAGTGGGGGAGAGATCTTCGTGCTCGACATGGGCGAACCAGTCAAGATCGTCGACCTCGCCCGCGACCTCATTCGTCTCTCCGGTCTCGAGCCGGAGCACGACGTCGAGATCAAGTTCACCGGCATGCGCCCAGGCGAAAAGCTCTTCGAAGAGATCGCGGTGGACGAAGAGGATGTCGACAAGACCAAACACCCAAAGATCTATGTTGGACGGTTCCGTCCACAGGTCCTCGAAGAGGTCGAACAGGGGCTCGCCGAGCTGCATCGCTTGTCGAACAGCAGCGACGTCGCGGCGCTGAAGCGCGCGGTGAAGAAGATCGTCCCCGAGTACCTCGGCGAAGTGGATGTCGTGGGAGGGTTTGGGATGAACGCGGAGCCCGCGACACCGGCGCTGCTCGAAGAAGATCGCGCGAGCCGACCTTCCGCTGACGTCGTGCTCGTCAACTGACGACTCCGCTGGTCAGCTCAACGACAGCAGCGGATTCCAAAACCGCTGCTCACGAAGGTCGGCGCAAAGCGGTCGACCGTCTTGCAGCTCGCGGCTTGGGGGGCATGACTGAAGTTCGCGCCAAAGAGCGGACAGGTTCCTTCGCAGGTGCCGGCCCATTCTTCGACGTTGCCCACCATGTCGAACACGCCCGAGTATCCGCCCTCACACTGGGGGAATGTCATGGGCGCGACCGTCGACGCGCGACCGACGTTACAGACACTCGCGTCGGCTCCACCATTCGGCAGGCTGCGTGTGCCGCCTCTGGTGCAGGCGAGCATCCATTCTCCATCCGAGCCTCCGTCGGTGGTCGGCGCCGAGCACAGATGCTTTCCGGCCCACTGGCAGTAGGCGAACGCATCGCACCAGTCGACGTTCACGACCGGAAGCGCGGCTGGGCCGGCGTCGAAGCTCGTACCGCCGCCGGGGGCGAAGCCGTCGCGTTTGCAGAAGGGTGGCAGGCCGCCGTCGAGCGTGCTCGCGTCGAGGAAGCCGGCGTCGGCCGCGCCGCCGTCCGTCGCAGCCAAGAACTCCGCGTACTGCGCGCCGGTCACCTCGGTGGAGTCGATGCAGTAGCCCGCGTCGGGGACCTCGACCATCGCCGGGCCTTTCAGGTTCGTGCCGCAGGGCGCTGTCTGCGCGTCGGCGTCGGGGGTGCCCGCGTCGGTGATCACGTCCGGGACGTTCCCGTCGTTCGTGGGCGGCAGCGAGGCCTCGCCGCGCACGTCGGGGGCGGCCTCGACCGGGACCGAGACGCCGCCGACGATGTCGACGCCACACGCAGCGACGAAGGCAAAAGCCGTGGTGGCGGCGGTCAACATCGCAAAAGCGACCCGACGGGGTCTGAAAAGCATGTGCGCAGACTACCACTACTTAAGCTGCCCATAGACGGGAGGCGCTCCGCGTAGGAAAATCTTCGGGTGACCGGTGCCCCCAACCAATACGCCCCCGGACAGGTGTTGCCGGGGACGGTGTATCGCGTGGTCCGGCACCTCGCGACCGGCGGCATGGGAAGCGTCTACGACGTCGAGGACGTCACGGTTGAGAAGCGCTACGTCCTGAAGACGCTCCACCCACAGCTCATCTCGCGCGAAGACCTCGCGCGGCGCATGCGCGACGAGGCGAAGGCGCTCGCGAAGCTGCATCACCCGAACATCGTCGACGTCATCACCGCGGGCGTGACGTCCGACGCGGTGAAGATGCCGTTCTACGTGATGGAGCGCCTGAACGGGCAGAACCTCCGCGTCGTGCTCGAGAAGAAGAGCGCGCTCGAGGTCGCGCATTCGTACCGCATCGCGATCGACGTGGCCGATGCGCTCGAGCACGCGCACGAGAACAACATCATCCATCGCGACGTGAAGCCGGAGAACATCTTTCTCCATCGCAACGCGAACGGGACGACGACGACGAAGCTGCTCGACTTTGGCATCGTGCGGCTGCTCGATCGCAAGGCAAGCCACACCCACGGCAAGTTCATCGGCACGCTTCGCTATGCGTCGCCCGAGCAGATCACCGGCGGCGCGCTCGGGCCGGCGACCGACATCTACTCGCTCGGCGTCGTCCTCTTCGAGATGCTCGCGGGCTGCGGGCCGTTCGACGACGCCGGAGATGCCTATGCGATCGGCGCGGCGCACGCGAACCAGGTGGCGCCGCTCTTGTCGCGGTTCGTTCGCGTGGCGCCGGACGTCGAGCGGCTCGTCGCGGCCACGCTTGCGAAGCGGCCGGAGGATCGGCCACGCGACTGCTTCGCGTTCTCGAGCGCGCTCCGGCGCATGCTGCAAGAAGAGGAGGCCGCGCCGCGCTCGGCGACGGTCGCGAACGTGCTCTCGGTCGCGGCGGAGGCGTCGCCACGTCCGTATGCGCAGGGCGCGCTTCCGGCGACCCGCGCCGAGGCGAGCGCGGTGCCGTCGAGCGGACCCACCGCGCACGGGATGATCCCTCCGTCGGGATCGGAGGACGCGCAGAGCTCCGGACCCGGGTTTTTGCCGACGAACGCGTCGCTCCTCTCGTCCGGGCCAGGCACCGATCGCGATCATCATCCCGCGACTCCCAAGGTCGACTACGACCGGAGCGGCCATCCGAACGCATACGCACGCGACGCCGATGCGCCCGTCAGCCCGATCGCGCCGACGCTCGCGGCGGCGAGCGGGCACTACAGCGCGCCGGTGCATCCGCAGGCGGCCTACGGCGCGTCGCAAGCGCCGCGCCCTGCCGAGCCACAGCCAGCAGGCGCTCGCCCGATCGATCGCAACGCGCCGACGCGCGAGGCGGCGCCGCTCCGCTTCACGCAACGCCTCGCGTCGAACGACACGCGGATCGAGGATCCGAACGCGCCGCACGCGCCGGGGATGCCGGGCATGGGTGGTGGTTACGGATCGGGCGACGTCGCGAACGACGAGATGATGCGCGCGGCGTTTGGCGAGCCCGCGCCGCTCATCGTGCCCAACACCGACGCGGGCGCGAACCCATCTGGCGTCGGCGACATCGTGTTTCCACGCGGTCACGGCTCGGCGATCACCGGACCGCTCGCCGCGGAGGCGCGCACCCGGCCACCCGAGCGAGGTCCCTTCATCTTGATCGGAGCGGCGCTCGTGCTGGCGGTCGCGATGGTCGCGGGCGCGATCGTCCTCGTGAAGGCGCGCGGGACGAACGCAGCGAGCACGGCGAGCACAGCGACCCAGCCGGCTGCGACGGCGCCGCTCGTCACGCCGACGCCAACGCCCGCGGCCTCGTCGGCGCCGACCGCCGTCGTGATCATCGAGCCATCGACGTCCGTCGCGACGCCGGTCGCTACGCCTCCACCTACGCCAACACCCACGGCGAGCGCCGCGGCGGCACCGACCACGACCGTGAAGGGGAGGGCAGGTCACACCTCTCCAGGTACCACCCCGACCGCCGCGACCCCCGCGACCACGAAGGCCCAAGGGCCGGCGAACGCGCACTCCGGCCACGTCCCGTCCGTGTCCTTCGACCCCTGAGAGGCCATGCACACGTGGGTCGCAGGCGGCATTTTGTAGGGAATTTTTGGGGTTTTCGTCCCCGCAAATGTAATCAGCCGAAGAAATCGGATACGTTAAGGCGCGAGGATGGGTGCCGAGCGAGAAGGCGCAGGACGAGACGCCGCTCCGATGACGGGAGCGGGAGGAACGGCCAAGCGTCCAAAGCGCAACACCGATCCCGGCGTAGGTCCACCAAGCGAGCCACGTGTTCGTGGCGTTGACGATGCGAACAACCAAAACGCACACGCGAGCGGGAGCGTGACGACAACCGAACGACCGCCTCAGCCTGTGCAGGGTCCTGACACGGATGGTCATGGCCGTGCCGGTGGACCGCCCACCACCGAGGTGATCGAGGCGGCCGAAGCCGACGTCGTCGACTTCGACGCGCTCCACGCCGCGCTCGGTGATCTGCCTCCGCCCGCCGCGAGCTCGACGCCGCTCGTCGGCTCGCCCACCGTCGGTGAGTCGCAAGGTCGATCGAGCGCGACGTACTCCTCGGCGCGGCCGCACACGATCCCTCCGACGCGCGCGCCGGCGCCCGAGGTGCTCAACGCGCCGGCGGTCATCGTCGCCGACGTCGTTCAGGACACCGTGCCGTCCGGGGCGCCGCAGATGACCGTCCCGATGGGCGCGCCTGGCGTGGTCGTGAGCTCGCCCTACGGACCGCCGCCAGCGCCGATGCGGCCGCCTTCGCAGTCGAGCCCGCAGCATCCGCCGTTCAACACGCCGCAGCCCTTCGCGGCGCAAGCGACGCCGATGGGCCCGCTCGCCTCGGAGAACCCAAACGTCACCGTTCACATGCCGAACCGGCCACGGCCGCGACCGCGCACGCCGACGATGGTGGTGCGCACACGCGGACCGTCGAAGCAGCAGAAGCTGCTCGTCTTCATGGCGATGCTGCTCGTGTTCGTAGGCGGCGGCATCGCGGCGCTCATCTATTTGAGGCCGGGTGGGCTTTCGCTCCCGGGGACCAAGGCCACGCCCGTCGCGACGCCGCCAGCGATGACCACGCCGGTGATGACCGCGCCGACCTGGGGCTCCGCCCCGACGGCGACGTCACCCTTCGTCGTCTCGACGACGCCGATCCCCACCACGGCGCCGAGCGCTCTTCCGTCGGCGTCGGCCTCGGCACGAAAGGTCCCGCGCCCGCGTTGAGCGGATGGGCATGGCTCGCGAGACGAGCGAGCGTGTGAAGCGATGACGACGCGGCCAGCGCCCAAAACGTTCGCGATCACGGGTGTAGGCGGCGTCGTCGCGCCTCGTCACCTGAAGGCGATCGCCGAGACGGGCGGAGAGATCATGGCCGCGTTCGACCCGAACGACTCGGTCGGCGCGCTCGACGAGCACGATCTCGCCGTGCCGTTCTTCACCGAAGAGGCCGCGTTCGTCGACCACATCGAAGAAGCGCTCCGCGATCGCGGGCGCCGCCTCGATTACCTCACGGTGTGCTCGCCGAACCACGTCCACGAAGCGCAGTGCCGCCTCGGGCTTGGCCTCGGCGCGGACGTCATCTGCGAGAAGCCAGTCGTCGTCGATCCGCGCTCGATCGACGCGCTCGAGCGGCTCGAGCAAGAGACCGGACGTCGCATCTGGACAGTGCTGCAGCTCCGCACGCACGACCGACTCGCCCCGCTTCGCGAGGCGCTCCTCCGCGAGGGTCATGCGCGGCACGAGGTGGTCCTCACCTACGTGACGTCGCGTGGCTTGTGGTACGACGCCTCGTGGAAGGGGGACGTGACGAAGTCGGGAGGCATCTCGACGAACATCGGCGTTCACATGTTCGACTTGCTCCTCTGGCTCTTCGGCGCACCCCTCTCCGCGGGGCTTCACCTCCACGAGCGGAGGCGCATGGCCGGTTACCTCGAGCTCGAACGGGCGCGCGTGTCGTGGCTGCTCTCCGTCGACGCGAAGGACGTTCCTGCCGCGCAGCTCGCGAAGGGGCAGCGCGCGCTTCGCACGATCGCGATCGACGGCTCCGAGCTCGATTTCTCGACGGGCTTCTCGGTGCTTCACACGCGCGTGTACGAGCGGACGCTCCGCGGCGAAGGCTTTGGGCTGGCCGATGCGCGTCCCTCGATCGAGCTCGCGCACCGGATGCGCGACGCCATCGTCGAGTCACCGACGCACCTCCTCCATCCGCTCCTCGGTCGCTGAGTGATGGAGCGCGGATGAGCAAGGGCGTCGAGATCCACCCGAGCGCCGTCATCGACGACGGCGCGGTGATCGGTGACGGCACGCGCGTCTGGCATTTCTCGCACGTGATGAGCACCGCTGCGATCGGCCGCGGATGCTCGATCGGCCAGAACGTCTTCATCGGCGCCGGCGTCGTGATCGGCGACCACGTGAAGATCCAAAACAACGTCTCGATCTACGAGGGCGTGGAGCTCGCGGACTACGTGTTTTGTGGGCCTTCGTGCGTGTTCACGAACGTGCTCCACCCGCGATCCGAAGTGCCGCGCGGGCGCGCCGGCTATGCGAAGACGAAGGTGATGCGCGGCGCCTCGATCGGCGCGAACGCGACGATCGTGTGCGGCGCGGTGATCGGCCGCTACGCGTTCGTCGGCGCAGGCGCGGTCATCACCGCGTCGTCGATCGTGCCGGACTACGCGCTCATGGTCGGCGTGCCGGCGCGCCAGAGCGGCTGGATGAGCCGGCATGGCGAGCGCTTGAGCGAGCCCGACGCGGGCGGCATCATGCGCTGCGCCGCGTCCGGATGGCGCTATCGTGAGGTGGAGCGCGACGTCGTGCGTTGCCTCGACCACGAGGAGGACAAGCCGCTGCCATGACGCTCTCGATCCACGAAGCTACCCGTGACGATGTGCCCGTCATCCTCGCGCTCATCCGCGATCTCGCCACCTACGAGCGTGAGCCCGACGCGGTCGTCGCGACCGAGGCCGATCTCGTGCGTGACGGCTTCGATCCACGAGAGGGCGGAGCGCCTGCCTTTCACGTGCTGCTCGCGTCGTGGGAAGGCGAGCCGGTCGGCTTCGCGTTCTATTTCTTCTCGTACTCGACGTGGCGAGGCCGGCGTTGCCTTTACCTCGAGGACCTGTTCGTCCGCCCCGAGCATCGGGGGCGAGGCCTCGGCGTCGCGCTGATGCGCGCGCTCGCGAAGAAGGCGATCGAAGAGAGCTGCCCTCGCTTCGTGTGGCAAGTGCTCGACTGGAACCAGCCGTCGATCGATTTCTACGAGCGGCTCGGCGCCGAGGTGCAGCGCCAATGGCTCACCGTTCGCCTCGAAGGCGAGGCGCTCGCGCGGCTCGCGGCGGGCTAACAGCCCGGCTCGTCGTCGCTCATGACCTCGATCCGCGTCTTCGCGGTCGCGTCGATGTCGTGCGCCCTGTTCGTCTCGTCGATGACGTGAACGGTGGTGGAGGCATGCGCGATCGACGCGCGTGCCCAGACCTTGGTCGGGATCTCGAACGTGATGCGCGTGTACGACGCGCCGTCTCGATCGTCATCGAGATCGCCTGCGGGCGCCATCGTGCCGAGCGCGGTCGTGCCGAGCACCGTCATCGAGGCATGCTTGACCGATACGTCCTTCGCGAGGACGGCGACGCGAAGGATCTCGCCTCCGTGCACAGGCTCGAGGTCGAGGGACGCGACCGAGAACGTGTCGAACGCGAGCGCGGGGCTCGCGTGGACGATCTCCGCGTCGGGCGTCACCGTCACCGACGCGCCCGGCTCGCCCTCCGTCAGCTCGACGTCGACGACGCATGCGTAGGCGTCGGCGATCTCGGCTTCGCGCATCGCGAGCGAGAAGCCCGTGCTCGTCTCCGAGGACGGCGTCGAGGTCGCGGCGAGGTCGACGTCGCGCGCGCACCCGTCGGCGGCGCGAAGGCGGAAGCGCGGCGAGGCGGCCGCGTTCGTGATCGAGCCCATCACGTGGAGAGCGCCAAGGTCGCGGGACTGCGCGTCGATCGTGAGGCGCGGCGCGTCTGCCGGCGTGGCGTTCGTGCCGACCTCGGTATCGAGATCGGCGTCGACATCGACATCACCGATGTCGACGGGCGCCTCGGGCGCAGATGCCTGCGCGGTCGTGGGCGCGGTGCACGCGGCGAGCGTGACGAACGCAAAGGCGGTGAGGGCAAGGAGAGACGAAGAGCGAAGACGCGACGACGAATGTGGAGGGCGCATGGCGAATGGACTTTCACCTATGGAAACGCCATCGAGACGGCGTCGATTCCGCGCGGCGCCAGGCGCGCTTCTCGGGCCGTTTTCTAGGGCTGGCGGACGCAGATCGGGGAGGGGAACCCGAACGTCGGCAAGCAGCGCGGGAGGTTCGGCTTGCAGTCGCTCGCGTCGCCGCATTCGTCCGAGCAATAGAACGTGTCGGCCTGCTTGCCCTCGACGCAGACCGAGCTGGCGCACTGGTTTCCGCTGTCACACAGGTCGACGCCGTTCTTGCCGGTGCCGCGGACGCCTGGCTTGCAGAAGCAGCCGGTGGCTTCGTCGCATTCGCATCGAAGCGCGGCCTGGCACTCGCGGTTGAACGCGCACTCGGCGCCAGCCTCGAGGCCGCCTTCTTGCTCGGTGCCCGTCCCGGTGTCCTTCTTCCCCGAGTCGAGGTCGGGCTTCGTGCCGGTGTCCTCCTCGCCGCCGCCACCGCCGCCGCTGTCTTTCTTCGTCGACCCGTCGTTGCCGGTCGAGCCGTCCGCGGTCGGGTTCGTGACATCGGGATCGCTCGCGCACGCGACGAACGACGCGATCGAGATGCACATCGAGGCCGAGAGGCAGCTGAGGAAGACGAGACGGCTTACGGAAGTGCTCATGGCAACCCTCACTAGAGCACAGTCCTGCAGGTCATGTTTGAAGTCCGTTTCTTGGCCGCCCCGGATTTCGCGAGGTAATCCGGTGTGAGCTTCGCGTGCGCCGACGGCTCGCGCAGGCCTCCATCCGAGGAAAGAGCACGACATGAAAACGATCACGACCGAACGTCGCAAGAAGCGAAGTGGACGCAAGGATGAGGCGCTGCGCCTGCTTCTCGACTCCGTACGCCAGCGAAGCGACATCTCCTCGATCGCGATCATCGACGGCCGCGGCCTCGTCGTCGCGGGCTCTGGTCCGCAGCGCGAGCTGATGGTGCTCGGCGCCGTCGCCGCGCCGGCCGCGAAGGGCACGTTCGACATCACCTGCGAGCGCCTCACCGAAGGGACCGACGTCGTCTCGTGCCCGCTCGCGATGGGTGAGCGGAGCCTCTACCTCGCCGCGCTCGGGCAGCGCGTCGCGCGCATGCCGGAAGCCGCGCGCAGCGTGAAGCGAATCCTCCGCGCCTCGTAGCGCGCTCAGGTCGAAGGCTTGGCGGTGACGACGAGGCGCTCGCGCTTCGAGACGACGACGCCGCCGGGCTTCTCGACCGTGACGGCGAAGAGCGTAGCCTCGTTTACGGTGAGGCGCGCCTTGATCGGGACGATGACGTCTCCAGACTCGTCTTCGATCTCGAACACGCCGCCGTCGACCGGGTACTTGTCGTCACGCGTCTTGTCGAAGATCCAGAGCTGGTAGACGTTCGCGTTGCGGTCGTTCTTCGCGAGGCCGCGGAAGCGCATGTAGCCCTTCTGCTCGTTCGCGTTCCAGACGACGTCGCCGCTGGCCTGCTTGCTCGCCGGATCCTTCGGGTTGTTCTTCCACTCGAAGCGCGCCGTGCCGGCCTTCGCGAGCAAGCTCTCGCGTTCGGCGGTGAGCGACGGCGGTGGCTGCGGCGGTGCAGGGACCGAGGAAGGCGGCGCCGCCGGGACGGTCACCGTCACGATCTGCGTGCGCGGTCGCAGGTACCACGCGCCGACGGCGAGCAAGAAGCACGCGGCCGCGAGCGCCCATCCCGTCCACGCCCAGTTGCCGGATCGCGGTTTGGGGGCGAAGCCAGGCTGCGGCGACGACATCGGTCGCAGCGGGACCACGTTCTGCGGCGCCTGCTGCGGATACGAAGGCGGCGGCTGTTGTTGCGGTTGCTGCGGTTGTTGCGGGTACGGCGCGCCTGCGGCCGGCGTCGGCGGAGGCGCGTGCCGGCCGAGGAGCGCATCCGGAAGCACGGGACGGCCCGACATCTGGACCGTCTGCTTCAACGCGTTCGGCGGTCCCGGCGGAAGATCCCCAACGCCAGGGCTCGCCGTCGTGGGCGGCACGGGCACGGAGCTCGAGGCCGTCGTCACGTCGTCGGGCGACGCTCGACGGTTCGCGATCGCGGCGGCGGCTGCGCTGTTGAGATCCACCATCTTGTGAATGGTGGTGGGCATGCCGTCTTGCGCGTCGGCTTCGATCTTGGCGAACAGATGCGCGGGCATCGGCTCGACCTTCAAGCTCGCGAGCGCGACCGCCGCGGCGGCGAGCTCGATGTCGCGCGCGAGGATCTCGACGTCGGGGAAGTCGACGAGCAGGCGGCCGAGCTCCTCGGCATCCACCGGGTCGAGGCCGACGAGCGCTCGGTCGGCGAGGAGGTCGAGCAATCGCTCGCGTTGGGCAGGCACGTTGCTCATGATCTATCGGCCTACCCCCGCATACGTGCCAGGCACGCCTGCGGTTGCATTCGGATCGCCCTTCTTGTCATCGGGGCGATTCGGGTTGGGGTTTTCGCCTAGGACCTCGCGAATGCGCATCAGCCCACGTCGAGCATGTGCCTTCACCGTACCGAGCGGCATTCCTGTCGTATGAGCGACCTCTTCGTGGGAGAGACCTTGGCATGCGGTCATGAGCAGAACCTGGCGTTGCTCCGGGCGGAGCGTCTCGAGGGCGCGTGCCGCTTGCGCGACCTCGGCTCCGAGCTCCGGCGGTGGCAACGTTGACATGGCGCGTTGAGAGTCGATGAGCGGCTCGGTCTCCGGACGTCGCTGCCGCTGGCGTCGCTGATCGACGAGACGGCGACGCGCGATCATCGCCACGAAGGTCGCCTCGGACGCGACGCGAGGATCGAACCGACCCGCGCTTCGCCAGAGGTCCAAGAAGATCTCCTGAACCGCGTCCTCGGCTTCCTCGTGCGCGAGGCTCGAGCGCCGCGCGAGCGACCAGATCAGGCCGCCGTAGCGCGCGATGCACTCCCGTATCGCATCGCGATTGCCGCCTGCGATCTGAGGAAGGAGGGGGGTCGGGGGTGCTTCGGTCACGAGTGGGGTGGTGATGAGCGGAGAGAAGAGAAGAGAAGGCGCGCCGCGGACCCGGCCTTCGTGGTGAGGAGCGGGATCCGCGGCGCAAGAATACACGTTGTTCCTACTTGCGAAGTGTCTCTGTGCGTCTCAGCGGCAAGCGCTGCTGGACGTGTCGTCTCGAGGGGTTGGGCGCGATTCAGTGCGGGAAGAGCGTGATCGTGCTCCAGGGCGTCTGCGCGGTGTCGACGAGGAGAAGCCGGAACGACTTCTGTCCAGCCTTTGGAGCGAGGGCGCCGGCCGCCACGGTGAAGGCGCGCTGGCCGTTCTTGGCCGGGAGCGTGAAGGTGGCGACCGGATCGGTCGAGCCGGTCTGCCCGACGCCGACGACGATGTGACCTTGGTCGGCAGCCGCGCCCTTGTCGTCGGACGACTTCGTGAACTTCAGGTCGGAGAAGAGGACGTTGTCGATCGAGCCGTCCGCGACCGTGCCGATGTCGACCGCGGGCGCGTCGGGCGATCCGTGGACCGCGCGAAGGACGGCCTTGTCCTCCTTGATGTCGAACCCTTCGCGGTAGCCGAGGAGCTGAAAGGATCCCTGACCGAGGAAGCCCGAGGCCTCGGCGAGGTAGCGCTCGCCGGCGGCGAGGTTGCCGGTGTTGCCCTTCGCGGCGGGCTTTCCATCCGGACGAACGGCGCCTGGCGTCGTGCCGTAGAAGTCGATCGTGTACTCGCCAGGCTGGACCTGGATCGGCTTCGAGATCTGGCCGAAGGCGAGGTTGTCGAAGATCTCGGCGGTGCCGACGAAGCCGTCGACGGCGGGCGCGTCGGGCGACGCATGGAGCGCGTAGACGATCGGGTCTTGCTTGATGAAGCCGACGCTGCCGTTCGGTCCGATCGCGAGGAGCGCGAAGCCGTCACGTTCGCGACCGAGCTTGCCGAGGAGGCCCGTCGCGATGACGAGGAGCTGGCCGCCAGCGGGGAGCTTCGGCGTCGTGAACGCGGTGACGCGGCTCTTGTTCTTCGCGATGCCGATCGCGAGCGCCGTGTTCGCCGGGAGCGCGACGCCGGCCTTGCCGGTGTCTGCGAAGCGCGCGAGCTCGTTCACCTCGGGCTTGGTCGGGTCGTCGTTGCCCACGTCGAGGTCCACGCTCGGCGCGTCGGAGCCCGCGTGAATGGCGCGCACGAGCACCTGGCCGCCCGGCACCATGCCGAACTCTTCGACGACGGGGAGGAGCCGGAAGCTCGAGTCGGCGTCGGTCGATCCGAGCAGGCCGGCAGCGACCGCGGAGATCATCGCGCCATCGGGGACGGTGAGCGCGCCGGTCTTGTACACGATCGGATCGGTCGACTTCGACGGCGCCGCACGCAGCTCGATCTCGTAGACGCCTTGCGGCACTTGAATCCATCCCGACGTCTGTCCGTACGCGAGGTTCGTCGCGATCGGGTTCGGCGAGCCCTTGACGTACGCGTCGACCGCCGGCGCGTCCGCCGACGCATGAATCGCGCGCACCATCGCCATGCCGGGCGCGGGCTTCGGCGCAGGCGCCATCGGATCGTTCGGGTCCGTCGTGGTCGCGCCCGGCGTCGACCCGCCCGAAGACGCTCCACCGTTGTCGCTCGGCTTCGCCGCGCCGTTGTCGCTCGGGCTCTTGCCGTCACCCGAATCGTACATCGTGCAAGCGACCTGCATCGCGGTGAGGCCGAACGCGAGGGCAGCGACGAGCGAACGTGACGAACCGATCTTCTTCATGTGTTTCTCTCTCTTCTATCGATGGTTGGAAAACGGACGGAAGCGGCCGTCGTGCGAGGACGACGGCAGATGGTGCGGTGAGGACGCGTCCCGCGCGATGCGTGCAGAATGCACAGGCCGCGTAGCCCGTGCTCAGTCACGCTCCCGTTATCGCGTCGTCGAAGATGTCTTCGGCCACGTCATGGAACCGGATGCAGAGCTCGATCGTTTTTTTCCGCCCACGCGCCACGCGCCCGCGACGACGCCCCGCGAGGCCGCTCGGGACCCAAGGGCAAATCGTGGGGCTAGCCACATAAATCATCCATGGGTGCCGAGGGGAGCGCCGGAACCCGTCGCGATCTCGCAAGGTTGCCGGAGATGATCAAAGAAACACGTGTGTTTGAAAATGCACGTTTTGGGTGCAGGTCACTTGCCGCCGCGGCCTTTGGGGGCGACCGGCGTGCTCGTGTCTTCGGGCCACGCGTGGCGTGGGTACTTCCTCATCAGCTCTTTGCGGACGGTCGGGTAGTGGCGCTCCCAGAAGCCGGCGAGGTCGGTCGTGATCTGTACGGCGCGGCGATTCGGGGCGAGGAGGTGGAGCACGATCGGGACGTTGCCGGCGCGCGGGCTCGCCTTCGTGCCGAAGAAGTCTTGCAGGTACGACTCGACCCACGGGGGCTTTCCGTCTTCGTACTCGATGCGCGCCGATCGGCCGCTCGCGAGCTTGATCCGATCGGGCGCGAGGTCTTCGATCCGGCCGAAGCTTCCGATCTTCGCCTTGAGATGCGCGAGGAGGTCGGCGTCTTCGAGCTCTTTGAAGCTCTTCTTGCCGGCGCACAGGTCGCGAAGCGTCGCGAGCACGACGTCGTCGGTGGGCGCCTCGATCGTTTTGTCCTGCGACGCGGCGAAGCGTGCGCGCGCGAGCCAGCGATCGAGCGTGTCGTCGTCTTTGTCCGTCGGACCACGCACGAAGGCGCGCGCGCCTCGCGCCTTTGCGCGTTCGAAGAGCAGCTCGGCGACGCGCGGATCGTTCACGTCGAAGCCCGGGCTCTCCGCGATCGCGAGCGCGTCGTAGAGCATCTTCGATCCGCCGGTGACGATGCCCTTCGCGTCGTCGAAGGTCAGGTCGGCTGCCTCGCGAATGCGGTCTTCGTAGAGATCGATGAGCCACTCGGGCTCGATCTCGCTCGCGACGCGCACGATCGTGCGGCCGCGGTCGAGCGCGGCGTCCACCGCGACGAGCCAAGGCGCGTCGCGCACCGCGCTCTGCTCGGACAGCTCGGCGGTGCCGCCTTGCGCGAGCGCGAGATCGCGTGAGCCCGGCTTGCGTCTCCGCGCGACGCGATCGGGAAAGCCCGCGAGCACGCTCATCAGCAGCGCGTCGTCGACGGCCTTCGGGGTGTCGGGTCGCTTCTTGCCAGACGCCTTCGTTTTGCTCCGCCCCGCCGCAGACATGAGCTGCTTGGCGCCGCGTTGCGCCGCGAGCGTCGCGCTCGGATCGAGGCCGATCGCGCGGAGCGTATGCGCGCTGAAGCCCGCGCCCTCGGCCTCGTGAAAGAGATCGAGCAACGCGAGCAGATCGCTCCGCTCGGTCGCGATGTCCCTCGCGGTGGGGCCGTGCCCGGGGCCGTGAAACGACGTCTTGGCCGACGTGCGGAGATCGCGCTCGCCCACGATCGCGGCGAGGAGAGCGCCTTCTTCCGGCACGCCTCTGTCCTCCGCCTCGACGAGCAGGCGCGCTTGCCGAGGATGCAGCGGAAAGGCGAGCATCCTCCGGCCGACCTCGGTGATCGCGCCGTCCGCCGGATCGATCGCGCCGAGCCGCGCGAGCAGGCTCTCTGCGGCGAGCGCCGCCTCGGGCTTCGGTGGGTTCAGCCAGAACGACGGATCGCGCGCCGGGCCTTCGAACGCTGGCGACGCGCGAAGCTCGAGCCACGTCTGCGTGAGGTCGACGCGGAGGATCTCCGGGACGTCGTGCTCCGCGCGCGTATCGTAGTCAGCCTTCGTGTAGAGCCGCAGCGCACGGCCACCGGCGCGCGTTCGTCCTGCTCGGCCAGCGCGCTGCGTCGCCGAGAGCCCGCTGTCGATGACCGCCACGACGCCGTCGATCGTGACGCTCGACTCCGCCACGTTGGTGGAGAGGATCACCTTGCGCTTCGCGGACCGTCCGACCGCGCGATCTTGCTCGGCCGGCGAGAGGTCACCGTGGAGCGGCAGGAGGAGGAGGTCGTGCTCGGCGGCCACCTTCGCGCAGCTCTCGAGCGCGCGCCGGATGTCGGCGGCGCCGGGAAGAAACACGAGCGCGTGGCCGTCCTGGCCGAGCGTCCCAGTGACGGCGAGCGTGCGCACGGCCGAGGCGACCTGCAGCTCGAGCCGGCGATCGTCAGCGGTCGGGAGGTACTCGATCGCGACCTCGAAGCGACGTCCCTCGGAGCGAATCACGTCGCAGTCGAGAAACGACGCGATCGGCGCAGCGTCGAGCGTCGCGCTCATCGCGGCGAGCTTGAGATCGGGGCGCGTCGTTCGCTGCAGCCGGCGGAGGAGCGCGAGCGCCACGTCGCCTTGCAAATGGCGTTCGTGGATCTCGTCGAGCATGACGATGGAGACGCCGCGGAGCTGCGGATCGGCGACGAGGCGTCGCGTCAGCACGCCTTCGGTGACGAAGCGAATCCGCGTCCGTGAGCTCGAGACGTCTTCGAAGCGGACGGTGTAGCCCACCGTGTCGCCGACGCGCGCCTCGCCGAGCTCCTCCGCGACGCGTCGCGCGGCGAGCCTCGCGGCGAGACGGCGTGGCTCGAGCACGATGATCTCGCCCTCGAAGAGGTTCGCGTCGAGGAGCGCGCGCGGCGCTCGCGTCGTCTTGCCGGCGCCGGGCGGAGCCTCGAGCACGAGGCTCTTCGCGGACGACAACGTTCGCACCACGTCGGGCAGGACGTCGTCGATCGGAAGAGGGCCGAGGGGTGGCCTCGCCGCCGTCGTGTTCGTGGTGCCGCTGCTCATCGACGCGAGAGGCGCGGAGTATAGTCCGCGCGCGCACGCCGTCTCGTGCGAATCGCTATTCTTTGTCGGGCTTCGCCGGTGGCTTGGGCGGTGGCGGCAGAGACGAGGCGAGCTTCTCGAGCGCCGCGCGGAGGTGTGCGGCGCTCACAGGTTTATCGAGGACGACGTTCGGGATGTTCTCGAGGAACTCGCGAACGCGCGACGTGAAGGCGCCGCCGCTGCAGAAGAGGATGCGCTTGGCGAGCTCCGGCGCGACCGAAAGGATGTGCGCGTAGACCATCGGGCCGTCGACGTTCGGCATCATCAAGTCGCAGAGGACGGCGTCGAAGTCGAGATCGCTGGCGAGGATCTCGAGCGCCGCCTTGCCGCCGACCGCGGTGACCACGTGAAAGCCCTTCAGCGATCGACGGTAGGTACGAATGAGCGCCTCCTCGTCGTCGATGACGAGCACGCGAATGCCGCGCGCAGGGGGCATCGGTGAGGGCGACGGCCCGATCGGCGTGCTCGGTTGCCGGCGCGCGTTCGCCCCGGCCTCGCTCAAGGTGACGATGAAGCGTGAGCCAACCCCGACCGTGCTCTCGACCTCGATCGTGCCGTTGTGACGAGCGACGATCTCGGCGCAGAGCGCGAGCCCGAGGCCGGCGCTGCCCTCACGCGCACGCTTGCCACGCGCGTTCGTCATGAAGAAGGGATCGAACGTCCGTGCCTTGTGCTCCTCCGGGATGCCGGCGCCGGTGTCTTCGACGATCAGGCGCACGCGGCGCTCTCTCCGCGTCGTGTCGCCGTTGGCGTGGGGAGGCAGCCAATCGATGTACTCGGTGGTGACGACGATGCGATGTTCCTTTTCGCCGAGCGGACGGGCGTCATCGATGCTCTCCATCGCGTTCACGAGGAGATTGGTGACGAGCTCGCCGAGCCGACTGCGATGTCCGATGACCGTCGGAGGCGGGGAGGCGAGATGCAGGTCGAGCTTCGCGCGATGGCGGATCTCGTTGGCGCTCACGCGCGTCGCCCACAGAGCGAGCTCGTTCAGGTCGACGGGCTCGGTCTGCGCGCCGTCGACCCTCGCAAACGGCAGCAGCGAGCGCGTGATCGAGCGGATGCGCTCGGCGCCTTCGCGCATGTCTTGAAGCACCTGACGCTTGTCGGGGTCGGCGCGGAGGATCGGGTCGATGTCGTCGATCCCGGCGAGGATGTACTGGAGCGGGTTGTTGATCTCGTGCGCGACGCCTGCGGCCATCTGGCCGAGCGCGGCGAGACGGCTCGAGTGAAGCAGCTGATTCTGCGCCTCGGCGAGCCGCCGGTGGGAACGCTGGATCTCGTCCTCGCGCGCGACCTCGCTCGTGACGTCACGGATGATCGCGAGATACTGCTTGCGGCCCATCAGCTCGAAGGACGAGAGGCGCACCGTCGCGACGAAGCTCGTCCCGTCCTTGCGGCGAAATGGATGGCGCGGCTCGAGCGCACGACCGGTGTCGCTCAGCGCCTTCGAGACGCGGTCGACGATGGCGCTCGCCTCGGGAGGAGCGAGGTCACGCGGCGCGAGCATTCGGAACTCGGCGGGCAGATAGCCAAACATGCCCACCGCGGCGGGGTTGACCTCGAGGACTCGGCCGCTGTCGAAGTCGATGACGAGGATCGCGTCGCCCGCGGCCTCGACGAGCATGCGGTAGCGGCGCTCCGAGTTGGCGAGCGCCGCGATGCTCGCGGTGACCTCCTCGTTCGTCGGCTCGGGGGACGGCGTCGATGGCGGCGCGGTGTCGAGATGCTCGGTCGGCAAGAACTGCTTCACCGCCACGACGTGGCGAACGGATCCCGTCTCGTCGCTGATCGGGTGAATGGTCGCCATCTGCGCGACGAGCGCGCCGTTCTTTCGTCGCCCGACGAGGCTCCCGCTCCACGTCTTTCCGCCCGAGACCGTGCTCCACATCTCGCCGTAGAAGTGCGCGTCGTGGACGTCACTTCGGAGAAGCTCGGCCGGCGTCTTTCCGATGACCTCGCGCGAGTCGTAGCCGGTCATGCGCTCGAAGGCGTGGTTGACGAAGAAGAGCTTGGCGTTCGCGTCCGACACCTCGACGGCGTCGGACACGCTCTGGAGCGCGGCCTCGAGCGCCCGCGACTTGCGATTCGCTTGCGAGGAGCGGAGCGCGGAGAGGTAGACCGCGGTGAGCAGCTCGACGGACGCATGGCGCGGAAGGACATAATCTGCGCCTGCCTCGACGGCGGCGCGCGCCGCCGCGTCGTCCTCGATGAGCGCCAGGATGGGCGGAGTGAAGAGCGCCCGCGCAGAACGAATCATGTCGGGCGAGCCGGCCGTCACGAAGAGGACGAGGTCGACCTTGCTCACATCGGCCAGCGTCTGGAAGCCGAGGATCCTCGCGCCGAGCCCGATGAGCACTTCCGCAAAGCCCTGCGGGACGTCGACATCCACGATGACCGCCAGCGCTTCTTGACCTCGATTTGGATTCTGATTCGACAATAGAGCCCGCCCAGAATCCATAACGGCCCGGCCCAGCAGCTCTAAAGCGTCAAGGATCTGACTCCCCGCGCCCCCCGTATCGGCGGATTGTTGACGCGAAGAATCGAATTCTTTGTGCTCGCGAAGAAGATTTGGTGTCGTGGTTCGGCATCGCAACGATCGCGCCAGGCAGGAACGCCAAGAATCCGTCCATGAACGTCACGACGAACGCCCCGCTCGCTTCGCTCACCACGCTCCATCTCGGTGGAGCGGCGGCTCGGCTTGCCCGCGTGACGTCGGAGGCCGAGCTCATCGACGCCGTGTGCGAGGTTGATTCCCAAGGTGCGCCGCTCCTCCTCCTCGGCGGCGGCAGCAACCTCGTCATCGCCGACGAAGGATGGCCTGGCACTGCGGTGCACATCGGCGTGCGCGGCTTGTCGTTCGACACAGGTGGGGCGAGCTCGAGCCACGTTCGTGTTCAGGCGAAGGCAGGGGAGCCGTGGGACGGATTCGTCGCCGCGGTGGTCGCCGAAGGCCTCTCCGGCGTCGAGTGCCTCGCGGGGATCCCGGGCCTCGTCGGCGCGGTCCCGATGCAGAACGTCGGCGCCTATGGGCAAGACGTGAGCGAGACGATCGTGAACGTTCGCGTGTGGGACCGCCAGACGCGATCGATCGCCGTGATCGATCGCGACGCATGCCAGTTCGCGTATCGCTCGAGCATGTTTCGCGGAGAGGATCGCTACGTCATCCTCGACGTGACGTTCGACCTCGAGAAGAGCGCCGACAGCAAGCCCATTCGGTATGCCGAGCTCGCGCGAGCGCTCGCCGTGAGCGAAGGCGCACGGGCGCCGCTCGAGACGACGCGCCGTACGATCGTCGAGCTCCGACGGAAGAAAGGGATGGTCCTCGATGCGTCCGATCCCGACACCACGAGCGCCGGCTCCTTCTTCACGAATCCCATCCTCGATCGCGAGGCGCTCGAGGCCTTCCGCGAACGCCTGAAGCGTGGCGGCGAAGAAGGCGAACGAGGCGCCGTCCCGATCTTTCCCGAGCCCGACGGTCGCTCGAAGCTCAGCGCTGGATGGCTGATCGAGCATGCAGGCTTTCGCAAAGGCTTCACGCTGCCCGGCGGAACGGGGCAGGCGGCGGTGTCGACGAAGCACGCGCTCGCGTTGACGAACCGCGGAGGAGCGACGACCGCGGAGCTCCTCGAGCTGGCGCGCGCGATCCGTGATGGCGTGAAGGCGAAGTTCGGCGTGACGCTCGAGAACGAGCCCGTGTTCGTCGGCGTGCGGCTCTAGGCGCTCGCGATCAGGGGACGAGCCATCCTTGCGCGACCACGACCGCCACGACGAGCGCGAACGAGCGCGCGATCCAGCGAAGCGTGCGCGCCGCATCGCGTGACGCGCCGATGTACGCGGCGAACCCGATCATGCCGCCCGCATAGACGCTGATCCACGCACGCCAGAAGAAGCCCGCGTGCTCGCTGTAGATGACGAGCGCCGGATCGGGCTCCTTCATGAGGAGCGCCTGAACGATCCGCAGGAGCGCGTAGAGAAAGGCCGCCGTGATGCACGCGGCGACGAGCGCGATCGCGAGGCGAACGACGAGCGGCTCGGCGTCACGTCGTTCTTCGGTCATCGCTCGCGTCCACGATGGGCGAGCACGCGCGGGCACTCGGGATCCGGGCCGATCGCGCCATCCACGTAGCCCGAGACGATCTTGCAGCCGCCGCGGCACACGGCGCGAAGCGTGCAGGATGCACATGGTTCGCTGGGCCGATCGGGGAACGCGCGAAAGGCGCGGAGGAGCGGCTCGTCGCTCCATGCAGGAGAGGCGAGATCGCTGGCGTCGATCGTCGAGGCGCCAGCGAAGCTGCACGGCAGCACCTTGCCGTCGACGCGCGTCGCGGCGAGCGCGGCGCCTGCTTCGCAGCCGAGCACACCCCAGCGCGCGACCTCGCTCGGCCTGCTCGCGATCTCTTCGTCGGCGGAGAGGAAAGGGACGAGCGCGCAGTCGATGCGGATGCGCATCTCCGGCAGCGCGGACGAGAGCGTCCGAAGGAGCGCGCCGAGGCCGCTCGCTTGGGCAGGGGAGAGCCGGCGTGAGAGGTAATCGAGGCTCGCCTTCGCGGCAGGAGAGGCGGCGCGTCCGGCCGGCTTGTAGCGAAGGAGCTGCGCCTCACGCGCGCCGAGCTCGAAGGCGCGGCGGAGGGTCTCGAGGACGGAGCCGAACGACGCGCGCGTGAGCACGACGTTGACGCCGACCTTCACGCCTCGCGCAGCGAGCTTTTGGATCGCCCTTTCGGCGCCGGCCGAGCCATCGAAGCCGCGGACGCTCTCGTAGACCTCGCTCGCGCCGTCGTAGCTGACGTTCACCTGCGCGAACCGCTCGAGTCGATCGAGCTTCTTGCCGCTGACGCCAAGACCGCTCGTCGTCACCACCGGCGTGAGCCCGCGCGCACGCGCCGCGTCGGCGAGCTCGCCGACGTCCTCACGGAGCGTGGGCTCGCCGCCGCCAAACGCCACGGTGAACACGCCCGCGCGCGCGAGCGCGTCGAAGCGCGACTCGATCTCGGCTCGCGGTGGCTCGACGCCATCGGGGCGAGCGTCGAGGTAGCAACCTTCGCAGCCGGCGGCGCATCGCGACGTGACCGCGACATGCACCTCGATCGGCGGGCTCGGTGGAGGCGCGGGATCGGTCCATGCGTTCGGCAGCGCATCGCCACCGGCGAGGCCGAGCGCGCGTACGCCGTCTCTCTCGAGGCCGACGAGCGCGTCGTCGAGCTTGATCCACGCACCCCAAGGCTCGTAGCGGACGAGCATCATCGCGTGCGCGCTTCTGGCTTTGCCGCCGGCAAAGGCTCGCGCTCGCCGACGACCCGGACGTCGCGGGCGCCGTCCCGAAGCGCCGCGCACACGGCGGCGAAGATGGCCCCGCCGACCGCCGCGCTCACGAACAAGGTGTCGATGACGCTGCCGACGCTCGAGCAGTTGGCGCCATGCCCGAGCCGCACCGCGCGCAGGTGCTCGGGACGGAGCGCGCCTGCCTCTTCATCACACTTCTCGTCGGGCGCCGTGTCCTCGTCGCCTGCGTGTTCGAGGGCGTCCTCGAGCGGATCGTTCATAGCCCCATCCCTTCGAGAAAGCCCACGTCGATCGTCTCGAGCACCAAGAAGGCCGCCGAGAGCGCGCTCGCGCCGCAGAGCAGCGAGCGCCCAGCGCGAGCCGCGCGCGAGACGGACCCTGCCGCTGACCATGCGCGCGCGAGAAAGAGGAGGGGCACGAGCACCGCGCCGAACACGACGAAGGGCTTGCTCGTGCCTTCCTCGTAACCCGACGCGAGCGCCGCGCCGAGGAGCGCCACGTAGGCTCCATAAAGGACGATCACCTTGCGCGTGGCGCGGACGCGCTCGAGCACGTCACGCGTGCGACCGGCGCGGCGCGCACGAACCACCGCGGCGATCGAGAGGATGACGACCGCCGCCACGAGCGCGATCGATGCAAGATGCATGTAATGGCGACGCTCGAGGCGGCGAACGTTCTTGACGAGACGGTCGTCACTGGGCCCGAGCGTGAGCACGCGATCGGCGCTCGCGTAGTCGCCGCGCGCCATGTAGTAGCCGGCGAGCGAACGCGTGGCGTTCCGTGCGACGACCGGATCGGCGGCCGGATCCGCCGCGATCGATCGCCAGAGCGGGACGGCGTCGTGTGGCCGACCGAGGCGATTCGCATACGCCTCCGCCGCGAGGACGCGTGCCTCGACGCGCACGAGGCCAGGCGGGAAGCCGTCGGCCGCGCGGACGAGATCGTCGATCTCCTTCGCGCTCGACGCTCGCGCGGGATCGCGGCGGACGCGCTCGAGCATGACGAGCGGGCCGAACGCATTGCCCTCCGAGCGCGCGCGGATGTACTTCGCGCGCTCCGATGCGCGGAGGGCCTTCGGCATCGATGGGTCGAGCGCCAAGGCTTGCTCGTAGCCCACGACGGCGCGCTCGAGCTCGAGGGCGGCGTCGTCCGCCTCGGCGCGGTCGACGAGGACGCGCGCCTGCTCTCTGTCGTCCGCCTCTGCGGCCTGCGCGAATCGAGGAACAAAAAGGAGAACGAGCGCGAGGACCGCGTAAAATACGGTGCCATGCAGATGAATCCGCAGCCGCGCTAACACGGCTGGAAAGCAACCACGCCAGTCGAGCGTTGTCCATGGTAAGTCGATCGTCCAAAGTCATCGTGGGTCACCATCATCGACGTCATCACTCCGAGGTTTGGGCGGCGGCCATCACGGCCCTTCTCGCGATCTCTTTGGGCGGATGTCGGTCGTGCGCGAACGATCACCCCTATGTCCCTCCGCAGGCCGACGCCGCGTCGTCGTCGGGCGCCGTCACGACCAACGCCGAGAGCAGCGCGAGCAGCAGCGGATCGATCTCCGACAGCGGCCTCGCGGCCAACGTCGAGCCCGCGCTCGTCGCGCCTCCGAACGCGACGTCTTGGGCGGTCGAGGGCATGACGCTCGAGCCGGGCGGTGGTCGAGAGGTCGCGCTCGCGCTCGTGCGTGACTTCGACGGCGATGGAAAGAAGGACGCCCTCGCCGTCGTGCGGCTTCCTCTCGCCGAGCGAAAGCCAGGCACGCCCACGGGCGAGCTCGTGTTCTTCCACGGTGGAGACGGAACGAAGGCGCCAGGCGCGATCGCGATCGGACCGCCGCTCGCGATGCAACCGTCGTGCAGCCCGATCGCGCGGCTCGAGAAGATCGGCCCGCGCTCGGCGTTCGCCGAGATCGGAAGCGGCTGCGTTCGCGGCGCCGGCTCGCGCTCGATCGTCGTCGTCCGACTCACCGGTCCGATGCCCGCCGTGTCGTTCGACGCGCTCGTCCTCGATCCGACGCAAGCGCCGAAGCTCAACGTCGACATCGACGCGGCCGATCGCGACAAGGACGGCATCGACGACGCCGTCCTCCGGCTGACGATCGAGGGCGAGGCGCGACCGAAGACCGAAAAGGACCCAGCGGCCGGCAACCTCTCCGCGAAGCTCATCTTCTTCGATCGCCCCGCCGGACCAAGCCGCGATCCCGAAGAGCCCGAGGCCTCGCTGAAGGCGATCGCGTCGCAGGCGACGTCGCGCGCGGCCAAGGCGAAGGAAGCGCCGAACGTCCCCGCGCTCGTCGCGCAGATGCGCGCGCTCTACCGCGCGATGTGCATCGAGGGAGGAGCGCCGCGCGTCACGAACATCCATGGCGGGAGCGCGCCGTCGTGCGGGACGAGCAAGGCGCTCGAGGACGCAGGCGTCGCCGAGGTGCGTGCGTGGTCGACGCAAGGCGACGCGCTCCGTGCGTTCGTCGCCGCCGAGAGCGCGCAAGTGGCGCCGGCGACGAAGACGGCGGCGAAGACAGCGGAGCTCTCGAAGATCTTGAACGACGCCGCGCCCTCGATCGAGGTGAAGGGCGTGCGGACGCTGCCGGTCGCGACGGACGTGCCGCGAGGAAGCGACGGGATCGGCTTCGGCTCTCTCGCGGGGTCGGGGAGCGCGATCGAGTGGGGGCCGCTCGCCTTCGAGTACACCGGCAAGCTCATCGTTCGTCATGGCAAGACGGTCTCGCGTGTCGATCCCGACAGCGGCGAGAGCGAGCCCGCCGACATGATCTGGAAGGACGACGTCGTGTCACCCGACGGCAAGCGACGATGGCACGACGCCTACCACGCATGCGAAGGCGTCGCGCTCCAAGCCTCCTTCGCGCCGATCGGTGAGGGCGAGATGACCGACGTGCCGTTGCCGATCGCGCCGAGGCTCGGCAAGAGCTGCGGAAGCGGGGGGCGAGGGGAGACGGTGTCCGCGACGCCGATCGCTTGGGGACCGCGTGGGCTCGAGGCCATCGTCGCGGGTCATGCTGTGCTCATCAAGGACGGGACGCCGCAGCAGGCGACGCTGTTGCCTGCCTTCCTCGACGAGACACCGCCGCCGGGCTCGCCGCGCTCGCACAACGCGAAGAACATCGTCTTCATGACCCCGTTCGGGCTCATCGTCCGCGGGAAGAGCGGCGACAAATGGAACATGGTCCGCTCGCCGGACCTCGAGCCCTACGCCGACGTGAAGAAGTGCACGATCAGCGACGACGCGTCGAAAATCGCGTGCGTGCGCCGCGGCAAAGTCTTACTCGTTTCGTTGTGATGACCGCGACGAACCGCGAGGCCGCGGAGGCCGAGATCCGTGCGATGGTGGACCGCGAGACGCGCGCGTGGAACGCGAAAGACGCCGGCGCGCTGGCGGACCTCTTTCACCCCGACATGGTGTGGCCATGGCCGCCGAGCCCGTCCGCGCACGATCCGGAGGATTGGGTGATGGTGCTCGGCCGCTTCGATCGCGCGCGCTGGATGGCCGGCTGGCAAGCGATCTTCGACACGTGCACGCTCGCTCACAACCACCGCCGAACCGTCAAGGTGACGCTCTCGCAGGAGCTTGACGGAGCCCTGGCGGTCGTCGACATCGACACGCTCTGGGTGAACGACGCGACCGGCGCGCGGGACAACTGGAAGGGCCGCGTGGGAAAGGTCTACTCGAAGCTACCGAGCGGCGAGTGGAAGATGACGATGCACACCGGCGTGCTCGACTACGCCGCGCGCTGAGCGATCTACTTGTGGCGCGTCCCGGTCGTGCAGAGCACGTCTTCGGGATCGCGTGTGCTCTGCAAGCATTGGTGCTTCTGGTCGTTGCAGCGGACGACGAGCACGCCGTGGGAGAGCAACGTCGCGAGCGGTGTGTTCGCGCGGGTGACGACGGCGTTCGCCGGCGCCTTCGAGTCGCAGCCATCGGAGAGGTAGATCGCGATCTCGCGACCTTGCGCGACCATCTCGACGCGGTTCCACTTCGGCTTGTCGGCGCCTTTGTCCATCCCGAGCGCGATCGGCTTCAGCTTCTCGACGAGGTCGGTGGCGAACTTCGCGTCGGCCGGCGCGTCGTCCGGATGCGGCGCACGCATCGCGACCATGTAGCCGATCGCCTTCATCTGCACCTCCTGCGGGGCGCCGGCGCCGACCATCGTCTCGCCCTTCGGGATCGGGCGCTCGGGCATCGCGACGGACACGGGCGGAGGCGGCGCGCCGGCCTCGCGCGGAGGAAGTGACGCGACGGGCGGTGTGCTCGCGTCGCCGATGACCGAGTCGACGAGCTTTTGTTTCTGGTCGTCCTTGTCGCATGCTGCCATCGCGAGCGACAATGAGAGCCCCAGCGTGATCTGGACGAAGACCTTGGGCTCCGCGCGAAACGCGGGCCGACCCCTCAAAAATGAGACCGGTGTTGTTCTTCGGACGAGCATCTTGAACAAGCCACTTACCATGCATGCGGCTCGCTATCGAAGTGCTTCTGTACGCGCGCCAGGTTCGAGGCTCGCGGCAGCGCTGGTGGTCGGGGCGCTTGGCCTCGCGTCGCCTCGCGCGGGCGCGGAGGGCCCTGCGTCTTCGCCGCCGCTCGTCGCCACGATGCAGTGCGAGCGCGTCGCCGAGCCAGGCCGCGTGAAGTGCTCGATCGAAGCGAAGCTGCCCCCGGCCGACCCGAGCACCACCGGAGCCGCCGCGACCACGCGATCGATCGCGTGGGCCGACGTCGCGCTGATCGAGCTGCCGGACTTCACCGCGGCGCTGAAGGGGCGGATCGGCTCGGCCGACGCCACCGCGCGTGACGCCAATCGCCAGACATGGGCCTTCGGGCTCGTCGCCCGCAAGGCCGGCGAAGGGGAGGCGAAGGCACGCGTCCGCGCCGTCGTCTGCGAGGCGAGCACGAGCCCGAACGCGCGCGCGCCGAGGTGCACGCCGGTCACGGTCGACGTCAAGGCGCTCGTTCACGTCGGCTGATCGGGGTTTGGGGGTGAAGCCCCATCGGGGGCGCGTTTTTTGGCCCGCGGAGAGCCACTTGGTACCACCGTGGGATGCAGCTTCCTGGGCGGCTCAAGGCAACCACCCTCGGCGACTTGCTGGGCTCGCTTCATCGCGGATCGGTGAGCGGAACCCTCGAGCTCGTCGAGACGAGCGGGCGCATGCATCGCGTGCATCTCTCGAGCGGGCTCATCACCGCGGTCGAGGTCGATCGCGCCGCGGCGTCGCTCGGTGAGATCCTCCGGCACGAAGAAGAGGTCGACGACGACATCCTCCGCCGCTCGCTCCTTCGCGCGATGGCGTCGCGCCGGCTCCATGGCGAGGTGCTCATCCGCGACTTCCATCTCTCACCGACGGTCGTCGGGCGCGCGCTCCGGCGCCAGATGATGCTGCGCCTCGCGATGCTCGAGGAGCTCGCCGACGCGCAGATCCTCTACCGCGTCACGGTCCGCCCGCCGCGTGGCGCGCTGATCGAGGAGCCGCTCGACGGCTCGGAGTTCTTGCCGGGTCGAAAGCGCGCGCGCGATCGCGAGGCCGACTTCGCGTCATCCGGCACGTACCGCGCTTCGTCCCGCGCGAGCGGCACGCATGCGAGCGCGCCGTCGTTCCCGGGCGCGATCGACACAGGACGCATGGTCGCGTACCGCGCGCTCGGCTTGAAGCACGGCGCGGCCCCCGACGAGATCAAGCGCGCGTACCGCCATCTCGTGCGCCAGTACCACCCGGACCTGCACCCCGACGCCACGTCGGAAGAGCGCCGCTCGCTCGCGACGCGCTTCGCCGAAGTGACCGCCGCGTACAAATCGCTCGTCGCGTAGTCGCGTCGACGGCTCAGTGCATCAGCTGGAGCTGGGCGAGCTGCAGCTTGGCCTCGCCCGCGAAGCGCGACTCGGGGAAGCGCCGGACGAGCGTGCGCCACGTGTTCTTGGCGTCGTTCCACGCCTGCACGTCTTGCTGGCAGAGCGCGAGCATGTAGAGCGCGTCGTCGTGGACCTCTTTGTCGACCGCGTTCTCGGCGAGGAGGGCGAGGATCGGGATCGCCTCCTTCTGCCGGTTCAGATGGCGGTACGACTCCGCGAGCCCGAGCCGCACGGACGGACCGATCGCCGAGTCGTCTTTGTATTTGAGCGACTCCTCGAACGCGCTCGCGGCCTCTTGCCAGCGCTGCACGCGGACCTTGTCCATCCCTTGCTGGTAGAGCTGCCCGGCGAGATCGTTGCGGGCGCGCTCGACCGCGTCCGAGAACATCGCCATCTCGGCCTTGCTGAGCGGCTCCTTCTTGACCTGCTCCCACTGCTCGACGAGCTCGGTGCGCTTGCCTTGCCGTACGAGCTCGTAGAACTGCGCCGCGCGTGACTCGGCGCGCGCGCGATCCTCGTCGCGCTTCTGCGCCTCGCGCTGCTCCTTGCGGAGGCGGTCGTTGTCTTGTGCGCGCTGCTCGGTCTCGGCCTTGATCTGATCGATGCGAGCATCCCAAGCGAGCTTGAGCGCGGCGAAGACGACGACGACGAACACGATGTAGGCCGTGGCGCTGTTCCACGACAGACGGCGCTCGTAGGTCTGCTGCCTCTTCGCGATCGACTTGATGTCCGCGCTGAGGGCGTTCGTGAGGTTGTTCGTCTTGATGACGGACGCGCGTGACTCGATGATCTCGCGCTTGATCTCACGGAGCTCTTCGTCGACCTCGTGCACCATGACTCTGCTCGGCGAGCCTCTTAGCACGGCCCCCGCGCGGCGCGAAAACCCCGTGGCGGCGACCTTCGAACGCGGAGAAAGCGTCGAATTGGCGCGATTTCATGGGAGTTGCTTGCTGGCCGATCGCCTGCCGTGGTAACTCCACGCCTCGTCATGGCCAGCACGACCGACATCCGCAAAGGGCTCAAAATTCAGATCGACGGTAAGCCGTACCACATCGTCGATCACCAGTTCGTCAAGCCGGGCAAAGGCCAATCGTTCACACGATGCCGCGTCCGCAACTTGGAGAACGGCGCGGTCGTCGAGCGCACCTGGAAGTCGGGTGAATCCGTCGAGCTCGCGGATGTCGAAGAGCGCAAGATGACGTACTCGTGGGAAGAGGGCGACAACTTCGTCTTCATGGACACGAACACGGGCGACCAGATCTACGTCGAAAAGGCGAAGGTCGGCGATGAAGCGCGCTTCCTCTCCGAGGGTCTCGACGTCGAGGTCACGCTCTTCAATGGCAACCCGATCGGCATCGAGATGCCGCCGAACGTCGTCATGCAGGTCGTCTCGAGCGAGCCGGGCGTGAAGGGTGACACCGCGAGCGGCGCGACGAAGCCCGCATCCCTCGTCACCGGCGCGACGGTCAACGTCCCTCTCTTCATCAAAGAGGGTGAGTGGATCAAGATCGACACGTCGAGCGGCCAGTACCTCGAGCGCGTCAACAAGTAGGTCTCTCCGCCGCGTGCAGACCATGCGTGTGCTTGCAGACAATGCGCTGCACAACACGCGTGTGTCCTGATACGACGAGCCCTCTCTCTCGAGGAGGTCAGTCATGGGACACGTGGTGAACTGGTTTGCGATTCAGGGCCCCAACGGCAAGGCCCTCCAGAAATTCTACTCGGGCGTGTTCGAGTGGAAGCTCACCGATCTGCCCGGCGCGGGCGACTCGAAGATGGTCCCCCCGGAGCCGGGAGGCATCGCGGGCGGCATCGGGACGTCGATGAACAAGCAGCCGTCGGTGACGGTGTACATCAGCGTCGGTGATGTCGATCAGTACCTCGCGAAGGTCACGCGTGCGGGTGGCAAGATGGTGATGCCGAAGATGGAGCTGCCGGACGGCATGGGATCGATCGCGGGCTTCACCGATCCGGCGGGCAACTGGGTCGGTCTCTGGGAGCCGTCGCGAAAGGCCGCACCCAAGAAGGCCGCCGCGAAGAAGAAGGCCGCCGCGAAGAAGAAGGCGACCGCGAAGAAGAGCGGCGCGAAGGCCAAGGCGGGCGGCGCGAAAACGAAGGCGAAGGCGAAGGCGAAGAGCCGCTGAGTGCGCGCGAGCGCACGCCCACACACACGTTGGAAATGACCGCCAAAGAGACGCTGTAGCGTTTGCCCTGCCGGGCGAGCTGGCGCATGCTTCACGCGATGGCGCGAAGCACGGCAGGGCTTTCTTTTGGCTTGATCGCGATCACGGCGACGTTCGCGTCGCAGGCATGCAGCGGCGCGACGGACAACAACGTCGGCCCATCCACGAGCGGGCCGATCGATCTCGACGGCGGCGGCAAGGTCGTCGGGCCGAAGGAGCTCCCGTGCGACGTCGACAAGATCCTCGAGGACAACTGCCGCAAGTGCCACGGCGTCACCCCGCAGTACAGCGCGCCGATGTCGCTCGTCACGTGGAGCGATCTGCACGCGCGCGCGCCGAGCGACGAGTCGAAGAGCGTCTTCGAGCTCATCGGCGGCAGGATCGCGAACGACGCGAAGCCGATGCCGCCTTCGCCGAACCCGCGCCTCGCGCAGAGCGATCGCGACGTCCTCACGCAGTGGGCGAGCGCCGGCGCGCCGAAGGGACCAGAGTCGTGCGAGGGGACCACGCCCGGTGATCAAGACTCCGGGCCGCTCGTGCAGTGCACGCCTGATCTCACGCTCGCGCCCGAGTCACCTTACGAGATGCCCACCGACGCCGGAGATCAGTACGTCTGCTGGGGCGTCGACCTCACGCGAACGACGCCCACGCACATCACCGCGTTCGCGCCGAAGATCGACAACACGAAGATCGTCCACCACGTCGTCCTCTTCGAGGCGCAGAGCGCGGTGTCGCCGAAGCCCACGCCGTGCAGCTCGGGCGGCTCGCTCCAGTGGCGCATGGTCATGGGATGGGCGCCCGGCGCCAAGGGCATCGAGCTCCCCGCCGAAGCAGGCTTTCCGATCGCGACGACCGGCGCCACGCACTACGTGATGCAGATGCACTACTCGAACCCGCAGAAGCTCGTGGGCGAGAAGGACGCGACGAAGATGGAGCTCTGCACCTCGCCGCCGCGGAAATACGAGGCTGACGTCATCGCGTTTGGCACCCAGGACATCAAGATCCCCGCGGTGCCGCCCGCGGGCGGCGTCTACAACAAGGACTGCTCGATCACGGTGCCGAGCCAGTTCGCGGGGCTTCACCTGTTTGCGTCGATGCCACACATGCACAAGCTCGGCGTCTCGATGTCGACCACGCTCACGCCCGCGGGCGGCGGCGCCGCGGTCGATCTCGGCACCGACGCCAACTTCGATTTCTCGTCGCAGTCCTGGCATCCGTTCAACGCGGTGACGAAGAAGGACGACGTCATTCGAACCGTGTGCGGATACAAGAACACGACGGGCCAGCCCGTCAGCTTCGGCGAGAAGACGGCCGAAGAGATGTGTTACTCGTTCACGATGTACTATCCGCGGATCAAGGCGGCCGTCTGGAGCTGGGCGACGCCTGCGATCTCCTCGACGTGCAAGCCCGATCCGTAGCCGAGGCGATGCGTGGAAGATGCACGCGTGTTCGACGCGGGCAGAAAACGCCGCTCCTCGTGAAATGCCTAAAAAACAAGCTTCATTTGCGCATGTTGCGCAAAGCGATCGGCGTCGATCCGGGGTCGTGATCGCCCGCGCGATCCGCTGATCCCATCTCGAAGATCACCGCGAAGACGACGCGGGCTGTGCTCGCGAACGGCGCGCGAGGAAGAACCCGGTTGTCTGGAAAGCACGCGCGTGCGACTGCGCGGTGGCCTGCGCCATGCACCAGGATGGCTCGCTGCTTCGACGCTCGCGTCCGCTCTGGTTCTCGTCACCTCTTACCACTCCGCCAACCCCGGGGTGATGAGATCCGGCGCGGACGGGAGCGCCGAGGCTCATGCCGTTTGCTCGTTCGCGTGGTGCTCTCTTCGCCGCTCGACATGCGCGTGGAAGCACGACCGGTCCCTTCGCGCCAATTCCACTTGATCGGCCGGTTCGGCGCGGTAGCGTGGGAGGCTAGGACGCAGGACGGAAAGGACGACGCGCAATCGAGCTGTATGGCAATACTCGTGGGCTATCGCCCTCTGCGACGAAGACGCTCGAGCGCATTTATCGGCGCCGCGTTCCCGCAGCGGACATCTCGACGCCCGAGCTTACGCGTTCGCTCGTCGCCGCCAGTGTCGAGACCGGACGCCAGGTGGGCGCGCTCGTTCATCGATCGGGAGAGGTCGACTACGTCGTCGTCGGTGACGCCGGCAAGCTGATGCTGCCGGATATCGGTCGCCTTCGCGCCGCGGAGGGACGCTTTCGCGGGCTTCGCCTCGTGCACACGCATCTTCGTGGCGAGCCGCTCACGCGCGATGACATCGTCGACCTCGTTCGCCTTCGTCTGGATCTCGTCTGCGCGATTCAGCTGAGCCCACGCGGCGAAGCGAAGTCGATGCAGTATGCATACAACGTCCCGACCAGCGACGAAGGTGAAGAGCCATACCGCGAGGTCGGTCCGATCCCGATGGGGCAGCTCGAGGTCGACGTCGGCGAGCTCATGGCCGACCTCGAAGCGGAGTTCGCGCGTCAGAGTCGGTCGGCGCGCGTCGTCAAAGGCAAAGACGGCAGCGCGGTCCTCATCCACGTCGCCGAGCGGTCCGAGCGCGGCGCCTCGCAGCACGCCGAAGAGAGCATGCGTGAGCTCCGCGAGCTCGCGCGCACCGCCGGCGTGGAGGTCGCGGACGTCGTCATTCAGCTTCGCGATCGCGTCGACCCCAAGTTCGTGCTCGGCAAGGGCAAGCTCGAAGACGTCATCCTTCGCGCGATGCAGCTCGACGCCGACGTGCTCGTGTTCGATCGCGAGCTCACGCCCGCGCAGACCTCGGCGATCGCGAAGGAGAGCGATCTGAAGGTCGTCGACCGCACGCAGCTCATCCTCGACATCTTCGCGCAGCGCGCAGAGAGCCACGACGGAAAGCTCCAAGTGGAGCTCGCGCAGCTCAAATACAACATGCCTCGCCTCGGCATGAAGGACGACTCGCTCTCGCGCCTCACCGGCGGCATCGGCGGCCGTGGTCCCGGCGAGACGAAGCTCGAGATCGGCCGCCGCCGCGCGAAGGAGCGCGTCTCCCATCTCGAGGCGCAGCTCCGCAAGCTCTCACGCCGTCGCGAGCAGCGCAGGCAGAAGCGAACGCGCACGGCCGTCCCCACCGTCGCGATCGTCGGCTACACGAACGCCGGCAAGAGCACGCTGCTCAACACGCTCACCGGAGCGTCGGTGCTCGCCGAGGACAAGCTCTTCGCGACGCTCGACACGCGCTCGCGTCATCTCAAGGTCGGCTGGGCGGGATACGGCGATCGCGAGATCGTCATCACCGACACGGTCGGCTTCATCCGCGACTTGCCAGAGGACCTCTTCGCGGCGTTCCGCGCGACGTTCGAAGAGGCCGCCGACGCCGATCTCATCCTCCAGGTGGTCGACGCGCACGACGAGACGAAGGTCGATCACATCGACACGACGCTCGCGCTGCTCGAGGAGCTGAAGCTCGCCGAGATCCCCCGCGTGCTCGTCTTCAACAAGGTGGAGCTGCTGACGCCGATCGATCGGAAGATCCTGCAGAAGCAGTACCCCGACGCGATCCTGCTCTCGGCGTTCGATCGCGAGTCGACGCGTCCGCTCCTGAAGCGCCTCGCGACCGAGCTCGCCGAGCGCTGGGACCAGAGCGCGAAGATGCCTGCCGCGCCGCTCGCCGAAGACGAGCACGAAGAAGAAGGCGAAGACGAAGACGAAAGCGTTGACCGCGAGGACGACGATCCGAACGCGCACGCCTCGACGCTCGAAGAGCTCCTCGAGCGAGGCCGCGCCCGGCGCCTGCAGAAGACGACCGTCTAGCGTCGCGAGGACGTCGCGCCGCTAGGGCGTGACCATGTCGGCCTTCGTTCGCGGGTAGAGCTTTCGATTGCCGAACGAGTAGCCCATGATCCCCGTGATGGTCGTGAAGGTGCTGCCGTTCGTGAAGCCGACGGGCGGGTAGGGGCAGGGCGGTCCACCCTTCGGGCACGTCGCGCCGTCCGGCGTGGGCGTGCCGAGGTACGACAGGATGTAGTCGTCGAGGCGGAGGTTGCCCGTCACGACGAACTCGAAGAATTTGCCGGAGTCCGGGTTGTCGTTCGTGATCACGACCGAGCTCGCCGCGCCGCCGATGCGGACGAGCAAGCTCTCGTAAGGCTCGGCGCCGGCGCCTGCGGCGGTGTTGACCTGCGCCGCCGTCACGTCGAGCGGCACCATGATCTCTTGCGTGGGGCTCGTCACCGTCACGGTGGCCGCGGTGATCTGGTTGACGCTGAAGATCTCCTGATGAACGCCGGTGACCTTCACCTTCTGTCCGAGCTTCGGCCCGGTCGTGCTGCTCCCCGCGAGCCCGTCGGCGAGGATGAAGATCCCTTGCCACGGCGCGCCGGTGAGCCCTTCTTGCACGTAGAAGAAGTGGGTCGTGCCGGGCGGCGCCTCACGCGCGGACACGTAGCCCTCGACCGAGACGGCGGTGGTGGTCTTCGGATGACCCGACGCCTGCGGGTTGCGCACGGTGGAGATCGCGAGCACGCAGGGCGTCGCGCCGGGGTTCGCCGCTTCGCACGCGTCGCACGCATCACCGACGCCGTCCTTGTCGGCGTCGGCCTGGTTGGCGTTCGAGACCTGCGGGCAGTTGTCGATGCCGTTCGGCACTCCGTCGCCGTCGAGGTCGCCCGCGATGGCGCGTGAGCACGTCTGCGACGGATCCTCGGGGCACTCGTCGCAGGCGTCGCCGATGCCGTCCTTGTCGGTGTCGGCTTGGTTGCCGTTGTCCATCGGACGCACCGGGTTGAAGATCGTCGGGCAGTCGTCGAGGTTGTCCGGGATGCCGTCGCCGTCCTTGTCCGCGTCGCTCGGGACGCCCGTGTAGATCGTCGAGCCTTTGACCGACGCGGGCCGCGATGGAGCGCACGAGGGCTCGGCGTCGGGCGTCTTGTCCTTGCAGAAGAACATCGGGTAGTACGCCTCGCCCGCGGTGCGAATCGTCGCGAGCGTGGGCTTCGCGGAGGTGCGAACGTCGACGCAGAACGACTTCGCTTTGCCGCACACGCCGCCCTCGAAGGGGTCGCAGCCGGCGCCGCCTCCGAACGCCGCGTTCTTCACGACCGCGTCGTCGCCGTACATGATGCGTCCGCCGCGAAGGACGAGCGCGACGTCTTCCACCCCGGCATCGACGACCGCGCGGTGATCCTTGGCGGTCGCGGCGTCGAAGATCGCGATATCGGCGAGGTAGCCCTCCTTGAGCATGCCGATCGCGTGCGCTGCGCCGACCGCGAGCGCGCCGTTGACCGTCGCCATGCGCCAGAGATCCGCGTCGGTGAAGTGCTTGTCGAAGTATTTCTGGTTCCACGAGTCCGCGCACTTCAGCTCGCGGAGCATGTTCATCGACCCCGAAGGCACCCAGTCGGTGCCGAGCGAGATCGCGACGCCCGCGAGGTCGAGCATGACGGCTTGGGCGGTGTTGCCATAGAGGTCGACGTTCGACCGCGGCGACCACACGACCTTCGCCATGTCCTTCTGGATCGCCTTCGCGTCGACGGGGTTCAGCGCGACGCCGTGGATGATGCCGGTCTGGCGCTGGATGAGATCGAAGTCGCTGTTGTTCGTGCAGATGAACTCGTTGTGCGCCTCGACGTCGACGCCTTCGGAGATGTGCGGCAGGTAGCCTTCGACCTGCGAGACCTGGCCCGTCGTGGTGCGGCCCGATGAGTAGTCGCATCCGGCCGCGATGTTCTTGCTCGGCGATCCGAGCGGGAAGACGTCGGAGTCGGCGAGCGCCGCCGGCATGCCTTCGAGCTCGTCGGCGGTGTCGTCGATGTTGCGCATGAGGCCCGGCACACCACCGCCACCCGCGATCGTCGTCGCGCCGCCCATCAGGAAGCGAAGCTCGCCGTAGGCTTGAACGTTCGCGTTCGCGCCGCTCTTGTAGTCGAGCCTCGTGTGGCCGCGCTGGCCTTGCCAGTCGCTACGGTTCTCGTAGCGCTCGTCGCCATGGCCGATGGGCTTGTTGTTTTGGTAGGTGAGGTGCTCGTGCGGGTTGATGAGGCCGGGCGAGATCACGCCGTTGGCGCACGAGATGACGGTCGCGTCGTTGTAGCCCGGCACGCCGGCGCAGTCGCACCCGACGCAGAGGATCTGGCCGGTCGTGTCGCTGATGAGGATCTCACCGTTGTGAAAGGTCTCCTCGGGGCCGAGGACGGTGCCGCGAAGGAGCTTGCCGGCGGTGCCCGTCTTCGTGACGTCGCAGGTGCCGGAGGTCGCGGTGACCTTCTTCGCGCACTCGGTGACCTTCGGTTGCGGGTTCTTGTTCGTGTGCGGCTGGAGGCCTTGCGGAGGAGGAACGTCGCCGTCGGCGCCGCCGCCGTCGTTCTCGTTGTCCGGGGGACGAGGGAACTCGGGGTTGTCGTTGTCACTGCAGCTGAAGACGAGGGCAAGAAACCCAAGCGTGACCGAACCTACGAGCGCGTTCGAAAGCTTCATTACGAAAAGTACTCCTCGCCGCCAGGTAGCTGCGAAGAAAGGCAGCTGAACCTAGAGAACGGACCGCCGGACACTCGAAGAATACCTCACGCCGGAGGATGAATCGCGTCTCTCTCTCTGTCCGATCTGCGATCGGGGCCACGAAAGATCGCGACATGGCGCTTTGCAACAATGGGCGGATTCGGCGGGTTTGGCTGGATTTTGCGAGACGCCGATGGCGCACCTTCTCCCACGACCTTGTGGAATCACGTCTCGTTTCTCGGTTTGGTGTGACGATGAGGTGAGTCGGGCCACGATGATGACGTTGATGACGGGAGGAGTGTCGTGGACGAGGGTTCGGCTCCCCCGCATCCTCTCGACGATCTACAAAGCGCATTTCGCCACAGCGAGCTTCGTCGCCGCCCTCGTCTTCGCGCTCGAGATTGACGTGCTCCGGTTCGCCTCGATGTGGCTCGGGATGCTCGGCGCGTTGTCGTGGGTTCTTCTCGTCGTCAGCTTCATCTTGTCGATGACCGAGTCGTGGCAAGTCGGCGAGGTGGACGTCGACGCGACGGCGTTCGTGGTGCGCGCTCGAAACGCGAAGCCGCGCGTCATCCCGAGGAGCGCGATCGTCGGGGCGATGGTCGTCATGCGTTCGGCCGGAACGATGGGCGTGCCGACGGTCGAGGTCGAGCTGCAGGACGGCGACCGCGTCGCGATGCGCCTCGGCGATCTCGCCACCGCGCGCGCCGTCGTCACCGAGCTCGGCTTCGGCCCGAGGCAACAGCGAAGCCGAACCCGCCTCGCGAAGCCTAGCCGTCGTCTCTTTCACTTGCTGGCGGGCTTCGTCCTCTACGCCATCTTCGGCGTCGCCTCGACGGCGTCGATGATCCTGGGAGGCTCTGGGTCGTTGGTCGGCTTCACGGCCCAAGCGGTGGGGCCGCTCGTGATCTTGCTCCTCTTCATCCTCATCAAGCGCAGGATCCGTCCGCCTGAAGCCACGATCGGCGACGACGGAGTCCTCGTCGAAGCAGGCACGTCACGCGCCTTCTTCCGCCCGAACGATCCGCGGCTCGTGACCGCGATCCGCGGCGGCGCATGCGATCACGAACGGATCGCGAGCGCGCTTCACAACGCGGCCGAGCGAAATGCCGTCGCCAGCGGTGATGTCGCGGCAGCGAGAGGAGACGAAGCAGCGATGGGCAACCAGGCGCCCACTCTCCTCGCGAACGGCGCGTTTCAGCGAAGAGGTCGGTCCTTCGCGGAGTGGCGAGCTCACCTCGCGTCGCTGATGGACCACGGCGGCTACCGAACGCGCGCGACGACCGCAGAGGAGGCGACGGCGATCCTGTCGAGCGCACGCGCGACTCCCGACGAGCGCGTGGGCGCCGCGATCGTCCTTCGCGCGATGGGGGAGCCACCCGAGAAGCTGCGGATCGCCGCCGAGGCGACCGCGCACGAGCAGGTGCGCGTCGCGCTTCAAGGCGTCGTCGACGGCGAGGATGAGGCCGCGCTCCGTGCGCTCGAGCGTGCCGAGAAGATGCAGGCCTGATCACTACGGCGCGCTCAGCGATCGAACGTGCACGCCGTCGAACACGAAGATGTCGTACTTCGCGCGCTCCTCGAGGCTCGCGAAGTGCACCTCGAAGACATGGCTGTCGCCGAGGAGCTGTACGCCCCGGAGCTTCACCGCGCGCGGCTCGAAGTCGAACACGATCTCGAGACGCGACGCGGTGGCGAAGATCACATCGGGCGAGACGAACGCGACGTCCGCGACGACTTCGTCGTCATCCGTCGTGATCTCGGACCTCGCTCCTTCGATCGAGACGGGCGCGAAGGCGAGGACGTCGTCTGCCGGGCTCGCGTTCGGGAGGTGCCTCGCCTCGCATGCGGCGAGCGCGGCGCGCAGATCGTTCGCGAAGAGGGGCACGCTATCGAGCTCCGCCGGGTAGGTGACGAACAGCGCAGGCTTCGGATGTCCCGAGGCGATGGCCTCGCTGCGTGACGCGGCGTACTCGGCGCAGTAGCGTTCGGTGCGCTCGGAGTTGTCGACCCATCGGTGATCGCCGCGGAGCGATCCGTAGGCCATCACGCCGAGCGGGAGGAGCCACGCCCATCGCCATCGTCGCGACGCGTGGTCACGTGTCGGCGCACGCGTGAGGACGGCGAACACACACACGCCGGCGATGCACATCGCAGCGAGCGGCATGTACATCAAGCGACTCGACGCGTTCACGCCGCTGAGGAGCGGCGGCGCGAACGCCGACACGACGATCAACCCCGCGCCCGCGATCACGGCGCGATCGTCGCGTGAAGAGGCGGCCTTGAGGGCGCGGCGAGCGGCGACCACCGCGAACGCGAGCGCCAACGCCGCCGCGAGCGCGATGATGGTGCGATGCCCGCCGGCGAGCCTCCGTAGCAAGCTCTCCGAGTTTGGAAGGACGAGCACCATCGGAATGGCGGCGACGCCGCGCACGAGCGAACGCAACGTGAAGACCGGCAGCTCGTCACGGCCAAGCGATCCGTAAAAGCGCGTCCAGAGCATCATCGCCCACGCCGCCGAGAGCGCGACGCCTGCGAGCGTCATCACGAGCGCACGCCTTCTGTGATCCTCGGCCTTCGAGGTGAGCGTGATCAAGAAGGCGCCCATCCACCATCCCGGTACGGGCAGCGCGCTCTCCTTCGAGGCGAGCGCGCAGGCGAAGAGCAGGAGCGCGATGGCGCCTCGAACGAGCCCGCCGCCTCGAGGCTCGAGCGCTCGAAGCGCGGCGAGAAGCGACGCGAGGAGGAACATCGTCGCGAAGAGATCGGTGCGGCCCGCGATCCAGCACACGTTCGAGACGACGACGGGATGAAGCAAGAAGACGAGCGAGGCGAGGAGCGCGTGGCGCGGCTCGGGCGCGTCGCGTCGCACGTGCCGGAGGAGCTCCATCGTCACGAAGAAGACGAGCCATGCGTTCGCGACGTGCACGAGCAAGCTCGCGCCGTGGCGAAGGACGAGCAACGTGTTCGGCGCGAGCGACATTGCATGCGCGACGGCCTCTTCGGCGCGAAGCACCATCATCACGAGCGGGCGGAAGTACATCGACGTGCCCGCCGGGAACGCATCGCTCAGCGCGTACGACGGTGAGCGCGCCGCATGAAGCAGGTCGAAATCATCGGCCATGTACCCGACGCGAACGACCATCGCGCCGTGGATGACGAGGCCGATCACCGCGAGCACGAAGAGGCACGTCCCAACCGAGAGCGAGGCTTCAGGGGTAGAGCTCTTGCGCGTCATCTCTCCGTCGACGGGGCTTGGCCGGCGAGGAGACTACTCAAAAGCCGTAAATTCCGCCGGCCGAACACGACGGGCCAGGCCGGCGTTCGGCTGCCATTGGAAATTCTCCTGGTTGAGATCCGTTGGAACCGCTCGCCAAGTTGGGGCGTAGGTCTCGCGGAGAGAGGGAGACAACGTGGACACCCAAGACCTGCTGGGAAGCGAGACGATCGAAATGGAGTGCGTTGGGCCTGAGTCGGAGCGCACGCTCCCGGGCCGCTATGTGTTCGACGAGGCGCTCGGGCGCTTTCGTCTCGAGCCGCTCTCGGCCGGCGAAGACTGACCGCCGCAGACCGGGATTTCCTCCGTGGCGGGCTCGCGCTAGGAAGCGGGCATCATGGCAGCTGGCTCACGACCGGTCACGGCTCCTCGCGGTTCGACGCTCTCGTGCAAAGGATGGGTGCAAGAGGCCGCCCTCCGGATGTTGCACAACAACCTCGACCCTGAAGTGGCCGAGCGTCCGGACGACCTCGTCGTCTACGGCGGAACGGGCAAGGCCGCGCGATCGTGGGACGCGTTCGACGTGATCGTGCGCGAGCTGCGCGATCTCGCGGACGACGAGACGCTCCTCGTGCAGTCGGGCAAGGCGGTGGGGCGTTTCAAGACGCATCCCGACGCGCCGCGCGTGCTCATCGCGAACTCGAACCTCGTCGGCAAGTGGGCCACCTGGGAGCACTTCCGCGAGCTCGAGAAGAAGGGCCTCATCATGTTCGGTCAGATGACCGCGGGCTCTTGGATCTACATCGGCACGCAAGGCATCTTGCAGGGCACCTACGAGACGTTCGTGGCGGCGCGAAAGGCGTACGAAGCGCGCACGAAGAAGAGCGGCCACGCCTGGGTGCTCACCGCGGGCCTCGGCGGCATGGGCGGCGCGCAGCCGCTCGCCGCGACGATGGCGGGGATGTCGTGCCTCGCGGTCGAGATCGACCCCACGCGCATCCAGAAGCGACTCGACACGCGCTACGTCGACGAGCGCATCGACGATCTCGACAAGGCCCTCGCGCGCATCGAGAAGGCAAAGAGCGAGGACCGTCCGGTCAGCATCGCGCTCTGCGCGAACGCCGCCGACATCTATCCCGAGCTCGTCTCGCGCAACGTCATCCCGGATCTCGTCACCGAGCAGACGGCCGCGCACGATCCGCTCGTCGGGTACATCCCGCTCGGCTTCACCCTCGAGGAGGCCGCGGATCTCCGCGTGGAAGATCCGGAGGGCTACGTCGAGAAGGCCAAGGCAAGCATGGCCGAAGAGATCGAGGCCATGCTCGTGATGAAGAAGAAAGGCGCCGAGGTCTTCGACTACGGCAACAACATTCGCCAATGCGCGAAGGAAGCGGGCGCGGCGCGTGCGTTCGACATCCCCGGGTTCGTGCCCGAGTACATCCGCCCGCTCTTCTGCGTCGGCAAAGGTCCGTTCCGATGGGTCGCGCTCTCGGGAGATCCCGAGGACATTGCGGTCACCGATCAGGCCGTGCTCGACGCCGTCCCGAACGATCCCGATCTTCGTCGCTGGATCGAGCTCGCGAAAGAGCGCGTGAAGTTCCAAGGCCTGCCGTCGCGCATCTGCTGGCTCGGCTACGGAGACCGCGCGAAGGTCGGCCTCGCGTTCAACGAGCTCGTCCGCACCGGCAAGGTCAAGGCGCCGATCGTCATCGGTCGCGATCACCTCGACTGCGGATCGGTCGCGTCGCCCAACCGCGAGACCGAGGCGATGAAGGACGGCTCGGACGCGATCGCGGATTTTGCGATCTTGAACGCGCTCGTCAACACGGCGGCAGGCGCGAGCTGGGTCAGCTTCCATCACGGCGGCGGCGTCGGCATGGGCATGAGCCTCCACGCCGGCATGGTCGTCGTCGCCGATGGAACGCCCGAAGCCGCGAAGCGACTCGAGCGCGTTCTCACGAGCGATCCCGGCATGGGCGTCGTTCGCCACGCCGACGCAGGGTACGAAGAAGCGATCGAGTGCGCGAAGACGAAGGGCGTTCACATCCCGCATCTCTCGACGAAGTGAAGACGCGCGTCGCGGCCTTCGCCACGGCCGCGCTCGCGCTCGCGTTCACGCTCGCGTTCACGCTCGAGGCCTGCGGTCACGCCGCGCCGGCAGCCCAGGACGTCATCCGTGCTGAGAGAGACGCAGAGACCAGCAGCGGCGTTGACGCGACGCCGCTTCTTGACGCCTCCGACGCCGGAGAAGCGCTCGAGGCTTCGGCGCCTGCGCCGGCGAACGCGCGCTCGTATCGCCCGGCGTGGGGGAAGGGGTCGGTGCACGACCGCCTCGACGCGCTTCGCGTCTCGGAGGACAACTGGGGTTCGCCGCGGACGTTCTTCTCGTGGACGACGCTCGAGCAAGTCCGCGCGCTTCGTCAGACGAGCCAGCTCCTCGTCGCGACCGCGAAGACGAACGGCCCGCCGTCGGCGTTCGTCACCGCGCTCGAGGCGGCGTCACGCCGGAAAAACCAAGCGGGCGCGCTCGCGAAGCGGCTCGTCGAAGATCCGCGTTTCGAGAAGCGCCGCTACGCGTGGACGACGGGCTTTGCGACGGTGCTCGGGCTCTCGCTCCGTCGCTACGGCGACGAGCTCGTGACGATCCGCCTGCGCGACGAGGCGTGGATCGTCGAGCTCGCGCCCGAGCACGAGCCGCCTGTCGTCGTGCGTGACGAGGCCAATCACGAGATCCCGCTCGAACGCGCCGTGGCCGAAGCAAACCGGATCGGCGCGGCCTACCACGTGCGGCTCGGCAAGGACGTGCCCGCGCGCTTTCGCGAATACGTGATCCTGAACGAAGCGATGGTCGAACGCTGGGCGATCGGCACGCCGGACATCGACGAGGAGGTCGACCTCGAGGCCGCGCTCCTCCGCGATCTGCATGGCGTCCTCGAGCCGAAGTTGGGCCCCGCGCCGGGCCCAAGGGCTCTCGCGGCGTGGACGTCGACGCTGCCGGCCTCGACCGATCCGCGAGCGCAGCTCGGCGCCGAGTGGCAGGCCGTGATCGCGTTCGACAACATCCGGAGCGTCCTCGATCGCGCGCGGCTGACGGCGATGATCGAAGCGCTCGACAAGCGCGATCGGACGCAAGCGCCGCACGAGGTGTCACCTCGCGATCCGGCAGGTCAAAACACCGCGAGGTAAGCGTCGCGAAGCGCGATCCACTCGTGGTCGTCCGCGACGTAGATGCCTTCTTGCCAAGAGAAGACGTCGGCCGGCTTGTCGTCCGGCTCGTAGAGCGGAATCACGTGGATGTGGAGATGCACCGAGCAGTTGATGAGCTCGCCGGCGCTCGATCCCGTCGACGCGAGGTAGATCCGCCGCGGCGTCTGCACCTTCTCGACCATCCGCGCGCAGCGGAGCGCGAGCTCGTTGCCGCGCGCCCACGAGGCTCCGTCGACCTCGCTGTAGCTCGTGACATGCTTCTTCGGGGTGACCAGCACCTGCCCCCAGCGACGCACGTACGTCGGCAAGCTGACGAGGTACTCTTCATCCTCGTAAACGGCGTAGACGCTGCCGACCTTTCGCTCGACGATCGCGCACATGAGGCAAGGGGCGCCGGCCCGCGCGACGCGAATGCGCTCGATGCCTTCTGCACGTGAGATGAGTGTCGGCATGAGGAAGCCTGTACGCTCAGGATACGCGTGCTCTTCCAGGTGGCACACGCCTTCAACGAAAGGTCGGACTCGGGAAAGTGAAGACGAAAGCAGCGATTCTTCGGGCCGTCACGACGGATCGGCCCTATTCGGCGTCGAGGCCGATGTCCCTCGAGGACATCGACATCGAAGGCCCGCGCCACGGCGAGCTCCTCGTCGAAATGTTGGCGGCAGGCGTGTGCCATTCGGACCTCTCGGTCGTCGATGGCTCGCGGATCCGGCCGCTGCCGATGGCGCTCGGCCACGAAGCGGTCGCCAAGGTGATCGAGGTGGGCGGCGGCGTGCGCGATGTGAAGGTGGACGATCACGTCGTCCTCTCCTTCGTGCCGAGCTGCGGCCTCTGCGTCGAATGCGCGTCGGCACGTCCGGCGCTTTGCCTCCCGGCGATGACGGCGAACGGGGCAGGGCACCTGCTCCATGGGCCTTCGGCGATCCGCGACGCGAGCGGCGCGCTCGTGCACCATCACCTCGGCGTCTCGGCGTTCGCCGAGCATGCCGTCATCGCGCGCGAGTCGGCGGTGGTGATCCCGAACGACGTCCCGGTCGAGACCGCGGCGCTCTTTGGCTGCGCGGTGCTCACGGGCGCCGGCGCCGTGCTGAGCACCGCGTCGGTTCGTCCCGGCCAAACCGTCGCCGTGTTCGGGCTCGGAGGCGTCGGCCTCGCCGCGGTGATGGGCGCGGTCATCGCGAACGCAGCGCAGATCATCGCGGTCGATCCGATCGCGTCGAAGCGCGACGTGGCGCTTCGGATTGGCGCGACCACCGCGATCGCGCCTGACGACGCCGTGCAAGCGATCAAGGACCTCACCCAAGGCGGCGCCGACGTCGCGATCGAAGCCGCGGGCGTGGCCGCTGTGCTCGAGGCGGCGTTCCGCGCGACGCGGCGAGGTGGCACCACCGTCGCGACCGGCCTGCCTCATCCCTCGAAGATGATCTCGCTGCCGGCGCTGATGTTCGCCGGCGAAGGGCGCGCGCTGATCGGCTCGTACATGGGATCGTCGAGCCCGCAGCGCGACATCCCACGCTACATCGCGCTCTGGCGTGCGAAGCGGCTGCCGGTCGACGCGATGCGGTCGAGCGTCCTCCCGCTCGAACGAATCAACGACGCGTTCGAGGCGCTCGCGACCGGCGAAGCGATGCGTCAGATCCTCGTGCCCCGCCGCGACCCGATGATGCGCTTCTCTTGATTCGGCATGCAGCTCAGGTGACGCGCGGCTGGGGAAAGGACGAGAGACCGACGCGGCGGCCATCGGGATCGCGAAGGTAGATCGTGAAGGCCGTCTCCGCTTCGACCGCGACGCCTGCGTCTTCGAGGCGCTTCGTGATCGCCGCGAAGTCGGAAGGCTCGAGCGCGAAGCAGGTGAGCTCGAGGGAGGCGCGATCGATCGCAGGCTCGTGCTTGTCGGGCTCGCAGCGCTCGAGCATCACGATCGCGCCGCCCGCGTCGAGCCAGACGCTGCGCTCGGCGTCGCGCTTCGTGACGCGCAGCCCAAGCACGCGGCCGTAGAAGTCTTCGAGCCGCGCGAGGTCCCTCGTGCGGAAGGCGAGATGGTGAATGCGCATGACGTAATGTCCGTGCTAAAGGCAAAAAACACCATGCGCAACGTCGTCGTCGCTACTCATGGGCATTGCTTCGACGGGCTCTGTTCGGCCGTCATGTTCACGCGGCTGATGCGTCACCTCCATCCGGGTGAAGAGCTGTCCTTCACGTACCGCGCGATGGGCTATGGGCCGGGACAGAACGGCGTCGACCCGAACGTGCTCAGCGGCGACGACAACGCCATCCTCGACTTCCGCTACTCCACGTCGCCGAAGCTCACCTGGTACTTCGATCATCACGTCAGCGCGTTCGTCACCCCCGACGATCGCTCCTCGTACGAGATCGGCGCGCGCGAAGACGCGCCCGGCGGCCGGCGCAAGTTCCACGACGGCGGCTACGGCTCGTGCACGAAGCTCATCGCAGACGTCGGTCTCCAGCGCTTCGGGCTCGACGCGATCAAGGACCCGAACATCGCCGAGCTCGTCCGCTGGGCTGACATGATCGACTCCGCCGCGTTCCCGAGCGCCGAGATGGCGGTGACGCGCCAGGAGCCAGTCCTCCACTTGATGACCGTCGTCGAGCATAAGGGCAACGACCAGTTCATCGAGCAGATGGTCCCGCGCCTCCTCCAAGAGCCGCTGATCGAGGTCGCGAAGAGCAGCGACGTCGAGGAGGCCTACAAGCCGCTCGAGGCGCAGCAGAAGGGCTTCATCGATCTGGTGAAGCAGCACGCCGAAGACCGCGGCAGCGTGATCCTCGTCGACCTGAGCTCGCAGGTGATCGACGTCGCGGCGAAGTTCGTGACGTATGCCCTCTGGCCAGACAGCGCGTACTCGGTGCTCCTCAGCCGCTCGGCCTCGAAGTGCAAGCTCTCGATTGGCTACAATCCGTGGGCGCCGATCGCCCGCACGCACAACATCGCGGCGATCTGCGAGCGCCATGGCGGAGGAGGGCACCCCGTCGTCGGCGCGATCTCGCTCCCTGCCGGTGACGTCGAGCGCGCCAAGAAGCTCGCGCGCGAAATCGCCGAGGAGCTCGCCACCTGAGCCAGGCGCGCGAGGACGTCGAGATCGTGAACACCACGCCGGCCGACACCGAAGCGGCCGGCCGAGACCCGCGCCTGATCGTGGCTTGGACGTTCGGATGATCATCCTCGGCCATCGCGGCGGTCGAGGCGCGGGCTGGCCTCCGGAGAACTCACTCGAGGCGTTCGCCCGCGCGTTCGACGAGGGCGCTGCGGGCGTCGAGCTCGACGTGCGCCTCTGCGCGTCCGGCGAGCCCGTGCTCCACCACGATCCGACGCTCCCGGCTGACGCCGCGCACCCCTCGCGCCAGCACGCGAAGAGCAGCGAGCGTGGCATCCATCTCATCCGCCGTGAGCATCTGCCCCTCCTTGAAGGCGGCGTTCGCATCCCGACGCTCGGCGAAGCGCTCGACCTCTGCCGCGATCGCAACGGCATCGTCAACGTCGAGGTGAAGGCCGACTCGCCACGCCGCGTCGCGCTCATCCGCGCCGTCACGCGCGAAGTCCAGCGCGCACGACCGGGCCTCGAGATCGTCATCTCGTCCTTCGATCCCGCGCTCGTCCTCGCGTTCGCCGCCGCCCTCCCACGCGTGCCGCGCGCGATGCTCGTCGGAAAGCGCACGCCACGCCTCGCGACCGCGCTTCCGCTGGCGATCCGCCGCGTCGTGATCGCCGCGCATCTCGAGGACTCGCTCGTCACGAAGGAGCGCGCCCTACGGCTTCACCGCTCCGGCCTCCGCGTCGTCGCGTGGACCGTGAACGACGACGCCCGCACGCTCGAGATGCGCGACGCGCTGAAGGTCGACTGGGTGATCACGGACCAACCCGGCCAGATGGTGAAGGTGCTCGATGGGGTCGATGGGATCGATGGGATCGATGGAACCGCTGACGACCGCCGTCAGTCGCAGGTCACGCGTTCGACGCCGACGCCGGGAGGGATGGGCTGCGTGAACGTGTTCTCTTGAAGCGGCGGGTTCCACGTGACGTTCTCGTAGCGGAAGAGGACGTCTTCGTCTTTGCCGGGCACCTCGACATGGATGCGTCGTGGCAGCTCGGTCGTGCAGACCGGGCCGCTCGTCGGCACGGGCGCATCGAGCCCATCGGGATCGATGATCGGTTTGTCGGAGGCCGCCGGCTTATGGTCTGAGAGCTCTGCGTGGTAGAGCACGATGCCTTGCTGCTTGACCTCGACGTCGAGCAAGCGAAGGCGCTGCTTCTCCCACGGCAAGTTGAAGTCGGCGGGGTGCGGCGCGATGCGAAGGCGCTCCTCGGCCCCGTTGCCTCCCTTGACGGTCGCGACGTAGTAGCCGCTGCTGTCCCAGCCAATCGACGTGTCGGACTCTCCGGTGTGCTTCAGTACGGGAGCCTCTCCACGCAAGATCGAGACGAGGACGTGTCCAGGCATCGGCACGGTGGTGAGCCGCGCGATGTTGCAAGCCTTCGCGGGTCCGTAGAAGAACCGCTTCTCGCGAAGGTCGTAGAGCGAGAACTTGCTCCCGTCGCTCGTCAGCGTCGCGAGCGTCACGCCGAAGGGGCTCACGACGTCCATCCGAATGCGCTCGGGCCAGATCGCGTACGCGAGGAGATCGCCGCGAACGCGACCTCCCTTGCCGAAGTGGTCGATCTTCGCGGTCGCGTGGATGCCGAGCCCGCAGTCCTGCGTCGCGTGAATCCGATCGACGGCCGCACGAGCATTCGGCAGCTGCGAAGGTGGTGGCGGCGTCCCGCAGCCCATCGCCGCGTAGCCAAGCAAACCAAGAAGGCCGACGGAACCAACCCGGCCCCCGACACGACGCAACGTCGCGATCCGCCGCGTCTGCGACTGAGTCATCATCTCCTCGCCTCTAACATGATCAGCCGCCAGGTTCTTCCACGCGACCGGCGAGGCGAGCCAAACGAGCCGCAACCTCGCGTCCTGCCGCACCACCAATCTGCCGCCTGAAAATCTCGAGTGTCCGATATTCGGACACTTACGAAAGCTTAAGTGTCAACAAACCGTTACACACCAAGGCCGTTTCCTCGGAAAAAGCCCAGTTTCGCGCTGGCAGGCACCTTGCTCATGCGCGCCGCGGAAGTGGGGAGGTTGGTCATGCGCAGCAAGAGCATCACGCAGTCCGCGACGCAAGGTGGCGGCACGTTCACGGAGCAAGCAACCCAAGGCGGCGGCGCCGACTGAGAGCTGGCCGCCGCTCTTCGAGCGAGTCTTGGTCCGACCGAGTCCGGCGCCTTGGTTGACCAAGGTGAGAGCTGGCGGCGGCCCGCGACTACGCGAGTCTTAATCCGACCGAGGTCCGGCGCCTTGGTTGACCAAGGTGATCGCGAGCGGCTCGAGAAGGGTGTTCGAGCCGGGAGAGGGTGGAGACCCTTGTTGAAAAGGGTGACATCTGCCCGACCGAGAGGCGTGCATTCACCTGGTTGACCAAGGTGATCAGGCGAGCCTCACGTGCGCGCGAGCCGACCCGACCGTGTCAACAAGAGCGATGAAAGGGTGACCCGACCAACCGCGCGGCGTGCCAGCCGATTCCGCGCGCTCCACGTGATCGCGCGAGCCACGTGATCGACCGCGACCGCGCCGACCGGGTGCGGCGCGCCTTTTCAACAAGGGATCTAAAACGTCAGCTCGCGAGCGGTGGCTCCGAGCGCGTCGGCTGCGTCGTCATCGGCTTCAACACGGGGTGCTTCGTGACCCGACCGAGCGGCGTGCCACTGGGCCTTGGTTCACCAAGGTCATCTCGAGGGGACGATCCTCGAAGACGGGTGATTGGGTGTCGAGGCGAACCCTTGTTGAAAAGGGTGCTTCGTGACCGGCCCGAGCGGCGTGCCACTGGGCCTTGGTTGACTCGAGGGGACCATCCTCGAAGACGGTGCTCGAGAGCGCGGGGCTGACGATCGACGACGTGGATGTCATCGTGTCGCGGTAGCGCGGCCTGGGCGGCCTTGGTTCGAGGGGACGATCCTCGAGGACGGGTGATTGGGTGTCGAAGCGAACCCATGTTGAAAAGGGTGCTTCGTGACCCGCCAGCTGGGGACCGATTCACCTTGGTTGACCAAGGTGCTCGCTTCTTCTCAAGAAGGGCGGTCGGCGAACCTTGTCGAAGAGTGTGCTCTTCATGATGCACAAAATGCGAAGACCACCCTCTTGAACGAAGGTGGTCCAAGACGCCGCCGGTGCTACGTCAGCTGATCTTCACCGGGCCGTGATCGTCGCAGTGGCCGTTGTGGGCGTGGTGAAGATGCCCGTTCACGACGAAGTCGGTGTGGTCGCCGTGCGAGATCGCGTCGTGGCCGCAGCTGGCGCCGTGGACGTGGGCCTTGTCGTGGCCTTGGCAGTCGTGGGCGGGCGTGCACGTGGCGGGATTCGAACCAGTCACGGCGAGCGTGTGCTCGTCGACGTGGTCGCCGTGGACGTGATGAAGGTGGCCGTCGTGGAGGTAGTCCGTGTGGCCGTCGTGCTCGATCGTCTTGTGGCCGCAGCTCGGGCCGTGGGTGTGATCGTGCTTGTCGTGAACCTTGTGCTCGCTTCCCATCGTTGCTTTCTCTTTGTCTTTCTTCTCAGGCGGGGGTCGGGGGTCGGGTCGTTAGAAACGGGTCGTTCAAGGCTTCCTACGTTTCAAGATCCGTCTGTGTCTTCTTCATCGTGATCGTGGTCGTGATCGTCGTGCGCTGCGGCGACCTTCTTGTGCTCGTGGGCGGGCTCGGCGGCGTGCTCGATGGCGCTGCGAATGAGATCGCTCACATGCGAGTCGGCCAGGGAGTAGAAGATGTGCTTGCCGGCGCGGCGGCGCGACACGATGCGTTCGGCGCGAAGAAGGCGGAGTTGTTGCGAGACCGTCGAGAGGCCGACGTTCGCGGCGTCGGCGAGCTCCGTCACGCACCACTCACCGTCGCTCAGGCGATGAAGGAGCTTGAGCCTCGAGATGTCTCCGGCGGCGCGGAAGATCGCGGCGGCTCGCTCGAGCTGATCGTCGCTGACGACGTTCGAGCGGATTCGGCGCGCATGCTCTTCGGGACCACAAACGTCGTGACCTAGCGTCTTCGCACCGTTGGCTTTGTTCGTCGGCGGGCGCGTCATCACTTCACCATATGATGAATTGTTTTATTGAAGGGTCAACCGTCCAAAGTTGGTTTTCGGCGGTATTGGGGCTGAGGCCCATGACCGCCCTCATTAACACGCTGGATTTCGGGTTCTCACAAGCAGGACGTCATGCTGAGGTCGTGATTTGTTCGCGGACAATGGTAGGACACGCATCGTCATCCACCGACCTTTTGGTCGGCCGCTCTGTTGGCTTCCGGAAAGTCGCCTGACGTAGCGCGAGCCGGATCCGACTCGCCGCCGACTCCAACTCCCCGCAGCTCCGAACCCCGAATCCCAGCAAGCCAAGACCGATGACCCATTCCTTGGTGAAGCCGCTCGAGATCGGATGGCAGCACGTCGTAGACGAGGTGCTTCGGTCGCTGTCGCCCAAGTCACCGCTCACGACCAAAGACATCTCCAAGCTCGCGCCGAAGGTCGAGGCGCTCTCGCGCGCGTACAACGAAGGCGCCGCGGAGGGCGCGCGCACGAAGCTCCCGCTCGAAGCGCGCGTCGCGTTCTCGTTTGCGCGCGACGTCCCGAAAGGAGCCGCGGCGGTTCGTGAGCTGGTCGCGACGGGCGCGCTGTCGCTCTTGGAGACGAGGCCACTTCGCGTCCTCGATCTCGGCGCCGGTCTCGGCGCGATGACGTGGGGCGTGGCTCGTGCGCTCGGCGCAGCGCAGTTGCAGCCGCAGCAGCACGGACCCGGAGCGCAAGGCCGCCTCGTGGTCGAAGCGCTCCTCGTCGACGAGGACGAAGACGTGCTTCGCGCGGCGATGAGCATGGCGCGCGCGGTGACGGCTGCTCGCGAAGAGAACATCGCTGCGCCGCCCATGAACGTCGACCTTCGCGTCGACACGCGCAGGTGGAGCCTCGCAGACGCACGTGCAGGGGACAGAGGCCCCGGGCTGGCGCCGAGCGCGCGTGACGTGCTCGTGCGGGGAGGCGTCAAGGCGGACGTCGTCATCCTCGGGCAGGTGTTGAGCGAGCTCGATCCGCAGGGGGATCCGGAGCGGCGGCTCGCGCAGCAGTCGGAGCTCGTCCTGCACCTGCTCGAGAGCGTCGTCGCGGACGATGGGTCGCTCGTGATCGTCGAGCCGGCGCTTCGCGACCGCACCCGCCACCTGCATGCGCTTCGTGATCGCGTGCTCGAGCAAGCGAAGAGCGCGCATGTGTTTGCGCCGTGTCTTCACCAGGGCAAGTGCCCGGCGCTCGCGATCGAGACCGAGTGGTGCCACGAGGATCTCGAGGGCATCGACCTCCCGCCGTGGGTCGCGTCGCTCGCGCGCGCCGCTGGGCTCCGGTGGCAAGGACTGACCTTCAGCTACCTCGTGCTTCGAAAAGACGGGCGCCGTCTTCTGCCGGCGCTCTCTGCCGACGCGCTCGTTCGGACGAAGCGCTTTCGAGCCATCTCGCACGTGCTCAAGACGAAGGGCAAAGCGGAGCTCATCGTCTGCCATGAAGAGCCGCCGGGAAGCCCGCTCCAGCGCATTCGCCAGCTCGACCGGGATGCGGCAAAACGGCAGGGTGGTTCACCCTTCGAAGATCTCCGCCGTGGTGACGTCGTCTCGCTGAGCGTCGCGCCTGAAGAGGCCCCGATGCAGAACGCGGCGGAGGTCGTCGCCCCAAAAATGAGTCCCGTGATCGACGAGCGCGGCCGGGTAAATCACAACGTTGCGATTGAGAACATGAGAGGCCTCTACGCGATCGTCGACACCACCTTCCTGGCTCGACGCCAAACCGATCCTGTCGCTTATGCGCGTGCGCTGCTCGCGGCGCGTCCCGCGGCGTTGCAGCTGCGGGCCAAGGAGCTCCCTGCGCGGGCGATCCTCGGGATCTTGCGCGCGCTCGGGCCCATTTGCCGTCAAGCGGGCGTCCCGCTCGTGGCCAATGACCGCGCGGACCTGGCGGCCCTTGCGGGCTGCGACGCGGTCCACATCGGGCAGGACGATTTGCCCTACGATCTCGTGCATCGAATCGCGCCCCAGCTGGCGGTCGGGATCTCGACGCACAACATGGAGCAGCTCACCCGCGCGCTCGCGTTTCATCCGCGCTACCTTGCGTATGGTCCCGTGTTCGAGACGATGACGAAGACCAACCCTGACCCGGTCGTCGGGATCGAAGGGCTCTCGGCCGCTTCACGCGTGGCGCGCGAGGCTGGGGTCTCGCTCGTCGCGATCGGAGGGATCACGCTCGAGCGCGCCGCAGAGCTCCAGCCGCACGCCGACGCGTTCGCGGTCGTCGCCGACCTCTATCCCGAAGGCGCCACGCTCGAAGAGGTCGCCGCGCGTGCGCATGCGTTCCAAGCGGCGTTTGGTGTTCACGACTACGCCAAGCCGGAAGCCAAGACGCCGTCGGGTGCGCCGGCGGCCAAAGAGGCGCTCGCGTGAGCTTGATCCTCGCTGGTCTCGTGTTCGCGGGTACCAGCGGGGCTCTCTTCGTGGGTCGTTGGATCGCGAAACGCAGGGCGGGCGCGAGCGAGGGCGAGGAGACCGCCGCCGACGCGGACGCGAAGGCGAGGACCACGACGAAGAAGGCAAGCAGCAACGGGGACGACGCTGGCGCCAACGGCGCGGACGACGACGCAGAGAAGCGCGCCGCGGCCGAGGTCGAGGCCGAAGTGCCGACGAACAAGGACGACAGCGACCCGGCGCTCGGCGACAAGGACAAACACGGCGACAAGGACAAGCGCAAGGAGCCCACCGCCAAGGAGAAGGCGAAGAAGCTCATCACGTCGCGCGTCGTCCAAGGCGAGAAGCCGAAGCTCGATGGCTTTCTCTGCCAGCTCGGCGACGTGCTCATGCGCATCACCGGTGAAGAGGCGTGGCTCGCGGGCGGCGTGGTCCTCTCGGAGGACATGCCCGTCGCGGTGCTCTTCGTCGCGCCCGACGCGGGGCACGACTGCGCGATCTACGTGCGCAACCGTCCATCGAGCAGCTTGTTCTGGCTCGAGCCGCTCGATCCGAAGGCGATCCTCGTGGGCGGCGAGCCGCCGAGCTCGGTCGAGCACAACGGCATCCGCTTCGATCGCGCGAGGCGTTTGCCGCTTCGACCAAGGCGCGTCGGCGTCGGCGCGCCCGATGTCGGTGACGCGGTCGTGGTCGCCGAGTACGTGTCGGCCGGGGCAGAACGCCTCCTCGTCCTGAAGGCGAGCTCGGGACAGGTGTGCGCGTACCGCGGCCTCGAGCTCGAAGAGGGATCCTTCGAGGTCATCGCGTCCGGCGAGACCACGCTCGAGTAGTCGGCGCACAGCGCAAAAGCGGGTCACGCAAGACGGAGAGCTACACCGCGCGCATGCGGGTGAGCATCGCCTCGACGACGAGCTGGGCGGCGCCGTTGCTCGCGAGGTGCTCGAGCGCGTTCAGCGCGAAGCGGCCGCGGATCGCGATCGCCTCGGCTTCGCCGCGCGGGCCGCTCGGGTCGGCGGCCTCGTTTCGAGCGGCCTCGGCGGCGCGCGCGGCGAGCACCGACGCGAGCGCCGCGATGTTGGCAGGGAGGCGATCCTTGTCCTTCTTGGCGCTCTCGGCGAGGGCGAGCACGTCTTCGACGCCCGGGCTCTTGATCGCCTTCAGCGCGCTCTCGACGAAATGATCGCGCTGCTCGCTCTCGTCGGGGTCGGCCAGCATCATCCCTTGCTCCACGCTGCCGTTCGCCAGGCGCGCAACATCGCGTGCGCGGTCGGGGCTCGCGCCTGCGGCGACCATGAGCTCGATGACGACGTCGTCGGGAAGGGGAGCGAAGCGAATCGTCTGCGTGCGCGACAGGATCGTGGGAAGCAATGCCTCCGGCTGCGCAGACAGCAAGATGAAGTGGGTGCGCGGCCCAGGCTCTTCGAGCGTCTTGAGGAGCGCGTTCGCCGCGGAGACGCTCAGCTCTTCGGCACGGCGAATGATGAACACCTTGGCGCGGCCTTCGTGCGGAGCGAACGCCGAGCGCGCGAGCACGAGCATGCGGATCTGATCGATCGAGATGTCTTGCGTCTCCGGCGTGCGGCGCCCGAGCGACTGAGGCGCGTAGAGGCCGCGCTCGATGATGACGACATCGGGATGAATCGGACGCCGCGTGTCCTCGCGCATGACGGCGCGCTGGCATGCCGAGCACTTGCCGCACGCACGCGACGTTGGGTTGGTGGTGGCGCCGAAGAGGCCGGTCTCGCTCTCGCCGCGCTTCTCGCAGACGAGCGCCTGCGCGAGGCCGAACGCGGCGAGCTCCTTGCCAATCCCGTCGGGACCGACGAAGAGGTAGGCGTGATGGATGCGGCCCGACGCGAGCGCGTGCTCGATCGTCTTCTTTGCCGTGGTCTGCGCGCGGACCTGCGAGAGCACGTCGACGCCGGCAGCGCTCGATGACGCAGCGTCTTTCACGCTCGTGCTCGTCGCTTTGCCTGCGCTGCTTGCCTTCGAGGACGCCATGCGATGCGCCTAGACCGTTACCGAGCCTATGTTGGAGCGTCAACGGGCGGTGTAGAAGAAGAGATCGAAACGACCGCCGGATCGGCCGATGCCGAAGGGAGGCCTGTCTTCGATCCATACAACCCATGCGAGTTCCTTCGAGGCTACGAAAGAAAATCGAGTGGCTCTTTCGGCGCGCCGAAGGGATCTTCCTCTCGGACCGAAGCCTCGCGGCCGCAGGCGCGCATCTCGACCCAGCCGGCGCGCGGCTCGCGCTCCGCGCGCAGTCCGACGACGTCGCCATCGTCGGCATGAGCGAGCGACTCGACGCGCTGCTCCGAAGCGAGCATGACGGCGTCGATCGGCGAGCGTACATCGAGGCGTACGGCGTGTGCGGCGCGCGGCGTTTCGCGGCGAATGGGGCGACGATCTACCAAATGGCGGTCGAGACCTTCCCGCGGCACGTGAACAACGTCTACCTCGTCGTCGAAGATGGCTCGTCGCTCCTCTTCGACTGCGGATCCGGGTTGCCGTCGAGCGAGCGTGACCTCGCGCTTGGCTTCGAGGTGATCGCGTCGGTGTTCGGCGACACGTCGGCACGTCGTGAAGACATCGGCACGTGCCTCGTGTCGCATGCGCACGCCGATCATTTCGGCGGCGTCAACCAGCTGAGGACGACGTCGCCGCGCGCGACGATCGAGGTGCACGAGCTCGACGCGCACGTCATCGCCTCGTTCGAAGAGCGGCTGCTGTCGGCCTCGAGCGCCATGAATGCGTTTTGGCAGCGCGCGGGCGTCGCGGACGAAGCACGGATCGAGATGCGCCAGCTCTACGAGTCTGGAAAGCGCCTCTTTCGCTCCGAGAAGGTCGACCGAACGCTCCGCGACGGCGACCTCGTGCTGGGCGGGCGGGCGAAGGTGCATCACGTGCCAGGTCATTGCCCCGGCCTCGTGTGCCTCCAGGTGCACGACGTCTTGCTGACGAGCGATCACGTGCTGTCGCGGATCACGCCGCATCAGTTCCCGCAAGCGATCGCGGCGTTCGCGGGCCTCGCGCACTACTTCCGTAGCCTCGACAAGATTCGCCAGCTCGGCGGCATTCGTCTCGCGCTCGGCGGGCACGAAGATCCGATCGAGCACCTCGCGCTGCGTATCGACGAGATCGAGGCCTTTCACCGCGATCGGCTGGAGCGCACGCTCGATCTTTGCCGCGACACGGGGAAGGGCGGTCGCACGCTCGCCGAGATCGCGCGCGATATGTTTGGCGATCAGGAGGGCTACGGCGTCATCCTCGCGATCGACGAGGCCGGCGCGCATGTCGAGCACCTCCACGCCCTCGGTCGCGTGCGGAGCGACGAGCGCGACGCGCCAGCGGACCAGGTGATCCGCTACGTCGCGTCGTGACTCCGTGATCGACTTCGCTCGAACGAGCTAGAGCGAGGCGCGACGCGGCCGGACGTTGCGTGGCTTGACGAGGAGCTGAAGGGCGCGACCGAGCGCGATCGCGACGACTGCGGCGATGCCGCCGACGAAAGGGCGCGCGTGGAAGACGACGTAGCCGATCGCGAGCGTCGCCAAGTAGCCCACGCCCACGAAGGCGAGGAGCGCAGAGCCCATCGAGCGGCTGCGCTCGGCTTCGTCGTTCGCGCAGGTGGCGCAGGCAGGAGCGTCGTCGATCTCGTACGTGATGCAGCGCGCGCAACCGGGCTTCTTGCAGACGCTGCAGGTCTGCGTCGACTCCTCGCCTGCGTGCACCGCGCAATCCACGGCGCGAGTGTAACGCGATCGAAGCCCTCCGTGCGTCGTGTTATGCCTAGCCGACGGACGACCGATGCTGGAGCCGCAGCTGCAAAGCACATGGAGGCTCGTCGAGCACGTCCACGGCCACGCCGGATGGCTCGCGGCGGCGCTGCTCGTGCACCCGGCGATCGTGCTTCGAAACCGCACGCGCCGAGCTCATCTCGCGGTCGGGCTGGCGGCGGGCGCGGTCACGCTCGTCGCCGCCGTCGGGTCGTGGCTCTACGTCGGCTACCGCGAAAAGCTGAAGCAGCAGATCTTCATCGAGAGCCCCTCGATCGGTCTCCTCTTCGAACGAAAAGAGCACCTCGCGTATGGCGTGGTGCTCCTCTCGTGGGCGGGGGCGATCGCGTATTTCTCGGCCACCCGCGCGAGCGCGCCCGAGGTGAAGGCCACCCTTCGAACGATCGCGTTCCGTAGCTTCGTCGCCTCGGCGACGCTCGCGATCGCGGTCGCGACGCTCGGGACGATCGTGGCGATTTACAAGACGTTCTGAGTCGCCGAGATCAGGTCCCCTTGAACGCCGCTTGGCGCTTCTCGAGGAATGCGCTCATGCCTTCGCGGCGGTCGTTCGTGCCGAAGAGCATGGCGAAGGCTTGGGTCTCGAGCGCGTTGGCGGCGTCGAGCGGAAGGCCTTCGCCCGAGTAGAGGACACGCTTGCACTGCGCGATCGCGATGCGACCCTTCTTCGCGATCTTGCCCGCGACGTCCTTCACCTTCGTCATCAGCTCGGCGTGCGGGACCACCGCGTTGACGAGCCCGAGGCGGAGCGCCTCTTCGGCGTTGATCGTGTCGCCCGTGTAGCAAAGCTCACGAGCGCGCGCGATGCCGACGCGGCGCGCGAGGCGCTGCGTTCCGCCGAAGCCTGGGATGATGCCGAGGTTCACCTCGGGCTGGCCGAGCTTCGCCTTCTCGCTGGCGTAGAGGAAGTCGCAGGCGAGCGCGAGCTCGCAGCCGCCGCCGAGGGCGAAGCCGTTGACGGCGCCGAGGATGGGGAAGGGCGCCCGCTCCATCCGCATGCCGATGCGATGACCGAGCTCGGAGAAGGCGCGCGCCTGCTCGGTGGGCATGTCGAGCATCGCGCCGATGTCCGCGCCTGCGGCGAAGGCCTTGTCGCCGGCGCCGGTCATGATCGCGCACGCGACGCTCGTGTCGCGCGTGAGCTCGCTGAGCGCGGCGTCGAGCTCGCCGAGGAGCTCGGCGTTCAGCGCATTCAGCTTGTCCGGGCGGTTGAGGGTGAGAATGACGACGGCGCCATCGCGCTCGGTCAGCAGCGTGTTTCCCATGTCGCTTCCTCCTGTGGTCTCTCGCGCCTTAGCCGCGCGCCTTTTTCTGTCCCGTCGCGGCGTCGTACTCGTAGAAGCCGCGGCCAGCCTTCTTGCCGAGCCATCCGGCGGCGACGAGGTTTCGCAGCATCGTCGGCGCGCGGTACTTGTCGTCGCCGATGTCGCGATGAAGCACGTCCGCGATCGCCAGGACGGTGTCGAGGCCGATGAGATCGCTCAGCTCGAGCGGGCCCATCGGGTGGTTCAGGCCGAGCTTCGCGCCGGTGTCGATGTCCTCGGGAGAGCCGACGCCTTCCTGAAGCGCGAAGCACGCCTCGCAGAGCATCGGGATCAAGATGCGGTTGACGAGAAAGCCGGGGGCGTCGTTCGACGTCGTGCACGTCTTGCCCATCTTCTCGGCGGCCTCCTTCACGAGCTTGTACGTGTCGTTGCTCGTCTGCGTGGCGCGGACGATCTCGACGAGCTTCATCAACGGCGGCGGATTCATGAAGTGCATGCCGATGACGCGGTCGGGGCGCTTCGTCGACGCGGCGAGCTTCGTCAGCGAGATGCTCGACGTGTTGCTCGCGAGGATCGCGTTCTCTTTCATCGCTTCGTCACAGCCGCGAAACAGCTTCAGCTTGAGGTCGACGTTCTCGGTGGCCGCCTCGACGACGAGGTCGCACGCCTTGAAGTCGTTTGGTGAGCCCGCGGTCGTGATCCGGGAGACGAGCGCGTCCTTGTCCTCCGCCTTGATCTTGCCCTTGTCGACGAGCTTGCCGAGCACCGCGGCGATCTTCGATTTGCCCTTCTCGGCGAGCTCCTGGCTCGCGTCGACCAGCACGACGTCATAGCCGGCGCCCGCGGCCACTTGCGCGATGCCGCCACCCATCTGTCCGGCGCCAAGAACACCAATCGTCTTGATCGTGATGCTGTCCATAGCTGTGTCTCTCCCTGTTTGCTTCGGCGCTTCTCTTTCTGCGCTGCCCGCGGCAGGATTAGCACGTGTTCGTGCCGAAAGGTGCCCGCCCTCTTGCGATCGTCGCCGTCCTCGGCTTGGCGACGCTTGGCTCGCTCGCGCTCGGTGGCTGCGCGCCGGTCTCGCCGATCGAACGCGCGCAGCAGCTCGTGCGGATGCATCGCGAGGAGGACGCGCTCAACACACTTCGCGCGCATCTGACGAAGCACCCCGAGGACCTCGCGGCGCGACGGATGTACGTCCGCGTCCTCGCGTTCACCGGTGACATCGAGAGCGCAAAGCGTGAGGTCGACGAGCTTCAGCGGCGGATGCCGAACGAGCCGGCGGTTCCTTGGATCGAGCTCGGTCACGCCTTCGAGCTCGCGCATCGCTTCGACGAGGCGCTCGCCGCGTACGACACCGCCGCGAGCATGGCGCCGTCCTCGCCGGCCGGGCCGCGTGAAGGAGGGATGCGCGCCGCGCGGTGGGGCGAGCCGGAAGAAGCAGAGGAGCGCCTCGAAGAAGCCATTCGTCGCGGCGCGAAGGATCCCGAGATCTTCCACGTGCTCGGCCTCGTGAAGATCCACCTTCACGATCTCGACGGCGCCGAAGCGGCCTACAAGCAAGGGCTCGCCGCGGATCCGAAGAGCACCGAGAACCTCCTTGGCTTGGCCACGGTCGCTGTGGTGAGGAGCGACGCGGCTGGCGCCCTCGCCGCGTACGATGCGATCCTCGTGCAGCGGCCGTCGTATGCCGCCGCGCAGCTCGGACGCGCATGGGCGCTCGCCAAGCTTGGGCGCCGCACCGAAGCCGAGCGCGCGCTCGATCGCGCCGCTGAGCTCGGGGCGCCGCCTGCGAACATCGACAAGCAGCGGAAGGCCATACGCGCGGGCACGCTCTGACCGGCGCCGATTGCGGGCGAAACGTGCAGAGATCACGGCGCGCTGCGACGAGGCCGTGCGGCGTTGACTTGTCGGGAGGATTCTCGAAAGATCACGGTCCCATGCCGTCCGACTCCAGCTCCGGCTCCGAAGACAAGAGCAGCGACGAAAAATCTTCGATGGTGATGAAGGAGCTCGATGAGGTCCTCGAAGACCTGGTCGTCCTCCTCAAGAACCCGGAGGTCGGCGCGGTGCTGACGGCGAACGGCGTGAACATCAGCCTCGCGATCGTCGGCGCGGAGGGGCTCGCAGCGTACGTGCACGGCGACAAGGCGCGGGCTGCCGACGACTTGGGAACGGTCGCGGAAGAGATCGCTTCACGGCTCGCGACCACGCGTGCATCGAAGAACTGACAACAAGGTCGAACAAAATGACAGACAGCAAACAGGGCTTCGGTGTCCCCACGCTTCGAACCGGACAGGCGCATCCACACCCCGCGCCGATCGGCGGCTCGGCCTATTCGGCGGTGGAGCTGATGCCCGGCTACCGCGTCGTGCTCCTCGATCAACGCAAGCTGCCGAGCGTCGAGCGCTACGAATACTTCGCGCGCGTCGACGAGGTCGCGCAGGCGATCCGCGACATGGTGGTGCGCGGCGCGCCCGCGATCGGCATCACTGCGGCGTACGGTATGGCGACGGCGGCGCTCGCCGCCCGTGGCGACGCGGAGTCGTTCGTCTCGGCGATGAAGACGGCCGACGCGACGTTGCGCGCGGCGCGGCCCACCGCGGTGAACCTCGCCTGGGCGCTCGATCGAATGGCGCGCGCCGTCACGGACCTCGCGTCGCTCGATCACGCGACGCGCACCGAGAAGGTCGCCGCCGAAGCGCGTTCGATCCACAAAGCGGAGGTCGAGGCGTGCAAGCGCATCGGCGCGTCCGGCGCGGAGCTCATCCCCGACGGCGCGGTGGTCCTCACGCACTGCAACGCAGGCGCGCTCGCGACCGGCGGATATGGCACGGCGCTCGGCGTGATCCGCGCCGCGCGTGACGCGGGCAAGAACGTGCGCGTGCTGGCGTGCGAGACGCGCCCGTATCTTCAAGGCGCCCGCCTCACGGCGTGGGAGCTCTCCAAGGATCGCATCCACGTCGAGGTGATCGCCGACTCGATGGCGGCGCACTTCATGTCGAAGGCGCGCTCGGGCGACAAGATCACGTGCGTCGTGGTCGGCGCCGATCGGATCGCGCGCACCGGCGACGTCGCCAACAAGATCGGCACCTACGGGCTCGCATGCCTCGCGGCCGCGCACGAGATCCCTTTCTACGTCGCTGCCCCTTGGAGCTCGGTCGACCTCGCATGCGCGAGCGGCGCCGACATCCCGATCGAGGAACGAAACGAAGAGGAGCTATCGCGCTTTCGGATGCCCGATGGCACGGCGGTGCAGCTCGTCCCGGACGGCGTTCGCGTGCGAAATCCATCGTTCGACGTGACCCCGGCGAGCCTCGTCACGCGCGTCATCACCGAGCGCGGCGTGACCACAGCCTCGGAAATCGCGAAGCTCGGATGACGTGCTACGCTCCATCGTGGTGACAGCGCTTCTTCCACGATGGGCTGTGTCGTGCGCGCTCATTTGTGCCGTCGCGACGGCGGCGCAAGGTTGCGGCTCGAGCTCGACGCAGAACACCGAGCCTGAGAACACGACGCCGTTCGGGACGAAGGACGCTGGCAGCAGCGGCGGTTTTGGTGCGACGGATGGAGGCGCGAGCGCGCTGCCCGAGTGCGCCGAGGAGACGAAGGACATCTTCGTCATCAGCGAGGAGCAAGGCCTCTTTCGCTTTCACCCGCCGACGTTGCAGTTTACCTCGGTGGGCCTCCTCGCGTGCCCGACCGGAGGCTCCACGCCGACCTCGATGGCGGTCGATCGCTATGGCATCGCGTGGATTCGCTACCGAGACGGCTCGCTCTGGAAGGTGAGCACCAAAGATCTCTCGTGCGAGCCGACGAAGTTCGTGTCCCCGGCGGAGGGGCAGCCCTTCTCGAAGTTCGGGATGGGCTTCTCCACGTCCTCGAAGGGCGGCTCGAACGAGCAGCTCTTTCTCTCGGACAGCGCGACGGGCTTCGGGATCGCGAAGCTCGATCTCACGACGTTCAAGGTCAACTACGTCGGTCCGTTCACTGGCGATCTCTCAGGCAAGGCCGCGGAGCTCACCGGCACGGGTGATGGGAAGCTCTTCGGCTTCTTCGTCACGGCGCCCGCGCAGGTCGCCGAGATCACGAAGGGCACCGGCGAGACCGTGTCACCAAAGCCGCTCACGAACACGTTCGCAGGCAACGCGTGGGCGTTCTCGTTCTACGCGGGAGACTTCTACGTCTATACGAGCTCGGAGAGCACGGGCGGCGTCCCTCGCGGCGGTGGCGGATCGGACGTGACGCGCTATCGCCTCGCGGACGGAAGCGTCGAGATCGTCAAGCCGAAGGTCGGCTTCAAGATCGTCGGCGCGGGGGTGTCGACGTGCGCTCCCACGGAAGGCCCAAAGTAGCGCAGGCGCGCAGAGCTGGGATTTGCCGCACGCGACCGGGAGCGCGAGGGTGCGGTCGCGCTTCAATTGACCCCGGTGCCCCGTGACGCTACGTGCTGAGAGCCGTGTCGACCTCCTCGTCGCGTTTCGCTCCCAAACCACCGTGGCTCAAGGTCCGTGCGCCGGGCGGCGAGACGTACACGCACCTCAAGAAGACGTTCCGCGAGCTCGACCTCCATACGGTCTGCGAAGAAGCGCGTTGTCCGAACGTCGGTGAGTGCTGGACGGAAGGCACCGCCACCGTGATGCTCCTCGGCGACGTGTGCACGCGTGGCTGCCGCTTCTGCGCCGTCACGAGCGGCGACCCGCGTGGCGCCGTCGACGTCCGCGAGCCCGAGCACGTCGCCCGCGCGATCGCAGGCCTTGGCCTGCAGTACGTCGTCATGACGATGGTCGATCGCGATGACTTGCTCGACGGCGGCGCATCGCACGTGGCGCGCACGGTGACGCGGCTTCGCGAGCTCCGTCCCGACATCCTGATCGAGACGCTCCTCGGCGACTTTGGTGGCCACCTCGACTACGTCGACACGACCGTCGACGCGAAGCCCGACGTGTGGGCGCACAACATCGAGGTCGTCAAGCGCCTCCAGCGCACGATCCGCGACGTGCGGTGTAGCTACGAGACGTCGCTCGGCGTCCTTCGTCGCGTGAAGGAGCGTGACGCTTCACGCATCACGAAGTCGTCGATCATGGTCGGCATCGGCGAGAACGACGACGAGGTGATCGAGACGATGGCGGATCTGCGCGCCGCCGGCGTCGATCTCCTCACGCTCGGCCAATACCTCCGGCCCACGCCGAAGCACGTGGCGGTGGACCGCTTCGTGACGCCGGAGACGTTCGAGCGCTTCGCCGAGGAGGGCCGCAAGATGGGCTTCAGCTTCGTCGCGAGCGCGCCGCTCGTGCGTAGCTCGTACAAGGCCGCCGAGGTCTTCGTCCGCAGCGTCCTTCGCCCAGGCGACCCCGAGGCCGCCAAGCAGCTGCTCGACGAGCGGCTCGCCGAGGCGCAGCGCGCAGCCTCCGCGATCGATCCGAACGCGCCCAAGAAGACCGCGAGCGAGCTCGCCGCGCGCGCCACCGCAGCGCTGCTCCTGCCCGCAGAGAGCCTCATCCGTCGATCGACATGAAAGCGTGCCGCACAGCGTCGGTTGTGGCCTTCTCCCTCCTCGCCGCGCTCTTCGCGATCGGGGCGTGCCGCGAGGCCGCGCAGCCCGAGGTGCCGCCGCTCACCACCGCGACGCCGATCGCGACGTCGAGCGTCGCATCGTCGCCCGCCCATCCAGCGGCCACGAGCCACGACGCGGGTGGGCTCGTCGCGCCTGCGGTCTCGGCGACCGCGCCCAACCAAGATCCACGCGGTCAGGTCGTCGCGGTTCTCGTCGAGCCGGGGAGCACGAAGAAGATCGAGGCGAGCCCATGCACACGCGTGCTCGTCACCACCGCCAAGGGGACCGCGAAGGTCGGCACGGACGCGCTGTCGCTCGGTGATGTGATCGTCCTCGCGCATCCCGACGCGGCGGACGTGATCGTGCCCCAAGGCTCCCTCGCGGTCATGGTGTCGCAAGAGATCGCGAACTGCGCCGTGCTCTCGCGTCCGGCGGCGATCAAGACGATCGTCCGGGCGAAGGAGGCCGCGGAGCTCAAATGGGCGAACGGGGCGATGCGCGCGCATCTCGATGTCGGCGCGAAGGTCTCTCCGGAGCTCTACATGGGGCGCCTCGAAGGCACAGCGCCGGTCGCCGAGCACGACCATCCGACGTCGAACGAGATCCTCGTCGCGATCGAGGCGAGCGGCACCTTCGTGCTCGACGGCAAAGAGAGCCGCCTCGGCCCGAAGCAGATCGTGTTCGTCCCGAAAGGGACCAAGCACTCCTGGAAGCCCGACGCGGGATCGAAGCTCGTCGCGGTTCAGCTCTACGATCCACCAGGACCCGAGCAGCGCTTCGTCGCGCTCGCCGCCGCCGCCCAAGACGCGGGCGCGCCGGACGCGAACGCGCCGAAGCGCTAAGCGTGGTCGGACGACCGCCATAGCGGAGCTTGATGCTTCAGGCCGACCGTTGTGAGCGGAAAAACACGTAGGCCAAGGTGCGACCAAAATTGTCGCCAGAGGCTAAAATTACGGGGGTTAAGGCCATGCCTGAACATTCGTGCTTAGCTTCGGAAAGAACTTCCGTCGTTCTCGCGTCGTAAGAGAAGGAACCAATGACCAAACGCGCCCTCCTCATCGGGTCTTCTGCCTTTGCTCTCATGCTCGCTTTGCCTGGCCATGCGAGCGCCGACGTCAAATCGTCGGTTGGTTGGCCTCCCATCATGCGAGACGTCGTCCCCACCGCGGACAGCTTCCTCGAGAACGTGCCCGACGTGATCTCGAACGAGCTCATCGTCGACGTGAAGGACAACCTCTCGGACGAGGAGATCCAAGGCCTCGCGAACGAGATGCACATCGCGCTTCGGGACAACAGCCCCGACGTCAAGGGCGATGGCAACGTCGAGGTCGCCGATGTCGACGCGCGTGACATCCCAGGTCTCATCGAACGCCTCTCGAAGGATCCGCGTGTCGAGGCCGTCGAGCCCGCGTACGTCGCGAAGGCGCTCTGGACCCCGAACGACCCGAAGTACGGCGAGCAGTGGCACATGCAGCGCGCCGGCGCCGAGAGCGCGTGGGAGTACGCCTGCGGTGAAGGCGTCACCGTCGCCGTCGTCGACACGGGCATCGCTTGTTACGACGAAGCAGGCTTCATGAAGGGCACCGACCTCGCAGGCACCACCTGCGTCGACGGTTACAACTTCGTCGGCAAGAACAAGGTCGCCGCCGACGATCAAGGTCACGGCACCCACGTCGCCGGCACGATCGCGCAGACGACGAACAACGGCGTCGGCGTCGCGGGCCTCGCACACTGCGCGAAGCTCATGCCGGTCAAGGTCCTCTCCGCACGCGGATGGGGAACGATGGCGGACGTCGCCGAAGGCATCCAGTGGGCCGCCGATCACGGCGCGCAGGTCATCAACCTCTCGCTCGGCGCGCCGATGAAGAGCGCCGTCGTCGAGAAGGCGGTCAACCACGCGCTCAAGAAGGGCGTCGTCGTCGTCGCGGCCGCGGGCAACTCGGGTCGCTCCGTCGGCTGGCCGGCGGCGTATCCGGGCGTCATCGCGGTCAGCGCGACGGACAAAAACGACAACATCGCGTGGTTCTCGTCGCGCGGCCCCGAGGTTACGATCGGCGCGCCTGGCGTCGGCGTCACCCAGCAGACGATCTGCGAGGCCGGCAAGAACAAGTGCGAGCAGTGGGGCGTCTTCAACGGCACCAGCATGGCGTCACCGCACGTCGCCGGCGCCGCCGCGCTCCTCGTGGGCCAAGGCGTCACCGATCCGGACAGCGTGAAGGCCGTCCTCCAATCGACCGCCACGCCGAAGGAAGACACGAACCTCTTCGGCGCAGGCATCCTCGAGGCCGGCAAGGCCACGATGCGCACGCACTGGGTGCACTTCGCGGTTCGAATCCTCGCGCTCGCGGCGATCGCGTTCGCCGTGTTCCGCCGCATCAAGCAAAAGGGCGGCAAGGTCGAGGGCGGCGCAGGCAAGTACGTCGGCGCGCTCTTCACGAGCGTCGGACTGCTTCCCATTCTCCCGATCCTCGGCATTCCTGCTCGTTCGGGCGCGGGTCGCTTCCTGACCGAGCTCGCGATGAAGCCGCTCGGCGAGTGGACGCTTCTCCTCTCTCCGGCCGTCCACAAGTGGCTCCCGCTCGCGAGCGCCCTCCCGGTCTTCGGCCTGACGCTCTTCCTCTTCGGCAACAAGCGGATGCGTCCTGTCCTCGGCGGCCTCGCGCTGGGTACGAGCGCGCTGCTCGTGCAGATGGGCATCTCCGGCGAGACGTTCTACGCGATGGGACCGTTCATGCTCCGCATCTGGTGTGCGGCGAACGCTCTGCTCTGCCTCTGGCTCGCACGCCTCACGCTCGACACGAAGAAGGCGTGATCGCGTAGGCGATCACACGCCGAACACACGAATCGACGCGAGCTTCTGGCGACGGAGCTCGCGTCTTCGTTTTGTCTAGAACGAGCCCGAGAGCCCGACGCCGCCGCTGTCCTTGGCGAGCCACGGCGAAGGCGTGAGCTTTCGCGCCGGCGGCGCTTTGCCGGTGCGTGGCTCGGTGGGCTCGACGAAGTGCCAGACGACGCCGCCGATCGCGATCGCGGCGCCGAGCCCGATGATGACGCCACCGACGGCCGGCTGATCCTTCGCCTTGCCGGCTTCGTCGCGTCGCTGCTCGAACGACGTGCTCGTCGCGGTCTCGCCGGCCTGCGGCTGACAGACCTTCGTCTCCTTGTCACAACCCGCGGGGAGGCTCGGCGCGGTCGCGACCACGGCGATGCCCGCGATCACGGTGGCGACGCCGAGGCCGGTGACGGCCCATGGCCAGATCGTGTGGCCGCCGAGGTCGCGCGCCATCGCGTCCGGATCGTGACCTTTGAACATCACCTTCACGGGCATGTTCTTCGATCCCTCGGTCGCGACGATCGACTGCGTGAGCGTGACTCCTTTTCGCGTCACCGCCACGACGTGGGGTCCGGGGTCCACCGCGAAGGCCTTGCCGTCGAGCTCCGAGCCCGCCGCCTTGCCGTCGATCGTCACGCTCGCGTCCGTGATCACGCCGCCGCGCGAGTCCGTCGCTTTGACCATCAACGTGGGCATCGCCGCGAAGGTGTCCTGCGCGTTGCGCTCGCATTCGCGGTGAAGCTCGAGCGCGCAGCTCTCGCGGCACGTCAAAAAGAACGTCCCTGCTTCGTGGAGCTTGCCGGCTGCGCGAAGGCGCTGGCCCTCCTCGATGCTGCACATCTTGGCGGCGTCTGCGACGTCCGGCGCACCGAGTGAAGGGCCGCCTGACGACGGGGGCGGATCGGCCGCCGAGGCGAGCGCGCTCGAGAGGAAGACGACCGCTCCAGCGAGGCGGGCGGTCCGCGGTGAAAAGGAGGTTCGCTTCACGAGGTTCGCGCGCGGCATCATGACGTTCGTGATGATGCCACGAGAAGGAGAGACGCCTCGCGAAAAGATGGCGCCTCTCGTTCGCGTCGCGCGTCATGCTCGGGTCGTGGGCGGTCTCACTGCTCAGTCGTGGCCGTCGACACGGGCTTGGAAGATGAAATACGGCGGCATGCAGGCGCCGGTGCCTGCCGGCGCGCCGGGGACGTACGCGCAGACGTAGTCGTCGCGGCAAGGGAACGCGACGCTGCACGCCGCACGCAACGCGAGCTTCGGCGGGCTCATGCAGGCCTCGAACGACTCGCGGCCGAGCGCCATGCACTCGTTGAAGCCCGCAGGCGGAGCCGCACCGCAGATGATGCGATCACGAAGAAGGCCCATCTTGGTGCACGTCGCGAAGCACGCGCCGCCAGGAAACCCGCCCGACGCGCCGCTGCACGAACCGCCGGGCGTCGCGCGGGCGCACGCCGCGTCTCCGGAGTCGAGGTTCGTGACCTTGTCGGTGCGCGGGTTCGCCGACGACTCGAGGCGGTCCTTCTCGCACGCATCACCGGCGCGCGGGATCGCGCTCGTGCACATACCGACGTGTCCATCGCCGATCATGTCGACGCAGGTGAGCCCATCGCGGCATCGCCAGTCGGAGAACGACGGATCGGCTCCGAGGCCGCAGCTCGCGCCGGTGAGGCCGTCGCTCGTCGGGTGCTCGGCGAAGGGACGCGCTTCGCCCAGCGCGGCAGGATCGGCGCCGCCAGCGACCGCGCGCGCGAGGCGCATTCGCCAGGCGAGCTCTTCGTTGAAGTGAGGTGACGTGCCGACGGCGAGGCGATTGAGCTTGTCGTTCGTGCTGCGATCGTCCTCGTTGCCGAGCACGTGAAAGCCGGCCATCGCGCGCGCCTGGTGGCATCCCTGACACGAGCTCTGATCGAGCTTGCGGAGAAGGCCAAGCCCGCTCTTCACGTGCGTCGTGTCGTTGAAGGGGAGGCCTCCGAGGGCTTGGCCGTCGCTGCCGAGGATCTGCGAGAACGGACGGTTCGCGAGACGGGCGTGGCCACGCGGCCCATACGAATACGCCGTGCGCGCGGCGAGCTCGTCGGGGAGCTTCGCGGTCCCGTGATCGATCGCGAAGACGTTGCGCTTGACCCAGTCGACGAGCGCTTGCTTCTTCGTAGGGCTCGCCGCGATCGCCGCCGCGTCGGGCGTGTTGTCGAGCGGCGCGGCTTCCATCGGCTTGTTCGGGCCCGCTCCGCTCGACGTGAAGCGCCACACGTTGAGCATGTACTCGGCCTCGCCGCCGAGGTCCTTCTTCACGGACGACGGCCAACGAAGCGCCTGAAGGTTCGTCTCCACCGTCACCATCGGCGGCAGCGAGGCGAGGGGACCACGCGACGCCGCCGTCGCGAGATCGGCGCCCTTACCGGCGAGCCGCATCCAGCGATTCGCGGTCTCCTTGCAGCCGTCTTCACCCGCGCGCGGCGTCTGCGGGAGGACGATCGCGACCGTCATTGGCATGCGCGACGACGCGCCTTCGCGTGGATCCGCGTAGGCGAGGCGATAGACGAACCGCGTCTCACCGCAGCTGCCCGCCTCGTGTGCGGCCGCGCGATCGAGTCGGTTCGTGACGGCGACGAGCTCGAAGTGACTGCGCGCGGAACGAAGCCACTCACGGTTGAAGAGACGATGATCGAAACGCATCCCGACGCCGAGCGCCCGATCGCCCGCGAGCAGCGCGTCGAGGTTCCCGTCGATGCCTCGCACGATCGACGCGTACGCCGCGCTCGCCATCAAGGCATCCGCGTGCGCGCCATCCGGGCGCCCAAAGTGGTGACCGAAGCCGTACCCGCGCGACTCGAGCTGGCGGAGCGCTTCGGGCTCGGTGATCGCGACCTGCGGCGACCCGTTCGGGTCGAGGCTCGAGACCGCCGCTTCACCAAGCCCGAGCGCTCTCCTCTTCTGCGTCGTCCGACGTCGCCGAGCACGCAGCGGCGCCAAGGACTACGAGCGCCAACGCGAGCAGCGAACGAGACGTCATTTCAGAATTCCAAGCACGGTGTGTGCCTTACAACTACATTGTAAGTCGATCGCCATTTGACGGGATTTTGCGTCTTTCTTGGCGCCGGTCGGCCCACCACACCCTTCGCTCTGGATAAGGCGGGCGGATCGGCCGATGCCCAAGCACCCTGCTGACGAACGATCGACGAACCGCCGGTTCGCGGCGTGCAGGTCGCTGGCGCCAGGTTGTTGGTAGAGTCGATCTCCTCTTCGATGGCTCGTCGCGCCGCCACACTCAGCGCTCTTCTTCTCGCGGCCGTCGCGGGCGTCGGGATGGCGTGCACCTACGACTGGACGTACATCGAGGACGCGGGCGCCGACGGTGGTGACGCCGGAGACTCCGGGCCGCCCATTCCGCCCAAGGACGCGAGCGGAGACACGACCCCTCCGAAGGAGCCGCCGCCTCCGATCCCTGTAGAATGCAAGGACTCGAACGCGTGCTCGCCGACGCAGCTCTGCCAGTTCCCCGACGGGCAGTGCGCACGCAACGGCGGCGTCGTGAGCGGGTTCTGTGTCGAGATCTCCGAGATCTGCGGCAAGCCCACGCCGGGCGGAAGCACCTGCGGATGCGACGGCACGACGTATTCCGACACGTGTGACGCCGCCAAGACCGGCCGGATCGACGTCGACACCAAAAACACGACGTGCGTGGGCTCGGGCTTGTTCGCATGCCCGAAGACGGCGGGGTGCAAGCGAAAGTCCGAGTACTGCTACGTCAAGGTGAGCTCGGGCTTCGGAAGCTGCATGCCGTACACGACCTGCCAGACGGCGACCTGCGCCTGCGCTGACCTCCCAAGCGCCGGATGCACCTGCGTCGACACGAAGGATCCCCCGGACGCCGTGACCACGAGCTGCAATTAGCAAGTGAGCTCGTGACGCCAACGCGCGACCGCCGAGCGCACGTGTTGAAAAGGGCGAGCGCAGGCCTTGGGCGTGCGCGCTCCGTGGTGGGCCAGATTGCGGAGTCGACTCCGCAGGGTCGCGCACTCGAGTCCGACGTTGGGTGGCACAGCCGGGCGAAAGCGCGGGAAAACCGCGGAGAAGTGAGGAGGCACATCCGTTGCGATGGTTGGGTTCGAAGCGTTCGAAAGAGCGCAGGACCGACGGACACGAAAGAAAGAGAAGGCCACGATGAGGATGTCGCTTCGTCAAGGGATCGCAGGGGCTGTCGCCATCTTCGGCACGCTCGGGTCGCTGCTCGCGTGCAGCGGCAGCGTCGCGCCGTCATCGAGCGAGAACCTCGGTGAGGATCAATCGCTGCTCAAGGAAGGAGCTTGTTTCGGAGAGTCGCTCGGCGGCGCGACGAGCTGCAAGCCGGCCGACGTGTGGAAGAAGTACGTCGCAGAGTCGTGCGACAGTCGCGGGCTCGACGTCGGCGACTTCACGCTCGGCGCTGCCTGCAAAGACGGCTTCGACTCGGTGAAGTACTCGTGCTGCAAGGCGCCGCCGAAGCCTGTGCCGCCTGGTCCCGGACCGAACCCGGTGCCCGCGTGCTTTGGTGATGCGCAAGGAGGCCCGACGAGCTGCAAGCCCGCCGAGGTGTGGACGAAGTACGCGTCCGATCTTTGCCTCGCGAAGGGATCGAAGATCACGCAGATCACGTTTGCGGACGAGTGCGCGAAGGGGAGCTTCCGCTGGACGAAGTACGAGTGCTGCGATGGGTCGGCGCCTCCGCCGCCGCCGCCGCCTCCGCCCGTCTGCAAGACGACCGAGCTCGGCGACAAGACGAGCTGCAAGCCAAACAGCACCTGGAAGGAGTACGCCTTCGACTTCTGCAACAACGCGAAGCTCGCGCTCACCGATCTCTCCGTCGACGGATCGTGTGGACCGGACTCCTCGATGTTCGCGAAGGTCACCTGCTGCGAAGACGTCGCGGTGCCGCCGCTTCCCCCGAAGGATCCGCCGCCCCCGCCGCCGAAGGATCCGAAGGATCCCCCGCAGCCGCCGCCGAAGGATCCCGTCCCGCCGACGCCGCCTCCGCCCCCGCAGTCGTGCGTGGGCTACTCGGTGCCCTGCGCCGACGCGGCGACGATCAAGCAGACGGCGTCGGACACCTGCGCCAAGCAGGGGCTCACGCTCGGTTCGCTCGACCTCGGCAGTGGCGCTTGCGCAGGCCCGAACCAGTACGAGGCGAAGTACACGTGCTGCAAGTAGTCGTCGCGGTTGCTTCTCGATTTCGACGAGGCGCTCGATGACGATGCCGCGTCCTCTTGCTGCTGCGCATGCTGACGCGAGGCTGCTAACCTCGCGTCCGGTGACCAGCAGCAAGAGCGGCAAGGAAGCAAAGGAGAGCACCGCAACGCTCGTACGAGACGTTGCGGTGCGCCCGCTTGGTGCCATCCTTCGCGTGCTCGACGCGCGAGCGAAGCCGGCGACGTTTCGTCTCGGATCTGGACGGTGCGTCATCGGCGCGGGCGCCGACGCGGACGTCATCGTCGAAGAGTCGACGGTGTCACGACAGCATGCGTCGTTCGAGCTCGTGCCCGAGGGTGTGCGCGTCACCGATCTCGGCAGCCGCAACGGCACCTTCTATCTCGGCCAGCGAGTCGAGAAGATCAGCCTCTCGCTTGGCGCTCGCGTGAAGCTCGGCGCGGCGTCGATCGCGATCGACGCCGACGGTGAGAGCCTGCGCACGAGCTCCGTGTACGCGGACGACGAATACCGGGGGATCGTCGGGAGCTCTCTCGAGATGAGAAAGCTCTTCGCGCTGCTCTCGCGGCTCGAAGGGTCGCTCGTCACCGTCCTCGTGACGGGCGAGTCCGGCGTGGGCAAAGAGCTCGTCGCGCATGCGCTGCATCAAGGGTCGAGCGTCGCCAGCGGTCCGCTCGTCGTCGTCAACTGCGGCGCGATCCCGAGAGACCTCGTCGCGAGCGAGCTGTTCGGTCATCGACGGGGTGCGTTCACGGGCGCGGTGGACTCGCGACGTGGCGCGTTCGAGAACGCCGACGGCGGCACGCTCTTCCTCGACGAAATCGGCGAGCTGCCGCTCGATCTTCAGCCAGTGCTCCTCCGGGCGCTCGAGACCGGTGAGGTGAGGCCTGTCGGCGGCGAGCCACGCAATGTTCGCGTTCGTGTGGTCGCGGCCACCAACCGCGATCTCGGTGAAGAGGTGAAGGCAGGTCGCTTTCGCGAAGATCTCTTCTACCGCCTCGCGGTCGTTCGGATGCACGTCGCACCGCTTCGCGATCGCGTCGAGGACGTCGAGCCGCTCGCACGCCGGTTCGCGGCGTCGATCGGCGCGCCGCCGCTTCCCGATGACGTCATCGAGCAGCTCAAGGCGCGAAGCTATCCCGGTAATGTGCGCGAGCTACGCAACGTCGTGCAGGCATGGGGCGCGCTCGGCACGTTGCCCGAGCCGGAGCGCACGCGCGGCGGTGAGCTCGAGCGCCTCCTCGCCGATCTCGTCGACGTCAACCGCGTCTACGGCGATCAGAAGGAGCACGTCACCGACGTCTTCACGCGCGTCTATCTTCAAGCGCTCATCGCACACACCAAAGGGAACCAGACGCAAGCCGCCAAGCTCGCCGGCCTCGATCGCAGCTACCTCGGCCGCCTGCTCGTGAAATACGGGCTCTCGAAGGGATGACTCCGCGGCGCTCGCATGCGCACGGGCGCGTGCGTGCGCATGGACGCCCGTCTTCGCGACGGCGATCGCGGTAAGCGCTGGTATCATGGCGACTGTGACGGGTCGCGCCGCGCTTGCGTTCGCTTTGGTGACGATGACGCTCGTGGCGTCGTCCGTCACCGCGTCGGCGCAGCCGCAGCCGCCGCAGGGAGACATGGCGGCGGCGCGTGATGCGTACGATCGCGGCGCGGCGTCGTACGACGCAGGCGAGTACGCGCTCGCGGCGCAGCAGCTCTCGCGCGCGGACGCGATCGTCGCGAACGACGTCGCCCTCGAGCTCGCGTTGAAGGCGGCGGTGAAGGCGAACGACGCCCTCCTCACGATGGACCTCGCCGCGCGCGCCGACACGCGCCAGTCACCGGCGCTGCTCGCGGCGCGCGATGACGCACGCGCGAAGATGGGGCCACGCACGGGACGCGTGACCGTGTTCTGCGCGCCACGAACCGCCGCGTGCACGGCGACGTTCGATGACGGGGCGTTTCCGGTCAACCAAGCGCGCTGGGTCCTCGCCGGTGAGCACCGCGTCGTCGTCACGGATAGCGCGTCGAAGTCGCGCCAAGCGTTTCGCGTGCGCGTGGACCCGGCCGCCGCGGTCGAGGTCGTGCCGAGCGCGATCCCCGCGTTTGCGCCTGCGCCGGCAAACACGAACCCGGAGAACAAGGAGAGCAAGGACACCTCGAGGGACGCGCCGAGCTCGCGACGTAGCGGCGGGCTTGCTCCTGCGTGGTTTTACGCCGGCCTCGGCGTCACGACGGCGCTCGGAGTCGGCACCGTCTTCTCGGCGGTCGACACGCAAGACAAGCACGATCGCTTCGTCGCGAGCCCTTCGCGGAGCTTGTCGAACGACGGCGCCGACGCGCAGGTGCGCACCAACGTCCTCATCGGCGCGACGGCGGTGAGCGCGGTCGTCTCGGCGGCCATTGGCTTGTTCTTCGTTCGCTGGGGCGCTTCCGCATCGCCGACGTCCACGGGCGGGGGCCTTGGATCAGGGGCGAGCGCGATGGAGACGCGGCGATGAGCGCGGTCCGCGCCGGCGTCGCGATCTCGCATCGCGATCAGCTCCCGAGCTCGTCGCGCTACGAGCTCCTCGTCAAGATCGCTTCGGGCGGAATGGCGACGGTCTACGTCGGGCGGCTCTCGAGCGCGGTCGGGATCACCCGACTCGTCGCGATCAAACGCGCCCACGCCCATCTCCTCGAGGACCCGTCGTTCGCGAAGATGCTCATCGCCGAAGCGAAGCTCGCGTCACGCATTCACCATCCGAACGTCGTCGCGGTGCAGAACGTCGAAGAGATCGAAGGCGAGCTGCTGCTCGTCATGGACTACGTCGAAGGCGCGTCGCTCGCGGATCTGATGGACGCCAGCGACGACAACGAAGGCGAGAGGCCCTTGCCGGCGAAGGTGGCCGCGCGGGTCATCCTCGACGCATGCGCGGGGCTGCATGCTGCCCACGAGCTCGAAGGGGATGACGGCAAGCCGCTCGGCATCGTCCACCGTGACGTGTCGCCGCACAACATCCTCGTCGGCGTCGACGGCATCGGGCGCTTGACCGACTTCGGGATCGCGAAGTCGAGCAGCTCCGGCAACACGGCCAGCGCGAGCCGCACCTCCACCGGCTCGCTCAAGGGCAAGGTCGCGTACATGGCGCCGGAGTACGTCGAGGCGGGGCTGCTCGACGCGCGCAGCGACGTCTTCTCGCTCGGCATCGTCGCGTGGGAGTCGCTGACGCGCCAACGTCTCTTTCGTGGTGCGTCGGAGGTCGAGTCGCTGAAGCTCGTCCTCGCCGCGAAGGTCCCGCGGCCCGGAGCGGTCGCGCCGTGGATTGGATCGGCGCTCGACGACGTGCTGATGAAGGCGCTCGCGCGAGATCCAAGCGATCGCTTCTCGACCGCGGCGGAGCTCGGCGAAGCGCTCGAAGCGGCTGCGCGTCGCGATGACCTGCTCGCGAAGCATGCCGAGGTCGCGTCGTACGTGCGCGCCGCCGCGACGACGGCGCTCACCCAGCGACGTGCCCTCGTCCGCGAGCGCCATCCGAACGCCGTCCCGCCGAGTGACGACGCGCCCCTCCCGGCGACGCCCCGAGGCCCAGCGGATCGAACCGCCTCCATCGCGGCGGCGCCACGGGAAGAGGAGACGGCGGTCGTCGCAGGAGCGCCGGCTGCGCCCGAAGACGCCGCGACGTTCGGCAGCGGCGTGTCCGCGCAGCTCGTCGACGAGGCGCGGCGCTCGCGGGAAGCTGCGCCGGTCAAGCCCGCGAGCGCGCGATCGCCGCGCATGTGGATCGCGACCGGCGCGCTCGTCGTCGCGGCGGGGATCACCGCTGCGATCGTGATCCCCGCGCGCACGAAGCCCTCAGCAACAACGACCACAACGACGACCGCGGAGCCGAGCGTCGAGCCTCTGGCTCCGCCCCCGCTGTCGGCCGCGCCTCCGGCGACGACATCGGCCCTAACGCCATCATCCTCTTCGTCGTCTTCTCCCACCGCGACGGCCTCGTCCTCTGCGCCACGCGTCGCGACGACATCGCGCCCGCCGCCGCGGCCTGCCTCATCGACCACGCGCGTGGGCGGACAGAGCAGCACCAAGCCCACGATCATCACGACGCTTCCGCCCGATCCGCCGGCAAAATCCGCCGAAAAGGACAAGGCGCCGCCGAATCCGTACGGGCACTGAGAAGATTTCGAGCCCGCAGGCGTATCCTCCGGGCATGACGAAGATCGGTAAGCAAAAGGTGGCGTTCGTGGCGGCGCTGCTCGTGGTGGGGAGCGTCTCGATCGCGCTGCTTCGTCGTGGAGACGACGGGACGTCATCCTCCCGGCCCGCCACACCGGCCGCCGAGAAGGATCACGCGACCGAGCTCGGCAAGGAGCCGCGCCTCGTGCTGAGCCGTCCGTGGTTCGATCACTACCCGAAGACGCGAGGTGAAGAGGTCGACCTCTGGTGGTTCTCGGGAGCCGGCATCGGCATTCACGATCGCGGATCGGTTTACCGCGCCACCACCGACTTCTTCGAGTTCGAGCGCAACGCCGCGAAGATCGAGCTCACGTTCCTCCACGACAAGAAGAAGGAGACGGTGTCCTTCGAGATCGTGGCGTGCGAGGACAAGCCGCCGTTCGATCTCTGCCTCGACGTCAAAGAGCCGCTTCGCGGAAAGAAGCGCCTCTACTCCTTTGCGTACGACGACGAGCTCGACGCGAACGTCCCGTGGGCGCGAAGCTGGCGAGCCTCGGCCGAGGCGCGCATTCGAACGGCACGCTGAGTCAGCGGCCCTCGCCGACGCCCGCGGGTGACGAGGACGTGTCGGGCGTCTCCGGAGGCGCCTGCTTGCCTTTTGGCGCTGGTCGCTCGATGTGAGGGAAGAGCAGCGCCGTCACGAACGCGATCACCCCGAGGCCGACGCAGATCCACGCGACGCGCGCCACGCCCACCTGAAGATCGCCCGAGATCGCCGCGAGGATCGACGTGGCCACCGTCTTGCGGTCGGGGCCGAGGATGCGCGCGACGAGCTCGGCGCCTCCCGCCACGGGGTTCACGAGGAGCGTGCGCGCGAGCACGACGCCCATCACGCCCACGCCGATCGTGCCGCCGATGCTGCGGAAGAACATCGTGCTCGCCGTCGCGACGCCGCGATCGCGAAACGTCACGCTCGTCTGCACGGCGATGACGAGCGCGGTGTTCGCGAGGCCCATCCCGGTGCCGAACGCGGCCGAGGCGACGCGAAGCTCGCTCGCCGATGCGCCGCGCTGGAGCACGAAGCCGAGGTACAGCGTGGAGAGGAGCACGACCACGATCCCGCTTCGCACGAGCGGGCGAAAGCCAACGCGCGGGAGAAGGCGGCCGCTGAGCGCGCTCGCGATTGGCCACGCGATCGCCATCGGCGCGATCGACGCGCCCGCCTCGGTGGGCGTCGAGCCGAGCACGCCCTGCGCGTAGAGGGGCAAGAACGTGACGATGCCGATCATCGCGGCGCCCGTGACGGTCGAGAGCGTGCTCGACGTCGCGAGGATGGGCATGCGGAAGAGGCGAGGAGGAAGCATCGGCTCCTTCGCGCGCATCTCGGTGACGATGAAGGCGACACCGAGGATGACGCTCGAAGGGATCAGCACCCAAGGCAGCGCGCCTTCGACCCCGAGCAGGAGCGACACGACGGCGAGCGACAGCAGCGCAGCGCCGAGGATGTCGAGCTTGTGCTCTTTCTTCTGCATCGACTCGGGGAAGAACACGATGAGAAGGATGACGGAGAGCAGCCCGAACGGGACGTTGACGTAGAAGACCCAGCGCCACGAGAGCGCGGCGACGATCAGGCCGCCGAGGAGCGGCCCCGCGAGCCCGGCGATCCCCCACACCGCGCCGAAGACGCCTTGCATCTTCGCGCGCTCTTCGATGTCGAAGATGTCACCGATGATCGTCAGCGCGATCGGCTGAAGGCCGCCGGCTCCTACCCCTTGGATCGCGCGGAACACGATGAGCGCCGTCATCGACGTCGCTTGCCCGCTCGCCATCGACCCGAAGAGGAAGATGGCCATCGAGATGATCATGACGGGCTTTCGCCCGTAGAGGTCCGCGAGCTTGCCGTGGATCGGCACCATCACCGTCGACGCGAGCATGTACGCCGAGAAGACCCACGCGTAGTGGAGCGCGCCGCCGAGCTCGGCGACGACCGTCGGCATCGCGGTCGACACCACCGTCATCTCCATCGCTCCCATGAAGAGAGCGAGGATGAGCGCGACCACGATGATCGGCCGGTTCATGCGACGGCGGGATGACGTGGGAGATGGACCTGAAGCGGGTGGTGCGGAGGGCGTGCTCACGGCGATTCCACGCGACTTGCTCGCGCCAGAACGAAAGAGGTGGGGAGGAGCATACGATGCCGGAGGTCGGTCGTCGGGTGCGCTTTGCGTGAAGAATTCACCTCGAACGGGCCGGCCGGTCGCGCGGAGAAGCGCGCAAAAATGGGGACCAGCAGCGGCCCCTATGAGGGTGCACACGCGAGCCGAGAAGTGGTGTGATACGCTCTCCAAAGGCCGTCATTAATGTCCCTCAAGATCGACCAAGACCACTCCAGGTTCCGCGCGATCGTTCGCGGCAAGATCCGACAGAACTTGCGCAAGTACATCTCCCAAGGCGAGATGATCGGGCGCAAAGGAAAGGATCTCGTCTCGATCCCGATCCCTCAGATCGACATTCCGCGCTTTCGATTCGGCGACAAGCAGCAAGGTGGCGCGGGTCAGGGCGACGGCGACCCCGGTGATCCGATCGGCGGCGGCGAGCAGGGCGAAGAAGGCGGCGAGGGCAAGCAAGCGGGCCAAGGCGCCGGCGAGCACTCGCTCGAGGTCGACGTCACGCTCGACGAGCTCGCGGCCATCCTCGGCGAGGAGCTCGAGCTTCCCGACATCCAGGACAAGGGCAAGAGCAAGATCATCAACGCCAAGGACCGCTACACCGGCGTCCGCCGCGTGGGCCCCGAGTCGCTGCGTCACTTTCGCCGGACGTACCGCGAGGCGTTGAAGCGTCAGATCGCGATGGGAGCGTACGCGCCGGACAAGCCGGTCATCGTCCCGATCCCCGACGACAAGCGTTACCGAAGCTGGAAGACCGAGGCCGAGCCCGTCGCGAACGCCGTGATCATCTACATGATGGACGTGTCGGGCTCGATGGGAGACGAGCAGAAAGAGATCGTCCGCATCGAGAGCTTCTGGATCGATACGTGGCTGTCGAAGCAGTACAAAGGGCTCGAGAGTCGCTACATCATCCACGACGCTGTCGCGCGCGAGGTCGACCGCGACACCTTCTTCCACACGCGCGAGTCCGGCGGCACGATGATCTCGAGCGCCTACAAGCTCTGCTCGCAGCTCGTCGACGACCATTACCCGCCGGAGGAGTGGAACATCTATCCGTTCCATTTCTCCGACGGCGACAACTGGTCGATGGACGACACGCTCTCGTGCGTCGACATCCTCAAGCAGAAGCTCCTGCCGCGCGTGAACATGTTCGCGTACGGCCAGGTGGAGAGCCCGTACGGCTCAGGTCAGTTCATCAAGGACTTGCGCGAGCACTTCTCGAAAGACGAGCGCGTCATCACCAGCGAGATCCGCGACAAAGACGCGATCGTCGGAAGCATCAAGGAGTTCCTCGGCAAGGGGAACTAGCGTTCGCGTGTTAAGAGGCTTCGTGGCCCTCTTTCGTTCGCTCCCATCCTTCCCATTCTCGAACGGGAGCGGCGCGTGGCTCGTGCTCCTCGCCGGGGCCGTCACGAGCGGCTGCGGCGCAGGCCGGCCACCGCAGGCGCCGGTCGACGAGGTCGCCGACGTCACGCCGCTCACGCCCGACACGTCGCCGATCGGTCTGCGCCGGAGCGTCGTCGCCGACGAGTACTTCTGGCTCCGCGCCAAGGTGCTCGAGGGCGAGGCGCCCGCGCCGTTCAGCGATGCCTTCGCGGCGATGCGCGATCTCCGCGCGGATCTCGCGCAAGATCCGACCGCGTGGGAAGACCTCGAGGTCCCGCTCGGCACGGTGCGACGCGCCGCCGAGCTCTCCGCCGCGTACGCGGAGCTGCCCGCGATGCGCGAGGTGGCGGGCAAGCCCGTGCAGCTTCGCGCACGCGCGCTGCGTCTCTCCCGCGCGATCGAGGCGAGCGAGAACGCGTACCGCGCCGGCCCGTTCCGCGAGCACGACGCCGAGATCTCACGCGCCGCCAAGGACCTCTCTGCGAGGTTCATGCCTCAAGTCGACGCGATCCTCCGCGCGGTCGAGAGCGACATGGCGCTTCCGGGCGTGAGTCGCCCGATCGTCGTCACGCTCGTGGGTGACGCGCCGTATCCAGGTATCTTCGCCGCCGACGCACGCGGGCATTCGACCGCGAGCTTCGTTCGCGTTCATGGGCTCGAAGGCGGCGCGCTCTGCGAGACCGTGCTCCACGAGTCGCTGCACGCGATCGACGAGCTCACCGTGCGCTCGCCCACGGCGATGAACATGCTTCGCAGCGCCCTCTCTCGCCGAGGCATCGACGAGTCCGATCCGAACGTCGAGATGGCGGTGAACACCGTCACGTTCGCCGAGGCCGCGAGCCTCGTCCGCCGCTTCGTCGATCCGCATCACCGAGCGATGGGCGAGAGCGGCTTTTACACGCTCTACCCACCGGCCCGAGAGATCGTCGAAGCCTGGAACCGCCACGTCGACGGCGGCTCGCTCGACGACACCGCCGACGCGATCGCCAAAGCCGTCGCCGGCCAGTAGCTCGTCGCCGGCTCGTCACACGAGATCGTGATCGGCGTGCCTGCTGCGGCGCAAGGTGGCTCGGACGGAGGCCCAGCACGGGTCCTCCGACTCTTCATCGAGGGCGCCTGCGATGTCGTCGCGAAGCCTCAGCACCATCTTGGCGACGGCGAGCGTTTGATCGCGGGTGGTCGTCGAGGGCACGAGCGAGAGCGACCACACCGCGCGCTCGAGCACGCCGAGGCGACCGCGGAAGGCCGCGCGCTCGTGCGTGTCGGGCATGTCGAGCAGCGCGTCGTGACAGAAACGAAGGGTCTCATCGAGGAGGGAGTCGCTCATCTGGATGTTCGGCAGGTTGACGCCTCGAGGCGTCGCTTCGGAGGAGCGACGGCGACATCAGCGCGAACAAGCGTGGCAGAAGACCCGCGCGATGCGGCTGAGCCAGCCAAAAAGCAGGCCCGAAAGAGCGATCTTTTCGAGAGATCGTGAGTGATTTTCGGTAGTCTCGATCCATGAGCGAGTTCGCCCTCAAGACGGCGCTTCCGCAGTACCTGGTCAAAGAGCAAGAGCGCATCGCGAAGATCGCAGAAGCCGAAGGCCTCGACTTCTTCCCGACGGTCTTCGAGATCCTCTCGTACGACCAGATGAACGAGATCGCGGCGTACGGTGGCTTCCCGAACCGCTTCCCGCACTGGCGCTACGGCATGGAGTACGAGCGCCTCGCGAAGAGCTACGAGTACGGCCTCTCGAAGATCTACGAGATGGTGATCAACAACAACCCCTCGTACGCCTACCTCCTCGAAGGCAACTCGCTCACCGATCAGAAGCTCGTCATGGCCCACGTGTACGGGCACGTCGACTTCTTCAAGAACAACTTCTGCTTCCGCGCCACCGACCTCGACACGGGCGGCCGCACGACGAACCCCGCGGAGCGCCCGAAGAACTACGACCCGAATCGCCGCTGGATCGACAAGATGGCGAACCACGGCTCACGCGTTCGCCGCCACGTCGCGCGTCTCGGCATCAACAAGGTCGAAGACTTCATCGATCAGTGTCTCTCGCTCGAGAACCTCATCGATCCGCACGCCGCCTTCCATGGCAAGCGGCCGATCCGCGATCCCGACGCCGAGGTGAAGGCGACCGAGATCCCTCGCCTCAAGTCGAAGGACTACATGGAGTCGTTCATCAACCCCGAGGAGTACCTCGAGGAGCAACGGCAGAAGATCGAAGCGGAGAAGGAGCGCGAGAAGAAGTTCCCCGTTCATCCCGAGCGCGACATCCTCAAGTTCCTGCTCGAGAACGCGCCGCTCGAGCGCTGGGAGCGTGACATCCTCGAGATCATCCGCGAAGAGGCGCTCTACTTCGTCCCGCAGATGCAGACGAAGGTCATGAACGAAGGCTGGGCCAGCTACTGGCACTCGAAGCTCATGACGACGAAGATCCTCGATGCGTCGGAGATCATCGACTACGCGGACAACAATGCCGGCGTCTTGGCGACGAGCGGCGGCCGCCTGAACCCTTACAAGCTCGGCGTCGAGCTCTATCGCAACATCGAAGAGCGATGGGACAAGGGCCAGTTCGGCAAGGAGTGGGAAGAGTGCGACGACCTCGACGCGAAGAAGCACTGGAACCTTCGCCTCGGGCTCGGCAAAAAGAAGATCTTCGAGGTGCGCGCGCTCTACAACGACGTCACGTTCATCGACGAGTTTCTCACCGCCGACTTCTGTCGTGATCAGAAGCTCTTCTCGTTCTCCTGGTCGAACCGCAACGAGCGCTACGAGATCGAGACGCGCGAGTTCAAGCAGGTCAAAGAGAAGCTCCTCTTCCAGCTCACGAACGCGGGCAACCCGTTCCTCTACGTCGAGGACGCGAACTACGACAACCGCGGTGAGCTGCTCATCAAGCACGATCACCAAGGGCTCGATCTCAAGGCCGACTACGCGCGAGAGTGCATGAAGAGCCTCGTGCGTGTGTGGAAGCGGCCGGTGAACCTCCTCACCATCGTCGAAGGCAAGCAAGTGATGGTGCGCTTCGACGGCCGCGAGCACTCGACGCGCCACATGCGTCCCTGAGCACCTCCTTCTTCGTGCGGCCCATGCCCTTCGTGAAGGATCCCGATCACTGGCTTCACAAGCTGTCGCCGCACGAATGGATCCGCGCGGCGATGGGCGAGATTCGGCGCGCGGAGGAGGCCTACAAGTCGAACAACGGTCGCGCAGGCCTCGCGGGCGCGCGTCGCGCGGCAGGGATGGCGCTGAACGGCGCGCTCATCTGCGAGCCAAACGACGCGTGGGGACGCTCGTACATGGACCATCTGCTCGCGATCAAAACTGACGCGGCGCTGCCGGCGCGCATCCGCGAGGCGTGCGCGATCTTGCTCGAGACGCCGCTGCCGGGCGGTGAGCTGGTCGCGCTTCGTACGCCGTTTGCCAACGAGAAGATCCTCGAGGCGGCGCGTGACGTGATGGCGCACGCCTACGCGGTCGTGAAGAAGAACGAGCCGCCCGAGACCGACGTGCCAAGCTGAGCGCTGTCGATTCGGGCGAGCAAGGACGTGCGCATGCGCGCGAGCCTAAGCCGCCGTCCACGACGGAGACGTGATCGCGTTTTCTCCGTCTTACGGCGAGCGATGTTTGATTTTCGGTCAGCGACGGCTTCGGAAGCGGCCGGCCTTCGCGTAGCTCCAGGACGAGCCTTGCGTCATCGGGTCCGTCTTTCGTGAGGCGCTCTCTTCGGCGAGCTTCTCGGCGACCGAGATGGGCTGGTCGCTCTTCTTCGTCGCGCCCTTCGGGACGAGCCCGAGGTTCTCGGCGAGGTCGCTCGAGTCGACGACGCTGAGGCGACCTTTGACGGGTACCCACTTCGGCAGCTTCTCGTCCGAGGGTGTCTTCACCTTCGCGGTCTTCAAGTTGTGCGTGTCGAGGACGACGGAGCCCGCGACGGGACTCGGACCGACGGCCGTGTCGAGCTTCTGCTCGCCGACGCCTGCTCCTTCGAACATCGGGGCATGCTGGGCGGGCTGCGCCGCGACCGGAGCTGCCGCTTGTGCTGGAATGGGTGCAGGTTGCACGGGAATGGCTGCATTCTGCATCGGTGCAGCTTGCACAGGCTGCGCGGCGACCTGCGGCTGCGCGACGGCCTGGACTTGCGATCGCGAGACGCCCGCGAGGCTTCGACCATTCTGGCCGCTGCATCCCATCGTGAGGGCACCTGCGGCGAGGGTGAGGGACGCAAAGAGAACAGGCACAAGACGAGAAGTGGTCACGAAGGGGATGTGTGCAACTGCGATGCCTGAAGAGCCCAGCCTTGGATCATCCTCGTCAATGCCCATGATTTACGGTGATTCGTGTGGCTCGCGCGGACGCCTGGGCTGTCCAGCCATGATCCGTCGCGGGAAGGCGCGATCCGGTGGAGGAAGTCACCAGTCGTGCGTCGGGCCGCGCGTTTGGCGCACGGGAAAACAAGCAGCTGCGAACGAGCGCGGGCGCTGTCTGGCGGATTCGTCTGGATCGAGGATGGGCCATGCGGAGGCTTCGTCTAGACTTCGGGGACAACGCTCTCATGAAACCCACGCTCCTCGCCGCCGCCGTCCTCGCCTCCGCGCTCGGATGTGATCCGGCGGCGTCACCGCCACCGAACACCATCCCGCCGCAGCCGAGCGCCGAGCCAAAGGCGACGGTCACCCAGGTGCCCGTGGAGCCGCCGCCGCCCACGAAAGCGCCGCCGCCTGCCGCGGAGACGTTGCCGCCGCCGAAGTCGACGACGATCCCGCTCGCCAAGACCGGCGACGGAGCGCTCGACGCGATGCTCAGCGACGCGGACAAAGCGTTCGACGCCGGTGATCTCACGAAGGCGCTCAGCTCGTACGAAGCCGCGAAGAAGGCCGCGCCGAAGCGCGCCGCGCCGATCGTGGGGATCGCGCGCGTGAAGATCACGAAGGCGAGCCCGAGCCTTGCGTTCGCCGCCGCGGAGAAGAACGCCGACGTCCTCGCGGCCGCCAAAGAGCTGAAGCGCGCGGTCGACCTCGAGCCGACGTTCGGTCCGGCGTACATCGAACAGGGTCGCGCGCTCCTGCTCCTCGGCGACGCGCCGCAGGCCGAGGCCGCGCTCCGCAAGGGCGTGCGCCTCGTGGGCGAAGAGCCGGAGGCGCACTCGGCGCTCGGCGTCGCGCTCCTCGCGACCGGCAAGAGCGAAGAGGCGCTCACCGAGCTCGCGAAGGCCAAGGAGCTCGATCCAGGCAGCGCCGCGCGTCGCGGCAACCTCGGCACCGTCCTCTTCATGCGGGGCAAGGTGCAGGACGCGATCAAGGAGTACGAGGTGCAGGTGCGGCTCGCGCCAGACGACGCCCGCGCGCACTCCGACCTCGGCACGGCGCTCCTCGCGCAGAGCGACTTCGCGCGCGCGATCCCGGAGCTGAAGAAGGCGATCGAGCTCGATCCGAAGCGCGCCACGTTCCACTCGAACCTCGGCTACGCGTTGCAGCTCGAGGGGAAGGTGACCGACGCGATCGCCGAGTACCGCGAGGCGATCAAGATCGATCCGAAGCTCGCCAGCGCGTGGATCAACCTCGCGACCGCGCTGTCCCGTGATCCGAAGACGCGTGGCGAAGCGCGACAGGCCCTGAAGACGGCGCAAGGGATCGACCCGAGCGACCCTCGCGTGAAGGCGAACCTCGAGGAGCTCGACGCGCTCGAGAAGGGCGCTGCGCCGCCTGGCCCGACGCCGAAGAAATAGCCACCGTCGTTGGCCGCTAGATCGGCGCCACACGCGCGCCATTTCGAGATGCGTGCACTTTCCACGCGCCTGAGCCGAGCGTGCAGCAACGGCTATTTCGCGTGCAGCTTCGGCATGTTGCTGCACGGTCTTCGTGTATTGCGCAAACATTGTCACGAAGAGAATCGGAGCACCGCAGAATCCAAGTTGACGCCTGAGTCAGCCTTCCCGTACCGTACGCGCCACCTCGATGAGAGAGCCGTTCTGACCCCTCCAAATCTCCCTTCGAAACAGGGCAACCCTGCTTCGAAGAACGGGATTGAGAGAGTCTCGCGGCAGCTTCAAGGCAGTTGCAGTTGTTACAGTGGAAGTGGAGGCATCTGATGGCAGTGGGCAAGGTGAAGTGGTTTAACGATGAGAAGGGCTGGGGCTTCATCAAGCAGGACAACGGCCCTGACGTCTTCGTGCACTACTCACAAATCTCCGGCGACGGCCGTCGCCGCCTCTTCGAGGACGAGATGGTTGAGTTCGAGATCAAGGAAGGCCCCAAGGGTCTCCAGGCGATCAACGTCGTGCGCCAAGCTGGCGCCGCCGCGATGGCCTGATCTCTCAAGCTCGAAGAGAGAGACCGATACGAAGCGCCTGCTCTTTGGAGCGGGCGCTTTGTTTTTGTGCGGTCAGAGCGTCAGACCCACTTCGGGACGCTGTCGATGCGGAACGCGTTCTTCTCGGGGTCGAAGATGTGCGCTTCGATCTCGCAGAGCTCGCCGGCGCCGTTGAACTCGTAGAGGTTGAAGCCGGCCATGCGCGCTTCGTCGATGTGGTGAAGCGACGCGCTCGTCGCCCCGACGCTCAGCATGCTGCCGGTCTTGGTCGTGAGCGCACGCTGCATGCGGCCATGAAGATGACCGTGGAGGAGCATCCCCTGGGACACCTGCGCGAGGACGTCCTCGAGCGCCGGCGCGTCGCGCAGGCCCTCCACCCACGTCTTGAGGCGTGACGGTGGGTTGTGGATCGGATGATGGAACGCGAGGACGGGCGTTCGTCGCTTCACTTCGTCGTGCGCGAGGATCCGCGCGAGCGCCTCGATCTGCATCATCCCGAGCTCGCCGGCGGCGACGAGCGGAAGACGCGGCACCGCGCTCGACATGCCGATGATCGCGAGCGAGCCACGCAGCTTCACGATCGGGAACTTGCCGAGCGGCATGTCGGCCGCGAGCTCGGGCAGATCGCTCTCCAGATAGGGCTCGAAGAAGCGCGTGAAGCGCCGCGCGCGCATCGCTCCGGACGTGTAGAGGTCGTGGTTGCCGGGGACGATCGTGACGTGCTCCGCGTCGAGGCCGAGATCCTCCTCGATGAGGCGCGTGACGGCCTCGAACTCTTGCTCGAGCGCGAGGTTCGTGAGGTCACCGGTGATGACGACGTGGTCGACCTTCACGCGGGCCACCTCGCGCGCCACCGCGCGCACGTGGCTCGGGCGATGCTTGTGCTCCCGCTTGAGGCGAAGGTTGACCCATCCCGTGAAACGCTTGTTCAAAAAGCGCGAGGGGCTCACGCCTTCGAGCGCGAGCACGTGGAGATCCGAGAAATGCGCAATCCGCATCAGGTAGAACTTAGGGCGTCGCGGAGCTTGGCGCCAGATTCGCGGCGCAACGAAAGCCGACTTCGCGCTCGGCGAACGTCGAGGCCCGCCGCGATGCCGCACGCTGCCAGTGCGCGCCGTCGCGGTACGAGCCGCCACGAATCACGTGCCCGAGCACGCCAAACGCCGGGCCTTTCGGGTTCGTCTGCGCGCCGCGGCGGTAGCCAAACTGCTGCTCGTCGCGCTCGTAGAAATCGTTGACCCATTCGGCCGCATTTCCGGCCATGTCGAGCAGGCCGGTTGGGGTTGCGCCGTCCGGAAAGGAGCCGACCGGCGCGAGCCCGATGAAGCCGTCGCGTCCGTCGGTGGGATCGTCGGCGAACGCGCCGTGGTTCGACAGGCGAGGCGAGTAGACCTTGCCCCACGGGAACGTGTTGTTGACGTGGCCGCGCGCCGCGAGCTCCCACTCCGCTTCGGTCGGCAGCCGCCCGCCTGCCCACGTGCAGTAGCTCACCGCCTGCTCCCAGAGGACATGCGTGATCGGGAACGCCGGGACGTCGTAGCGCGGATCGCCGGGCGTGAACGATGGCGGCGTGCACGCCGACGCCGCGACACACCGCATGTACTTCTCGACCGTCACCTCCATCGCGTCGATCTCGAAGTCGCTCAGCGTGACCTCGTGGGCATGGCCCTCCGCGCGTATCGCGAGGGCAGGGGACCACACGCGCTCGCCGTTCTGTTGGCAGACGTGACCGAAGGGCTCCTTCTCGCAGAGCTGAATCGCGTCCTGCATCTCTTGGGGCGTCGAGCCCATCACGAAGCGCCCGCCCGCGATGCGCACGCGATGATCTCGCGGCGCGCGAAGCGCGACGATCCCCGCGCCCACCGTCGCGCGCTCGGACGGCGGCGGGAGCCCATGCCAGAAGCTCTCGATGCGCGGAGGACGCCGCGCGTGCTCGAGACCTTCGAAAGGCCCGGCGAGGTCCGCCGAGCTGCTGATCGCGAGCGTGGACAGCGTCCCGAATCCCGTGAGGAAGAGGCTGCCCCAGCTCATCATCAACCCGTCAGGATGCGCATCGGACGCTCGAGCAGGTCGCGAAGCTCGGCAAGGAACGCCGCGCCGATCGCGCCGTCGACGACGCGGTGGTCGCACGAGAGCGTCATCGAGAGCTTCTTGCCCGGCTTGACCATGCCGTCTTTGACAACGGGCTCGTCGCGAGCTTGGCCCACGGCGAGGATCGCGCCCTCCGGCGGGTTGATCACGGCCGAGAAGGCGTCGATGCCGAACATCCCGAGGTTCGAGATGGAGAACGTTCCGTCGGTCATTTCTTCGGGCTTGAGCTTCTTCGTACGGGCGCGAGCGGCGAGGTCGCGTACCTCCCGCGCGATCGCAACGACCGACTTCTGGTCGGCATTCCTGACGATCGGCGTGACGAGCCCATCCGGGATCGCGACCGCCACCGAGATGTCGACGCGCTTGTGCACGAGGATCGCATCTTCGGTGAACTGGGCATTGCACTCGGGGACGCGGAGGAGCGCGGCGGCCGAGGCCTTGATGATGAGATCGTTGAGGCTGATCTTGTCGGGCTTCGGCGCGTCGCCGTTGGCGCTCGCGCTCTTCTTCGGTTGCGCGCTCGCGAGCTCGCCGTTGATGCGCTCGCGAAGGGCGACGAGCTCTTCGACGTCGACGTCGATCGTCAGGTAGAAATGCGGGACCGTCTGCTTCGACTGCGTGAGCCGGCGCGCGATCGTCTTGCGCATCGGCGAGAGCGGCCTCACCTCGGGCTGCGCGAGCGACGGATTCGCGAGCGCCGTGGACGTGCTGGCGCGTGCGAGCGGAGCAGGGGCCTGCGCTGCGCCCGCGCCGCCAGCAGGGGCGCTGTTACCGCGCGCCAGCGACTCGAGGTCGGTGGGCAGGATTCGCCCATGCTCGCCGGAGCCATGCGCGCCTTGCAGATCGATGCCGCGCTCGCGCGCGACCTTGCGTACGTACGGCGACGCGAGGACACGCTCTGCGCCCCTTCCTTCGCCGCCGTTCAAGGCCGGCGGAAGGTCACGCTCGGTGCGCGTCAGGATGTTGCCGCGGTCGACCGGCGTTGCGGGCGCAGGGCGCATCGTCTGCGGCGCGCGCTGCGGCGCGTCTTGCTTCGCGTTCACCGCGTCGCTCTGCGCTTGCGACATGGAGACGACGGGCATCTCCATCGTCTTCGCGAACCCAGGGGCGCGCGGCGTGTGCGGCGCTTGCTCTTCTTCTTTTGGCGCCTCGGCAGGCGGCGCGGCACCTCCGCTGCCGCCCGCTTGGGCGACGAGGGCGGAGATGTCTTCGCCGGGGCTCCCGAGGATCGCGACGGGCTGACCGAGCTTCACCTGCGCGCCGGCGGTGACGAGGAGCTTCAAGAGCGTGCCCTTGTCGAACGCGCGGAACTCCATCGTGGCCTTGTCGGTCTCGACCTCGGCGAGGAGGTCGTCGACCTCGACCGCGTCGCCTTCCTTCTTGTGCCAGGTCGCGAGGACGCCCTCTTCCATCGTCGGAGAGAGCTTCGGCATGTCGAGGATCTTCGCCATGGGATCGTCTGCTTTCTTCTCGCTGGGTCAGTGCGCTTGCGGGGTGCGACCGCGCTGGGTGACGCGCTTCACCGCGGCGATGACGCGTTCGGGCTGCGGCATGCACAGCTGCTCGAGCTTGGCGTTGTAGGGCATCGGCACGTCGAGCGTGGTGACGCGGAGGATGGGCGCGTCGAGCCAATCGAAGGCCAAGCGCTGAACGCGGTCGGCGACCTCGGCGCCGACGCCTCCGTAAGGCCAGCCCTCGTGAACCACGACGCAGCGATGCGTCTTGCGCACCGACTCGGCGATCGCGTCTTCGTCGAGCGGACGGAGCGATCGAAGGTCGACGATCTCGACGCTGATGTTCTCTTTCTCGAGCGCGGCGGCGGCTTCCATCGCCACGTGCGTCATGCGCGAGTACGCGATGATCGTGCAGTCCGTGCCTTCGCGCACGAGGCGGGCCTTGCCCATCGGGACGACGTCGAGGTCGTCGGCGATCTCGCCCTTGAGCGAGTAGAGCGTCTCCGACTCCATCACGAGGACCGGGTTGTCGTCACGGATCGCGGCCTTCATGAGGCCCTTCGCGTCGTCGCAGAACGCAGGCGCGACGACCTTGATGCCCGGGATGGTCGCGTAGAAGTGCTCCATCGCGTGGCTGTGCTGGCTGCCGACCTGACGCGCGCTCGCGTTGGGGCCGCGGAAGACGATCGGACACTTGAACTGACCGCCCGACATCTGGCGGAGCTTGGCCGCGTTGTTCAAGATTTGATCGAACGCGACGGCGGAGAAGTTCCACGTCATGAACTCGATGATCGGACGCAGGCCGACCATTGCGGCGCCGACGCCGATGCCCGCGAAGCCGCCTTCGGCGATGGGCGTGTCGATGACGCGACGCTCGCCGAACTTCTCGAGCATGCCTTCGCTGACTTTGTAGGCGCCCTGGTAGTGGCCGACTTCTTCACCCATGAGAAAGACGCGGTCGTCTCTCTCCATCTCTTCGATCATTGCCTCGCGAAGAGCTTCTCGGAATCGAACGGTGCGTGCCATGGTCTGTCGTGGCTTAGCTTTCTGGTCGAAGAATCAGGCGGCGGTCGGGCGAACAGTGCCATCAGCGGGAGATGGCGCCAAGAGGTCCTTTTTGTCGCGAAGTGCAGCGCTACGCGGCGAACGGACCGTCGTACGTGGTGGCCTCGAGGAGCGAGGCGTCGGGCTCCGGGCTCTCTGCGGCGAACTTCACGGCCTCGGCGACCTCTTTCTCGATGTCCTCTTCGAGAGACTTCACGCGGCCTTCGCCATAGCCCTCGTCGATGAGCTTCATCCGCGCGCGGAAGAGCGGATCGCGCTTCTTGCGCTCTTCGAGCTCTTGCTGCGTGCGGTACTTGGCCGGATCGCTCATCGAGTGACCACGGAAGCGGTAGGTGCGGACCTCGACGAGCGTGGGGAGCGACATCTCGCGCGCGCGCTGGACGGCCTCGCCGATCCGCTGCTCGACCTCGAGCACGTCTTCGGCGAAGAACCGATCGCGATCGATCCCGTAGCCGAGGGCCTTCATCGACACGTCTTCGACGCTCATCGTGCGCGAGAGCGGCGTGCCCATCGCGAACTCGTTGTTCTCGCAGATGAAGACGATCGGGAGCTTCCACAGCGCCGCGAGCGACACGCCCTCGTGAAAGCCGCCGATGCTCACGGCGCCTTCGCCGAAGTAACACAACGTCACGCGACCATCGGCGCGGTACTTCGACGCGAACGCGACGCCGGCTGCGAGCGGGATGTGGCCGCCGACGATGCCGTAGCCACCGAGCATGTTCGTCTCCGCGTCGAACATGTGCATCGAGCCGCCGAGGCCCTTCGAGCATCCCGTCGCCTTGCCGAAGAGCTCCGCCATCAGCGCCTTCGGGCTCATGCCCTTGGCGAGCGCGACGCCGTGATCGCGGTAGGTGGTGACGACGTAGTCTTCGGGTTTGAGCGCCGCGATCGATCCGACCGCGACGGCCTCTTGCCCGATGTAGAGGTGAAGGAAGCCACCGATCTTTCCTTGGGCGTAGGCGCGCGCCGCCTCCTCTTCGATTCGCCGAATGAGCACCATCTGCCGGTACAGGTCGGCGAGGTGATCGAGCTGGCCGCTCGGGCGTGTGAGAGGCGGATCATGCGAGCCGGCCGACGGGGACGGCGACGGCGAGGACCCAGGCGACGTCGCGCCGGCGGGGGTCGGATTCTTCGAGGTCTCGGATTGGCTGCTCACGAATGGATCTCCAGAGCTCCCAAGGAAAAGGGACCCCCAGGGGTAGTTCAAACTCGGGGCGCTGTTAAAGGAGAAAGGCCATACCTACAATCTCCTACCTAATTGCGCCTCCGCCAGGTTTCTGGTCACGGAAGGTCAAGGCTCGACGACGTTCGAGCGTTCCAAGAGAAGTCGAAGCCATGGCAGGACGCTAAGTAAGCGAAATGTCGAGGTTCGACCTTTGTCTGGGAGCCTCCGTGACCGGCGTGATTTGTCACCCAAAGAGACGACGGAACTTTCGAAGAGCCGAGCCGTCAGAGAAGGACCGATTCCAATGAAGATCATCAAGCTCGCTGCCGTTGCCCTCGCCGTCGTTCCCTCCGTCCTCGCCGTCTCCACCTACGCGAGCGACGCCAGCGCCTGTGGCATGTCGATCCGCATGGATCCGACCCCGCAAAAGCCCACGCCGGTCCAAGAGATCGCCCGCGCCGAGAAGGCGCTCGAGAGCGGTCAGAACCTCGTCGCGGCCAAGGCGATCCTCGGGACGTTCCCGCGTGTTCGCGTCGCCACCGCCGGTGCCAACCCGCTCGAGACGCGCGGTCTTCGCGTCTTCGCGCTCGCCGTCGTTCGTTCGAACGGCGCCGTGAACGAGAAGACGGCGGGCTTCGCGTCGCAAGGCGAATGGACCCCGAACGCGAACCTCGAGTGGGCCGTTCAATCGATCCGCGAAATCGACGCCAAGCGCCCGAACGATCCGTCGGTGCAAGCCGACCTCGGCGAAGCGCTCAGCAAGCTCCCGCACGGCCAGCCAGAGGCGCTGAAGATCCTTCAGGGGCTCGCGCAGAAGGACCTCATGGGCTCGCCGCACGCATACGCGGCGCTCGCCAAGCTCCGCAGCGAGAAGGGTGACCTCGAAGGCGCCGAAGCCGCGATCAAGCGCTGCGAAGAGATGTCGAAGACGCCGGGCGTGTGCAAGCCGGCTTCTCCGGCGATCCCGTCGAAGCCCACCGCTCCGGCGTTCGCGGCGAAGGCGTGATCGAAGCCCTCTCCCAAACCCTCGTCGACTCGTTCGACTGACACGACCCGAACGCCCTGCCAACCCTGGTGGGGCGTTGTCGTTTAAGCCGTGCCCATTCCAACCTGATACAACGGATCTCGCTCCCATGCGTTCGTCTCGCTTCGTGATTGCGCTCGGTGTCGCGGCTCTCCTCGCAGGCTGTCCGAGCAAGCCAAAACCCGATCCGTCCGGAGGCAAGGACGCGGCGGCGCCCGTGAGCTCGTCGTCGGCGCTCAGCGCGGTCGACGCACCCGCCGACCCTGCGCACGGCAAGGAGCTCGTGCTCACCTACCAGTGCAACCGTTGCCACGACGGGACGGGGCATCCCGCCGCCGTGCAGAACAAGCACTGCGTGCATTGCCACAAGGACATCATGGAGGATCGGTTCACCGCGCCTCCCGCGTCGATTGCGCGATGGAAGCCTCGCATCAAGGAGCTCGCCGACGCGCCGTCGCTCGAGGCGTCGAACAAACGCCTCACGCGCAAATGGGTCGAGCGTTACCTGCTGACGCCGACGGATCTCCGGCCCAACTTGCATCAATACATGCCGCGCCTCGCGATCACGCCGGCCGACGCGCGCGACATCGCCGCGTACCTCGTCCCCGATCCCGAGCCGAAGGCGAGCGCCGACGAGGCGACCGGCGGCGATCTCGGCAAAGGGCGCGCTCTGCTCGACTCGAAAGGTTGCGGCACGTGCCACTCGTTCACGGGTGTCGCCGCGGTCAACGCGTCCGCGCCGCCTGCGATGGACGGAAAAGATCTCGAGCGCGGCCGTCGCCTCGCGCCAGATCTTCGCTTCACGCGGGAACGTATGACGCGCTCGAAGCTCATGGCGTGGCTCGAGGATCCAAAGGCGGTGAAGCCCGACACACCGATGCCCAAGGTGACGTTCACCAAGGCCGAGGTGAAGGATCTCGCCGCGTACATCTTCAGCGCGGACCTCGCGCTCCCGCCCGCGAAGGGCAAGCTCGCACGCCTGCCGATCCTCGATCGCAAGGTGACCTTCAAAGAGGTCGACGAGAAGGTCTTCCACCGCACCTGCTGGCACTGCCACTCCGAGCCGGACTACGCGATCGGCGACGGCGGCCCCGGCAACTCTGGCGGCCTCGGCTTCAAGCCGCGCGGGCTGAACCTCTCCGACTACAACGGCATCACCGCCGGCTACCTCGACGACAAGGGCGAACGGTCGAGCATCTTCGCGAAGGAAGGACCGGACAACGTCCCGCGCATCGTCCGCGCGCTCATGGCGCGTCACGAGGAAGAAGAGAACAACGTCGAGACTGGCCCCGTGCGCGGGATGCCGCTCGGCTACGATCCGCTCTCGCTCGAGGAGATCCAGCTCGTCGAGACGTGGGCCGCGCAAGGGCGGCCCCGGTAAGCGATGATCGCGCGCGCTTCCTTTGCCTGGCTCGTTACGCTGATCCTGGCGATCGCGGCGTGCAATCCGCCAACGAAGAACGGGATCTCGAACGACAACCCTTCGTCCACCACCACGCCGTCGACGACCGGGGCCGCGTCCACGACCAGCGCGGAAGGCAAGCCGAAGGGCCGTGTGAAGGTCGAGGTCGCGTCCCAAGACAGCGACGCGCTCTCGCTCATTCGAACGAAGCGGCTCGAGGCGAAGGCGCAAGACCGCGTCCTCGTCGTGTACGTGTCGGCGACGTGGTGTGAGCCCTGCAAGAAGCTGAAGGCCGAGATCGAGTCCGGGCGCCTCGACGATCAGCTCGGCACCGTCACGCTCCTTGCGTTCGACGCCGACAAGGACATCGATCGCCTCGGCTCTGCGGGCTACACGTTCAAGTTCGTCCCGTTCGTCGCGCTCCCTGGTGCAGATGGGCGGCCGGTCGATTCGCAGGAGGCGACGGGCAAGGGGAGCGGCGCGTGGCGCGAGCTCCTCGGCAAGCTCGAGGCCTGGCAGAAGAAGACCTGACGCGCTTACTCGTTGCCGTCGTCGTCCGGCGCGCGCGCGCTTCCTGCGTCCGGAGGCGCCTCGCTCGACGCGGACGGCGAAGGACGAACGTTCGCGGTGGTCCCGCTGCTCGACTTCGGCTTAGGAGTCTTCGGGCGCGCGGAGTGCGCCGCGCTCGCCTGCGGCAAGCCGTTCGAGGCCGCCCCGGCGGCGGAGGCCCCTGCGCCGGCGTCGGCGTCGTTCGCGACGGGCGGCGTGCGGCGTCCGAGCAAGACGAGCACGACGATCGTGATGAGCGCGAGGCCTGCCGCGATGTTCTGGAAGCGATGAGTGCGCTTGCGCAGGAAGATCGACGGACGCGGCGTCTCGGACGACACGCCGCTCGGATGCTCGCTGATCGCACGCTGGACGAGCGCGACGCGGGACGACAGGGGCGTTCGTTCGAGCTCGAGCACACCTGCGAGCCCTGGGATTGGCGTGAGCAGCGAGCCGCCGCCACGCGCCGAGGGGGAAGGTCGTCGCGACTCTTCTTGGATCGCGCGCGCGACCTCGTTGCCGAGCTCCATGCACGAGGCGAAGCGATCCTCGGGCGCCTTCGACAGGCCTCGCTGGAGCACGACGTCGAGCGCCTTGACGGCAGGCTCGGGACCGAGCGACTCGTGAAGCGGAGGCGGAGGCTCGCTCGAGACCTTGCCGGCGGTGACGATCGCGTCTTCGCCCGCGAATGCTCGCGCGCCCGTCGCCGCTTCGTAGAGCGTGGCGGCGAGCGAGAATTGATCCGACGCGGGGCTGAACTCGCCCTTCGAGAGGGCCTCGGGCGCGGTGTACGCCGGCGTGCCGAGCACGGTGTTGGCGCGCGTGATCGTCGAGTCGGGGATGCGCGCGATGCCGAAGTCGGCGATCTTCGATCCGTTGCGCGAGAAGAGGATGTTCTCGGGCTTGATGTCGCGATGGATGACGCCCGCGCCGTGCGCGAACGTGAGCGCGCTGCCGAGCTCACGCGCGAGCTTGGCGACCTCGGTCCACGGGATCGGTCCGAGCTTCAGCCGATCGCGGAGCGACGTCGGCATGTCGACGATCACGCTGCTCTCGTCCTTGCTCGCTGGCGCGCTCGCGGCGGTCTCGTACGGCTTCTCGCTCGTCGTCACGTACTCGAAGACGAGGTAGAGGCCGAGCTTCGGGTCCTCGCCCATGTCGTAGAGCGTGACGATGTTAGGGTGGCTCACAGCCGCCGCGGCGCGTGCCTCGTGGCCCATCCGAACGATGAGCTCGTCACGCACGGTGGGCGGCAGCGCGAGGTCGTCGCGCAGCACCTTGATCGCGACGCGTCGTCCGAGGACGGTGTCGCGGGCGAGCCAGACGCGACCCATGCCGCCTTGGCCGAGCAAGCGCTCGACCTCGTAGCGACCGATCGTGCGCGGCTGCTCCGCACTCAACTCAATCCCCCTTCTTCGTCGTGGTGTCCGCTTCGGGCTCGGTCGGCTGCGCTTCGGGAGCCATCAGCGGCGCGCGAAAGTCATTGCTGATCGGTGCATCGCCCGGGTTTGAGAGGGAAACGCCGGCATCGAGATGCGGATTCCAGCACGCCACCTTGTGTCCCGAGCCAAGCTGCTGCTCGGCGAGCGTGGGCATCTCCCGATCGCACGTCCCCGGGACGCGCCGCGGGCAGCGCGGATGAAACGGGCAACCGGGAGGAGGATCGATCGCGCTCGGCGCGTCGCCCTCGAGCACGATGCGGAGGCGCTTGTTCTCCGTGTCGGGCTTCGGCACCGCGCCGAGGAGCGCGCGCGTGTACGGGTGTTGCGACGTGCCGTACACCTGTTCGGTCGTCCCTTGCTCGACGATCCTGCCGAGGTACATCACGGCGACGCGATGGCTGATGTGCCGCACGACGCGGAGATCGTGCGAGATGAAGAGGAAGGCGACGCCGAGCTCGTCTTGCAGGTCCATCAGCAGATTCACGATCTGCGCTTGGATCGAGACGTCGAGCGCGCTGATCGGCTCGTCGCAAACGATGAACTCGGGCTGCACCGCGAGGGCGCGCGCGATGCCGATGCGCTGCCGCTGTCCGCCCGAGAACTCGTGCGGGTAGCGCGCCATGTGATCGGGACGAAGGCCCACCTTCGCGAGGAGCGCGGCGACCATCTCCTCTTCGTCCTTCTTCGTCGTCGCGAGCTTGTGAATCTGGATCGCCTCGCCGACGATGTCGCGGACGGTCATGCGAGGGTTCAGGCTCGAGTAGGGATCCTGGAAGATGATCTGCATCTTGCGCCGAAGCGGGCGCATGTCGCTCGCGGAGAGCGGGAGGATGTCCTTGCCGTCGTAGACGACGCGACCGAACGTGGGCTCGACGAGGCGCAAGATGAGCCGGCCGAGCGTGCTCTTTCCGCAGCCGCTCTCGCCGACGAGGCCGAGCGTCTCGCCGCGACGGACGCGAAGCGAGACGCCGTCGACGGCGCGGAGGAGCTTCTGCGATCGCGCGAAGAAGCTCGAGCCGACCGGGAAGTATTTGCCGAGCTTCTCGGTGGCGACGAGCGTGCGCGGGCGCGCGCCTCCGGGCGGAGGCACCGTGCCGACGCTCGTCGAGTCGCCCGCAGCGTTGCCTTTGTCCTGCGTCTGTCCTTCGGTGCCCGCCACGTCTCTCCCTTGCCCCTCAACCCATCCTAGGCCATCCGCGCCGTTCGCTCATACCTCGTCCGCGCGAATGCATCGCGACAAGTGCGTCGCATCTTCGCCGATGCGAAGGAGCGCGGGCTCTTCTTTGCGGCACGCCTCGATCACCATCGGGCAGCGGTCCGCGAACCGACAGCCTGGCGGAAGCGTCATGAGGTCCGGCACGATGCCCTCGATCACGGGGAGGCGAGCCCGGCGCGCGCCTTCGGCCGCCACCTTGGGCGGATCGAACGACGGCAGGCTGCGGAGCAGACCACGCGTGTAGGGATGCCGTGGATGATCGAAGAGGTTCTTCACCGGAGCGGACTCGACGACGCGCCCGGCGTACATGACGACGACATGGCTGGCGACCTCGGCGACGACGCCGAGATCGTGCGTGATGAGCACGACGCCCATGCCGAGCTTGTCGCGGAGCTTCGTGATGAGGTCGAGGATCTGCGCTTGGATCGTGACGTCGAGCGCGGTGGTGGGCTCGTCGGCGATGAGGAGGCTCGGCTCGCAGGCGAGCGCCATCGCGATCATCACGCGCTGGCGCATGCCGCCGGAGAGCTCGTGCGGGTAGGCGTCGACGTTCGTCTCGGGGGCAGGGATGCCGACGAGGCGGAGCATCTCGATCGCGCGCTCGCGTGCCTCGCGCCGCGACTTCTTCTGGTGGAGGCGGATCGCTTCGATGATCTGGGCCCCGACGGTGTAGACGGGGTTGAGGCTCGTCATCGGCTCTTGGAAGATCATCGAGATCTCGTTGCCGCGGACGTCCTGCATCTGACGCTCGGTGAGCGCGAGGATGTTCTTGCCCCGTAGCTCGATCGCCCCTTGCTCGATCGCGCCTTGGGGGTGGGGGATGAGCCGGAGGATCGAGAGCGCCGTCACGCTCTTTCCGCAGCCGCTCTCGCCGACGATGCCGAGCGTGCCGCCCTCCGGCACCTCGAACGAGACCTCGTCGACCGCGCGCAAGATCCCTTGCTCGGTGCGAAAGCTGGTGACGAGATCGCGGACGCGCAGCAGAGGCACGGGGCTCTTGTCGGCGGAGGGTCTCCGGCCGACGCGCTTGTCTTCTTGTTGTTCGGCGCTCTCCGCGCTCGCCTCCGCCATCGAGTGGCATGCTAAGCTCGCCGCCGTGCGACGCAAAGTTGTCATGCTCGCTATCGCGCTCGCGCCGCTCGGCGTGATGAGCAGCGGCTGCGTCCCTCGCGCGCGGATGTGCACCGCCTCGAGCGAGTGCGAAAACAAGAGCGCCTGCGTCGCGGGGCGCTGTCAGGTCGAGAAGGCGACCGTGAAGCCCGCGGTCGACAGCGCGCGGCGTCTCGTCGTTCGCCCGCTCGACGTGGCCTACGTGAAGAGGAGCGACGGCGCCTCGAACGGCGCGCTCCCCACCGTGTTTTCGCTTGGCAAAGACGACGGGAAGCTCTTCTTGCGCTTCTCGGTCGCCATCCCCGAGGCCGCGAACATCGTCGAGGCGTACGTGGTGCTCCACCGCTCGAGCCTCGTGGATGACGATCCTGCCTCCATTTCCCTACACGCAACCCGGATCATAGATTCCTGGCAGGGCGGATCGGTCTCGTGGGCCATGCAGCCGCGCTCTACAGAGACACGGTCGCCCACCACTGTGGTCGAACAAGGCGGACCGACCTTGGTTCGCTTGGATGTGCGCGAGCTTGTTCGACATTGGGGCCGTCATGACCCTTCGGACCAAGGGATCGCCGTCACGGCCGAGAACGAAACGCGCACCGGAATGACGTTTGCTCTCAGTGGAGGCGGCGCGGAGCGAACGCCAGAATTCGTGGCCAGCGCAGCAGCGTTGGGCTCATCATCTTCTCAAGATGTGGAGCCTTACCTCGAGCTCTACGTTCGCTGAAACAGACAGAAACGACACGGGATTCAACGAACAAAAAAGAACGAAAAGGGTTGAAGCTTCGAGCGCAGCCTCCGTCGAACCGAACGCAAACTCGTCTTTGGGAGCCGACGGATAGCTTGAAACTACCAATCACAGACGCGACAATTCCACGCGCGGAACTTGTCTGAAGGAGAGTGAATGATGCGAGTGTCGAAGATCCTGGGCTCTCTCTTGGCGGTCGGTGCAGCAGTCGTCGCCATCACAGCAACCACGGAATCACGCGCGGGCGATGAAGAGCTCGTGAACATCTCGTGCTCCGGTGGGCAGGTCACTGCGACCTCGAAGTCACCCTGGCACACGAACGACAAGGCGCCTTGGAAGTGGGACAAGGGCGAAAAGGTCAGCGTGGACCAGCACGAAGCCAAGTTCAAGGGCGCCAAGTGCGAGGGGACCGTCACTGCGTTCGTCTGCAACGGCGACACGTGCAAGGGACCGATCAAGGTTCCGGTTAAGTAAGCTTCTCACGCGTCGTTTCGAGGCAATGCTCCACATCGGAGCGTTGCCTCGTTCGCTTTTGTGGCGCGCGCAGAAGAAGAGGTACGCGAGTCTTCTCACCCCACGATCCGACGAGGGGTGTACCCTCGTTCCATGAGCGACAAGACGAGCATCGCGGCGGAAATCACCTCCGTCGCCGAGAGCGTCGAGAAGCGTTTCCAGAAAGGGCGCCGTGTCCTTTCGTTCTCCGAATACCTCGATCTCTTCGCAAGCGATCCGATTCGCTACGCGCGCGACGCCAGCCGCTACCTTCGCGACTGCTTCGATCACTACGGCACCTCCGTCGTCGAGCAGCCGTGGGGCAAGTTCACCCGTTGGCGCATCTTCGATCTGAGCTGGGATCCGTCGCAGAGCCACCACGCGCTCATCGGACAGGAGCAGGTTCAGGAGGAGATCTATCGGAGTGTCTCGAACTTCGTGCGCGAAGGACGACCAAATCGGCTCGTGCTCCTTCACGGGCCCAACGGCTCGGCCAAGAGCACCATCGTCGCGTGCATCATGCGCGGCCTCGAGAACTACTCGACGATCGACGAAGGCGCGCTCTACCGCTTCAACTGGGTCTTTCCGTCCTCGAAGACGCTCCGCGGCAGCCTTGGCTTCGGCCAGAAAGAGCAGTCGTCGCAGGTCGGCACGTACGCGCATCTCCCGGACGATCAGATCGACGCGAAGCTGCTCGTCGAGGTGCGCGATCACCCGCTCTTCTTGATCCCGATCGACGAGCGGCGAAAGCTTCTCGAGCGGCTCGCGAAGGCGCGGAACGAGAACGGAAGCGCGGCGCTCAGCGAAGAGTTCAGCGACTGGATCATGCGCGGTGAGCTCTCGCACAAGAGCCAAGCCGTCTTCGAGGCGCTCCTCTCGAGCTACAGCGGCTCGTACACCGAGGTCCTGAAGCACGTTCAAGTCGAGCGCTACTTCATCTCGCAGCGTTACCGCGTCGGCGCCGTCACGATCGGGCCGCAGATGAGCGTCGACGCCGCCGAGCGCCAGCTCACGATGGACCGCTCGCTTGCGTCGCTCCCCGCGTCGCTCCAAGCCGTGACGCTCTACGAAGCCAAAGGCGAGCTGATCGACGCGGCGGGCGGTGTCCTCGAGTTCAGCGATCTCCTGAAGCGTCCCCTCGACGCGTTCAAATACCTCCAGCTCTCGATCGAGACGGGCGAGGTCGCCCTCACGCAGCAGAACGTCTTGCTCAACTGCGTGATGACGGGAAGCGCCAACGAGCTCCACCTCGACGCGTTCCGCGAGCACCCCGAGTTCGCGAGCTTCCGCGGTCGCCTCGAGCTCATTCGAACGCCGTATCTGCGGAGCGCCATCCACGAGCAGCAGATCTACGACACCCACGTGGTGCCTCACATTCGGCGCCACGTCGCGCCGCATGCGACCGAGATGGCGGCGCAGTTCGCCGTGCTCACGCGCATGCGAAAGCCGAACACGGACAAGTACGCGCGCGCCCTCTCGAACGCGCTCTCGGGCCTCACCGCCGTCGAGAAGATGGACCTCTACGCCACCTCACGCGCGCCCGAGCGCCTCGAGGCCGACGCGCAGAAGGTGCTTCGCGCAGGCATCCGTGAGGTCTTCGAGGAGAGCGACTCGTACCCGATCTACGAAGGACGCATCGGCGCGAGCCCGCGCGAGATCCGCGGCGTGCTGCTCGATGCCGCGCAGTCGACGGTGTATCGATGCCTGTCGCCGCTCGCCGTCCTCGACGAGCTCGAGCAGCTCTGCAACCGCAAGGCGGAGTTCGAGTGGCTGCAGCAAGACACGCAGGCCGGCGGCTACCACGACGTGAAGCTGTTCCGCGAGACGCTGTTCTCGCGGCTGCTCACGGTCTGGGAGCAAGAGCTCTACGCCTCGAGCGGCCTCGTCGACGATCAGCAGTACGACGACCTCTTCGAGAAGTACGTCCAGCACGTCAGCGTCTGGGTGAAGAAGGAGCGCATTCGCAATCGTCTCACCGGCGAATACGAAGAGCCCGACGAGAACATGATGCGCGACCTCGAGCGCCTGCTCGACGTGAAGGGCGGCGCCGAAGAGTCGCGCAAGCAGATGATCAGCGCGATCGCCGCGTGGGCGATCGATCATCCAGGCCAGAAGGTCGAGGCGGCGACGGTGTTCCCGCAGCACCTCCGTCGCCTCCGTGACGCGATCTTCAGCGACAAACGCACCGAGGTCGCCAAGATCGCGCGCGACATCGTCATCCTCGTTCGTGACGAAGGCTCCGGCCTCGACATGCACCGCAGCCGTCAAGCGCGGGGCACGCTCGATCGCCTCGCCGAGCGCTTCAAATACTGCGACGCATGCGGCGTCGACCTCGCGAGCATGCTTCTCCGCAAGCGCTATAGCGATCTCGTCGGCTGAGCACGTCGCCATCCCTTCCTCGACCTTGATGTCGTGATCGACAAGACAGCGCTTGCGCGTGAGGTCCGACGCCTCGCGATCCCGGCGATCCTGCACTCGCTCTTGCAGACGCTCGTCTTCGTCGTCGATCGCGTCATGCTCGGCCGCCACGGCGAGTCTTCCTTGGCGGCGATGCAGATCGGCGGCGCGCTCGAGTGGTCGATCTGGAGCGTGTTCTCGGCCTTCGAGGTCGGGACGATCGCGCGCGTGGGCCGGCATGTCGGGGCAGGGGAACCCGAGAAGGCGAGACGCGCCGCGCTGCTCTCGCTCGGCGCTGCCCTCGCGATCGGCGTCGCCCTCGCGCTCGCGACGCCGCTCGTGCTCGACGCGATCCCATACGCGACGAAGGAGACGGTCTCGCCCGCGGCGCTCGCCGAGGCGCGCGGCTACCTCGGGATGACGATCGTCGCGTCGCCGCTCGTGTTCGTCGGCGCGACGTCGATCGCGATCTTGCAGGCGGGCGGCGACACGAGGACACCGCTCGCGATCGGCGTGGTCGCCAACATCGTGCACGTCGCGCTCAACCGCGTGCTCATCCTCGGCCTCTTCGGCCTGCCGTCGATGGGCGCGAAGGGCGCAGGCATCAGCACGGGCGTCACGTTCGCGATCGAAGCGGTCCTGGCGACGCTCGCGCTCATGAGCCGATCACGGAAGGTGTCGCTCCGCAGGACGGCGGCTTCACCCACCACCACCGCGGTCGTCTCGTCACGCGAAGAGGCACGCGCGCTCGTTCAGGTAGGGACGCCCGCGTTCCTCGAGCGGCTCATCTACCACGTCGGCTTCATCGCGTACGCGCTGACGGTGACGCGGCTCGGTGATGCGTCGATGGCCGCCAACCAATCGCTGATCTCGATCGAGTCGATCTGCTTTCTCTCCGGAGATGGCTTCGGCGTCGCGGCGGCGGCGCTCGTCGCGCAGAAGCTCGGCGCGAAGGAGCCCGATCAAGCGAAGGCCGCGGCATGGATCGCCGCTCGCTACGCGATCCTCACGCTGACCTCGTTCGGGATCGCGGCGTTCGCGCTGCGTGACGTCGTCTTGCCGTTCTTCTCGGACGACGCGAAGGTCATCGCGATCGGTCGATCGACGATGCCGGTGCTCGCCGTCGCGCAGCCCTTCATGGCGACCGGCCTCGTGCTCGCGCAGTCGCTTCGCGGCGCAGGTCGAACACGCCAAGCGCTCGGGGTGAGCCTCGTCGGCGCCGTGTTCGTCCGTCTCACCGCGACGTGGCTGTTCGCGATCGCGCTCTCGTTCGGGCTCGCCGGCGTGTGGATGGGATCGACCACCGACTGGCTCGTCCGCGCGAGCGTCCTCGCGCTCCTCTTCCGGCGGCCGGGCGAGGCGCTCCTCTCGAAAGACGAGCGCCTCGCGCGCGAGCCCGCCAAGCTGGAATGAGCGCGCCGGCGGCGCGTCGCGAGTGAGGATGCTACGCTGGGCGACCTCGGCATGAAGCGCACCCACTACGCCACGTTCTTCGCGACGGTCATCTCCGCAGCCGGCCTCCTTCACGTCGCCTGCTCGTCCGACGCCACGCCGAGCGCCGCGACCGACGGCGGCGCATCGTCGTCGTCTTCCTCTTCTTCGTCATCGTCGTCGTCTTCGGGTGGCGACGCGTCGTCGTCGTCGTCGTCGGGCGGCGACGCCGGCGATGCCTCATCGAGCGGAGGCGCGGCGACGTCGATCAACGCGACGATCAACGCGGTGTCCCGCACGCTCGTCCGCGCGCAGTTCGGAAACAGCAAAGACGACGCCGGCGCGAGCACGCTCTACATCGAAGCGCACGAAGGCGGCGACCCGGCGTGCCCGACCGAGTCTTCGCCGTCGCCCAACCGAACGATGATCGTGAGCGGCGTGCCTCGCGGCGCGGCCGGCACGAAGTACACGCTCGCCGACGGCATCGCGATCTCGTACCTCGACTTCAAGGGCGACCAGATCACCGACCCGAAGCCCTTCATCAAGGCGACGAGCGCGAACATCACAGTCGTCGCGATCGACGGCGACAAGAGCGTCACGCTCGACGTCGACGTCACCTTCGCCGAAGGCACCGCGAAGGGCAAGCTCTACGCCGAATATTGCCAGTCGCTGTCGGACTGACGCGTGCGATCAGCGATACGGCTGCGCGCGGCGTTCGAGCTTGATCCGCGCGGTGCGTACGCCAAAGAGCTCATCGCCGTTCGGCGACAGGATGGGCCCGAGGAGCGAGCTCGCGAGGATCGCGGCGATCGTGAGCGCCACGCGATCGGCGTCAGGATCGGGCGCGCTTGTCCCCGCGGCCCCTTCGATCATCACGAGCCAGAGCATCTTGCATCGCTCGGCGAGGAGCGACATGCCGCTCGTCCTCTGCATCTCCTCTGCGCGCGCCGCGGCCGCGTGATCGTTTGCGTCGGCCGGCCTGCCGTAACAAAGCCGCGTCCCGGCATCGCGACCGCTCGCGCCGTCGTCCGCGAGCAGCACGAGGCGCGCGAGGTCTTCGCGTGGCTCATGAAGCCCGTAGCGCTTCTCGACCGTGAGCCCGAGCTTCGCGCCGAAGAAGCGCGTGGCCTGCGTCTTCAGCGCGCCGATGTCGAGCACGGCGCTGTCCCGCTGCGCGAACACGGCGTAGGCGTGGCTTCGATCCAATGGGGGCTTCACCCCCAACGCGCCGGGACGAAGGATGCCGTCTTGGTCGAGGAGCGCTCGAAACGATTCTTCGTCGATCATTCGCTGGCCGATCGCTACGATACGGCATGACTACCATGGCGTCGTCGCTCATCGACACGCATTGCCACCTCGATCCGCAGTACTTCCCCGCAGGGCCGGACGACGTGCTCGCGCGCGCCACGGCGGCAGGCATCCGCGGCTTCGTCGTCATCGGTGTCGGGCGAGACCTCGCCCCGGCGCGCGCTGCGGTCGCGCTCGCGAAGCGACTCCCCGAGCGGATCGGCGCGGCCGTCGGCGTGCATCCACACGACGCGACGACGCTCGACGACGCGGCTCATGCCGAGCTCGACGCGCTCGCCGCCGAGCCTGACGTCCTCGCGGTCGGCGAGATCGGCCTCGACTACCACTACGATCACTCCCCACGTGACACGCAGCGCGACGTGTTCGCGAGGCTCGTGCATCTTGCACGCAAACACAAGAAGCCCATCGTCGTTCACACGCGCTCCGCTCCAGACGACACGATCGACGTGCTGACGAGCGAAGGCGCGCGTGACGTCGGCGGCGTCATCCATTGCTTCAGCGAAGACCGCGCATTCGCCGAGAAGGCGCTGGCGCTCGGCTTCGACATCTCCTTCTCGGGCATCGTCACGTTCAAGAGCTCCGTCGCGATCCAAGACGTCGCGAAGTGGGCGCCGCTCGATCGGATCCTCGTCGAGACCGACAGCCCCTACCTGGCGCCGGTGCCCCTACGCGGAAAGCCATGCGAGCCTGCCTACGTCGTCCACACGGCGCGGCGGGTGGCGGAGCTTCGTGGAATTCCGTTCGAGGCGCTCTGCGAGGCGACCACCGTGAACGCCGAGCGTCGATTTCGCCGTCATTTCCCGGGCGTTTGAACACAAGCGACGCGCCTCGAGCCCGGGATGCCACTTACATCGGATCTCGCTGTCGACCGTCCAACGAATGGCACAATCGACACAAAGTTCGTACGCTGAAAGTAAGGCCTTGGCAGACGATTCGATCGACGACACCACCCCGAAAGTGACCAGAAACCTCGCCCCCGCGAAGGCGACCTGGTCGATCGTCGGATCCATCGTCGCCCACCTCGCCATCGTCGGCGGCGTCGGCGTCATCGCGTACCACTCGCTCGCCGAGAAGGAGGCGCGTGAAGCCGCGCGCCGTCAGGTCGAAGGACCTCCGAACGTGATCGCGATCGAGCTCCCCGGCGTCGCCGAAGGAACGCTCAACGCGGACCGCGAGGTCGTGAAAGAAGGCGAAGCCCCGACGGCGTTCGGCGGCTCCTCGGTCGCGCGCGTCGACACCGGCTCACCCGGCGCGGGCGGCGACACGAACGGCGCACGCGCGACGAACCTCGCCGCGATGGACGATCAGATGAAGCTCAACATGGACGAGCTGAGTCGCCTCGATCGCGATCAAGTGCAGCGCCTCAAGACCGCCGCGCGCCGCACCACGCACGACGACCGTCGCGCCACGACGCACCCGATGGAGCTCACCTTCCTCGCGACGGGCAAAGGCGAGCGCAACGAACGCCGCCCGAACGCGCCCGCCGACCCGAGCCGCGGCTCGATGGTCTCCGGCCAAGCCGCCGTCCTCGGTGGCCACATCGGCGCGAGCGGCGAAGACGACCCGAGCGCCGCCGGTCAATCCCCCGGCGCCGCGCGCGCAGGCCAGCTCTTCGGCAGCCCCGGCGTCGGCGTCCGCGATGGTCGTCCCGGCGAAGATCACTTCAAGGGCGCACGCATCGCGTACGCGCGCCCATCCGTCACCGAAGGCGCGCCGACTGTGCCCGGCATCTACAACGGCCGACCCAACGACACGGTCGACAGCGATCAAGAAGTCGCGAGCGCCGTCCAGAACCTCGTCCACGCGAGCGTCGCCGGCGGCGCCGGCGCGCAGGGCAGGGGTGGCACCGCCTCTCCGATGCCCGACCCGGGCGCTGGCGGCGGCAGCGTCGCGCGCGGCTCGATCGCACGCCCGCTGGGATCCGGCGACGGCGAGCTCATCGACTGGAACACGAACGACCCGATGCTGATGCCGTACTTCCGGAAGCTCCACGCGAAGATCGACCCGCTCTGGGCGAACGCGTTTCCGCGAAGCGCGATGGCGGAGCTGAAGCAAGGCACCGTCATCATCGAGTTCTCGATCGCCGCCGACGGCACCGCGAAGGTCACGTGGCCGCCCATCCGCCCGAGCGGCATCGAGGAGTTCGACCGCAACTGCGCCGACGCGATCAAGCGCGCGATGCCCTTCGAGCCGCTCCCTGCCGCCCTCCGCGATCAGGGCCGCACCACGCTGAAGATCCGCGCCCCGTTCATCGCGAAGAACCCCATCATCAAATAGGGAAATAGGCGCGAAATTCACCGGGCTTGCCAACCCGAGGCGTCCGGTTTAGATCGGCGTGGCTTTCGACACGACAGACCTGGCCGGAGTAGCTCAGTTGGTTAGAGCGGGCGTTTCATACGCGCTAGGTCGGGGGTTCGACTCCCTCCTCCGGCACTGAGATTCGAGTAGTAGATTTCGAACGCACGGCTGAACGTGATCGAAACGCAAACGCGATCGATCCGTTCGAGCAGACAGGTTCGCGGCTGGCGCGCAAGAGAGAGCTGGACGACAAGTCGCGGGGCTTCGGCGCGTCTTCCCAACCCTTTCGTTTCGATGCGAGACTTGGCGCATGTACGACTGGGAAGAGACCTTGGACACGTCGGCGTCGGTGCAGAACCTCTGGGCGGTCTACGCGAACGTCGCGGGGTGGACGCGGTGGATGCCTCACATCAAGTCGATCACGTTTGGTGGTCCGTTCGAGGCCGGCTCGGGCGGCAACGCGATCGTCGATGTGGGGTTGGATACGGGGGTGAGCTTTCACCTCGAGAACGTCCAGCCGCAGAAGAGCTTCGACGTCGTGTGGAAGGTCGGTCCGCTCCTTCACACGCGCATGACGCACTCGATCGAGCCGGTCGGCGCTGGCGCGCGGCTCAAGCACGCGTACCACACGGGCGGGGTCATGGCGCCGTTCAACTTCCTCCAGGCGTCGGCCGCCCACGAGCGCGCGAGACCCGCGATGGAAGCGATCGCGGCGCTCGCTAGCTCGTGATGACGTTCGCGCTGCCGCGCTAGAAGAAGCCGGCGAAGATGAGACGTCGATCGTGAGGGCCGCGCGCTAAAGTCCCTCCCGATGAGGGCTTCTCGGGTTGGATGGGGTGCGGTCGTGCTCGTCGCGGTCGCTTGTGCGCCGGCTTGCGATGACGACGATGACAGCGCGGCAGCGGCGGGGCCGCCTGTCGTAATCGCGGGGGCGGGCGCCAAGGTCGAGGTGGCGCTCGCGCCGTTTCGGATCACGGTCTTCGATCCGAGCGGCAAGGAGATCCTTCGCACGTTGACGGGCGGGGATGGGAAGGGGCCGTATGGCGGTCCTGCGGTGACGCGTGACGATGGACCCGACGCGACGCGGATCATTCCGGGGTGGGACGGGTACTACGCCGAGAACGGGGCGTGGGCGCATGCGGGGGCCGCGCGCGTCTTGTCGAAGACGGACAGCGCGGCGTCGTTCGAGGTCGACACGACGGACGGCACGGCCCGCGGGAAGCTCACCGTCGACGTCGTGATCGAAGGGGCGAAGGTTCGCTTGAAGACGGCGGTGGCGAACGAGCCGGGCACGACCGACGCGCCGTGGAACAAGCTGTCGCTCTCCTTCGCGCTCGCGCCCGAGGATCATTTCTTCGGGCTCGGCGAGCGGTATGCGAGCGTCGATCACCGCGGCGTGTCGATGTACTCGTGGTCCGAGGAGGGCGGGTCGGGCAAAGGGGAGAAGGTGCCGGCCGACGAGCAGAATCCGTTCCCGAACGGGCCTTCGATGACCTATTTCCCCGTGCCGTTCTTCCATGCGTCGCGCGGCTTCGCGATGCACATGGCGACGACGTATCGGACGGAGACGCACTTCGGCAGCGAGCAAGGGCAGGCGGAGGCGTGGCGGATCAGCGTCAACAACACCGCGCTCGAGGCCGTGCTCTACGTGCACGACGATCCGCTCGCGTCGCTCGACGACTTCACGCGCGACACCGGGCGGCCGTTCATCCCAGCGCCTTGGGTGTTTGGTCCGCGGCGGCGCGTGAGCAACGGCGATCAGGTCGACGGCGAATTCGAGTGGAAGAAGCTCCGCGAGGCGCACGTGCCCACGACGGGGCTCGACGACGCGGTGCACTTGCTGCCGGCGCGGTCGGAGCTCGGGCGCGAAGAGGAGCTCAAGACCTGGACGAGCACCGCGCATGCGTGGGGCTTCAAGGTGATGGCGTACAACAACCCGTACGTCTCGATCTCGAAGGCGTCGGCGGCGTCGGACCTCGCGTACGGGAAAGAGCGCGGCCTCTTCGCGCTCACGCAAGAGGGGAACGTCGGGGAGACCGAGTTCATCTCCGGTGAGATCCAGGCGCTCGCGACGATCGATCTTACGAAGCCCGAAGGAGTCGCGTGGTTCCAAGACCTGCTCCGGCGCACGCTCGCGCTCGGCTACGACGGATGGATGCACGACTTCGGCGAGTACGTGCGGCGCACGTGGAAGTTCGGCGACGGACGGCGTGGTGATGAGGTGCACAACCAGTTTCCGGTGCTGTCGGCCAAAGCGGCGCACGACTTGTTGACGAAGGAGCGGCCGAACGACTTCTTGTTCTTCGTGCGCTCGGGCTACACCGGTACGCAGCAGTGGGTGCCCGCCGTGTGGAGCGGCGATCCCGAGGCGACGTTCGACGAGACGCAGGGCCTCCCGGCGATGCTTCGTGGCGGCTTGAACCTCGGGTTGGTCGGCGTTCCGCTCTGGGGGAGCGACGTCACCGGCTTCAAGTGCATCACCGATTTCCCCTACGACAAGGACATCTACTTGCGTTGGGCCGAGGTCGGCGCGGTGTCGCCGATCATGATGGAGCAGAACGCGTGCTCGAACCCGCTCGGGCGCCGAACGAAGTGGAAGCTGTGGAACGACGCCGAGACGATCGCCGTCTATGGCGAGATGGCGCGGCTTCACACGCGGCTCATGCCGTATTTCGAGGTGCTTGCGCGCGAGGCCAACCAGCGCGGCATCCCGATCATGCGCCATCCCTTCCTGCTCCATCCGCGTGAGCCAGAGGCATGGAAGGTCGAGAGCGCGTTCTACCTTGGGCCGTCCTTGTGGGCGGCGCCCGTCGTCGAGCGCGGCGCGGTGACGAAGGACACGTGGCTCCCGCCGGGACGATGGGTCGATCTCGTCGATCACGCGGTGTACGACGGAGGCAAGCACGCGATCCTCCCGGCGCCGCTCGGCAAGCTGCCGCTGCTCATCAAAGACGGCGGCATCGTCCCGCTGCTCGACCCGACGATCGAGACGCTCGCGCCCGCGACGGAGCCGGCGGTCGTCTCGCTCGACAAAGTGAAGGACCGCCTCGACGTGCTCGTCGCGCTCGCGCCAGGACGCGACGCGCAGATCGTGCTCGCCGATGGGACGGAGCTGACGGCGGCGCGGGCGATGACGAGCGGGCCGCCGAGCGCGTTGCCCGAGGTGCCTGCCGACCAGCTCACGACCTGTGAGCTTGGCTGCGTGACGACCGGCGCCGAAGGCGGGGTCGACCGCGTTCGCTTGACGACGCCGCTCGCGCCGGACTTCACCGTGACCCATGGCGACGTGACGCTCTCGGCGAAAGGTCCGCTCGCGCGGCACGTGCGCTGGGACGTCTTGCGGCTGCGCTGACGAGCGAAGCATCGCGCCGACGAAGGTTCGTCGGATGTGACGAGGTCTCGTCGCGTCGCTGCGCGCCTTCGCGCGCAAGTGCGTGATGGTTCGCGGCGCGCGCCGCCTCGGACGCGTCCGCGCGTTGGCTCCGCGTTTGCGAAGGACCCGCGCCATGAACCTTCGAACGATGATGGGTCTTCTGATGACATCGGCCGCGTTGATCGCCATGACGGGATGCGCGACGTCGACGGAACCAGAGGACCAAGGCCAAGACCAACCGACACAGGAGACAGCGACCGAGAAGGAGTCGCCGGAAGAGAGGGTAGAGAGCGTTTCGCAAGCCGTGACCACCTGTCCGTCCGCAGCGATCTGCGCGAAGGCACGTGCGAATTGCGCGAATCCTCGATTGGGCGGGAGCTGGTGCACGATCGCGCATACCTGCGCCACGTGCGGCGGCTGAAGGTGGGGAGCTCGCGTGGGTCGCGTGCCGGGATGTGCACGCGGCCTCACGCGGGCGCTCGTTTGAAGTGGCTCTTTTCTTGGGGCGCGCTACCGTTGGGCGCAAATGAGCAGCTCGATGCCGCGCGTCTTTCTTGCCGCCTCTCTTACCGCTTCGTTGATCGCGGCTGCGGCCTGCAGCGGATCGCTCTCGCCCATCGCCGATGGCACGAGCAGCGGTGATTCGGGTGCTTCGACTGACGCGGCGGCGTCGGGTGACGGCGCGTCATCGTCGTCATCTTCTTCATCGTCCTCGTCGTCGAGCAGCTCGGGCGGCGTCGACGCAGCGGTCGACACGGGCAAGCCGGACGTCCCGCTCGTCAACGAGCTCGCGTTCCCCGACTGCCATGATCTCGAGCAACATGGAGACCTCGTCGATCCGGTCGGAAATGAGAACGGACCGCCGGCGCAGGTGCCGATCACGACGATCACGCCGGGCATGTACGTGCTCACGAGCACGACGGACTACGGCGGCGCGACGCCGATCGAGCCCGCGGTGAGCTCGAAGACGACGGTCGTCTTCACGAGCACGCGGCAATATTACCGGTCCGAGCCCGACACCGGCGAGAACCCGCAGGTCCTCACGCTCGAGTGGTCGATCTCGAAGAACCGACTCCTTCGCAAGGTGCTCTGCGCGCAGACGAACGGGCAGATCGGACAGACCGTCGACTACCGCATCGACGGCGCGCCGAACGGCTTCATCATCTACGTCCCCGTGTCAGGGTCCGGCGGGCCGCCTCGCGTGCACGCGTACCGCTACACGCTCGTGAAGTAGTCAGCCTTCGTTCGCGGCCAGCGCGAACAGCGCACGTGTCACGTCGGCCGGGCGCTCCATCTTCAGCGGTCCGCAGGGCGCGCCCGACAGACGGACCGCCGCGTCGAGGAGCGACGTCTCGAGCCATCGATCGAGGAGGACGGCGAAATCGTTGAGAGAGCCGAGCGACACGCGGTCCGCGACCCGAGCCGGCTCGACCACGCACACGCTCATCGCCTCACGCTCCGCGTCGATTTGATATTTTGGGATCTGGATCTGCTCGAGCATCTCCACCACGGCGTCCGGGAATCGGAGCGGGAGGGTCTTCGCGGGGGCGGCCGGAAGGATCACGGGGAGCAGCGTCGCCTGGCTCGCGGCGAGGACGAGCGGCCTCCGATCGTGAAAGACGACGTTCGCGATCCAGTCACCGAGGCGTGTCGTCGCGCGCGGCGTCGCCTCGCCGTCGTGGACGGGTACGTCGAGCCGCTTCAGGAGCTTCTTCGTGCAGCGAAGCGTGAACATCGAGCACGCACTATCGCACAGGAGCTTCAGCTCGGGCGAGCGACGCGGCGCACGCGGAGGAGCGCGTTCGCGTTCTTGACGTCGGTGTAGACGAGCTCGCCTTTGGCGCCTTGATTGAGCTCGGCGGCGTTCGCTTCGTCGGTGTCGATGTGCATCTCGAGGATGAACTTGGGGCTGACGCGGACGAGCACATCACCGAAGACGAGATCGCGAGGGCCGCCGTTCACCTCGACCTCGACTTCGTCGCCGTCGACCACGCCGTAGCGGGTGGCGTCGTCGGGCGACATGTGGATGTGACGCTTCGCGCAGATGAGGCCTTCGGTGAGGGAGACGCGTCCCTTCGGGCCCTCGATCGTGATCGGCGCGGAGCCTTCGGTCTTCCCGGAGTCACGAATCGGCGCGTCGACGCCGAGCTTGAACTCGTCGGTGCGCGAGACCTCGACCTGGTTCTTCGGCCGGAACGGGCCGAGCAGGCGAACGCCTTCGATCGTGCCGCGCGGTCCGATGATCGTGACCGTCTCCTTGCACGCGAACTGGCCTGGCTGCGAGATGTCCTTCAAGAGCGTGGGCGTCGCGTCGGCGCCGAAGAGCTCGGCGAAGGTCTCCTTCGTGAGGTGGAGGTGACGCGCGCTCACGGCGATCGGGATCGCCGGCATGTGGCGTGACGACTCGCGCTCGCGCTCGCGATCGCGCTCGATTTGCAGATCGTGGCTCCGAAGGACCTGCACCGCCTGACGCGCGATCGAGAGCTCCTCGTTCGTACGGACGGCGAGCGCTGCGATCCGCGAATGCGCGGCCGTCACGATCGCGACCGGCGCGTCATCGGAGAGCTTCACCGACGCGTTTCGATCCTCGTCCAAGACGAGCCCGAGAAAATCGAAGCGCTGGAGAATGCGCTGGCGCATCGCGACGCTGTTCTCACCGATGCCGCCGGTGAGGACGACGCCGTCGAGCCCGCCCATCGTCGCCGCGTAGGCGCCGATGTACTTGCGGACGCGATGCGAGAAGACGGTGATCGCGAGACGGCAGCGATCGTCACCGTCGGCGGCGCGACGCTCGATGTCGCGGAGATCATTGCCGACGCCCGAGAGGCCCGCGAGACCGCCTTTGCGGTTGAGGAGCTCGTCGATCTTCTGCGCGGTCCATCCTGCGTTCATCAGCGCGAGGATCGCGCCTGGATCGAGGTCGCCCGACCGCGTGCCCATCACGAGACCTTCGAGCGGCGTCATGCCCATGCTCGTCTCGGTCGAATGCCCGAGCTCGACTGCGCATGCGCTCGCGCCGTTGCCGAGATGCAGGGTGACGAGGCGCAGCTCACCGATCGGCCGCTTCAAGTGCGTGGCCGCGAGCTCCGCCACGTACGCGTGCGACGTGCCGTGAAAGCCAAAGCGGCGCACGCCATACTGCTCGGCGACGTTCGGATCGATCGCGTAGGTGTACGAGCGACGCGGCATGCGCGCATGAAACGCCGTGTCGAAGACGGCGACGTGCGGGAGCGAGCCGAGCGCTTTGCGCGCGCCGCGAATGCAGGCGAGGTTCGCGGGGTTGTGGAGCGGAGCGAGCGGGATGCATGCCTCGATCGCGCGCTCGACGTCGTCGTCGATGAGCGTCGCGCTGGTGAACTTCACGCCGCCATGAACGACGCGATGGGCGACGGCGTCGATCTTTTGCCCCTTCACTTCGTCGAGCACCGCCGCGGCGGCCGACTCGTGTGTGCGGCCAGGCTCCGCGCCGATCCGTTCGATCTTCGAGTCGAACAGCGCTTTTCCGGTCTCCGGATCGAGGAGCCGAGCCTTCAGTGTCGAGGAGCCTGCGTTGAGCGTGAGGATGGTGGTCATGGTTCGTCGTGGGTCAGTCGGCCGTTCGGTCGTGGTCGATAGCCGCGACATATCACGGCGCCACGCGAGCAGCGATGCCCCCAAAGGAGATCGGCGGGTTCCCCGTCATCACCAGGAGCGCGCCGTTTCCGCCTGGCGATCCGGGCGGGGCGGGGCTACGACGATGCGCGAGGAGACCGATGACCGTCACCGCGACACAGGATCCGCCGCCCGTTCGCACGATCGCGCGCGATGAGCTGCTCAGCAAGATCTCCGCCTCGTCACGCGACCCGAACCTGAAGCTCGTCTTCTGCCTGAATGCGTGGAGCTTCCGCCGTAAGAGAATCCCCACGTCCATTCACTTCGAGACGCCCGAGCTGATGCTCGCCGCGCTGAAGAAGGACGACGAGATCGTCGTCTACTGCACGAACGAGGCCTGTCACCAGAGCCTCGACGCCTACAAGCTGCTCGTCGCCCACGGCTACACGAACGTGCGGCGCTATGCGGGCGGCATCAACGATTGGGAAGACGGAGACCTCCCGCTCGAAGGCGACTGGATGCACGGCGACGCGCACGACGAGACGTAGCTCACGTCACGCCGCGAAGACGTCGCCAGCCATGCGGGCCGATGCGCGCGGCGACGTGGCCGCCTTGGTCGGCGATGCGGTGAAGCTCGGTCGAGAGGACACGCATGCGGTCGTAGCGGGCGGCGTCGAAGCGGGCGAGTCGCTGCTGCCGTGAAGGCGCGCGTGCCGAAGGCGCGGGAGCCGGGAGCGCCGAGAGATCGTCGCCGTCGACCCACGCGCGCTCGGTGACCACGCCGCCTTCGATCACGAGGACGCGCCAGCCCGCGCTCGCGACCCACTTCGATCGCGAGGGCGGAGCGTCGCGAAACGCAATATGCGCCTCGCTGAGCAGGCTGAGATGACGCGCGCGCCGGACGAGGCGACCTTCGCCGACGATCGTGCGCTCGAGGTAGCGTTCGATCGTCTGCGCGTCCCAGATCGCCGGCGTCTCGTCGTCGTCATCGGCCTCGTCCTTCTCGACCACGACGATGCGTGACGCGGCGTCGAGGATACGTGATCGCCCGGGGCGCGAAGACGAGAGGTGACGTGCGGCGAAGCTTCGCCACACCTCCTCGAAGAGCTCGAGCGGCGGGGCGAAGGCCGCGGGCACGCCGGTCGCGGCTGCACAGTGGTCGGCGAGCGCGGCCTCGCCGTCGAGGAGGCGGCGCATCGCCGAGATCCCGGACAGGGCATCCTTCGAGGGTAGGGGACCGACGGGGTGATCCTCGTCGAACGCGGGGCGCGTGGTCGACCAGCACCGTGAGGCGAACCACGCGGCGCGATCGCCCGAGCGAAGCTGCACGTTGTAAGGCGAGTCGATGCGCTTGATCTCGTCGGTCTCGAGCAGCGCGGCCTCGAGGGCGGTGTCCGTCTCGGTGAACCGGACGTCGTGCGCTTGCGTCAGCATCTCGAGGGTCCGCTCGACGATCGCGGCCTTCTTCGTGAAGTAGCTCGCGACGCGCTTCTTCAAGCTGGTGGCCTTGCCGACGTAGAGCACGTCGCCGTTGGGCCGAACGAAGCGGTACACGCCGGGCTTGTCGGGGAGCGCTCTTCGGCGCTCGGCCGGCAGCGGGAACGCGCGGGTCTTCGAGCTTCGCGGGCCTCGCCCTCGTGAAGAGGGGACGGCCTCGAGCCAGATCTTGAGATCGTCCCACGTGTCGATCCCCATCGCCTGGAGGCGCACCACGAGCGCACGCCAGATGAAGAGCGAGGCCTCGATGTGCCCGTGCGAGCGCCGCTGCAGATCGGCCGAATGGCCGAGGTGACCTGCGAGCGCGCGGAGGCCGAGGCGCGGGAGATCGGGGAAGATGCGCGTCGCGATCGCATGCATGCAGACGACGTCGAGGGGAAACTCCTCGCTCGCTCCTGCGCGCTGATGGAGGTCACGCAGGAAGTTGAGCTCGAAGCGCGCGAAATGAATGGCGGTGGGGATCGCGCAGCCAGGGATCGAGAGCGGCGACGATGACCTTCCGTCGCGCAGCATCGCCTTCCACACGACGACCGGATCGAGCGCGTGCTCGAGGCACGACTCGTCCCAGCCCGTGAGCTTGCGGACGGGGCGCGAGACCGGTCGATCGGACGCCTTCAGGAGCCATCGCGCTTGCGGCGGCGCGATCGACTGCCCGAGATCGGCGACGGCCCAGCCGATCTCGAGAAGATCACCGTGCGCGGGCGTCGCGCCGCTGGCCTGGCAATCCAGCACGAGCACGGGCAGGGTCGCGAGCGGAGAGCGCGTCAAAACGCGATGACTCTAGCACTCGATCCAGGCGCGCGATGCGCGTCACACGCTGGAGAGAAACGTCGCGAGCGCCGACCAATACACGGTCGAGAACGAGACGTTGTTGTGTCCGTAGCCTTCGAGAAGGACGAGCTTCTTCTTCTCGGGCGGCGTCCCCGAGAGCTCGTAGGCCTGCTTGGCCTCGGATGGCGCGATGAGCTCGTCGCGATCGCCATGCATCACGAGGAGCGGATGGCGCCCGCGCGGGAGCTTCACGAGCGGATCGAACTTCGCGCGCGTCTCGTCGTCGAAGCTCGCGGGGACGGCCATGCCGCGACGGCGAACGAGCGCGGCGACGTCCGTCGCGCCGCTCTCGAGGATGAAGCCCGCCACCGTCTCCGGCGCGCGCGCATAGAGCTCGATCGCGGCCGCGGCGCCGAGCGAGCGACCCATCACGAAGAGCTGTCGATCCGTGGAGGCCATCGCATCCTCGCGGATGGCATCGAGCACGATCGCGGCGTCGTCGATCGCGGCGCGAAGCGAGGGCGTGCCGGTGCTTCGCCCGTAGCCTCGGTAATCGACCACCGCGAGGCGGGCGCCGGCGCGCTCGAACATCGGCACGAAGTCGTCGTAGTCGGCGACGACCTCGCCGTTGCCGTGAAAGAAGAGGACGGTGCGGCGTGACGACGCCGGGAGCGACGTGCCGTACACGCGAAGATGAAGGTTGGCGCCGCCTGCGACGTCGATCATCCGATCGACCGCGCCCGAAGGTGTGGGCGAGGTGTCGCGGCGAGGAAAGAAGAGACGCTCGTTGAAGTCGGCGTGATCGAAGATCGTGGTCACGCCTCGTTGTACTACGAGTGGGGGCGTCAGTGCTGATGCGCCGAAGACGAAGACGCAGACGGGATGGGCGCGCCCGTCTTCAGCACCTCGATCTCGGTCATCATGCCGAGCTCGGCGTGCTCGAGGATGTGGCAGTGCGCCATCCAGACGCCCGGGTTGTCGAAGTAGGTGATGATCTCGATCGGCCCGTGGTCCGGCACCATCACGGTGTCGCGGAGCCCCGGCCAGGCGGGATTGTCGACGACGCGGAAGAACTGCCCGTGCATGTGAAACGGATGCGCGACGCCGCCGGCGGTGGCGTTCGAGAGGCGCAGCTTCACCGTCGCGCCTTGGTTCACCGTGATGATGGGCTCCATCCAATGCGACTCGCCGTTGACGTACCAGTTGGCGGTGCCGCCTTGCTGGATGAAGTCGAACGTCATCTGGAAGTCCGCGCGTGACGGCCGCTCCGCGATCGCAGGCAAGATCGCAGGCCATGCGATGACGCGCGGCGAGGCGGCGCTGTCTTCGACGTTCACCGAGAGCATCGTCACTTTGGCGTCGCCGTCGTCGATCACGATCTTCGCGGTGCCAGGCGCGTCGTACGAGACCTCGAGCTCGAGGCGGCCGCCGACGGGGAGCACGAGCTGCTCCTTCGTCGGGGCGTCGATCGGCGTCGACAAGAGTCCGCCGTCGGTGCCGATCAGACGGACGCGTACGCCTTCGATGTGGAGGGGCATCAGGCGCGCGTTGGCCGAGTTGACGAGGCGCCAGCGCTCGACTTGACCTTTCTTGGCCGTCGCGGTGGCGAGCTTGGCGTTCTTGCCGTTCGTGAGGAACACGTTGCCCCAGCGGCCGGTGAGACCGTCGAAGCCGCCGAGGTTGGGCGGCTTGATCTCACCCGTCGTCGCGTCGAGCGAGACGTCATCGAGGATGATCGATCGCTCGAGGTCGTACTCGGGATCGAGATCGCCTTGAACGACGATCGGTCCGTAGAGTCCGCGTTCGAGCTGGTCGTGCGTGTTGACGTGCGGGTGGTACCAAAACGACCCTGCGTCGGGGAGCACGAAGTCGTACGTGAACGTGCCGCCGGGAGGCACCGGCGTTTGGATGCGCGGCGAGCCGTCCATCTCGGCCGGGATTCGTAGGCCATGCCAATGGACGGTGGTGGGCTCGTCGAGCGCGTTCTTGAAGTGAACGATCACGCGCTGGTGCGGGCGCGCCTGCAAGATCGGACCTGGCACCGAGCCATTGAAGGCGAAGACGTCGATCTCTTTGCCGTCGAACGTCGCGCGCGCGCGGCCTGCCTCGAGATGAACCTCGACGATGTTCGGATCCGGATTCTCGTCGACGAGCATCGGCGCGCCCCACACCGTCGCGAGCGGGCGTAGCGGGCGAGGAGCGGCGTCTGCGCCACCATCCGCATCTGCACTGGGCACGACGTCGTCGTGGGAGCTCGCGTCGGAGCTCGTACATGCGAGCGCGAAGACAAGAGGAAGAGCGACGACACCGGAGAGAAGAGGAAGGAGACCGCCGCGACCCCGCACATCCATCCTTCGACTATGACAGACGCACGTCGAAAGACGTTCGAACAGGAGGAACGCGAAAACGTTTCGCCCCTGGATTTTCGAGTGATCATGCACGCGCAGGTCTTGCGTCGCGCGTCGCTGACGCAAGTCGTGCGCGGCGAGGCTGCTTCTCACGGACCGAGTGCTCGCCGCCGAGAAAATTCTAGTCGGTGGTGCGCAAGCGATGGCGCGAGCCAACGGATCATCGATGTCTCGCCTGGATCGGACTGTCGTCCGCGAAATGCTTTCGCTCCAGTGTTGAATGATCCACCTCGTGATCGACTTCATCCGATCATCGCGACCGGCGGATCGAGGACGCATCGTCGCGGCGAAATCATTTCGGGCAGCGACGGTGGTCGATTCGCGCGTCATCGGAGAACGCGCTCGGTACAGCGGGTGCAATCTACATCCACCATGAAGAAGCTGACGAAGGGCATCGTCGTTCCGCTCGTCGTAGGGTTGGCTGCAAGCCTTGCGCTGATGTCGTCGCCGCGAAGAGCAGTGGCCGACGCGACCGACACGACCGACCGCGCTCCCCGATGTGCAACACGGTTGTCGATCGCGATTGTGGGTGAGGCGGCGTCCGCAAGCCTCCTCTCCTCACCCAACCCGCAAGATGGGACGACCGCGCTGCTTCAAGACCCGCGCTTCGTCGAGCGCTTCTCACGCTTCATCAACGCGCAGTTCAACGTGACCCCGGGCGCCACGCCTTCGGAGGACGCTCCATACTACCTCGCGAAGTACGTCCTCCAAAACGACAAGCCGTGGTCGGACATGTTCATCGGCGGCTACGACATCGCGCCGTCGGATCCGAACAACGCGGGCTCCGAAGCGACGGTGACGACCGATCCCGACGGCCTCGGCTACTTCCGCAGCCGCGCGTGGATGGTGCGTTACGCGGGCAACGAGCCTGCCGGCATGCGCATCGTCGCGGCGAACCGCATGATGTGGAACACGATCGGCCTCACGCTCGTGGCGACGACGAACGCACCCGACGCGGACGTCTCGGCGACCGGACGCTCCGCCTCGCAGTGCAAGGGCTGCCACAAGGAGAGCTGGTTTGCGCTCGACAAGGTCGCGACCGTCCTCGGCACGCGCAAGGGCACCGGCGACAAGGTGCAGTTCGATCCGCCGGCCGGAGGAGCGCAAGAGATCCTCGGCGGCGTGATGGTCTCGAACGACAAGGAGCTCGCGGAGGCGCTCGTCGGAAACGAGGCGTTCAACGTGAACGCCTGCCGACTCGCCTTCAAGTACCTCTACGGCCGCGCGGAGGTCAGCTGCGAAGGCCCCACGTTCGATCGCTGCGTCACCGCCTTCAAGGCCGACAAGAAGATCCGAACCGCCATCGCCTCTGTCGCCAAAGACGCGACGTTCTGTGAGTGACCATCGAGAGCAAGAAAAGCGAGACCACCACGATGACCACGAACACAAAACAGCTTCTCTCCGTCGCGACGCTCCTCTTCGGAGCTCTCACCATTCTCCCGGCATGCGATGACGTCGTCGGCGATAACTTCCGCCGGACGAACCACGGCACGGATGGGGACGGGACCGACGGCACGTCTTCGGGCGGCGGCGCGAACGACCCCACCCAGCCTGGGACGTGCGAGGTCGGTACGCCCCACGTCGGCTTCGGCCAGAACGACTTCGTCTCCGATCGCGCGGTCGGCGCGCTCGCCGTCGACCGCCGGCGCGTGAAGCCGTTCAGCGCGCTCGACAGCGAGATGAAGCGCGTCCTCGGTTCGAGCCCCGCGGCGCTCGGGGCGAGCGCGTCCGCGTTCGGCGATGTCCCGGCGCGCTGGTACTCCGAGCCCGTCGCGGGCGCGGTGAGCCTGTACTCGATGTACAGCCTCGCGTTCACGGCCTGCTACGACTCGATGGGCGACGCTGCTCATCAAGCGGCGCCGACGACCGCGACCGCGACCGCCGAGTGCGCTGCGCTCCAGAAGAAGGCTTGGCAGCGCGCTCCGACGGCCGAAGAGACCGCGACGTGCGCAGACCTCGCCGTCGTCAAGCTCGCCAGCGAGCCGGTCGCAAGGCGTCGCTGGGCGCATGCGTGCGCCTCGGTGCTGTCCTCGGCGGGGTTCGTCTCGTACTGAGCCCGCGGCAGCGAATCAAAAGAAGAAACGACGAACGAAGAGAGAAAGAGAAAGAGAACGACCATGAAGCTCTCGCGACGCCACTTCCTCCACGCACTCGGCATCGGCGCTGGCTCCCTCGTTGGGACGAGGCTCGCGGGATCTGGTGGATTGATCGGCAACGCGTTCGCGGCTGCGCCCGAGCCTACGTCGGTCGTCATGATCTGGCTCAACGGAGGCATCAACGCGATCTTCACCGGCGCGGATGCGTTCACCGGCAACGCCTTCGGCGTGACGGCGAACAACGCGACCGCACTCGGCGGAGGCGTCGTCATCGACAACTCGCTCGCGAACGCGATTCCGCAGAGCTTGCGAACCAAGGTGGCGTCGGTCGGCATTCGTCACGGCATCGCCGACCACGGGCAAGCGCAGACGCGCACGCTCGTCTCGAACAACCAGAGCGCTCCGCTCGTGCTCGCGAACGCCATCGGCGGCTCGGGCGCGATCAAGGCCGCCGTCGCCGGTGGCAACTCGCTGCCGAACGGTGTGCGTCCGGCGCCGGTCGGCTCCGTCTCGCTCCAAGGCATCACGGACATGAAGGCCACGATCGACGCCGTGGCAGGCGCGACGCCTGCGCCCAACACGGTCGACCGCGACGGCGCGCTCAAGGGGATCAGCGCTGCCGACACGATGTCCGACGCGACAACCGCGAAGTCTCCGAAGTCGCTCTCCTCGGTGAACCAGGGCTTCGACGCAGCGATCGCGACGCTCTCGAAGCCGGTCCAACCCTTCAGCGTGACCGACTTCAACACCGCGTACGCGCTCAAAGGCACGAACGTGCAGGGCTTCGCCGCGAAGATGGCGGCGGCAGAGCTGATGGTCCGCTCGGGGACGAACTTCATCATCGCCGAAGACGGCGGCTGGGACACACACGGTGACACGAACGGAAACACCGTCCGCAACCAGTTCACGCAGCGCATCGCGACGCCGCTGAAGACGTTCCTCACGCGCGTGGTGGAAGGCGGCGTCAACGAGCGCAACGTGATCGTCGCCATCCTCGGCGACTTTCACCGAAGCCTCCCCGGTTCGGACCACCAAGCGAACCTCGCCTCGCTCGTCATCGGCAAACGACTCAAGAACGGCACGACCGGCAAGACGGGCGCGAACGTCAGCTTGCCGGCGACCACGCCGGGCATCGACGGCTTCTGGCAGTTCCTCGCCGCCGCGAGCAAGCTCGACACGAGCGCGTTCGGCGCGAACCCGCACACGGCGCTCATCGCCTGAAGACGAACGCGCGAAGCGACCGACCGCTGCGTTCCACCCACCGAGTCGAGATTCACCCGCGGGCGCGCGTTTGACTCAGTCGAATTTGACCCACGATCGCGCGCAATCGCGCAACATTCGCGTGGTTTTTCGAGTGATCGTGCAAGCCATGCGCTGTCGAAATCTTGTCCAGCCCACAGAACGCAGGGCCTGCGCGCGATTGATCCAGTCGATATAAAGCGCTTAACGGCACACGCACTGCAAACGTGAAGGCCGTGTCGAACAACGCACCGCTTGTTCAACGGCCGAACGCGCTCACGCTCTCGTCGCGCCTCTTCTCTTCACCGTCGACGCAGCTGCCACGTCACCACGTGGCCGTGCCTCCGCCGCCGATGCCCGTCCGCACGCGCTTGCCGCTGCCTGGGCTCATGCCGGCCGATCGGCAGAGCGCCACGCCCGCGCAGCGTCCGATTCGGCACGTGGACGCCAGCGCCATCGTCGAGGTGCTTGGTGCGGGGGTGCTCACGATTGACAGTGAGGGACTCGTGACGAGCTCGAATCCTCAAGCCGCGAAGATCCTTCGTCGCAGCCGACATGAGATCGATGGGACGCCGGTCGTGGAGCTCATCGCGTCGATGGACGAGCTCGTGGAGGCGTTTCGTTCGGCGCGTCGTGAGCGTGGCGCACGCGCGCGTGATCAGGAGCGCGGCGAGGTCACGACGCGGCTGCCCGATGGGAGCACGATCGCGCTCGGCTTCTCGCTCAGCGTGCTCAACGACGCGTCCGCCGGGACGCATCACGTCGTCCTCTTTCAAGAGATCACGCCGCTCCTCGAGCTGCGCAAGGAGCGAGACCGACTCCTGCAGATGGCGGCGATCGGCGAGATCATGCCGACCTTGCTCCACGAGATCCGCAACCCGCTCGCCGCGGTGACAGCGATGCTCGAGGTGCTCGTCGAAGACGCCGACGCGCGCATGCAAGGTGACCTGCACGCGATCCTCTGCGAGGTGCGCCGGATGGCGCTTGGCCTGCAAGGCATCGGCGGCCTCGTGCGCACGCTCGACTCGTCGTCGTACTCGGCGCTCGATCTCGCGGTGCGCGAGGCATGCCGCCTCCTCGACGAGACGGCCCGCCGGCGCGGCGTCACCTTGCACGCGATCGGGCCGGATTTGCCGCTCCTCGCGCTCGATCGCGGCGCGGTGTGCGGCGTCGTCTTCAACCTCGTCAAGAACGCGATCGACGCGTGCGGCGAAGGTGGAGAGGTCACCGTGGACGCGCGGATCGACAGCGGCGGGGCCGACTTCGTGCTCGCGGTCGCGGACAACGGCGTTGGCATGTCGCCCGAGGTCGCCGCGCGTTGCCGCGAGCTGTTCTTCACGACGAAAGACTCCGGCTCGGGCGTCGGCCTCGCGCTCTGCAACGAGGTGATCGGCGCGTCGAACGGGACGCTCACGATCGACAGCACGCCTGGCCGCGGCACCACCGTCACCGTGCGCGTTCCGATCCCGACCGAGCCTCATCACACGGCGCCAGACTCGCGCCGCGCTCGTCGCATCTAGCACGTCCGCATCACCTTACCGACTGCTGCTCACGCGCGTACGGACCGTACGCATCCACCCACGTCCTCAGCCACGCGAAGAAGGGGGTTTTCCTCATGTCTCGAGTCGACAGTTTGAATCGAATTTTGCGCGGACTTCAGAGCGCCTCACCCGACGTCGAAGCAAGCGCGCTGATCTCGGAAGACGGCTTGATGATCGCGAGCGCGCTCCCGGCCCATGTCGACGAGACCCGCGTCGCAGGTATGAGCGCGACGATCTCGAGCCTCGGTACGCGCGCGGCGGGCGAGCTCGAACGCGGTGACCTCGACGAGGTGCTCGTTCGCGGCAAGGACGGATACGCGGTCATGCTCTCGGCCGGATCGGGGACGCTCCTCCTCGCGCTCGCGTCGAAGCAGGCGAAGCTCGGGCTCGTGTTCCTCGACATGCGTCGCGCGATCGACGACATCCGGAAGGTGCTCTGATGGCCGCGCCCACGACCGCTGCGTCTGCGCCGCTCCCGCTCGAGCTCTACAGCCGCCTGAAGGCGTTCGTCGGCGTCGGGCCGCGAGACATCGAGAACCTCGTCTCGCTGAAGCCGATCGCCGAAAAGCACGGCCCCGTCATCACGGACCGCTTCTACGCACGCCTCGGCGATGTCCCCGAGACCGCCGCGCTCATCTCGGGCCGCGTCGACGCGCTGAAGCGCACGCACCGCGAATGGCTGCTGTCGCTCGTCGGTGGAGAGTACGGCGAGGCGTACCTCGCGTCGCGCTGGCGCATCGGTCTCGCGCACGTCCGCATCGGCCTCGACCCGTACTGGGTGGAAGGAGTCATGAGCTTCATCCGCACCGCGATGGTGGAGTCGATGGGGCTCGAGATCAGCGACCCGAAGGAGGTCGCCTCGAAGGCCGCGAGCCTGATCAAGGCCTGCGACCTCGACCTGCTCGTGATCAACCTCTCGTATGCCGAGGACCGCCTCGAGCGACTCACGTCGTTCACCGGCATGAAGCGCACGCTGATCGAGAACATCATCCGTATTCCGAAGAAGTGAGGGTCCCCGATGTTTGCCGCCCCCGCCACCGATTCGATGAGCACACGCCGCAGCGCCGAACGACACTCCGTGCTCCTCGTGGAAGACGAGCCGGTCTTGCGTGCGTCGATGACACGAGGCCTCGCGAAGCTGAGCGGGGTCGACGTCATGAGCGCGGGGACGGTGCGCGATGCCCGTCGCGCGATCAACGCGAACCCGCCGGACCTCGTCATCGCCGACCTCGATCTCCCGGACGGATCGGGGATTGAGGTCGTCGGCGAGCTCGATCGCGTGGGCCTTCGCGTGCCGATCGTGTTCGTGTCGGCGTTCGTGGGCCAGTACCGCGGCCGCTTGCCGAAGCGACCCGGAACGGACGTCTTCGAGAAGCCGATCTCGCTCGAGCGCCTTCGCCGCCTCGTCGACGAACGTCTCAAGGAGGAGAGCGAGGTCGCTAGCTCGCCGTTCGGTGTCGCCGACTACATCCAGCTCGCTGGGATGGGGCGGCGGTCGGTCGTGATCGAGGTACGCGGCCGGCTGGCGGGTCGCGGCGCGGTGCTCATTCGCGGCGGTGAGGTGTGGTCGGCGCGCGACGAGCAGAGCGAAGGGATCGACGCGTTCCGCCGGCTCGCGTTCTTGAAGGACGCCGTCGTCACGTGCCGTCCGCTCGAGTCGAGTGACTGCTCGCCCACGCGAACGATCACCGGCTCGTGCGAGAGCGTGCTGCTCGAAGCGGCGCGCTGCAAAGACGAGCTCGAGGCGACGTCGGTCGACGGCGGCTGGGAGAACGAGCAGGTCAAGCCCGACTCCGAAGAAGACGACATGTCGCTCGACATCGACGTCGAGGAGATCGAAGAGACCGTCTCCCGCCCGCCGCCGTCGACGAAGCGAGCGGCGAGCGCGGCGACCGCGACTGCGTCGACGAGCACCACAGGCGCGAGCGATCACATCAAGCGACGCTTCGACGCGTGCTACGAAGACGGCGTGGACGCGCTCCTCGCGAAGCGATTCGCGCAGGCCTACCAGGCGTTCTGCGACGCCGAGATGCTCGTGCCCGGCGACTCACGCGTGCAGGCGAACCTCGCGCGCCTCCGGCAGATGGGCCACGGCAACTGATCCGATCGCCGCTCGTCTGGCAGGCGCTCAGTGCAGCAAAGCGAAGGCCGCGAGCGCGGCGGGCACGACGATGACGGCCGCGGCTGCCATCCACATCGTCGGCGTCGTCTTCGCGGAGAGGAATGCCTTGCGGCGCGGCGGCACCCGCGAGAGTCGGGCGAGATCGGCGAACGGATCGGGGATCGTCGACGCCGGACGCGGCGGCGCGCTCTTCACGTCGTCGCTCGGCGCGGGTGCTTCTTCCTGTTGCTCTTCGCTTCGAAGCGACGCGCGCAGGGCGGGCCACGCCCCGCGGAGCTTGTCGACGTCGAGGAGCTGCGGGCCGAGCACGGCAAACGCGGGATGCTCGGCCATGAGCTTACCGAGCACCTCGGCGTCGGGCGCCTCGTCAGGACCGTCGACGACGAGCGGCGCGAGCGCCTCGGCGGCCTGGAGGATGGCGACGAGGCGCTCGACGTCGTAGCTGCGCTCACGCGCGAGCCCGAGATCGTGATGGCGCGCGACGACGTCCGGGATCGGCGACGGCATGTGCCATCGCTCGAGGATCTCGGCGCCAAGCTCCATGTGGTCGAAGCCGAAATGCTCGCGCTCACCCTCGACGCTCCCCATCTTCGGAGCGCCTTCGCCCTCATCGACCGCGAGGATCGCGACGAGGCCGATGTTCGAGAGGAGCGTCGCGGTGAACGCTTGCTCCGGTGACGCGTTGACGAGCGGCGCGAGCGCGCGGGCGATCGACGCATGGGCCGTCGCGTGCTTGGCGAGGTCGGGCGCGATCGCCGCGCATTGCTCGACGGCCGCGCGCGACGCTGCTTCTTCGGCGAGCAAGCCGACGCGGCTTCGTCCGAGCAGCGAGACGGCATGCTCGACCGACGCGCACGGGCGGATCAGGCCGATCGCCGGCGCGTTCACGATGCGGAGCAGCCGGGACGCAAACGCCACGTCGCGCTCGACGCACCGAGCGATGACGGGCGGCGCGCTCGTCTCCTCGGAGACCGCGGATCGAATCGCGATCATCACGTCGGGAAACGACGCCACACGGTCGATCGCCGTGAAGAAGGGCTTCTTCCGCTCCAGCTCGGGAGGCGCTTGGGTCGTGATCGAGGGAGGCATAGCGATCACAACGGACGCTCGCGGCAAAGGATAAGCGCCCTTTCGACGACGAGGCGCAGAGGTGCGCAGCTTGCGAGATACGCGCCTACTCGGCGTCTCGGGAAGCGCGACCGACGACGACGACGTTGCGCCGCGCACCGGCGTCGAAGGGCTGCTCGCTCGCGGGCACGACCGGGACGACGCGCACGTCGTCGAAGTATGCGCGCGCGGCGGCGAGGACGCTCGTGAGGGGAGAGGAGGCCAAACCGTCGAGCGCCGCGACGACGTTGAACGCAAAGGCGCCGCCTCGGGCGAGCGCTCGCCTCAGGTGGGCGAAGAACGTCGCGCTCGACATGCCGCCGGCGAGATCGCCAGCGTCGTAGGCGTCGACGACGATCACATCCCAGCGCGCGTCTCGGAGAGCCGCGTTCGCGACGAAGCGCGTGCCTTCGTCGAGGTGAACGGTGAGGTTCGGGATGTCGCCGAGCGCGTAGTGCGCGTGGGCGAGCTCCACGACGCGCTCGTCGGGCTCGACGACGTCGATCGCCGCGCCGCGATGGAGCTCGGCGAAGCGGCGAGGCGCGACCGCGCCGCCACATCCGAGAAAGAGCGCCCGATCGCGACGCGACGCGAGGCTCGCCGCGAGGTGGACGAGGTCGAGGTAGGGCCAACCCGATCGCGAGGGCTCGTCGAGGTGCGCGCGAGACCACACCATCTCGGCGTCGGTGCTCTTCGAACGTGCGATCATCTCGCGATGCTCGCGCGTGTCGCGCACGAGGAGCTCGAGGTCCGGCGAGAGCTCGCTCTTGCTGCGCGCGACGACTCCGCGATCGAGCCAGCGGCCGAGCCGCGCCACTGGAGAACGAGGCCGCGCGAGAGGTCGCGATACGAATCCAGGTAGGCCGAACGACGCACGCGCGAGGGCGAGGGCAGGCAAGAGTCGCGTGACGATAGCGAGCTCTTCGTGGCGAAAGGGAGTGGGGCTCGTCCGCCCGAGCATCAGGCCGCCGATGATTTCGCCACGAAGCTCGAAGTAGCCCATGAGCGAGTGGTGGCCGCGATGCGGCGCGACGAGCTCACGGAAGTAGGCGGTCTTCGTGCGGCTCGCGCCGAGGACCTCCGTGTCGACCGCCACACCGCCGGCTCTCCGCGCCGCGACCTTCACCGGAAGGAGCTCGGACTCGTAGACGTGGTTGTCTTTGGCGCGCGCCATCACGCCGGGATCGAGGCCGAACGTCGTCGGGGCCGCGCCGCGTAGCCCGGTGAAGGCGACGTCGAAGCCGACGTGCGCGCGAAGGAGCTCGATCGTGCGGGCCTCGAGCTCGGTCGCGGTCTTGGACTCGTTGGCGAAGGCGATCGGATCGAGCACGAGGCTCGGCAGGCTCGGCAGGCTCATCCGTGGTGCGACACGACCCTGCGCGGAAAGTTCCGGACGCGCGCAGAGGGCCTATTTCAAGGGCAATCGGGCACGGGCGCGCAGCTCGGCGTCACGTTCGTGCCCTCGGCGACGTCGGAGGTCTCGCCGTCGTCGTACTGGCGAACGCGCTCGTCGAAGACGCCGCCTTTGATCTGCCAGATGTTGAACGGAGACGAAGGCGACATCCCTTGCTCGGTGAGCTCGCAGTCCGAGGCCGCGCCCTTGTAGTCAATCGGGACGCCGCGCCGGATCAGGCGAAGCGCGTCGACGAACTGCGCGGGGGTGACGGTGGTGTCGTTTGGCGAGAACGTCGTCACGTCGATGTACGCTTCACGAAGCGCTTCGGGCGACGCGCGCTGGCCGGCCTTCTCGATCGTGAGCGCGAGGAGCAGCCCGAGATCGGCGCACACCGAGAATCGTGTCGGCAGATCGTCGAGCGGTCCTTCGCCGCGCGCGGCGAGGTAGTCGTTGTAGAGGCCGAGCATCTGCGTGTACGCGAGGCGTCGTGGTGCGTAGTCGACGTCGGCTCCGCGAAATCCTTCTGCCCGCGACCGTGCGTCGCCGACCTTTGTCGTGGAGAGGAACTCAGGCGTATGCGTCTGCGTGTTTCCGAGCCATGCCCAAGGCGCCTTCGCAGGAGGCGGGAAGCGACGCTCCACCTCCTCGAGGACAGCGCCGCCGACGTCGGGGTTCGTCGCGAGGATGACGCAGTCGGGCTTCGCCGCGATCATCTTGGTGACCTCGGCCGCGTAGCTGTCCTTCAGGTTCGTCGACAGCGGTGCATGCCCGACGACGCACATGTCGTTGATGCGAAAGAGGTTGTCGTACGTGCAGTAGAAGTCTTTGCCCGTGACGTCGTCGTTGTGGATGACGTACGTCGATCGGCACTTCGGCGCCGCCGGGGTCTTGTTCTGCTCGTTCAGATACTTGACGAGCGCGAGCGGCGAACCGCCTCGGATGGTCGGAGAGAGGGAGAAGAGAAACCGCTCGTGAAGAGAGCCTTGCGACGTCGCGATCGCGGTGGCGCCCGCGAACGGCGTGATCTGCGTCAGATGCGCAGCGCCGGTGACCTTCTGCACTTCGAGCGTCTGCGGGCTCGTGAGCGGACCGACGACCAAGAGGACGTTGCCTTGCTCGAGCTCGCGCGTCTTCGCTCCGGCGGTGACGGCGTCCGACTGATCGTCCGCGTAGACGACGTCGAAGCCGCGATCGAGCGGGCGGACGTCTTGCGCGTTGACGTAGTCGCGAATGAAGTCGAGCGCGCTCTTGCAGGTGGCGCCCTGTTCGCGGAGCTTCAAGTTCCCTGAGAGGGAGAGGACCGCGCCGACCTTCACCGGCTCGCTGAGCCGGCAGTAGTGATCGGTCGGATGGCAGGTGTTGCCGCGACCGCACTCGGCGTCGGTCGAGCAGTCGTCGATCGAGCGAAACACGTTGCAGCTCATGATCGGCACGAGGACGAGGATGCCGGTGATGGCACCCGCCACGAGACGAGATCGTGAGCCGAGCTGCGAGCGTTTCATCGGGCGAAAGAAAGAAGAAGAGCCTATCATTGGCCGCGACCGTCGGTGATGACTGTGAAGGACGAGATGACCGCGACTGCCACTGTCCGTCTTCATGCTCGTCCTCTCGAGACGAGGGCACGGCGCGTTCGTCGCGCGACCAAGGGCAGGGTCGCGCGCTTTCTCATGGGCGCGCGTTATTGCAGCCTTTTCACGCTTCTTTTCGGCCTGTTTGCCGCCGAAGCGTCGGCCGCGCCGAAGAAGGCGCCGAAGCCTCCCGCGCCTGCGCCTCAGCCGAGCCAGCCCACGCGAGAAGACGAAGCACGCGAGGCGGTGAAGCGAGGCTTCGCGGCCTTCGCGCGCGGTGATGCCGAGGCTGCGCTCGTCGAGTACCAGCGCGCCGAGCAGCTCGTCCCGGAGGCGAACCTCCCGTATCGCTATGCCGCCGAGGCGCTCGTGAAGCTCGGACGCACCGAGGAGGCGATCGCGAGCCTCGAGAAGTATCTCGCGCTCAAGCCCGACGTCAGCGACGCGACCGCGACGCGTGCGTTGATCGATACGCTGCGCGCGTCGCTCCCGTCGAAGCTCACGCTCGAGTGCTCGTCCGGCGTCAGCGAGATCACGGTGCGCGTCGACGGCGCGGCCGCGTCGAAGTACGCATGCCCGGCGGAGCTGCAGCTGCCCGGCGGCGAGCACAACCTCAACGTGCACGCCGAAGGCAAACGCGACGCGCTCTTGAAGATCACCGCGAGCCCAGGCGCGGACGTTCATCTCGCGGTGGCGTTCGAGGATCCGCTCCCCATCGCCGCGCCCGCGCCTGTGTCGAGCGATGGCGGATCGAAGAACGGCCACGACGCACCCTCGCGTCCGCTTCGAACGCTCGGCTTCGTCTCGCTCGGGGTCGGCGCCGCGGCGCTCGCGACCGCGATGGTCGTCGACTTCGGGTTCCTCGGCCCCGCGATCGACGACTTTCATGCTGCGGTCGATCGCGGCGATAAGGCGGCGAGCGACAAGCGCGCCAGCGTGCAGACCTTCCGCGTGGTGAGCATCGTGGGCTATGCGGCCGCAGCTGCGCTCGCGGCGACCGGCGGCGTGCTGCTCCTCGTCTCTCCGTCGACGGCGCCTTCTTCCGCTTCGGCGTCGAAAGCCAGCGCGATCCGTATGCCCGACGGCGCCGTGTTCGAGCTCCGCGCTCGCTTTTGAGCTCGTCCGAAGAATCGTAGCGACGGCTGTCACACGGAGCCCCCGACGCTCGTCTCCCCATCAGAGACCGCTCCACGATGGAGCGCTCAGGAGAACGCGTCATGAATGCACGACTGAACCCCTACCAAGCCGTCCCCGAAATCGCCGAGCAGGCCAAGAAGCTCCAGAGCACGATCGAGGCCTCGGGCCTCGACAAGACGATCTCGGAGCTCATCAAGATCCGCGTGTCGCAGATCAACGGATGCGCCTTCTGCCTCCACATGCACACGCACGACGCACGCAAGCACGGTGAGACGGAGACGCGCATCTTCGTCCTCGCCGGATGGCGTGAGTCACGTTTGTTCAACGCGAAGGAGCGCGCTGCGCTCGCGTGGGCCGAGTCGCTCACCCACATCGCCGAGCGTGGCGCGCCCGACGCGCTCTTCGAGGACCTCAAGGCGAATTTCTCGGACCGCGAGATCGCCGCGCTCACGACGCAGGTGGCGATGATCAACCTGTGGAACCGCCTCGCGATCGGCCTCCACTCCGTTCACCCGAGCGAGCTCGAGGTCACTTGACGGTCACGCGCTCCCGCACGTCGAGCGTGGACGCGTCATCGTGCGACACGAGGACGACATCGCGCACCACGAGCGTCTTCGAGCGCGCGGCCGGCGTGGGGACGTAGACGTCGATCGTCGTCACGCTGGCGTTCGCGGTCACGCTCGCTTGTCCCTCGCCGGCGACGATCGCGCCCGCTTCGGTATCGTCGACCAACGTGACGCGTGCGCCGAGCCGGGCGTCCGGCCGCGCGCCGCGCACGCGGACGTGAAGGACGACGCCGTCGTCGTCCCGCTCGGCGCTGGCGGAGTCGATCGCGCCGGTGGACGACGAGACCCACACTGGTAGCCGAGCGTCGCGATGCGCGGCGAGGTCGTCCTCGCTCGCGGCGACGTGCATCGTCCAGTTGCCGGGTGACGCCGCGCCCGGGACGCGCGCGATGGCTTCGATCGAGCCGTCCGGCGTCGATTCGAACGACGCGGCGAGCGCGATGGCCCCTGTCGGATCGCGGAGGACCCCACGCAGCGACGACGCAGGTGCGCTCCCGGCGACCTTCACGCGGACGACGTCGCTCGGCTTCGCGGCGACGATCGAGGCCGGGGAGGGACGGACCGACAGCGCGACGTCGCCGTAGGCGCTCGTCATCTCGGCGAGCGACGCCGCGAGCGATCGGTACGCGCGCGGGGCGCTGTCGGCGGCGACGAGGTTCTTGCCGCTCTTGCCGTCGAGGATCGCGTTGACGGTGCGACGCACATCGACGTCGAGCCCGTCGCAGCTCCGGCGCGATTGGTTGTGCGCGCGAAAGCGCGTCTTGCCGATGTCCTTCTTTCCGAGCATGCCGAAGACGACGCGCGACTCGTCGCCGTTCGCGAGCGCCATCGCGCTTTGGCACGTGATGAAGCCGTCCGAGCAGCCATCACGAAACGTCTCGGGATCGGTGGCGGCGAGGTAGAGCTCGTGGAGCGCGTGAAGGCCTTTCGTCTCGCTCGCGCCGCCGCACGCGATCTTCGCCTCGTCGCCGTCCGCGTCGGGGAAAGAGCCGCTCGCCATGAACGACGGCACCCCCGCGACGTCCTTGTCGAGGTTCGCGAGCTTGGCCGGGTCGTGGTTCCAGACCTTCATTTTCGTCGTCTGGATGAAGTCGACGCCGTCATCGTCGTAGCCCGCGCCGAAGAGCTTGTTGCCGAGCGACAGCACGCCGAAGCGAAAGACGCGATCGGCGAGGTACGTCCCCTCGGATGGAGCCGCGATGCCGACGAAGCCGCGCGACGCCGCGTGCATACGTCCGAACTCCGGGCGCGCCGAGTGCTGCTGAAGAATGTAACGGACGACGTTCGAGCCGCCCGAGTGCGTGACGAGCACGACGTCGTCGATGTCGTCGTCGGTGTTGGGCGCGCCGTCGGGGCCATTCAGGAAGGTCGTCACCTCGGACGCGACGCAGGCCGCGCTGCCTGCTTCGGCCGCGCCGCCCTTCGGGAGCACCGGCGTCGGGTTGGGCCAGGGCGTTTGCGCGCTGAGCGGGCAGCCGATCACGACGTATGGCCGCCGCGTCGTGCCGTCGCTCGCTGTGCGCTCGGAGTCGATCGTGGGCTGGGTCCAGTACTCCGCCACTGCGGTCGCCGAGACGCAGCGCCACTCGTCGCCCGTCCCCGAGCAGGTGAGATCGGGCAGGTTGCCGTGGTCGCTCGTTCCATGGATGAACGCGACGGCCTGCCGCCGCCGCTTTCCCGGGGTCGGGTCGTTGTCGCCGTTCGGCTGGGTGCTCCCCGTCGTCGCTTTGGCGGGCGGGTCACGGTCCGGCAGGCGGAGGTCTCCGCGATCGAGCTCGCCCGGGTCCCCGCAGGCCGGGAGGACGGCGAACGACGCGAGCGCCGCGACCGCGGCGAGCGCGGTGATGATGGAGGAAGAGGGAAGGGAAGAAGCCAAGGAAGAAGAAGAGACGGGCATGTTGGGTCGGGAGCGGCGCTCGTCGCGCGCCCAAACGCAGCGCACGACGCTCGTTCAGCAAACGCTGGACCGCCGGATTTCTGCGCCTCTGCTGGATGGACGCCTTATAAAAACAACGTAGTTTTCATGACGGCGAGCCGACGCGCCTGGGCTTGGCCTGCCGCTCACCCAGGCGCGGCGTGGAGCGTTTGATCCGGTGCATCCGTGCGTCCGGCCGGCGCGCGTTTCGCGATAAGATCGAGGCGACATGACGTTTCGTGATGACCGGCAGGCGCTCCTCGACCGATTGACGGAGCTCGAAGCGGTGGCCGCCGAGAACGCGAAGCTTCGCCAGCGCGTCGGCGAGCTCGAGACCGAGAACCGCAAGCTGCGCGCGCAGCTTCGCCCCGCGTCGTACGCGCCTCCAGCGAAGGGCTCCTCGCCGCCATCGGCGCCGCCCGCGAGGTCGCATGCACCGCCGCAGCCCACCGGCAAGCGCATCCTCACGCTTCATGTCGCGGGACCTACGCCGGGGCGCGAACGCACCGAGACGTTCGACGCGGACGTCATCAAGATCGGTCGCGTGCCGTCCTGTCACCTGATGCTCGAGAACGCCAGCGTGTCGCGTGTTCACGCCGTCGTCGAGCGCGCCGAGTCTGGCTTCGTGATCATCGATCTCGGATCGGACGACGGTACGCTCGTCAACGGCAACCGCGTCAACAAGACGTCGCTCGCGATTGGCGACGAGATCAAGATCGGCCCCTTCACGCTCACCGCGACCTGGCTCGACTGATCGGCTAGCGCGCGCCGAAGGTCGTCGCGTCTCGCGCGGCGATGGACATCGCCCCGGCGAGCTCGCGGAGGGCCTTGCCGAGCGGCGCGGCGCGTCGCCATGCGAGGCAAATGCGCCGGCCGTTCGCGCGTGACGTGCCCGAGATCGGGCGGATGGCGAGCTGCCCACGGCGGTTCTCGACGTCGACGGCGATGCTCGGCAGCAGCGTGACGCCCGCGCCGGCGGAGACCATCTGAACGAGCGTCGCGAGGCTCGTGGCGCGGAGGTCCGTCTCGGTCGCGCCAGCGCGCTTGCAGAGCGTCAACGCTTGGGTGCGGAGGCAGTGACCGTCGTCGAGGAGGAGCACTTGCTCGTCTTCGAGATCGCCGAGCGCGACGGACTTCTTCTTCGCGAGCCGATGGCCACGTGGGACAGCGACGACGAATGGGTCATCGACGACGGTGACCTGCTCGAGATCCTCCATCCCATCGACGAGCGCGAGGAGACCGGCATCGAGAGACCCCGAGCGAAGCTCCGCGAGCACGTCGTCCGTCTTCTCTTCGACGAGCGCGAGCCTGAGCGCAGGCCAGCGGGACGCGATCGATGGCGTGATCCACGGGAGGAGGTAGGGCGCGACGGTGGGGATGACGCCGATCCGAATCGTGCCCTTGAACGGATCGGCCGCGCGGCTGGCGGCATGGAGAAGATCGTCGACCTCGACCAGGATCTTGCGCGCGTGCTCGACGACCGGCTCGCCGGCTGCGGTCACGAGGACGCGCCGTTTGTCCCGCTCGAAGATCTTCACGCCGAGCACCTCCTCGAGCTTCTGCACCTGCGAGCTCAACGTGGGCTGCGAGACGCGGCATTGGAGCGCGGCCTTGTGGAATCCAAGCGTATCTGCGACCGCGATGACGTACTGGAGCTGGCGGATCGAGAGGTCTTGGGCGCCGGGGGACATGATAGAGGAACTCTATCACCCTCATCGATTCTTCGTCTTTGGCGAATCACCGCGCCGGGCGTAGGTTGTTCTTCATGACGGGCGAGCAAGTGAGCAGAAAGGTCGACGTCGCGATCCTCGGCGCCGGCACCGCAGGGATGGCGGCGTACCGAGCGGCGACGAAGCGCGGCAAGGACGTTCTGCTGATCGAGAGCGGGCCGTACGGGACCACGTGCGCCCGCGTCGGCTGCATGCCGAGCAAGCTCCTCATCGCCGCGGCGGAGGCGGCGCATCACGCACGTCACGCAGTGCCCTTTGGCGTCAACGCGACCGTGACCGTGGACGGCCACGCCGTGATGGAGCGCGTCAAGAAGGAGCGTGATCGCTTCGTCGGCTTCGTGCTCGAGTCGATCGAGAGCTTCCGCCAGGACCAGATGCTCCGCGGTCATGCGCGCTTCGTCGGCGTCGACCCCACGACGAAGATGGTCGACCTCGAGGTCACCCGGACCGCGCAGGAGCAGCCGGAGAAGCTCCGCATCAAGGCGCGTACGGTCGTGATCGCGACGGGAAGCGCCCCCTACATCCCGCCCGTCTTCGACCGCATCCGTGACCGGCTCGTCGTCAACGACGACGTGTTCGCCTGGGACACGCTCCCGGAGTCGCTCGCGGTGTTCGGGGCGGGCGTGATCGGGCTCGAGCTCGGCCAGGCGCTCTCGCGGCTGGGCGTTCGCGTCCGCATCTTCGGCCGCGGCAACACGGTGGGCTTCCTCACCGATCCCGTCGTGAAGGAGACGTTCGCCGAGATCCTCGAGGCGGAGCTCGACGTCGACTTCGACGCGAACGTGAAATCGGTCGAGCCGAAAGACGCAAGCGATCCGGCCTCGGGCGTCGTGGTGCGCTTCGTCGACGCCGATGGCAACGAGCGAACGGAGCACTTCACCACCGCGCTGATCGCGGCGGGGAGGCGACCGAACGTGGCGACCTTGTGCCTCGAGAACGCGGGCATCGACGCGGGCGTGGCGGTCGATCGGCACACGCTCCAGTGGGGCAGCTCGCCCATCTTCGTCGCGGGCGACGTGACCGACGACGTGCCGCTGCTCCACGAGGCGGCAGACGAAGGGACGATCGCCGGCGACAACGCCGCGCTCTATCCGGAGCCGCGCCGTGGTCACCGGAGAAGTGGCCTGGCGATTGCGTTCACGGATCCACCGATCGCCATGATCGGTGGAGGTTTCAGCGCCGCGTCGGATCACGAAGCGCCCTATGTCGCCTCCGAGGTCAGCTTCGAGAACCAAGGTCGAAGCCGCGTGATGTTGCAGAATCGCGGCGTCGCGCGCCTGTATGCCGATCCGAAGACGCGGCGATTTCTCGGCGCAGAGATCGCCGGCCCCCGCGCCGAGCATCTCGCCCACTTGCTCGCGTGGGCTCATCAGATGGAGCTCACGGTCGATCAGATGCTCGCGATGCCGTTTTACCACCCGGTCGTCGAAGAAGGTCTTCGCACGGCGCTACGCGATCTCGCGTCGAAGCTCGAGCCGAGGCCATCGGCGAGCTGAGCGACGCGAGAGTCACACAAGAGGACGAAGGAAAGAGGAGAACAAGACAAATGAAGAACATGGAAGGTCAACGCATCCCCGAGGTCACGTTCCGTACGCGCGATGGCGCGAGCTGGAGAGACGTGACGACGAAGGAGCTCTTCGCGGGCAAGAAGGTCGTCGTGTTTGCGCTCCCCGGCGCATTCACCCCGACGTGCTCGTCCGCGCACGTGCCGCGCTACAACGAGCTCGCTCCGGCGTTCAAGGCACGTGGCGTGGACTCGATCGTATGCATCTCCGTCAACGACGGCTTCGTGATGGAGGAGTGGGGACGCGCGCAGCACGCAGACAACATCACGTTCATCCCCGACGGCAACGCCGAGTTCACCCAAGGCATGGGCATGCTCGTCGACAAGCGCAACCTCGGCTTCGGGCAGCGCTCGTGGCGTTACTCGATGCTCGTCATCGACGGCGTCGTGAAGAAGATGTTCATCGAGCCCGAGGTCGAAGGAGATCCCTTCACGGTGTCCGACGCCGACACGATGCTCAAGTACATCGACCCGAGCGCGAAGGCGCCGAGCGATGTCCTCTTGATCGGCCGCGCGGGCTGCTCGCACTGCGCGCGCGCGCGAAAGCTCCTCGAGGAGAAGGGGCTCGCCTACGACGAGGTCCACGCGACGCCTCGCAACCTCCGCGCGTCGAGCGGAAAGTCGACGACGCCTCAGATCTTCATCGACGGCAAGTACATCGGCGGCGCCGACGAGCTCGAGAAGTACTTCTCCGACGCGAAGTAGCCGTGCGCGCGCCGCCGACCTCGGCGGAGGGCGTGGTCACCGCACCATGACCATGCCCTGCTTGCCGTGGAGCTCGGCGCTGCGATCGCATGCATTCCCGCTGCAGCAAGGGTCGTCCAGGTTCCATCCGCCATTTCCGAGTCCGTTGAGGGTGTAGCTCGACTGATCGCGGAACCAGAAGAAGTCGTCGGTGTTCGCGGTGTGACCGGCGTAGTTGAACATCCAGCCGCGTCCCTCTCGTGGCGCGCACGTCCCGACGACCATCGCCGAAGGACGCGTGAGGGACGTCGAGCTCTGGCCATGCGTCATGACGAAGTCTTGCGGGACGATGATCTTGAAGACGTTCGCTCCCCACGTCATGCCGGACGAATAGTCGCCGAGGAGGACGCGGGTGAACCGCACCGGATTCTTCTCGAGATTGAGTGAGTAGGGCTTGCCGGTGTCGTTGATCGAGCCCGACCCGCGGCGCCACCCGAACTCGGTGTCGGGGTTGGCGCCGTTCACCGAGCGACCGACGAGCGTGTAGCCGCCGCCGTCCGTCGTCATGTCACACCAGACGTCGACGGACACGCCGTTGGGCGCGATCGTGTACTTCCCATCACGCGTCGCGAGCGACGGATCGGCCAGGAGCCGACCCTTGCAGCTCTCCATCGGACCTGGGATCGGCTCACCGTCCAGGATCGACGCATCGCTCCCCGCGTCAGAGCCGCTGGCGCCCGCCTCCGTCACCGGGGTGGTGGTGCCCGCTTCTCCGCCGCCGTTCGAGACGGCTCCGGTGCCGAAGGGCGTGCACGCTGGAGCGATCAGGAACACGGCAAGTCGAGCGGACTTCGCCATCGTCAGCTTAAGATACCAGAAGTGCGAGGCGTGACAACGCGACGTGCGAGTGTGTTTGCGTCAGCGCGGGCGACGGCGCGAGCGAACGCGGAGGACGACGAGCCCGAGGCCGAACGCGCCGAGCGCGAAGCCATTGACCCAAAGACGACGCGGGGCGCCGAGGCCGCAGACGCACGAGCCTCCGACGTCGAAGGTCTCTGGCTTGGCCTCTTCGGGAGCGGAGCACGAGAGAGGTGAGGCAGCGCGCTGCGTGCTGCCCTGATCGAGCTTCGTGCCGTAGTTGCCGGTGTTCGCGTTGTCGTGGTGGAACGACTCCCACTGCACAGGACCGCTCGCCGAGCCCTTCGTCTTCCACGCGAAGAGGAAGCCGTCGCGCGTCCCGACGACGATGTCGAGCTTCTTCTGCGTGTCGCCGTCGATGTCACCGATCGCCGCCGTCGCCGTGATCCATCCGTTCGTGAACTTCGGGAAGCCCTCGGCCTCACGGCCGCATCCGTCGGTCGCGTGGACGAAGTAGCCGCCGGTGCCGAGGATCACCTCGGGGTATTCGTCGCCGCTCACGTCGGCGATCGCGTGGTTGACGAAGAACGTGAAGTCTTCGATCACGACCGGCGCGCCGGGCAGCATGTGACCGGTCTTTCCGCTCCAGATCGCGAGGAGCTGCTGCGCGCGCTCGGCGCGGGTCCCACCGCCCGCGAGCGCGCCGGCGAGGCTGAGCGATCCGCCCGACGCAACGACGTCGGGGACGCCGTCCTGATCGATGTCGCCGATCGAAGGCTGGCTGAGCAGCGGGAACATGACGTCGGGGATGAACGCGCCGCCGTCACGCTCGGACGACAGCTCACCGAAGATGCTCGTCGCGTCGAAGCCGCGCTGCTCGCTTCCGTCTTCTTTCTTGGTGATGGGGAGGCGGTTCGGCGGCTCCTCGAGGCGCTCTTGTTTTCCTGGATCGGCCTGCAGGACGAGCGGTCGCGAGCCGTTTCCTTGGACGACGATGTCGGGACGCCCGTCGCCGTCGAAGTCGGCGACCGCCTGCGACGCGCAGATGCCCTCGGCGACGACGGGGAAGAGCTTGAGGCTCGCCATGCTCATCGGCCAGTTCGGTAAGTAGCGCGCGCCTCCGGGCGCGAGGTTGCCGCGGCCGTCGACGACGAAGACCGGACCCGCCGCGCCTCCGCCGAAGAGCTGCTGGTTCGAGCCGCTCACGATCTCGGGGATGCCGTCGCCGTTCAGATCGGCGACGGTGGGCGTCGCCATCGTGCGGCTCGGCGTGTCGGAGACGGGGCTCACGAGCTCGACCGGGAAGCCGTCGAGCACGGTGCCGTCGGTCTTGAAGACCCAGATCTGGCCGTCGAAGCCGCCGAGGACGATCTCGGGACGGCCATCGCGGTTCATGTCCGCGATCACGGGCGCGCTGTACGTGCCGCGGGCGTAGCCGTGCTTTCCGTCCATGCAGCGCGCGGGCTTCGGCTTCGCGGGATCGTGCGGGCACGACGGCACGAGCGGGAGCCGCTTCGGCCAGCCGGGGAGGTCTTGTCCCTTCGCGTTGATCGCGTAGATGGTCCCCGGCCACGTCGCGAAGACGATCTCGGCCTTCCCGTCGCCGTCGAGATCGACGACGGCCGGCGCCTGCATGATCGTCTCGCGCGCGAGCGTCGGATCGACGCCTCCTTGCGCGCCCGCGGTGTAGGCCGGAGCCGAGAGGTAGCTCGGGACGGTCGGCTCGCTCGTGAGATCCTTGGCGAGGCCGTCGATGATCCGCGTGAGGTAGGGGAAGCCCTGCACCTCGCGAGGCGTGCCCGCCTGCATCGTGAAGACGTGCATCTTGCCGGAGCTGTCACCGACGATGATGTCGCGAACGCCGTCGCCGTCGATGTCGGCGAGCTTCGCGCTCGCTTCGATCGAGGTGCCGGTCGCGAGCGGGAAGCCGGGCAGGAGGTCCTTGTCGAGGCCGTTCTTCTCGTTCGTGATCGAGATCACGCGGCGTGCTTCACCGCGCACGTCGCCGGTGTCGTAGTGGGCGACGGCCTGGACGCGGATCGAGATCGTGCGCGCGTTCTCGCCGCGCGGCGAGTCCGGGTCGGGCGTGTGCGTCGTGTCGACCTGCGCCGGATCGAGCTGCGCGAGGGGGACCGCGCCGCCGCTGACGGTCGTGCCGGGGACGTTGGTGAGCGGCGCGACGATGTCCTTGTACGCCGACTCCTCGGGCTGCACGCCCGGCGCGTACTGCACCTTGAAGTCGTAGGACTTCGCGCGCGCGGCCGCGACGCGTCCCGTGATCTGGATCGGACCCGCGCCGCGATCCGCAAACACCGGCGTGAACCACTCCGGCGAGACGATGTCGACCTCCGGCGGGATCATCTTGGCCTTCACCGCCTCCATCATGCGGAAGGCGTTCGCGCGGCCGTAGCCGAAGCGCTGATCGAAGCCCGCCTGCGAGAAGTAGTACTTCGCGCCGTCACCGCGTGACTCCGGGACGTCGATGTCGTCGGCGTTCATCTTGAAGAGCTGGATGGCCTCTTCGGCGGTCAGCGTGATGCCTTCGTTCGCGGCCATCGAATAGAGGAGGCCCGCGATGCCCGAGCTGCGGCCGGTGGCTTCGCTCGAGCAGCTGGTCGCGCTGACGCTGAGCGAGAGATGCCCGCCGTAGTTCGAGCACGTGTCGAAGGCGACGAACGTGGTCGCGTTGCCGGGGTTGCCTTCGTTGTAGCGAATCGAGTGAACGGTGAGGACGTGGTTGGCGGTGGCGGGCATGTTGTGATGGCGCGAGTTCTCGTCGGCCATGCTCGCCATGATGATGAGGTTCTTCTTGTAGGCGTAGTCGATCGCGGCCTTCGAGAAGATCGTCTGGTTGACGGTGCCTAGCGCCTCTTGAACGACCGACGCGCCGTTGTCGGCGGCGTAGATGACGGCCTTGCCGAAGTCGTTCACGTCGGCGATGAAGCTGTCTCCAACACGAAGCGGAATGAAACGGCAGAGCGGGCACACGCCCGGATCACCGTCACCGTTGTTCGCCTCGGCCGCGCTGTCGCGCGCTTCACCGGTGCCGTGTCCGTAGCGCGTATCGTCGTACGGGTCGTTGTCGTTCTTGAAGAAGTCCCAGCCGCAGATGTCGTCGGTGTAGCCGTTGGCGTCGTCGTCGACGTTGTCCGAGAACATGCCGATGATGTCACCCGGATCGAGGATGCAGTTGCGGTTGACGTCTCCCTTGATGCGGTCGCCTCCGGGCTTCGTTTGATCGTGCTCCTTGAAGCAGGGGTCACCGGTGACGACAGGGGAGATGCGCGGGTCATCGACGTAGTCCGCGACGCTGAAGATGCCGTCGCCGTTGCAGTCGTATCCCGCGAGGCCGCCCGTGCCGCCGCATGCGGCGCCCTCTTTCGTCTTCGGCTTCGCTTCGCCCTTCAATTCGCCGATGTTCAGCGCCGCCTTGTTGACGAGATCCGGGTTGTCCCATTCGATGCCCGAGTCGAGCACGGCGATCTTCACGTCGGGGCGACCGATCGTGTGCGTCCACGCGCGATCGATGCTCATGCCCGCCGCGCCGAGCTTCTGATCGAACGGATCGATCGGCCGCGCGCCCTGCGCACGCTCGGGGAAGTAAGAGAGGTAGTTCCACCGACCGTTGTAGTCGTTCGGCCAGTTGGCCTTGTCCTTCATGTCGGCGCCGGCTTGGGGCGGCCACGCCGCGTGCGCGCCGACAGCGAAGGTCGCGACGAGCGCGAGGAAGGCGACCGAGAGAAATCGCGAAGGGAAAGACGACCAGGAAGTCATGGCGGCGGCAGGCTACCACGGCCACCCAGGCCCGTTCGTGGCTCTGACCCCCAAAGGAGACGCGGATGATCCCGACAAAATGAGAAGCGAGCCCGCTTCTCGTTTTTGTCCGCGCGCGGAAACGGCCGAGTCGCTCGCAGACTCGCTCCCTCGGCCTCCGCGCGCTCTCTCGTTCTTGTCTGCGCGCGCGGAAACGGCCGAGTCGCTCGCAGACTCGCTCCCTCGGCCTCCGCGCGCTCTCAGTATTCGCCGAAGAGGTCCTGGATACGCGACTCGAGCGCCGTCGCGATCTTGTAGAGCGAAGAAATCGACGCGGACGACTCGGCGCGCTCGATTTGCGACAAGAGCGACACGCTGAGGTTCGTGCGGCGGGACATCTGCTTCAGCGTGAGGTCCTTCTCCTTGCGGAGGTTGCGGATCGTGTCGCCGATGACCTTGTGGAGCTTCTCTTCGGGCGTGCGCGCGAGGCCCTTCTTGCGCATCACGCGATCGAGGACCTCGCGGAACTCGTCCACGTTGAAGGGCTTCTTGATGTAGTCGACCGCGTCGAGCTTCATCGAGGCCACGGCGGTCTCGAGGTTCGGATAGCCGGTGAAGATCACGACGGCCACGTCGGTGTCGATCTTTCGGATCTTCTTGAGCGCCTCGATGCCATCGAGCTTCGGCATCATGAGGTCGAGGATGATGAGGTGATAGCCGCCGTTCTTGACCTCGTCTTCGATCGTCGTCGGATCGCTCATCGTCTTGACGGCGTATCCATCGCGCTCGAGCAGCGTCTGCATGTATTCGCAGATCGCGCGATCGTCATCGACGATCAGGATCTTTACGGCCGGCAGTTGAAGCGTCTCGGGGGTTGAGGGCTGTGCGGTCATCTCATCTCCATGCGCGGTCATCGGTTGATCTCGCTCGCTCGCTCGCTCGTGTTCGTGTCGGTGCTGCTTCGGCTGACCTTGAGCCCGACGGCGGGAAAGGTACGCGTCGCTACTTCAGAGAGCGGTTCACAAGATGGGTTTCCGTCGTCCTTGGAATTCCCCAACAGGAATCGGTGGAAGAGCCAGGGTCGTTACAGTGTAGCTTGACAGAGATCCGTTGAGAGTGAAGGGCTCTTTTTCCTCAATGACGGAAAATCGGGCCATCCCGACCTATCGGTAGACAGTCCGGAATGGGGTGTTTGCCCCGAATTTGGCCAAAAATACGGGTCTTCGAATCCGAGAGCCGATCCTTGTTGACGCGAGGTGTAAGAGCGCCCTATGAGGCGTGACCCTGTTTCTTCTTTCGAAGGAATGGTGTTCGGGGCGTAGCGCAGCCTGGTAGCGCACCTGGTTCGGGACCAGGGAGTCGGAGGTTCAAATCCTCTCGCCCCGACTGACCTTCAAGTTCCACGGGCGACCACCCGCTCGAGGAACGCGCGTAGCTCGGCGTTGAGCTCTGCGGGACGTTCGATCGGGTAGAAGTGGCCCACCTCGGGGGCGAGCCTGAAGTCGGCGCGCGGGATCGCGTTCGCGAGCCGTCGCGTCGCCTCGATTGGCATCGCTCGATCCTCGGCGCCCGCGAGGATCAACGCCGGTGCGTCGATCGCAGCGAGCCGCTCCGCGACGTCCCACTGGAAGACGCCGCGCGGATCGTTCACGCACGAGAGGAACGTCGACGGAGAGAAGTTGCCTTGTGTGCGGGCGATGGAGGCGAGGAACGCTCCGACCTCGGGCCGCGTCGCCTTCGTCTTCGCGGAGGTGGCGCCTTGGAGCATGAAGTCGAAGGCCGCCTCGAAGCGCTCGGCGTATGCCTCGAGCACGGCGGGCGGGACGCTCGGCGAAAGGCCCGTCGCGCTGCTCACGATCACCATCGCGAGTGCGCGCTTTGGAGCGTCGAGCGCCACTTGGATCGCGATCATTCCGCCGAGCGAGCTCCCGACGAGCACCGCCTCGTCGATCGCGGCGTCGTCGAGGATCGCCAAGACATCGGCGGCCATCGCGTCGACGCTGTAGCCCGAGGCCGGCTTGTCCGAGAGCCCGTGACCGCGAAGATCGGTCACGAGGACGCGGTGATCGCGCGCGAACGCGAAGAGCTGATGGCTCCAGAAATAGCGATTGGTGGAGAGGGGATGGAGGAACACGAGGGCCGGTGAGCCCTCTCCAAAGGTCTCGTAATGCAGCTTGATCCCGTCGCGTTTGGCGTACGTCATGCGCGTCTCCTTCTTTCTCGTTCTTCGGTGGCCGCTCGGCTCGAACGTGACCAGAGCCTCGCGTGGAGGCGCGCGTTTTGGCAGCTCCCAACGGATCGCGAGGACGGCGACGCTCGGGCGTCTGTTCACGAGGCGCCCCCAATCTCGATCGAGTCACGTAGACTGAGGACGTGCGTACCCGCTCCTCACTCCGCAAGGCCGCTTCGTGGATCGTGCTCGGCGCTGCGGCCTCGACGCTCGCTATGCTCGCTTGCGTGGGCAGCGACAGCGAGCCGAGGAGCTCGTCGTCGTCATCGGGAGATGCGTCGTCGGGCTCGTCGGGCTCGTCGGGCTCGTCGGGCTCATCGGGCTCGTCGGGCTCATCGGGCTCGTCGGGAGATGCGTCGTCGGGATCGTCCGGATCCTCGGGCACGTCGGGATCGTCCGGGAGCGCGACGCGAAGCGTGAGCTGCGATGGGAAGTCGACGTGCAAAAACAGCGACTTTTGCTGCGGGGGCGCCGGCACCAGCGACTGGATCGGCGCGGCGTGCAAAACCGACTGCCAAGGCGCCTACCAGCTCAGCTGCGACGACGCGACCGACTGCACGCCCGGCATGGTGTGTTGCATGACGACCGACCTCGGGGCGCGCGCGAAGCGATCCTATTGCGCGCAAGGATGTCCATCGGGGCAGGCGGATGCGCAGCTCTGCAGTCTCGACCACTCCGAATGTCCGGCGGGGACCGAGTGCCGCGCGCTCACGATGTTCTCGCCGGAGGGTCTGGCGCGCTGCTCGCCGAACAACCTCGACTCCGGATCCGACTGAAGCACGCGATCGCCGAATGACCATGGCCCGGCGTGCATGGGCGACTTAGGATGCCCTCAATGGATCCGGCCACGTTCCTCGGGCTTGTCGTGTTCGTGCTCGCCGCGATCGTCGTCTTTGGAGGCGGTCTCCGTCAGGTCAATCAATGGGAGACCGCGCTCAAGTTCACGCTCGGTAAATTCGCGGGTCGCGTCGGGCCGGGCCTCAACTTCGTGATGCCGGGCTTTCAGAAGATGATGCGCGTCGACATGCGCGTGCGCAATCGCGACTTGCCGCAGCAAGCGGTCATCACCGCCGACAACGTCACGGCATGGATCGACGCGGTCATCTACTACAAGGTGATCGACGCCGAGAAGGCGACGCTCAACGTGCAGGATTACGAGCACGCCGTGCGTGATCGCGCGAAGGTCGTCCTCCGCGACGTGGTCGGTGAGACGAGCCTCGATCAGCTCCTCGCGCACCGTGAGGAGGTCGCCGCGAAGGTGCGTAGCGCCGTCGAGCAGTTCGTCGCGCAGTGGGGTCTTCACGTCGAGCTCATCGCGCTCCAGGACATTCAGCTTCCGCAGCAGATGCAGGAGGTGATCGCGAAGAAGGCGATCGCCGAGCGCGATCGCCAGTACGTGGTGATCAAGAGCCAGGCCGACCTCGAGAGCGCGAAGAACTTCGCGGAGGCCGCGCGCATCCTGCATCAGTCACCCGGCGCGATGGAGCTTCGCCGGCTCGAGGCGCTCCAGAACCTCTCCGGCGGAACGAGCAAGGTGATCTTCGACCTGGCCAAGCCCGCGGGCGCGAGCGAGACGCAAGCGGCCGCGGTCGCCGCGGCGATGGGCGGGAGCGTCCGCGTCGCCGACCGCGACGAAGAGCAGGCCGCGCTCGAGGAGGCCGCCGCCGCCGAAGCGAGCGGGCCGCCGCCGCGTCAAATGCGGCGATGAGGCGATGAGGCGGCCGCGAAGCAAATTTTGATCGGGACGACAAGAACATGCGTCGAGGTGAAGACAACGGGCTCCGGCTCCTCTCTCTCGAGTGCCTTGGTCAGCTCGGGCCGCTCCTCGCGCGCGAGGCTCTCGAGGCGGGCGTGACCGAGGTCGAGCCCGACGTGCTCGCGTGGCACGGCTCGCTCGGCATGGTGCACGGGCACCTCGTCGTGCTCTGGCTCGAGCCGGATCTGTGCGCGCGTGTGGTGGCCGACCCCGTCGTCGTCGATGCGCTGACGGCGGCGTGCGCCGACGCGGTGTCGCGTATCTCCGGAAACACGCTGGCGGAGCTCAAGATCGTTCCGCGCGCGACCCTCGCGGGGCCGCGTTCGTCGCCGTATCGCGGTCGCCAGTAATCTACTAGCGTCTCGCGCATGCGCGTAACGGTGCTCGGTGCAGGATACATGGGTAGCGCGATGGCCGAAGTGGCGGCCATGCGAGGTCATGATGTTCGTCTCTGGGGAACGTGGCTCGACGACGCGTTGATCGAGCCCGTCGAACAAGGCAAAGATCATCCGCGTCTGAAGAAGAAGCTCGATCCGCGGATCAAGCCGCTGCGCTCCGCGGCGCTCGCCGAGGCGCTCGAAGGCGCAGAGCTCGTCATCCATGGCGTGAGCTCCGATGGCCTCGTCCCGGTCTTGACCAAAGCGGCGAGTCATCTGCCGGACGTCCCGATCCTCAGCGTGACGAAGGGCTTCTTGCCGGCGAAGAGCGGCAAGATGGACCGCGTCGACCTCATCGCCTCCGAGACCGTCGGCCGTCCGCTTCGTTACGTTCACGCGGCAGGCCCTGCGAAGGCGATCGAGATCGCACGGCGCGTGCTCACGTGGATGTTCTTCGCTTCGGCGAACGAGGCCGACGCGCGCGCGTGCGAGGCGGCGGTCGGCGGCGATCACCTTCGCGTCACCGTCAGCGACGACATCGCCGGCGCCGAGATCTGCTCCGCGATGAAGAACGCGTATGCGACCGGCCTCGGGATCTGGGACGGGTTCGTCGGCGCCGACTGCCACAACGCACGCGCGGCGTGCTTCCAGCAAGCGATCGTCGAGATGGCCAAGCTCGTCGCTGCCGGCGGCGGGCGCATCGAGACCGCGTACGCCGCGCCCGGCGTCGGCGATCTCCACGTCACCGCCGCGGCCGGCCGCAACCGCGCCTTCGGCGAGCGCGTCGGGAAGGGCAAGCCGGCGAAGACCGTCGCCGCCGAGATGCTCGCGACCGGAGAGCTCACCGAGGGCTACCCCGCGATCGCGTCGGCGTGGCGCTGGGCGAAGGAGCGAAACGTCACGGAGAAGGACCTTCCACTCCTCGCCGCCCTCCACGCGATCGTGTGGGAAGGCGCCGACGTCGGCAGCGCGCTCGCGAAGCTCGAGCTCAGCGTCTGAAGGACGCGCGCACCTACGCGAGGTGCTTCTTGAAGAACGCGACCATGCGGTCCCACGCGAGCTTCGCGTTGGCCGCGTCGTGCACCTCGGGGCGCGTGTCGTTCACGAACGCGTGATCGGCGTCGTACACGTGGAGCTCCATCGCGTGGCCGCCCGCCTCGACCGCCTTCTTCACGGCCTCGGCCTTCTCGGGGCTGACCCACTGGTCCTTCTTCGCGACGTGCATCGAGATCGGCGCGGTGACCTTCGTGTAGTCGACCTTCTCTGCCGGCGGGATGCCGTAGAACGGGACGACCGCGCCGAGGCCGGCGACGTGACAGGCCGACGCGAGCGAGAGCGCGCCGCCCATGCAGAAGCCCGTGACGCCGACCTTGCCGGTCGACCGGGCGTGCTCCTTGAGGAAGTGGACCGCGCCGGCGATCTCCTGGACCGCGTTCAACGTGTCGAGCTCGGTCATGAGCTTGCCGGCCTCGTCGGCGCTCTTCGTGGTCTTGCCGTGGTAGAGGTCCGGCGCGAGGACGAGGAAGCCTTCCTTCGCGAGGCGGCCGGCGAGGTCACGGATGTGATCGTTCACGCCCCACCACTCTTGTAGGAGGACGATGGCCGGGGCCTTGTCCGCTCCGGTGGGCTCGGCGAGCTCGCCTTCGACATCAGAGCCGGTCTTGGATTTGAAGGTGACGCGCTTGGTCGTGCTGGTGGTCGTCATGGTAGGTGCGGGGCAGGATACTGCTCGCTCTGCCGCTGTCTACGGTGACCGCGGCGTGTTAATCTCGAGGAGATGACGTTCGACAGAAGCTGGCTCGCACGAGCTGTCGGTCTCGGGCTCCTCCTCCTCGTCGCAGGCTGCAAGGACAAGAGCGGCGTCACGGCGACCTCGGGGAGCGTGCCTGTGGTCGTGGACGACAAGGGCTTCACGCCGAGCTCCGTCACGTTCAAGAAGGGCGCCCAAAACGCGTCGCTCGTCTTCACGCGCAAGACCGACGAGACGTGCGCCACCGAGGTCGTCTTCCCGGAGCTCAACGTGAAGAAGGACCTCCCGAAGAACCAGCCCGTGACGATCGCCATCCCGACCGACAAAGAGCAGAAGCTCACGTTCCAGTGCGGGATGGGGATGTACAAGAGCGCCGTCGTCGTCAACAACTAGGCGCGGAGACGGCCGAGTCGCTCGTAGCCTCGCCTCAGGGACCCAGCGCGCGGCGCGCCCCTTCGGCAGCCTTCACGCTTTGGTCGCCTTGGCTCTTCACGTTGCTCGACGCGCGGAGGCTCACGCATGCCTCGAACACGAGCGCGAGCGCCGCGATCACCGCGAAGGAGAGCTTGACGGTTCGGAGGATGGAGAAGCGTGAGCTCCGCTCGGTCTGCGCCTGCTGCGCATGGAGGCGCTCTTGGAGGACGATGACCTGCTGCGCGAGCGCCTTCGTCTGGCTCGGCGGCCAGTCGGCGCTCGACGCGGCGAGGCCTGTGTTGTTGACGCGCGCGCCGGAGGCGAGGCGCTGCGCGGCGTGACGGACGACCGCGCCGAGCTCGCCGGCGTCGAGCCAGAGGCCATGCTGCTCGCAGACGTCGATCACGATCGCAGAAGACGCCGCGAAGCGACCGCGATCCATCTCGCGCGGCGAAGGACAGGCGGGGCAGCGGAGGAGCCCCATCGTGTTCGACGCGCTGGCGATGGCGCCAGCGGGAGGAGGGAGGCGCCGCTCGACCTCGAGCGCCAGGTCGGGGAACGCGATCAACGTGCACCATGCACGTGGCGGAACGAACATGCCATGGCAGCGATTGCAGCAGTGCACCGTCGCGTTCGAGGTGTCGATCGCGATCGCGAGGAGCTGGCCGCCGCATCGCTGGCACGATGTGTCCCTCAACGTGACGGTGGCAAAAGGGTCGGGGACCTTCACCATGCACGCGAGGCACGGCTTGTCGGGCATCCCGGCCTGCGCGCAGAAGAAGCACACCGCCGTGATCTGCGAAGGAGGCGGCGACGAGACGCGGTAGGTGGGGACGCGAGGGTCGTTCACGGGCGCGTTCTCCTTTCCGCGCACTCGAAGCGTATCTCAGCACCGCCGCTTAATCTTCGAGTACGCTCCCGGCAGCTCCGATGGCACCCGAGAACATGGACAAGGAAAAGAAGCTCGAAGCGTTTCGCCAAGAGACCCGCGCGTGGCTCGCCGAGAACGCGCCGCCCTCCATGCGTGCGCCGAGCACGGCCGAAGACGCCTGTTGGGGCGGAAAGAAAGAGAAGCGATCGCCGGACGTGCAGCGCTGGCTCGAGCGGAGCGCCGCGCGCGGATGGACGGCGCCGACGTGGCCGAAGGAGTACGGCGGCGGCGGCCTCTCGAAGGCAGAGGCGAAGATCCTCTCCGAAGAGATGGCGGCGCTCGGGCTTCGTGCGCCGCTCATCGGGTTTGGTCTGTCGATGATCGGTCCGCTTCTCCTTCAAGAAGGAACCGAGGAGCTGAAGAAGCAGCACCTGCCGCCGATCGTGCGCGGCGAGGTTCGCTGGTGCCAGGGCTACTCCGAGCCGGGGGCGGGGAGCGATCTCGCGAGCCTGCAGACGCGCGCGGTGCGCGACGGCGACCACTACGTGCTGAACGGATCGAAGATCTGGACGTCGTATGCGGAGAAGGCCGACTGGATGTTCATCCTCGTCCGCACCGATCCGGCGGCGAAGAAGCAACATGGCATCACGTTCTTGTTGATGGACATGGAGACGCCAGGCGTGAGCGTGAAGCCCATTCGTCTCATCAGCGGAGCGTCGCCGTTCTGTGAGACCTTCCTCACGGACGCGCGCGTGCCGGTGAAGAACGTCGTCGGCCAGGAGAACCAGGGCTGGACGATCGCGCGCGCGCTGCTCGCGCACGAGCGCACGATGATCGGCGACATCTTCAAAGAGCAAGGGGACGCCGACAAGCTCATCGCCGCCGCGCGCGATCACTTGGGCGATGACGGCGGACACATCGCCGACACGGTCATTCGCGATCGCATCGCCGCGCTCGAGATCGACCAGGCGTGCCTCGACCTCACGCTGCAGCGCGCGAAGGACAGCGCGAAGGCCGGGCACAAACCCGGTCATGAGTCGTCGATCTTCAAGCTCGTGGGAACGGAGCTCAATCAGCGCCGGCGCGATCTCCACTGCGCGATCCTGGGCCCGCAGTCGCTTGGATGGGAAGGCGCTGGCTTCGAGCCGAGCGAGCTCAAGGCGACGCGCGACTGGCTCCGATCGCGAGGCAACACGATCGAGGGCGGCACGAGCGAGATCCAGCTCGACATCATCAGCAAGCGCGTCCTCGGCCTCCCCGATGCTCGCGACATCCTGATGGCGAGCATTCGAAGCGCTGGCGTTAAAGGAGAAGGGTGACCGTCATGGCGATGGATCTCATCCTCGACGACGAGCAGACGCTCCTCCGGCAATCGGCGCGCGACTTCGCGAACGCGCGCTCGCCGCTCTCACGCGTGCGCAAGATGCGTGACGCGAAGCAGGAGTACTCGCCCGAGCTCTGGAAGGAGATGGCGGGCCTCGGCTGGCTTGGCCTCACGATCGACGAGTCGCACGGCGGGAGCGGGCTTGGGTACCGCTTCCTCATGGTCGTGCTCGAGGAGCTCGGCGGGAGGCTCGCGCCCGAGCCGATCGTGTCGACGGCGCTCGTCGCCGCGACCGCGATCGAGATGGGCGGCTCCGACGCGATGCAGAAGGAGCACCTGCCGGCGATCGCCGCTGGCGAGCGCATCATCGCGCTCGCGAACCAAGAGGCCCATGCACGGTTCAGCCTCGCGGCGATCGACTCATCGGCCGACCCGTCGGGCACCGAATGGGTGCTTCGTGGCGAGAAGGTGCACGTCCAGGACGGATCGATCGCCGATCACTTCATCATGACCGCGCGCGCGCCCGACGGCGTGGCGCTCTTCCTCGTGCCGAAGAGCGCGAAGGGCGTGACCGTCCAGCGCCATGCACGCATCGACGGCCGGAGCGCCGCGATCGTGCGCTTCGACGGCGTTCGGGTCGCGAAGGACGCACGCATCGGCGCGAGCGAGCGCGGCCACAGATTGCTCGAGCGCGTCGTCGACGCGGGGACCGCAGGGCTCTGCGCGGAGATGCTCGGATCGATGAACGCGGCGTTCGCGATGACGCTCGACTACTTGAAGACGCGCGTGCAGTTCAACGTCCCGATCGGGAGCTTCCAGGCGCTCCAGCATCGAGCGTCACGCCTGTTCGTCGAGACGGAGCTCGCGCGGTCGGCCGTGATGTACGCGAACGGCGTGCTCGATGGCCTCGACGCGAGCGCGTCGGCGTCGCGAGCGGTGAGCATCGCGAAGGCGAAGTGCACCGACGCGTTCATGCTCATCGCGCACGAGTCGATCCAGATGCACGGCGGCATCGGCATGACCGACGAGCACGACATCGGGCTCTTCGCCAAGCGCGCGCGCGTCTGCGAGATGACCTTCGGCGACTCGGCCTACCATCGGGACCGGTTCGCGCGGCTCGGCGGCTTCTGAGCGTCCTGCTCGTCAGCGCGAGCTCAACGCGGCGCGGATGCTCTCTTCGAGGATGGAGAGGAGAGCGTCGAGATCGGCGTCGTTGATCGTGAGCGGTGGGCAGACGTAGACGGTGTCGCCGAGGGGCCGCAGGTAGGCGCCTCGCTTCTTGCCCTCTTCGTAGACGCGCCAGCCGATGTCGTCGAAGTACCCGGCGCCGCCCTCGAGATCGGCGGCGCCGATCATGCCGATCGATCGCACGCGATGGACGCCCGGGATCTTCGCGATGCGATCTTCGAAGGCGCGCGTGATCTTCGGGCCTTTGTGGGCGGCGACGTTCTCGACGATCTTCTCGTCGCGGTAGATGCGGAGCACCTCGCGTGCGAGCGCGGCGCCGATCGGGTTGCCGCAGAACGTGTGGCCGTAATAGAGCGTGCGATCCTTGCCGCCGCGGAAGGCGTCGAGCGTCGTCTCGCTGGCGAGCGTGGCGCCCATCGGGATCATCGCGCTGAACGCCTTGCCGACGCACATGATGTCGGGCGTGATCTTCGCGTGGTCGCATGCCCACATCGTGCCGGTGCGACCATAGCCCGCGAACACCTCGTCGGTGATGAGGAGCACGTCGTGCGCGCGCGTCACCTCGCGGAGGCCCGCGAGGAACTTCGGATCGTAGATGCGCATCCCGGCGGCGCCTTGCACGATCGGCTCGACGACGACGGCCGCGATCGAGTCGCCGTCCTTGCGGAGGATCTCGCTCATCGTCTCGAACGCGCGCGCGTGCGCGTCGGGCGAGGGGAAGGGCGCGTGGACGCAGTCGAACACGATGTTCGCGAACGGTCGCGTGAAGACCTCCACGCCGCCGAGGCTCGTCGCGCCGAGGGTGTCGCCGTGAAAGGCGCCGTCGAGCGCGACGAAGCGCGTCTTCTTCTTCGCGGCCTGCGGCCGCTGCTGCGCCCAATACTGGACGGCGATCTTGATCGCGACCTCGATCGAGGAGGAGCCGTTGTCTGTGTAAAATACACGCGAAAGCCCGGCCGGCGCGATCGCGAGGAGCTCCTCGGCCAGCATGGCGGCCGGCTCGTGCGCGATGCCGCCGAGCGAGCAGTGCGCGAGCTTCTCCGACTGCTCACGAAGCACGCGGAGGAGGCGAGGATGGCCGTGCCCGAGCGCGGCCACCCACCACGACGAGTTGCCGTCGATGTACCTCGTGCCGTCGACGTCCCAGAAGCATGACCCCTCCGCGCGATCGACGACGATGGGATCGGTCTTCTCCCACGCGTCGATCGACGTGTACGGATGCCACACGCGCGCGCGATCGCTCAGGACGATCTCGTCGCGCGTCCGGCGTCGCGTGTGCTCCGTAGTCATGATTCGCTCGTGTCTAGAGCTTGCCGCCGCCCATCGATGGGAGCGATCCGGTCATGCTCGTCGCCGGCTGCGGCGCGGTCGACTTCACCGCGCCTGCGTCCTTCGCGGGAGCCGGCTTGGTGCCGCCCGCGCCAGCGTCGGCGGCAGGCGAGCCGTGGTCGCCGTGCGCCGCGGGGACGTCGGCCGGCGCGTCGTGATCGATCTTGATCGTGCGCGTGGTCGTGTTCCACGGGCCTTCGATCAGCTTGTTCGAGCCGTCCATCAGCTCGGTCTTGATCTCGTAGCCGCCGTTCTGGAGGTTGTCGAGGTAGAGCGGGGTGCCCCACTTGTCGACGTTCGCCTCGAGCGCCTTGTCGAGACCAGGACCGTTCACCGTGACGTGGACGTGCTCCTTGCCTTCGGCGAGCGCCACGTTCGCGACGTAGAAGTCGATGAGGACGTGGTTCGCCATCTCGCCTTTGTAGTCACCCTTCGGGCGGCTGTAGATGAGAAGTGGCTTCTTCGAGAAGTCTGCCTTCGCGTCGCCCTTCTTGCCGACCCAGAACGGAACGACCGCGAGGGCGCCCTTCGTCTTGACCGACTCGTGGTTGGCGCGGCTCGGGAACGCGACGAGCAAGTGCATGCCCTCGGCGATCGCCTCGCCGCCCGTGAGCTCGGAGAGCTTCACCGGCGCCTTCGTGTCGTAGATCGGCTTGTACGGCTTGTTGTCGAGGATCAAGTGGACGTGGTTCGAGCCGGTCGCCGTCTGCCAGTTCTTGACGTCGAGCTTCACGCTGAAGTCGGCCGCCTTGTCGTTCGCGATGACCTGATCCTTCGCCGGCGCGGTGACCGCGACGGTGGGGAGCGGCGCGGCCGGATCCGGGCTCGCCGCACCAGGCGTGAGCGTGACGGGCGGAGGCGGCGGCTTCGTCGCCGTCGCAGGCGCCGGCGTCGTCGAGACCGGTGTGCTCGCGGCGTCGGTGGCAGGCACCGGCGGCGGAGGAGGCGGCGGCGGGAGATTGTCGTTGCCACCTCCGCACGCGAAGAGCACCGCGGTGCCAAGGATGGGGCTCGCGAAGAGGAGCGTGAGGAGCGCGCGTGAGCTCTTTCGAGACTTCTTCTCGGACTTGATGAGGAGGCTTCGATCCATGTTGGTGGGCGGACTTTGGCACCTGATGCCCCTACGGAGCAAGCCCTCTTGACAGTCCTCTTGACGGCGATGGCCAGGAAGAAGAAGGTGCAAAAACCCGCTGATGCCGCATCGCGAACGCTATCTCTTCATCTGCACCAACCGGCGCGACGAGAACAACCCGAAGGGCTCGTGCGCTCAAAAGGGAAGCGAAGAGCTCGTCAAAAAGCTGAAGGCGGCGCTCACGTCACGCGGCGCTGCGACTCGCGTTCGCGCTTGCGCGTCCGGTTGCCTCGATCTCTGCGAGATCGGCGCGTCGATCGTGCAGGAGCCAGAGCACGTCGCCTACGGTGGCGTCACGCTCGACGACGTCGATGCGATCGCAGACGCAGCGAGCGAAGGTCGCGTGGTCGATCGGTTGGTCGTCTTCCCCAAGAAGCCGGGCGACGGCGAGAAGGCGTAGGCGCGTCTTGGGCTTGGGCTTCGAGCTTGCGGAGTCGATGACGGGGAGCTTCTACCGCTTCACCGATCCGATGCACGATCACGTCATGCGCGTCACGTTGCGCGTCGGCGTCGACGGCCTCCGCCGCTTCGCGCGGGACCGCCGCATGGAGGCCGAAGGTGTGATCGTCGCCGAGGGGCTCGCCGAGAACGGCGGCGCAGGGTTCGCGATCCACGGCGCGCTCGCTTGGAAGCTCCTCGATCAGAACCGCGTGCCCTACGAGCTTCGCTTCGAGGGCGACGACGGGCGCACGTACTCGCTCCGCGGCCAGCGCGACTTCTTCCTCCACAACGCGATCTTCTCGCTCACCACGCTCGCGGCGAGCCTCTACGACGATCAAAACGAAGAGATCGGGCGCGCCATTCTGCACTTCGAGCCGCGCATCGAGATCCCGAGCCTCGTGAAGTCGTTTCGCCCGCGCCTCCGCGTGAAGGCGCTCGAGAACGCCCGCGCGCGCCTCAAGAGCCGCCGCTGATCGTGCTCGTGTGAGCACGAGCTTGAGCATGGGCATGGGCGCGAGGGTGGCGCTTCTCGATGGGGCGCGGCCCTGCTAGAAGGCCGGCGAGAGGCAGGCTCCGATGGAACGACTCGATCCAAAGACGACCCTCATCCTCGTCGTCGACGTGCAAGAGAAGCTCGCGGCGGCGATGCCGAGCGACGCGCTGAGCACGCTCGAGAAGAACACCGGCATCCTGCTCGACGCGGCGAAGGTGCTCGGCGTGAGCATCCTCGCGAGCGAGCAATACCCGAAGGGCCTCGGCGCGACGCTGCCCTCGATCGGTGAGCGGCTCACGGCGCTTGGCGTCACGCCGATGGCGAAGATGTCGTTCGACGCGTGCTCGGATCTCGCGATCGCGCGAGCGCTATCGAGCCGCGCGCCGCGGTCGGTCGTCGTCGTTGGAATGGAGACGCACGTCTGCGTCTTTCAAACCGCACGCGAGCTCGTCAAGCGCGGATACGCCACGCACGTGGTCTCGGACGCGGTGACCTCGCGTAAGAACAAGAACAAGAAGCTTGGTCTGTCGCTGTGCGAGCGCGCGGGCGCGGTCATCACGGGCACCGAGACCGTGGTGTTCGATCTCCTCGGCTCTGCGGGCACGGACGCGTTCAAGGCCGTCTCGAAGCTCGTACGCTAGTGGGATCGTCTTCCCTCACGGGAGGCCTCGTCGTGACCTTCTCTGCGCGGTGATCCGTTTCTGGCGGCGCCGCTACTTCTCCATGCAGTTGTGGCACGCATGATCCTGCGGGAGCAAGCCCGTGGTTCGACGTGCTTCGGGCCAAGAGAAGAGGGAAGAGATACATGAAGAATACATCTATGCTCGCGCAAGCTCATCGCACGCTCGGTCTCGTGGCGGCCTTGGCGCTCGCGCTTGGCGCCAGCGCGTGCAGCGGCACCGCGGGGACGACCGACACCTCGCAGTCTTCGGCGCTCACCGGCGCCGCAAGCGCGACGGGCAGCGACTCGACGACGGCGGACGGCGACGGCGATGGCGCCGCGCACGACGGCGATGGTGGTTGTGACAAAGGCAAAGGGGGCGGTGGTCGTGGTGAGCGCGGCGGCGGTGGTGGTGGTGATGGCAACGGCGCTGCCGACGCCAGCGCAGGCACGAGCAGCGAGCAGACAGGGACGGATCCGGTCGTTAACTGATCCCGCGTGCATGTGTCGTCCGCGGTGCCGCGTTATTTCGCAGGCGTGCTGATCGCTTTTCGAGGAGGCGCCACACAGGAGGTTGGAGAGCACGGGTTGTCGTTCGCCTTTGCCTCGAAGGAGCACTGACGCATGAAACACGTTCACCATCTTCCACGTTTGATCACGCTTGGTTGCGGCGGAGCCTTGAGCAGCTCCGACTCGACGGGCACCACGTCGAGCGCCAACAGCGCCGCGGGCGACGCGACCACGGGCGCGGGCGCCGACGCCGGACCGTGCGGCAAAGGAAAGAGGCACGGCGACAAGCACGGCGACCACGACAAGGACGGAGACAAAGCGGGCGAGCATCATGGCGACGGCGGAGCGCCGTGTGACGGCGATCACGCCGGCGGACCCGATCACGCCGGCGGACCCGAGGGCGCGAAGGACGGTGACGGACCCAAAGGACCGCCTCCGCCACCGCCCGGAGCGTGCCCGGACGATGGTGACGACGACGACAAAGCGCCACCTGCTGCACCTCCGAAGTAGACGGTCTTTCCTCGAAGAAGGGCTGCCCGCTCACCCGGCGAGGCAGCCCTTTCGCGTTTCCGGCTCTGACAGAGTCAAATTGTGGAAATGACTACATATATACACAATCTCTTGACGAATTGTCGTTGTATGACAAAGTGGACATGTGATTGACGAAACGTCGCAAGGTGATGACAAGGCGTCCGACTCAAGCCCTCCCGCTCCCGGTGGCGAGGAAGGCACGACCGTCCTCGTGGTGGACGACGAGCGCTCGAACGTCGAGTCGCTCGAGAAGATCTTCCAGCGCGAGAACATGCGCGTGCTCACCGCAGGTGACGCGAAGCACGCGCTCGAGCAGGTGCGAAGCCACCGCGTTCACGTCGTCCTGACGGACCTCATGATGCCCGGCACCACCGGGCTCGAGCTCCTTCGCGCGATCAAGCAGGTGCAGCCCGAGGTCGAGGTCGTGCTGATGACGGCGTACGGCTCGGTCGAGGTCGCGGTGAGCGCGATGCGCGAGGGCGCCTACGACTTCGTCGAGAAGCCGCTGAAGCGCATGACGATCGTGAAGAGCGTTCGCAAGGCGGCAGAGCGCGGACGTCTCCTCGAAGAGAACCGGTCGCTCAAGGACGAGATCAAGATGCTCACCAAGCGTGAGATCATCGGAAGCTCGGTGGCGTGGCGCCGCGTCATCGAGGTGGCGACGCAAGCCGCGCCGAGCATGGCGACGGTGCTCGTCCTCGGCGAGAGCGGAACCGGCAAGGAGCTGCTCGCGCGTTACATCCACGAGCGAAGCGCGCGCGCGAAGAAGCCGTTCGTCGCCGTCAACTGCGCCGCGATCCCGGAGACCATCCTCGAGAGCGAGCTGTTTGGCCACGAGCGCGGCGCGTTCACCGGCGCGGTCACGAAGAAGGACGGCCGCTTCGCGAAGGCGACGGGCGGCACGCTCTTCCTCGACGAGATCGGCGAGCTGTCACCCCAAGTGCAGGTGAAGCTGCTCCGCGTGCTTCAAGAAGGCGAGTACGAGCCGCTCGGCGGCAACACCGTCAAGGCGGACGTACGCATCGTCGCCGCGACCAACCGCGATCTCCTCGCGGAGGTGCAAGCCGGTCGATTCCGCGAAGACCTCTACTACCGGCTCAACGTCATCGCCGTCACCGCGCCGCCGCTCCGCGCGCGCCGCGAAGACATCCCGCTCCTCGTCGATCACTTCGTCGGCCTCTACGCGAAGAAGAACGGCAAGGCACGCATGAGCGTCGCGCGCGCCGCGCTCGAGCGGATGATGGACTACGCGTGGCCGGGAAATGTGCGCGAGCTCGAGAACGTGATCGAGCGTGCGGTCGTCCTCTCCCGCGCCGACACGCTCACCGAGCATGATCTGCCGGAGGCGATCGTGAAGTCCGCCAGCGCCACGCCGCGCGCCCTCGATTTCCCGGTCGGCACACCGCTCGCCGAGATCGAGCTTCGCGTGATCAAGGAGACGCTCAAGCACACGAAGGGCGACAAATCGCTCGCGGCGCAGCTCCTCGGCATCTCGACGCGCACGATCTATCGAAAGCTCGACGAGGTCGGCGAGTCCGCCCCGACGTCGCAGCAGTCGTCGCCGCAGGCGACGACGACCGAGAGCTGAGGGCCGCTCACGAAGCGAGCGAGGACTGCGCCGCCGTCGCGATCACCTCGAGCGAGGTGCCTCGCGGGAAGCGCCCCTCGGCGCGCTCGGGGCGGCCGCCACCGCGACCGCTCCGCGCCTTCGCTTGCGCCTGGATGAAGGCGCCGCAGTCGAACGCGGCTGCGCTGGCGCCGCGCTGCACGATGACGACGAGCTCGCCGGTCGACGGGTCGACCCCGCCCGCGAGCGCGACGACGCGCGGATCCGTCGTGAGCTTTCCTGCGAGCGTGCGGAGCGCGCCGATGTCATCGCTCGCGCGAAGGAGCGGCACGACGAGCGGCGACGGCGCGGCGTCTGGCGGCGGGAGCTTGGCGAGGGCGGCGCGCGCGACGAAGTCGGCGAGCTCGGCGCGAGCGGCGTCGAGCTGCGTGCGCGTCTCTTTGAGGCTCGAGCGAAGCTTCGTCACCGCCGACGGGACATCGAGCACGCCACACGTGAGATCGGCGGCGATCGCGCGAAGGGCGTCGTGGCTCGTGCGCGCATCGGCGAGCGCGCGAAGGCCGGCGTGAAACGTGAGGCGCAGCATGCCCTTGTACTTCTCGAGGCCGACGATGCGCACCTGACCGATCTGGCCCGTCCGCGTGCAGTGCGTGCCGCCGCACGGTGTCAGGTCGAAGCTTTCGATGTCGATGACGCGAATGACGCCGGTGGTGACCTTGGGCTGCTTGCGGAGCGGCATCCGCGCGAGCTCGTCGGCGGTGGGGTAGAGGGCACGCACGTCGACGTTGCTCTGGATGAGCCCGTTGACGAGATCCTCGGCGCGATGGAGATCGACGTCGGGGATCGATGCACGCGAGACGTCGATCGTGCAGGTCGTGGCGCCGAGCCTCGCGGAGACCGTCTCGGCGCGCGCGGAGTCGGCGAGCGCCCGCGACAGCGCGTGCTGCGCCGTGTGCTGCGCCGCGAAGTCCTGGCGGCGAACGAGATCGATCGTGCCTTCGATCGGAAGGTCGGCGTTCGCGATCGACGCGGCGACGTCTTCCGGCAGGGGCTCGGCGAGGAGATGATGGATCGCGCCTTCGTCGTCCACCTGCGTGTCGGCGATCGTGACGCGGCGACCTCCCACGACGAGCTGGCCCACGTCACCGAGCTGGCCGCCACCTTCGGGGTAGAAGATGGTCTCCTTCAGCACGAGCGAAGGCTTCGAGGTGCTGTCCGCGAGGCGATACGAGGAGAGGGAAGCGCCTCTCGTCTCGAAGGCGCCGCGGCGCGAGTCGGTCCAATAGAGCTTTTCTGTCTTCATGGTGCGGCCGTCGGGCGAGGTGGGCGGGCGTGGTGTTGACGCCACGTCATGGGGCTCATAGCACTTGTCCTCGATGAAGGTGAGGATCAACGGAGCGGAGAAGGACGTTCCCGAGGAGCTGACCGTGCGCGACCTCATCGTGCACCTCGGCCTTGGCGACGGGCCCGTGGCCGTCGAGATGAACCGCGAGATCGTCCCTCGCGCCGAGCACGCCACGCGCCGGGTGAGCGGCGGCGACACGATCGAGATCGTGCACTTCGTCGGCGGCGGCTGAGCCTTACGGGCCGGCGACGCGCCGCGCGTCGATGACGAGGCGCGAGACCGCCGTATGCGCGCGCTCCATCAGGTCGCTCGCGCGCATCCCCTTGGTCGCGACGATGGGCTCGCCTGCGCACACGGCCATGCGCGTGGCGTCGCTCTTCGCCATCCTGCCGAGATGGGACAAGAACGTCTCGTCGACGAACGCCGCGCCGGAGCCTTTCGGGTACGCGAGGCCGACGGGGAGGACCTCCGCCTGGGCGCGCGCGGCGGCGATGAACGCCCCGCCATGAAAGGGCCGGACCTCGTCGCCGTCGAACGTCGTGCCTTCGGGGAAGAGGTTGATCGTGTAGCCGTCCTCGAGGTGCTTCTGGATCGCGCGGATCGTCGCGGCGCCGCTCTTGGCGCTCGAGCGATCGACGAAGACGGTGCCGACCGAGCGCGCCGCCGCGCCGAGCACCGGCCAGGTCGCGAGGTCGGCGCGGCTCACCATCGTCCCGCCGAAGACGGAGAGCACGACGCCGATGTCGATCGCGGAGCGATGGTTCGTCACGATGAGGCGTCCGCGCTCGCCCTTCTTCGTCGGGGGCGGCACCTTGCCGTTGACGACCACCTCGATCGCGAAGAGCGAGAGGAGCGCGCGCGCCCAGCGGCGCACCCACAAGTCGCGGACCATGTCCTTCTCGGACTCGGCGGCACGTCGATGATGCGACAGGTACATCGGCAGCATCAGCGCGGTCGTGCCGAGGAAGCCGCCCGCGCGAAAGACCTGGCGGACGCGTCCTCTCGCGGCGCGCGTGATGTCGACAGACTCTCTCGTGCTCTCGGAAGGCATGCGGCTCACTCCGTTACCAAAGCTTGCGAAGAGCATAGGCCATGTATTCGATTCCGCGACGAACGAGCGGGCGAGCGCGCCATTCGTAGAGATCGAGGTGCGTCGCGGCTTCGACGTCGCGATCGAACCACTTTCGCACGTAGGTCGCGAAGGCGACGTCCTCGACCGCGATGTTGACCTCGAGGTTCTTCGTCTGCGAGCGCTCGTCGAGGTTGTAGCTTCCGATCGTGGCGAACTCGTCGTCGATGATCGCCGTCTTCGCGTGCATCATCGGGCCGGAGTGGCAGTAGATCTCGACGCCGTTGCGAAGGAGCGACTCGTACATCGCCTCGAGCGCGAACTGAACGACCGCGACGTCGCTCTTGGAGGGTACGAGCACCCGCACCTTCACGCCGCGAAGGACGGCGCGGTAGAGCGCGTTGCGTACGTTGCGGTCGGGCAAGAAGTACGAGTTGGCGATCGCGATCGACCGCTTCGCGCGGTTCAGGCGGTTCAGGTACTCGCGTTTGAGATTGCGCCGGCTGCGGCGGAGGCTGGCGAGGACGTACACCTTGCCGGTGGGCCGCTTGCTGAGCGGAACGAGGTCGTTCGGAAGCGCGAGCGCAGTGAGGGGATCGTGGGGGAGTTGGCGGAAGCCGACGCGGCGCCATGTCTTGTAGAAGAGCGTTCTCAGCTCTTGCGACGCGTAACCGACGACCTCGATCATGTCGTCACGCCAAGCCTCGCCGCCGTCGCTGATCGGCAGCCACGGGCGCGCGAGGTTGAGCCCGCCGGTGAACCCGCGCGTCCCGTCGATGACGAGGATCTTTCGGTGATCGCGCTGCTCGATGCGCGCCAGATCGAACTGCGGCTTGAACGGTGAGAGCGGATGGTATTCGCGCACCTCGCCCTTCGCGCGGAGCAGGGGATCCCAGAACGACGGCGTGATCGCGAGGCTGCCGACGGCGTCGTAGATCACGCGGACGGTGACGCCCGCACGCGCCTTCTCGATCAGGGCCTCGCGGAACTTCACGCCGACGGCGTCGGGGCCTACCCAGTACATCTCGAGGATGATCTCTCGCTTCGCGCTCGCGATCGCATTGAGCATCGCCGGCAACGCTTCGACGCCGTCGCGGAGGAGTCGAACCTCGTCACCACCCACCTTGAACCATGGTCCGAGCGCTTCGGTTCGCGCCCACCAGGGTCGGTCACTCATCATGGAGCTCCCGAGGCTGAGGCCGGTGGCGGGCGCGGCGGACGCGACGCGACGATCACCATCGCGTCTTCGGCCAGCGACTTCTGCGCGAAGGCGCGCACGTCTTCGATCGTCGTCCGCTGCGCGGGAGCCGACGCGAGCGGCTCGCCTCGCCATGTCGCGACGACGCGCGCGCGCGGGTCGAGCGCCGTGTTGATCGCGCCGCGTGCGCGCGCTTGGGTCGCGCGGTCGAAGTCGGGCTGCGAGAGGCCGCCTTTGTGGATGCGGTCGATCAACGCGCGCGCTTGCATCACCGCCCCGTCGAGCGAGGCCTGCGGCGCGACCACGCGAACGACGAGCGCCGGGGCCTTGGGCCATCCGAGGATGCGCGCCGACGACTCGCGGGCGAGGTTCGGTGAGAGCGCCTTGTCGAGGAGCGCCCCGTCGCCGTCGAGCGACGCCGCGATGACCGAGGCCGCGGCGCGCGCGGGCTCGTCGCCCGGAGCAAACGGAAACGCGAGGTACGCCTCGGGCATCGCGCCGGGTCGAAGCGGCGCGGCGTAGGTCCCGGGCTTCGAAGGCTGCGAGCCCGTGCCGGCGCGACACGTGCGGGCGTCGCCGCCGCGGCGAGGGACCCAGCGATCGGCGGCGCGCACCGCTGCGTCGGCTTGGGACGCGTCGGTGTTCGCGAGGATCGCCATCCGGATGGGTCCCGAGCGCAACGCCTGCGCGCGAAGGAGCACGGCGGAGTCCGCCGAGCGCGCCAGCGGCTCGCTCGCTCCCCATGCGACCACCCACGACGGGTGCTGCGGAGCAAGCGCGGAGGCGAGCATCGAGAGCGCGGGGCCGTCGCTCTTCGCGTCTCGGCGGAGGAGATCCGCGCGGGCGTGGCCGAGCGACGTGCTCGCGATCGGCTCGGCGGCGAAGCTTCGCGCGGCCACGTCGGCCAGACGTCGCGCGTGCGCCGCGGCAGACTCGCCCGCGAGCGGCGGTCCGTGCACGAGCAACCCAACGCCGTCGGCGACGACCCACGGCTCGACGCGCGCTTCGTTCGTCGCGCGCGCACCTGCGCCGTCGGCGACCGCCGTGGCGAAGAGCGCGCTCAAGCCCGCGTCGGCGTCCGTCTCTCCTTCGGTGCCGCACGGCGACGCGATCAAGATCCACGCTTCGCCTTGGCCGGCCTCGACGCGCGACCGCGCCTCGACGACGGGCTTCTCCCACGCCGCCGCGGCTCGCGTGAGCGCGCCGGCGAGGGCTTCGCGTGAGGGCTCGAGCTGCTGCGCGTCCTTCGACGTGCTTCCTCGTCGTGAGGGGACGCCGAGCGCGAGCGAGGTGCCGCGTGGCTCGCGTGTGGACGTCGCGGGCTGTTCGCGCTGCTGTTGATCGACGAGCGCCCACCACGCTGCGCGCTCGGCCGCATCCCGTGCGTCGCCCGATCGGCGCGAGAGGCGCGGGCCGCTCGCTTCACCGAGCGTCGAGGCATTACCTGCAAGATGCACGGATGCTTCGAGCTGGACGAGCGCCGCCGCGTCCGCGACGCGGGCGGCGAGATCGGTCGTCGCCGACGAGCTCGATCCGGGAGAAGCTTCGAGGATCGCGCCGACGCATCCGCCGCGGACGTGCGCGGCGCCGATCACCTCGCGAAGACGAAACGGAAGATCGAGCTCGGAGAGCCGAGCGGCGAGGGGACCCTTCGGATCGCCGAGCGCCTCGGCGGTCGTGACCGCGGCGTTGCTCGAGCCGACGTCGAGCGTGATGAAGGCCATCGGCATCGGCAGCGACGCCGCGCCGACGTCGGCCGGCAGGTCGAAGACATCGGCGTCCGGGCTCGTGCTCGTCGACGTGGAGGCCGACGTCAGGATCGCCGCGCCGCCTTTCCAGATCGGGCCGCGCAAGACCGAGCCTGCGACCGCTTCCCCGAGCGCGGCAGGGCCCGTCACGGCGATCGCCACGCGTCCGAGCCCGAGCCCTGCGGAGCGCCATCGTTCGAGCTTGGCGACGTCGAGGTCCGTCTCCTTGCCAGCGCGTTCGGGCAGCGCGTGCGGCTCGCCCACGCAGCGAGCCCAGCGGCTGAGCGCGCGATCGCGAAGCGGTCGGCCCGCGAGCGCGGTGAGCTTCTTTCGCGCGCTCGCGAGGTCGGCGTCGGTGGCGGGAGCGGTGAGGATCTCGCGCAAGATCTCGGCGACGCGGACGGCTTCGGCGTCGCTCGTCGCGAGCGTCGAGGCGCGCAGGCCATCCCACGACGGCGTGACGGTCGCGTCGATCGACTTGGCCTTCAGCCTCGCCTCGACCAAGCCCGCGAGCGCCGTCGCGGGCTCGGGATCGTCGTTGTCGAGGCCCGCGGTCGTGACCGCGACGGCGACGGCCGACGCGGGATCTCCTTCGCGTGCGACGACGACGACGGGCGGCCTGCCGTTCGCGAAGCGCACGTCCGTGAGCGGACCCTTCGCGTCGCCGCCCGCCCGCGGTCCACACGCCATCGACACGATCAGCGCGCCGGCGAGGATGGCGGGTCGTCCCCCCGACCATGAGCCCGACGACTTCCTCATCGCATCGCGCTCATCGCGTTCAGCGAACGATGTCGGCTTCGGTTCGCGGCGCGATGTGGAGGTTGCAGAAATACGTCACGACGCCCGTGAGCGACTTGATCGTGGTGCCCTTCTCGATGTGGAGGGGCTCGAGGTCCATCAGCTCGTTGACGATCGTGGGCGGCTTCGGGAACGGCCCGTCACACGGCACGGTGCCCTGCGTCGTGCTCGGCAAGAGGTCGGCGCTGAGGCGTCCAGAGCCCGACGCGCCGAAGAGGTCACGCTGGACGGTGACGTTCTTCACCGTGACGAGCATGTTGAGCCACTTGCGGCCCTTCGCGTAGTCCGCGAGGTCTTCGACGTTGATCGGGACGGGGGTGGGGACGTTTGCGTCGAAGCGGAACGTGCCGATCGGGCTCGCGATCTGGACGAGGAACGCGCCTGGCGCGAACTTGATGGGGATGTCTTGGTTCTCTTGAAACTCGCCGCGGAGATCGAGCGCGTCACCCGCGCCTACGCGCAGGTTGCCGGGGATGAACGACGGGTTGAAGAGGCTGATGCCGGAGTAGGGTTTGTCCGAGCCGAGATCGGAGACGTAGATCGAGCCGGTGCTCTTGCCGTTGTGCGTCTCGTCGTACTCGTCAACGGCGACGACGACGACGCCGCTCACCGCGACCGAGGTTTTGTGGGCCGCTTTCAAGGGGCTCGCCGGATCGGCGATCTCGTAGATGCGACGATCCTTTCCTGCCGGCGGCGGAACGCCGAGCTCGGAGTGCGGATCGCCCGACTCCGTGGAGCACGAGGACGCCGCGAGGACGAGGGCACAAAACGAAAAGAGCCGTGCGGGGTGCACGGCTCTTTGTTAGCACAAGAGCGAGAGAATCAGGCGGGAATCAGGCAGCGATCTTGGCCTTGCCGAGGACGGACTCGAGGCGCGACTGGATCTTGTGCTTCTTCGAGTAAACCGTCTTGACGCTGATGTTCATGCGGTCCGCGATGTCTTGCGGATCCATGCCCTCGCCGAAGTAGAGGGCGGCGAAGGTGCGGTCCTTCTCGCTGAAGTCTTTGAGGGTCTCCTGGGCAATCGTGGCGCGCTCATGCTCGCTCGTGAGCTCGAACGGGTCGGGGAGATCACACACGAGCTCCATCGCCTCCGTGATGCACTCCTTCTGGGGCTCACGCTTGAGCGTGCGGAGGTAGTCGTAGGCCGCGTTGATCGCGAGGAGGCCGATCCACGACGAGAAGCGGTTGCCGCGCTCCGGGTCGAACGAGCGGAGCTTGTGCATGTCGTTGCCGAGGAGCGAGACGTAGAGCGTCGCGTAGACCTCACGAACGTCGTCCTGGCTCACGATCGACGCGAAGCGGCGCGTGACCTTGGTGATGCAGCGGATGATGAGGCGGTCGTAACGGCTCTGGAACTCACGCCAGGCGGCGGGGTTGTTCGCGAGCATCCCTGCAATCAAGTCGTCGTCGGACTCGAAGCGGTCCACAACGCAGGGGAAGAAACCACTCTCGCGAACGTCGTTCATCATGACCCTCTCTTGCTCTCTCTCTCTTCTCGGAAGTCCAGCGTGGCGTGCTGACGAGAGGGCTTAGAGCACCGGGTATGCCAGAGGTCCCCGTTTGGGCGACATCGTTCAACTGTTCGAAATCAATGATAATTGTTTCGTGTCATCCTGTTACGCCAAATCGTAACAGGCGTAACAACGAGCGTAACACTGCACACCAAGCGTAACGTTGCACACTTTGAGCGTTACGCCGCGCGAGCTGGGAATCTCCCCACCGTTACGAGACAAGAGCGTCGCGGTGCTAAGAGCTTCGTGGGTTGGGAAGCCCCTTCGAAAAGAAGACACCCCATGCGAGCCGAATGTAGCGTCCTCTTCTCCGCATTCTGGTTTGGACTGGTCAGCGCCGCGACCGGTTGCGCGTCCAACCAAAACGAGATGCACCCGCCCCGCGAGCCGGTCCTCGCGACGCACGCGAACGCCAAAGAGGCCAAGCCGACCGAGCGAGACCTGGCCAAAGAGGCGAGCGTCCCCGCCGACGCGAAGGCCGACGAGGTCGGGATGGCGAGCTGGTACGGGAAGGAATTCGCCGGCAGCAAGACGACGAGCGGTGAGCGCTTCGATCCCCGCCTCTTCACCGCCGCGCACAAGACGCTGCCGTTCGGGACGTGGGTCGAGGTTCGCCGGGTCGACACGGGACGAACGGTGCGTGTTCGCATCAACGATCGCGGACCCAACGGCAAGGCCAGGAGCCGCATCATCGACGTGTCGCAGCGCGCCGCCGAAGACCTCGATTTGATCCGGCAAGGCGTCGCGCGGGTCGAGCTCCGCGTCGTCAGCGGCCCCTAGTTTTCCGCGCGATTCGTGCGCCGCCCTGCCAAATGGTCAGGACTTCGACGTGGTCGCAGGCGTTCGGCGCTTACGTGGCGGAAGTGGCCGCGCGCCGTCGTCTTCGCCGTCGGCGTCTTGTGAGCGATGCGCGATGATCGCGAGCGCCTCTCGCTCGAGGCCGCTGAGCACGCGATGCCATTCCTCACGGGCGAGATCGCATCGCGAGTAGGTGTGATGCAACCGCGCTTGCTCGCGCACGATCACGCGCATCTCGTGCGGCAGCTCGTGCATCCACTCATACTCGGCGATCGCTGCGGCCAGGTTGGGCGGCATCGGATCGTTGTGGTTCGTCGGCTTACCATTCGAGGCAGGCGGCTCTTCGCCCAGCGCGAGCGCTTCGAGCTCCGCGTACGAGTGACCCCAATGCGTCGCAACTTTGCGACGGAAGTCCTCACCCGGCTGACGCGAAGGCGTCGACGAGAGCATGTTGCTGAGGTGCGCGCCAGATACCCCAAGACGTTTGGCGAGCTTTGCCTGCGCTCCTCGCGGTGCGTTTGCTAGCTCTTCCCTCAACCGCGCCAACACGTACTGTTTGATGCGGCGGACGCGCTGATCGTCCTGTCCCACGCAAAGCAAACTAAGGCGCGCGGCGTTAACGGGAGCTAACTTCGGCATCCTTTTGTGGATGATGCGTCGTTTTTTTTCGCGAAGTGGTTAGCGCAACCACGCGTCATCGATAGCTAAACATCACGATGGTCGCAGCGTCATCACGCGCGGTGCCGTGACGCGCGCGATCGACGTCGTGTTTACCGCATGCGTTGAGCGCATCGTTAGACGGGCTTCACGTCGCTTCTGAAATCACGTGCGTATTGCACGTAAAGCGCGCTCGCTTCGGCGATCGCCGACAGGTCTCGCTCGCCGAGACGGCGCACCACTTTCCCTGGTCGACCCATCACCATCGAATGCGGAGGGATACACACACCGGGCGAAACGAGCGCGCCGGCAGCGATGAAGCAGTCGTCGCTGACGACTGCACCGTCGAGGACGATACTCCCCATTCCGACGAGACAACGGTCGCCGATCGTGCATCCATGGACGAGCGCGAGGTGCCCGATCGTCACGTCGCTGCCGATCGTCGTGGCCGCTTTGCCGCCGGTCACGTGGACGACCGCGTTGTCCTGGATGTTGGTGCGCGCCCCGATTCGAATGGGAAAAACGTCGCCTCGAAGGACCGTCCCGAACCAAATGCTCGACTCGTCACCGATGATCACGTCCCCGATGATCGTCGCATTGTCGGCGACGAAGACATCACGACCCAAGCTTGGACGCGTACCGCGGTGCGAATAGATCATGCTCAGAGGACCAGTGGGAGGGCGCGCCGGCGTCGCGGCGGACGCGCCGCCGCAGGGCTCTTCGGGAGCTTCGCGATCGCCGCGTCGGTCAAGACGGCCGCGAGCGAGTGTTTGAACGCCTCGACGACGTCGACCTCGACGATCTCGCCGCTCAGCGATTCGCCGAGTCGGTCACGTGTGGCGATCGACTCGGGCAGCCGGACGTGGACGATCTCGTTGCGAATCGTGCGGCCTTCCCACATTCCGGTCGACTTGCCTGGCCCTTCGATCAGGACCTCCTGCTTCGTCCCGACGAACGTTTGGAGGTGCGCGCGCGTCTGCGCTTCGCAAACCTCGAACAGACGCGCGAGCCGCGCGCTCTTCTCTTCTTCGGGCACGTCGTCGGGCAGCTTGAGAGCGGGCGTGTAGGGACGCGGCGAGTATTTGAAGCCAAACAGGCCGGTAAATCCGATGTCGCGCACGAGGTCGAGCGTGGCGGCGAAGTCTTCTTCGGTCTCGCCAGGAAAGCCCACGATGATGTCCGTCGAGACGGTCATTCCGGGGCGCGCCGCGAGCAAACGGCGAACGCGCTCGGTGTACTCCGCGCGTGTGTACCGGCGGATCATGCGCTTCAGCATGCGATCGCTGCCCGACTGCGCCGGCATGTGAACGTGCTGCGCGAGGACGTCGAGATCGCGGTGCGCATCGATGAGCGCCTGGGTGAGGTGCCTCGGATGCGGGCTCGTGTAGCGGAGCCGGCGGAGGTTCGGGACGCGCGCCGCGATCGCGCGAAGGAGGGCAGGGAACTGGCTCTCGTCCGGATCATCCGATGCCGCCGGGGTGTGGGAACCGGGTTCGGAGCGCGCGAGGGCCTGGTCGCGGTAGCTGTCGACCGTCTGCCCGAGGAGCGTGATCTCCCGTGAACCAGCGGCGACCCATCGACGGACCTCGTCGATGATCTCCTCGCTCGATCGGTAACGCTCTGGCCCGCGCGTGTAGGGCACGATGCAGAAGGAGCACCGCTCATCGCAGCCCTTCATCGTCGTGACGAACGTGCTGACGGGCGCGAGCCCCGCATCGGGGACGGCCGCGAGGAAGCGCGGCGCGTCGAGGTCGAAGACGGTGCGCGCGCGCGGCGGCGCGCCGGCCATCTGATCGGCGACGAGCATCGGCAGCTCGGCGAGGTTGTCGGGACCGATCACGAGATCGAGGTGGGCGACGCGCTTGAGGAGCTTTTCGCCTTCTTGCTGCGCGACACACCCGGCGACCGCGAGGATGAGCGAGGTGTTCTTCTCCTTGGCCTTGGCGAGCTTTCCAACCTCGCTTCGAAGCTTCTGCTCGGCCTTCTCCCGCACGCTGCACGTGTTCAGAATGACGAGATCGGCGTCATCGACCGACGTGGCGTCCGTCCAGCCGTGCGCGCGAAGCACCTCCTCCATGCGATCGGAGTCATGGGCGTTCATTTGGCAGCCGAACGTGTGCACCAAATAACGCCCCGCGGAGGGGAGCGTGGAGGACGGCGCGCGCGAGGAAGACACGGGAATTACGGTGCTCTTAGCACGCGACCCCTGCTACGGGAACTCGATCGCCTCTTTGTAGATGACCCCGCGCGACCGAAGCTCTGCGAGGAGGAGCTCCACGCAGGGCGCTGAACGGCCGACGAGCTCCGGCGGAAAGACGCCCCGCTCCGTCCAGAGGCCCCTCGCGAGCATGCGGACGGCGGCGGTCGCCGCGTATCCGGTCGTGCGCGCCATCGAGTGAATGCCGGTGAGCGGATCGTAGGTGTCGAACAGGTCGTACGTGACGCGCGTTCGCTTCCCCGCCTTGGCGCCCTCCACGATGACCTTCATCACCGTGATGTCTGCCTCGCCCGGATCCATCCTCCACATCGGAAAGAGCAGCTTCGCCGTCAGGTCGATCGGCCGGATCGGCGTCCCGTTCACGACCACGGGCTCGGTGTTGAAGAACCCCGACTCGCGAAGGACGGCCATCTTCTCGATGTGGCCGGGGTAGCGGAGCGTCTTCTCCTTCATGTTCGGGACGTTCATCGTGTAGGCCATCGTCCGGAGACCATCGGTGTTGAAGGCCTCGAGCGTCCCGACCTCCGGGAAGTGGACGTACTCGGGATCCGAGAGCGCCGGCCGCGTGACGAGGTGGCCGTTCTCGAAGTAGCGCGCAGGCCGCGTGTACTCGGCGATCACGTCGATCGGCGAGAACACGGCCTTGTACTCGTAGGGCCATCGCCGGATCCGCGGGAGGCCGCCGACATAGGTGAGGATCGAGTGCGTCTCGTCGAGCTGCGAATGGGCGTGCGCAGCGAGGACGCCGCTCATCCCGGGCCCCACGCCCATGTCGACGATCGCCACTGCGCCCTCATCCCGGGCCCCACGCCCATGTCGACGATCGCCACTGCGCCGGTGGTCTTCGCGATCGGGTCGAGATCGAGCGGATTTTCCGGGGAAAGCGCGATGTCGACGACCGTCTTGCCGAGCACGACGAGCGACTCGAGGAGGCGGTAGCCGATCGAGCCGGGCACCGCCGAGACGAGGATGTCGGCGTCGTTCGCGATGGCTTGGAGCTCGCTCGCCTTCGACAAATCCACGTGCTTCGTCTGGATCCGGCCTGGAATCGCAAGCGCGAGCTTCTCGATCGGCTCGTTGCGGATGTCCGCCACCGTCACGTCGAAGGCCGGATCTTTGGCGAGGTCGAGCGCGATCGGTGAGCCCACGAGCCCGGCACCAAGGACGACGACCTTCATGAGATAGCCCTATTTTTACGCATTTTCGGGCGATGTGAGGGAAGCAATTGACGACGCGGGCGTACGTGGACGCGGAGCCGCCTGCAACATGCCTCTCTTCTCGAAGACCACCTCTCTTACCGCGCTCTCCTTCGCCACCGCGATGATCGCTGCCCTCGCATGCGGTCGATCGAACGAGACCAAAGAGGAGCCGCTCAGCCAAAACACGACGACCTCGGCCGCCACGATCCAGATCGCGAGCTGCGACATGATCGGGGCGACTGGAAGCTGCAGCGAGTACAGCTCGCGCGCCTCGTCGAACCCGTTTGGCGTCGAGCGCGCGCTCTGCCGGAGCTCACAGGGCGACTTCATGACGAAGGCCTGCCCCTCGATCGGCCGCATCGGCTCGTGCGATCTCGGCAACGACGAGGTGAAGCGCTACTACACCGGCGAGCACGGCTTCACCGCCGAGACCGCGCGCCTCGACTGCGAAGAGAACGGCCAGCGCGGCAAGTTCATCGCGTCACTTCACTGAGCGTCGGCGCCGCCGCCCGAGCACGATCGCGCCGGCGAGACCCACGAGCGCGCTCGCGATCCCTCGGCTCGAGCGGCGTCCGATCGAACAGCCGCCGCCATCTTCACCTTCCACCGGCGTGCCGGCGTCCGTGTCACCCGACGACGATGCGTTTCCTGGACCGCATGACGCGACGGGCGCGTGCGCGCAGCCGGTCGCCGCGCACGTGTCGGTCGTGCAGGCGTCGCCGTCGTCGCAGTTGCCACACGTCTCGCACTTCGTCGCGCCCGCCTGAGACGCGAACGTGCCGGCTGCGCATGCTCCGCAGGTCGTCTGGCCGGGCGCATCGGTGAAGGTCCCCGCTGCGCACGCGGCGCACGCCGTGTCCTTCGTCGGTGAGCATGCGGCCGAGGCGTACGAGCCGGCGGGGCAGAGCGTACAGGCCTTGCACTCGCCGTCGTTCAAGTAGAAGCCGGCAGGGCAGATCCCGCATTGATCGATCTTCGGGCCCGCGCACGCGGTGCAGCTAGGATCGCATGCGCCGCACGTGGCGTCGGTGGTCGCCGTGCACGCGCTCGATTGGAAGAAGCCCTTCCCGCACGCCTTGCACGGGGTGCACGTCGCGTTCGTCGTCCCTCCGCACGCCACCGACGCAAACGAGCCCGCCGGGCACACCGTGCATGCTGCACATGTCGTGTTCGCTGTCGCCGTGCATGCCGCGGTCTGGTAGGTGCCGGCCGCGCACGTCGCGCACGCGGTGCACGTGCCGCCGCTGAGGAACTTGCCTGTCGCGCAGCTCGTGCATTGGTTCGCCCCTGGTCCCGAGCACGTCGCGCAGGCGGCGTTGCAGGGCGGGAGCGCGGCGGCGATCGAGGGGACTTTGTCGATCGTGGTGAAGGTGTAGCCGGCGGCCTTCAGCAGCGGCACGAGGTACTTCACCATGTCGAGGGTGTTGCCGACGCCCGCGTTGATGTTCGTGTTCGTCAGGTTGTTGCAGTTCGCCGGGCCGCACTTGGCGTCGTGCAAGAGCACGATGCCGTTGCCGTTGGCGTTGATCTCCTTGAGGTAGCGATCTCCGCACTGCTTCGTCGTGTAGCCGAGGTTCTGCCAGCACTCCCAGTCGGCGGCCATCGTCGCCGCGGCCGACGTGTCGGTGGGGCCGCCGCCTTCCACCCAGTAGACGGGGCCGATGTACTTGTTCATCGCCGACGCCGAGATCGTGTTGAACGGCCCGGCGCCCCAGCTCCCGTAAGGTGCACGGAAGAAGAGACGGGAGGGATTCGTGTACGCCGCGATCAGCGCGTCGGTGTCGGCGACCTCTTGAACACGCTGGTTGTTTGGAACCTCGGCTGTGATGTCACGATGGGTCGTCGTGTGGTTCGCGATCGTGTGCCCATCGGCGACGAGCTGAGCGAGGATCGCGTTGGCGTTGGGCGTGGGCGGGTCACAGCTGCTGTTGGGCAACGCCGTCGCCGCGATGCACGCGCCGTTGACGAAGAACGTCGCGCTGATCCCTTGCGACTTCAGGTACGCCGAGAGCGCGTTCGTGAACGCCGCTGGACCGGGGCCGTCGTCGAACGTGAGGACGAGCGTCTTGTTCGGCAGGTCGCTGCCCGTGTAGAGCTCGGGCTGGGCGATGAGATCCTGCGTGCTCCTGCCGAGCCGCGGGGAATCATCGAGCCGCGGCGGCGAGTAGGTCTCGCCTCGATCCCCACACGCCGCGATCGCGGCGATGAAGGTGGTTACTGCTATGCACACGCCGGGCAGTCGCGCCGTTCCCCGCATTACCTCAAGCTTAACGTGAGACTGCGCCAAAGACCCGCACCCGAATCACGGCTGCGAGAAAAGCCTGGTTTCCCGAGCGATCTCGCGTGCCCCGGCTACTTGGCGAGCCGGTTGGCGAGCCGCACGACGAGCGACGACATCGTCGCGTCGTAGCTCGAAGAGCAGATCGATCCGACGACGCCCCGGTCGGCGAGGCCTCGCACCACGCGAAGAGGACGCACCGTCGGATACGCCTTGGCCTTGATCTGCTGATGGGACGCGTTGCAGAGCGGCGGGTTGCCGGTGGCGTCGGGACCACACTCGCACGTGAAGTCGTTCGCGGTGCACTGCTTCGGCGCCGGGAGGTCGAAGGTGCATGCATACTGCAAGTCGTTCTTCGCGGTGTTCCATTCGCGGCCGTGAACCGGATCGGTCCCGTTGTCTCCCGCGACCGCCGAGGGCGCGATCAGGCTCGCGCGCGGCGAGACCGATTGGACCATGTGCGGATCGATCCCCGTGAAGTTGTAGGTGTCGGGGTCCTTGCCGAGGATGGCGGTCCAGTTCGGGCTGTCGTTCGCGAGCTGGGGTGGGACGCCGCCGACCACGGCGAACACGACGAGCTCACGTGAGCGCGGACCACGAGCGCGCGTGCAGAGCTCCTCCGAGCTGCTCGAGGGGAGCGTCGCAGCGAAGATCGGATTCGTGCAGTTGGGCGTGCCGTGGTACGCGCCGATCTGCCGCTGTCCGTTCGCGCCCGACTGGCTGAAGTGCTCGTTGTCACGGTTCGGGACGACCGACTTCGTGAAGCCGTCGACGTAGCGCGCGATGGGGTATTGCGGATCGATGCCGAAGCGTTCCTTCATGCGATGGAAGCGGACGTTCAGCGAGTCGTCTTCGGGACCGTAGTAGCCGTCGAAGCCGTCGCCCGACTGCCCCGGCATTCCCGACGTCGTGCACGCAGGATCGCTCTTGAGCTTCTGGCAATCGGCCTGGCTCGGATCGCAGAGCGCCGCGAATCCGCACGACGTGCAGCTGGCGGCTCCGGGGTCGGTGGTGCACGGCGTCGTGCCTCGCGGGGCGGTCGTGCCCGCCTTGGGGTTGCCGCGGACGATCCTCGAGCCAGGGAAGTTCTTCGCCGAAAAGGCCCAGCCTTGCCCGCCGACCGAGAGCGGGTCGGTGCCCGAGTCGTCTTCGTCGGTGAGCATCACGACGACGAGCGCGGAGTCCGGACGAAGGAACGCCTTTCGCTGCGCGAGCAGCTGATCGTCGATCCCATCCATCCTTGCCTGGTTGAACCCGTCGAGCGAGATCGTCTGCCAGGGATCGGGTTGCGAGAGGAAGCGATACGTCGCCTCGAGCTGCGCCTCGAGACCACAACCCGTCTCACCGACACCGCTCACGAGGGATGACGCAGCGGCGACGAACGCGTCGACGTCACCGTTCGGCGAGAGGGTGAGGACACCGCTCTCGGCTCCGGCGACCACGCTGCCGCCAGGTCCCGTCGTTCGAAGGTGGGAGAGCCCGTTGAATTCACCTTCGTTCGGACAGACATCACCTCCGAACGTACCGAGCGAGGTCGAGATGACGCCGACATGCACGTCGCCGACCTTCGCGACCGCGCGGAGGAGGACGCCGATGGAAGCGGCGAGGTTCTTCGCCTTGTCTGACATCGACGACGAGTTGTCGACGACGAGGAGGAGGTCGACCTTCGACGCGGGAATGAGCGGACGATCTTCATCCGGCAGACCCGGCGTGCTGCCGTCGCTCACGGAGGACGCGTCGTCAGGACCCGGGTTCGTGCCGCCGTCGGGGGCCGCTTGCGGCACGGTCTCACCACCGCACGCCCCAAGCGCGAGGGTGGTGACGACGGCAGAGAGTCCAAGCAGAGACGCGATCGTGCGAAACGTCATGAGGAGACCTCTACAAGAAAAACAAGAAACGACCCACCTACGAAAATCGTGGGAACGCGACGATTCGACGGCCCCTCGCGCCAATCATTCAGCGCGGAGCGAGGTTGTCGGAAATACCCAACGTCGCGGCGAATGGCCAGATCTCGGGCCATCCGTCTCATCTCGGGGCCCGAGCCGCCTATTTTACGTTGTCCAGGCCAAGCCGCACGCGTGCCTCGGCGTACGTGTCCGTCACGCTGAAGGTCATGAGATCGCGCGCCTCGGCGTGGCGAGCGATCCACGCGGCGCGCTCTTCGGAGCCGGTGGGAGCGGCCTCTTCGTTGAGGCCCCACGCGATCGCGTCGAGCGCGGCGTTCGGATCACCGACGGCGAGGAGCGCGACGCGGTTGGCCCACGCGGAGGCGGAGGGCGCGAGCTGCGACCACTGCGAGCCGAGCATGCCGGCCGCTTCGAGCGCGATGACGCCCACGGTCGGATCGAGGTTCCGCGGGAGCGCCGGCCCGATGCGCCGGGTGAGCTCGGTGACGCGCTTCATGTCGACGACTTGCGGCGTGTAGCTCGGGTTGAACGTGCAGAACAAACCGGCGATGAGGCTCGAGACCTCTTGCGGCGTACCGCGCAGCATCGCCGAGGCATGCGCCAGGATCATCTTGAGCGCACGCACGACGACGAAGACGCGAGCGCGCTCGTTCTTCACCTTGGCGAGCCCTTCCCCGACGAGCAACGTGGGCGGGTTCGACGAGAGCGGGATCGCCGCGCGACCAAGCTGCGGGGAGACGAGGATCTGCAGCGCGCCGAGGCCGATCACGGTCGCGACGGAGCCGACGGTGGCGCCGATCGAGGTGCCTGGCTGGAGCGGCTGCGCCTTCATCGCTCGGAGATCGATCGGCGCGATCGCGTCGAGCGAGTCGCCTGCGCGATGCAAGAGCGCGCGAAGGGCAGGGCTGATCATCTCCGGCGCGAGGAGATCGTCGAGGCGCGGATCGACCGCGCGAGCCTCTGCGCCCATCAGCTCGGACGGATGCCCTTCGACCGCGGCGAGCGTCGCGGCGACGACGCGCGCGGCGTCTTTCTTCCCACGCAGCTCGAAGGCGGCGTGGAGCACTTGAAAGAGCGCGGGGACGAAGCGGCCTTGCGCGAACGAACGGCGCGCATCGCCGGCCGCGCGATCCAGGAGGATCTGCATCGCAGGCATCTGCCGCTGGCGCGCGTAGAACTCCGCCATCGCACGGAGCGCGACGACGGACGTGGGGAACTCTTTGCGCGCCGAGTCGAGCACCTGCTCGCTGCGGCGAGGATCGCGACCGACCGTCTCGTGGATCTTCGCGAGCTCGACGAGGTTCGCGAGGCGGGCGTTCGGATCGGTCGTGGCGGTGACGATCTCTTGCTGCGTCTCGATCGCACGCTGGACGTCGCCGGATCGCTTGTAGACGTCGACGAGCTTCGTGAGGACGGCGATCGTGTCGTTGGGCGATCGCTTCAGCACCTCGCGGTAAGCCACCTCGGCGCGCGAGAGGTTCGGCGCGTGCACGGCATAGATCTCACCGAGGCGCTCGTAGATCGCGCGCTGCTCTTGCGGATCGCTGAGGAGACGCGCGAGTCGAACGTAGGCTTGCTCGGCGCCCGCCCAATCGCCTTCTTTTGCGCAGAGATCGGCCATCGCGCCGAGGGCGGTCGTGTGATCGGGCCGCTTCTCGATCGCGCTCTCGAGGCTCGCCTTGGCCTTGCCGAGCTCGCCCATGTCCGAGAAGGCACGCGCGAGGTCGACCTCGAGACCCACGCGCTCGTCGACGTCGGAGACGATCGAGAGGCGCTTCTCGAGCAAGTGCGCGAGCTCCGCGTCGAGGTTCTTGTCGGCGTAGAGCGCCGACAGACGCGGGAAGATGTCGGCGTAGGTCGCGTCGATCTCGGCGGCGGCCTCGAGCGCGGCCATCGCCTTCTCGGCGTCCTTCACCTCATCGAGCCAGATCTTTGCGGCGTCATGCCACGCGAGCAGCTGGTGATCGCGAACGACGCTCGTGCGTGCGAGGCTCTCGCATGCCTCGGCCGCTCCACGCGGCTCACCGGCGCGCTCGCGGACCTCGGCGAGGAAGCCCCACGTGACGACATCGCCGGGATCTTCGTTCGCGGCCTGCTCGAGATACGTGCGAGCGTCTTCGACCTTCTCGAGGCGCGCGGCGGCTTCGCTCGCCCGCAAGAGCAGCGAGGCGCGCTCCGGCGGACGTTGCGTTCGCTCGAGCAGCGAGAGCGTCGTCGAGAGGATCGCGTCTTCGTCCTTTCGCGCGCGCGCGTGCGCGTTGAGCGCGCGGAGCGCCCAGAGGGAAGACTCGGGCTGCGTCGCGGCGAGCCGCGCCATGTCGTGGGTACGCTCCCACGCCGAAGCGCCGTCTCCAGGTTGCGCCTGCGAGTCGCGTGCGCGGAGGCGCGCGGAGTGCTGGGCGTGCGCGGTGGCTTCGCCTCCGGCGGTGCCGTCGAGCGCGAGCGCGATCTGCTCGAAGACCGGAGGCATGTCCTCGTCGCGGCCGCCGGAGATGAACGCGTGCTCGAGCCAGCGGAGGCTCGGCTTGTAGCGAGGATCGATCTCGTTGATCGATCGATGCCAGAGCAGCGCGGCGGCGGCGTCCTTCTTTCCGAACGCGTCGAGGTACGCGAGGCGCTCGAACGCCTCCTTCTTCGCGGCGTCGTCCTCGCTCGTCTTCGTGATGTCGAGGAGCGCCTCGGTCTGCACGGTGGTGTCGCCGGTGAGGAGCTCGGTGCGCTCGATGATGGGCTTCGAGAGACCACGATCGCCTGCCTCTGCCGCCTTTCGCGCCGAGCGAAGCGCCGCGCCGAGGTCGCCGGTGCGTTCGTGCTCGAGCGCCGCTTCGACCCAGAGCAGCGCCGAGCTTTGCCCGGTGGCCGCTTCGGCGCGCTTCTCGCGCCACGATCCGCGATCGTTCGGCGGCTCGCTCGCGAGGCGTTCGTAGAGCTCGCGGAGCGCGACATCATCGGGGCGCGCGCGATGCGCTTCTTCGAGTCGCGTGCTCGCGAGCTCGGGATCGTGATCGGCGATGAGGAGCGCTTCGCGCACGGCGTCGAGCGCCGTCTCGAGCGGGTCGGTGGCGTAGCTTCGTCGCTCTTGGATCCAGCGGAGCACCTCTTCGAGGTCGCCCTTGCGCCGGCCGATGCGCTCGGCCAAGAACCCGCCGATGCCGAGCGTGGGCGCGGCGCGATGAACGCGGTCGAGGATGGGCGCTTGTTCCACGTCGCCCATCTCACTGCTCCGCGCGATCGCCTCGAGGCGGAGGATCGCCGAGGCAGGGCCGTCGGGCATCTCCTCGGCCAAGCGGAGAAGCGACGCCCCGAGGTCGAGATCGCGATCGAGGTCGGCGGCGATACGAAGCACGCCGTCGTGCGGTGCTCCTTCGTTCGCGGCGAGACCCCACGCGTCCTTCGCACGATCGCGATTGCCGGCGCGCTCGGCGACGATCGCGGCGGCGATGTGACGCGCCGATCCGCTGTCATCGCCCGACGAGGGGAGGCTCGAGAGCGCTTCGCTGAGCTCGGCCCAGCGCTTTCCGCGGACGGCCGTCTCGATCGCGACGCCGCCGGCCGACGCAGGACGCGGCGACGCGATCTCCGCGAGCGCGCCGTCGATCGCGGCGTTCGAAGCCTTCGCGGCGAGGAGATGCCCGAGCGTCGCGAGCTCGCGTGCCTCCGCCTTGCCTGCGGTGCGCTCGGCCCACGCGACGACGTCGTCTTCGTTCGCGCCGCCTTCGGCCATCGTCATCGGAGCGATCGAGAGGAGGGCGTCGGAGAGCGCCTCGAGCGCCTTGTCACCGACGAGCGCTTCGACCTCTTTTTCCGGGAGCGCGTAGGACGAAGCATCGTCGCCCTTCGCCGCCAAGATGCGGAGCGTGACGCGCTCGGCTGGCGAGAGCGGCGCGTCTTCCGCGAGCGCGAGGTTGACGAGCTCCGGATCGCCAAGCTCGATCCCGCGCGCCGCGAGGGCGCGTCGCGCGAGCGGCTCGCCGTCGTTCGCGAGCGTCTTCAGCGAGCGGCCCGATCCACGGCGCGACGCGATATGCGCCGCCCCGAGCGAGGCGGAGAGCCAATGCGCGCCCTTCGCGATCTCGGTGACGGTCGCGATCTCGCCGGCCGACTGCGCAGCGGCGACGACATCGCCTGCGCCAAACGCGATGCGTGCGTGACGAAGGCCGTCGTTGATCGGCATGTCGTCGACCTCCGCGCCGGCGCGCTCGACACCGCGAAGGCGGAGCGCCGTGGCGACGGCTTTGTCGAACGCGATGAGCTCGGAGTTGTCGGCGAGCCGAAGCGCTCCGCTCGTGTGGTCGTTCTGCGCGAGCGCGAGGGCTGCACGTGCGATCGGCGCACGTGTGTCGGCTGGGTCCAACTTGCACGCCGTCTCCCACCGATCGACGGCCGCGTCGCCGCGATCGTGAATGCGAAGGACGTCGGCGGCGAGCAGCGCCGAGTGGGCGCGCGCGGACGGAGACGGAGAGCGAGCGGCCTCGGCGTCGAGCGCCTCGGCGAGGGCCTCGGGCTCGCGTGGCATGAGCTGGCGTGCTTGTCGCCACGCGAGCGGGAGGTTCGGCGCCGTGTCGCGAGCCTCGATCGCGAAGGCGAGCGCGCGATCACGATCGCCCACGAGCGCGCAGAGCTCGCTGACGGCGAGCAAGGCGCGACCTCGCGCGGTGTTGTCCGTCAAGGCCCGCGCCTCTTCTTCGAGGAACGCGATGCGCGCGAGGAACGATCGCGTCTTCTCTGCGTCGAGCCACTGCGACGCGATGACCTCGTCACCAGTCGGGAGCGGCGGCGGTTCTTTCGACCTACGTGCTGAGCCCGTCTGCGAGATGCGCTCGGGCGGGAGGTTCGACGGGCGCCCGATCGTCGGCATCTCGTCGTCGGCGGGCAGGCGTGTCGCCGTGTCGGCGTCCGACAGCGAGCCGGTACGCGCGCTCACCGGCTGCGCGTTCGGCTCGTCGGCCTCGTCCGTCTTCGTCTTCCGTTTGTGGATGACCGTCTCGTTGTCGTCGTCGAGGTTGTCGAGCGATCCGGTCCGGGAGACGGTGGGCGCATCACTCGAGGCGAGCGACGTGTAGGGAGCAGCCTGAGGGCTTCGTGCCGCCGGGCGCTCGGCGGTGACATCGTCGGGAGGGAAGTCGGCGCTCGCGTTTGGGGTTCCCGTCGTGATCGACGGTTCGTTCGACGCGGTTTCGGTGAGCCTCTTCTCGAGCGGGCTGCTCTTCACGAGCGTGCGCTCGCTCTCACGCTCGCTGCGGAGCCCCGCTTCACCGATCAGCTCGTCGAGCGGTACGGAGGGATCGAACCCGCCCGCGGGACGCGCGATCTGCTGCGTGACGCTCGTCGGATCTTTGCGCGGGGCGGGCGCAGGGATCGGGAGCATCGGCTTCGACGGCGTCGCGCCCTTCGGTCGATTGAAGAGCTGATTCAAGCCGCCACGCATCGACTGCGGCGGAGGCACCGACGCGCGCTGCGGCGGCGGAGGAGCCGACGGCGGCGTCGACCCGGGAGGCGCGCTCGTTCGACCCGAGCTTACGGGCGACGGATCATCGCGGAGCTCGCGCGGCACGGGCGCGATCATCGAGCCTTGCGGAGGCGCAGCGGCGAACGTCGGCTCGGACGGCGGGAGCTTCGGGCGCGGAAGCGCCGGCGCGCCGCCCATCTTCGCCGTGGTGGGAGCCTTCTCACCGATCGACGCCGTCGCGCCAGGCTTCGCCGTCACCGCGAGGTCCTGCGGAGATGGCGCAGGCTTGTTGGCCTTCGCAGCGGCCTCTTCGTCGGCCTTCGCCTTCGCCGCGGCCGCAGGCTCGTCGAGCGGAGCTGCGACCTTGTTCGTGTCCGCGTCGCGCGCGACCTCGGGGACGAAGGTGTTCTTCTCCCATTCGTCGAGCGCGCTGTCCCAGTCGAGATCGCCGAGACCTTCGATGAGTGAGTTTTTGCGGTCGTCGCTCATCGGTTATCCCTCGAGCCCCAAAGACCGACGCAGGTCGAAGTACGGACGCGACAGCACGAAGCGGAACAGCTCGTGCGCGCGAAGATCGTCACGCGCGACGCCGCCGAGCCGCTCGACCGGCTCGCCGAACACGTCGGCGAGCACGACGGAGACGTCTCCCGACGCGAGGACGGCCGCGCGTGCTTGCGACGCACGAGCGCGCGCAGCCCACTGGCGCGCGTCACCGTTCGACGCGACGCAGGCACGGCAGATCGGTTCGATGAGCGCCTTCGTCTTGCGTGCGATCGCCTTGCCGATGTGTCGCTCCACCTCGGCGAGGACGGCAAACGGCGGCGACTCGATCCGAACCTTGGCGAGGTTGCAGGCGGCGACGACGATCGCGGCGATGGTGGTGTCGTCGCGCCAGCGCGTCACCGTCGTGCCGCGCATGATCGCGAGCAGCTCGCGGACGACGCGCGCGCGCGTGGTGGGCGAGAGCGGCGCGTTGACCGCCGAGCCGACGACGATCGCGGGCGGATCACCTGCGATGCCTTGAACGCCTCCGGGATCTTTTCCGCCGACGTAGAGATCGAACGTGGGGATCCCGAACGCGCCCGCCCACTGCGCGATCTCGGATCGAAGCGCGATGCCGGCCTTCGGATCGACGCGATCCTTCTTCGTGACGCCGACGCTCTCGCGCGTGGGCCCGAGCGCTTCGCCGAGCGTGGGGCCGAGCGCCGCGAAGAGATCCGCGATCGGGCCGTCGTCGCCCGACGCGAGGATCTGCCTTAGCATCGGCTCGCTCAGCGACACCTGAGGCGTGCGCGGCTTCTTGCTCGAATAGAGCGCGATCATCTGCTCGCTCGACCCATCGGGGCCTCCGAGCGCGACCGCGCACGAGAGCGTCGCTTGCTCGAGCGCGTTGTCGTTCAGCGCGTGAGCCACGCGCGCGAGGCGACGATGGGCGTCGATGTTCTGTGGGTGCTCGTGGAGCGACATCAAGAGCGCGTCGCGCCCGCGTTCGAGCAACGCGCGCCGTTCGCGGAGCTGAGGATCGAGGCTCACGACGAGATCGAGCGCTTCGCCGTCGGTGGGCGATTCGTCGAGCAGCTTCGTCGCGGCGGCGAGGCCGTTCGTCGGCGCCATCAAGCGATCGCGATGAATCGCCATCGCGAGACGCGCGGCCTCGACGCGGCCCTCGCGCTCGGGGCGCTCGTTCATGAGCTCCTCGAGGATCGCGGTCGCCTCGGCCCACGAGCCCGTGCGCGCGGCTGCGCGGGCAAGGCGCTCGCGAACGGGGAGGGTGGTGAGCTGCGCTTGGTGAAGCGCGATGAGCACCTCGAGCGCCTTGTCGTGCTGATTGAGCTTGTTCTCGTAGAGGTCGACGGCGGCGACGCCGGCGGTGACGCGGTTCTTCGGCGGCGCCTCTTCGACGCGCGCTAGACGCGCGAGCTTCTCGGCGGCCTCGGCGAACATGCCGCGGCGGATGAAGATCTCGCCGGTGAGGGCGAGCGCGCCGACGTGGTTCTCGTCGAAGGTGGTGACGTGCTCGAGCGCTTCGAGCGCGCCGTCCGGGTCGCCCTTCTCGCGAAGAACGCGCGCCTGCTCCCAATAGAGCTTCGCGATCTCCTGCGCGTCGTCGGTGACCTCGAGGCGTCGATCGATGAGCGCGAGGAGCTTGTCGCCTTCCTTTCGCTCGCGGACGCGGCGGAAGAGTCGATCGAAGGCAAGCCCGCGTGTGGCGTCGCGCGCGAAGCTCGCCTCGAGGGCGCTCTCGGCGCGCGACTCGAACGCGGAGCCGAGCTTGAACCACGCGAGCGCGGCTTGCTCCCAGAACGCGGCGCCGCGTGAGCCGTCCGCGCATCGCGCGCCGAGCTGCTCGCACGAGACCGCGTACGCCTCGTGGTCGCCGAGATCTTCGGCGCACGCGCGCATGCCTTCCCACGCGTGGAGGTCGTCGGGACGCGTCGAGGTGACGGTGCGGAAGACGTCGAGCGCGGCGTCGGCCTGTCCCGCCGCGAGCGCCGACCACCCGGCGAGGCCGAGCGCGTCGTTCTCGGAGTCGGCGCCGAGCGCGCCGTCGAGCTCGGAGAGCGTGGTGGCGCGGCGACGCGGATCGCATCCGGGCGGAGAGAGCTCGAGGTTGGCGAGACGCGCCGCGTGCGAAGAGCCGAGCACGAGCGAGTGGGACTCTTCGGGCGCGAGCGCCCAGGAGAGCAAGGTCGCGGACGCATGCAGCGCCTCTTTCGCCTCGTCGGCGGCGAGCTCGGCGAGGGCCCGGCGCGCCGGGATCTCGTCTTGCGGCGATCCGCTCGCCATCGCGCTCGCGAGCCATTCGATCGCCGCCGCCGCGCCGCCGCCCGAGTCGAGCCACGTCTTCGCGTTCGTCGCCAAGGTCTCGGCGTCCGTCGCCTCGTCTTCGCGTGAGAGGCGGAAGCGCTCCGCTGCAGCGGCCGTCTTGGCCTTCGGGCTCGCCTCGGCGAGCGTGTCGAGCGCGGCCGCGATCGCGTCTGGATCGCTCGAGCCTTTCGGCCACGCGAGGCGAGCGAGCGCGCCCGCGAGGCGAAGGTTCGCGTTCGACGCGATGTCGACGGCGGCGAGCGCGTCCGCCGCCTCGTCGGGATCGCCAAGCGTGGCTTCGAGCGAGAAGCGCTCGAGCGCGACGCTCGCGTCGGCTCCCGCCGCGTCGAGCGCGCGGCGACGTCCTTCGATCGAGTCGGTGTCGATGCCGCGCGTGCCCCACGTGAGCGACGGACGCGCGGAGTCGGGCGAGAGCTGCGCGGCGGAGTCGAAGTGAACGAGCGCGGCGCTTCGATCACCAAGCCGCCACTTCTCGAGGCCGGCCTCGAGATGACGTGCGGCGGCGCGTTCGGGGTCGTCCGCGGCGGCCTCGGCGCTCGTCGCTGCGAGCGTCGCGGCGGCGGCGCGGTTGCCTGCGAGGCGGAGAAGATCGCCGAGGTACGCGACGATGAGCGGATCGCTCGGGTCGTCCTTCGCGAGCGTCTCGAGGTGAGCGATCGCCGCCTTCTCGTCACCCGCGGCGCGGGCGCGGAGCGCGCAGACGATCCCGAGGCTTCGCTTGAGCGCTGGATCTTCGACGTCCTTCGCGAGCTCTTCGAGCGCGGTGCGGGCGCGCTCGGGCTCGATGTCGGGCGAGGCGAGACCATCGAGCACGCGACCGAGCCATGCGCCCTCCGGCAAATCGCGGAGCGCGGCGGTCGCCTTCGCGGCGCCGACCTCGTCGCCTTGGCCGAGCCGCATGCGCGCGAGCTCGATCCACAAGAGCGGAAGCTCGCTGCCCGACGTGCCCCCGGACGACACGTGCTCGACGAGCGCGCGCGTCGCGTCCTCGTACCACGTGTGATCGGAGCGCAGGCTCGCGAGGCTTCGTCCGAGGCGAGCGACTGTCTCCTTCGGGACGCCGCATGCCTCGGCCTGACCGAGCGCTTCACGCGCGCGCGCCGCGCTCTCGGCGCGCGTCGCCCAGATGAACGCCGCGAGGAGGAGCGCTCGGCCTTGCGCCTCGCCGGTCGCGCAGTGACGTGAGAGCTCCTCGAGCTCCATCGCGAAGCGCGCGCCGTCACTGGAGGCCTCGAGGATGTCGATCTTGAGCGCGCGAGGTGGCGAGGACGCCGCGTCGCGCTCGGTGGCCTGCGTGAGCGCCTCGAGCGCGCGAGGGATGTCGCCTTCGCTCGCGGCGTGCTCGGCGACGCGCATGGCGAGCGAAGCGGCGACGCCGCCGTCGGACTCGCCCACCATGCGCTTCTCGGCGAGCTCCGCGGCGAGCGCGGTGTCGCCCGCGAGCTCCGCGAAGCGAAGGCGCATCGTGAGGACGAGACGTTCGATCGCGGCGGCGGTCTCTCGATGGACGTCGCCGTTCGCGGTGGGCTCGTCTTCGCGGCGTGGCGCCGACTCGGCGAGCACGGTGAGCGCGCGATCGAGGAGCTGCGACGCTCGCCCGAGCTCGCTCGCGAGACGCCGCGCGTCGGCCGCGCGCAAGAACACGTCGATGACGTTCTCGATGTGGCGGCAGTATTTCGGCACGCCGGTTTTGTCACCGGCATCGCCGTCGCCCATCGCCGTGAGGATCATCTCGGCGCGGGCTTCGAGCGCCTCGGCGAGCGCACGGCTTCGCGAGCGGGCGTCGTCGGAGCCTGGGAGGCCGGGGTCGGCGTGGATGACACGCTCGGCCGCGCGCGTCGACTCGAAGGCCGCCGCGCCGCCCTCGTCGCGGGCGCGCATGAGCATCAAGAGCGCGCGATCGATCTCGCCGCCTTCGGCAGCGAGCTGCGCGGCGCTGATGAGGAGCAGCCCGCGCCACGTCGGATCGTCGGTGAGCTCCGCGCGACCTGCGAGCGCCTCTTCGCGCTGCGCCTTGTCGCCGAGCTTGGCTGCGACCATCTCGAGCTCGAGCCACGCGGGCCCGAGATCCGCGGCGATCGCGCCCGTCTCGGTCGCCTCGCGCGCCATGCCGCGAGCGCCTTCGAGATCCTTCTGGACGTCTTCGAAGAAGAGCGCCCGCTGCGTGAGCGCACGTGCACGCTCCTCGGGCGTCGCGGCCGCGGCGACGAGCGCCTCGATCAGCTTGCCGAGATTGCTGAGCGAGCGACGGCGTTCGAGCAAACGAACGAGGCCCTCGAGCGGCTCGCGGAAGCTCGTGTCGGAGTTGTACGCCGCGAGGTAATCGCGCGCCGCGCCCGGCTCATCGCCGCCGCGCTCTTGAATCTCTGCCGCTTCGTTGAGGAGACGCGCGCGCCGGGGCTTGTCGTCGGTCGCCGCGACCTCCGCGCGAAGGCGACCCACTGCAGCGTTGATCGCTTCGACCGCCTCGCTCGGCGGAGGAGGGAGCGACTGGCCTGCCGTACCGGGGATCCCTCCCGGCGGGACGCTCGCGCCGGGAGGCGAGGGAGTCGACGGACCGATGCTGATGCTCGGCTCGCTCCGCGGAAACGAAGGGACGTTCGCCGCCGCTAGCGCAGCAGGGACGAGCGGCGTCGGGTCGATGTTGTCCGGAACAGGAGTGTCCTCGGCCTTGGCGGCCGCGCTCTCGCTGGCGGCCGCTTCATCCCCCGTCACCGGAGCCACATCGTCGGGTCGCGGAGACCCGTCTTTGTGCTCGGCTTCCTTCGACTCTTCGGGCATTTCGCCGCCCGGAACCATACCGCACCTGACCCCTCGCCGGGGGCGGAATTTGCCTATCCCGGTCCACAGCGGGCGGGAAGGTTGGGCGCCCACCCAAGGGGGGCGTCATCGAAGCAAGCGCCGAAGCTCAGAGCAAAGCGCTGAGCTTCTCGTTGACCTTCTCTTCGATCGTGCCCTTCATCACGCGGAGCATGAACGGGAGGTCGATCGCGACGCGGACGTTCTTGTCCGTCACGGCGACTTCGCCCTTCGTTCCCTTCGCGGCGCCGCTCGGGGCGTCGAAGCGAATCGTGTTGCCCTCCCACTTCCATTGGATGCCGAACTTCTGCTCCATGCCTTTGGCGAGCTCTTCGGCCTTCTTCTTGGCGTCGTCGATGGGAAGGGAGTGTCCGCGGGTGATGTCGATCGTGGCCATGAGTGTGGCCTTTCTTATCACCAAAAACGCGTTCGATGACCAGCGTCTTTACGGGTCGATGCGCTTGACGATCCAAAACCCCTTCGGGGTCTCGAGGACCTCGGAGACTTCGCCCGACGACAGCGCGAAGACGCTAGCCTCGGTCCGCGGATCGAGCACCCCACGCGGGATGCGGCCGATGTCGTCGGAGGAGCCGGAGTCACCGCTCGCGACGGCGTGATGGAAATCGGACTTCGCCTCTTGGCCGAGGCGGTCGGCGATCGCGCGGGCGTCGGCCTTGCTGCGTGCGTTCGACGGAGCGCCCTCGGCGCCTTGGTACGTCACGAGGATCAGCCCGAGCTTCACCTGACGCGGCGCACCAGAGCCGAGCGCGATCGACGCGTCCCCGAGCGAGATCGTCGGAAGGAAGAGCCCGGCGTCGAGATCACTCGACGCGTCGGTGGCAGACGCGGACGCGGCTCCTGCGTCGAGCGCCGAGGCGGATGACGCGGAGGCCGCCGCGGCGGACGCGCCCGCTTCCGTGTCCTTGCGGATCGGATGCGGGCTCATTCCTTCGGCCGTCATCCACGCCGCGAGCGCGACGACGGCGAGCCCGACGAGGATCGACAGCCAACGCTGCGACCGATCCGCTCGCTCGAGGCGCGCCGTTCTCGCGTCGACTGCGTCCATCGCGTTCGGCTTCGTATCTCAGGTGTCGGAGGGCTGCGCGCCCGTGTCTTCTTCTTCGACGAGCGGCGACGGAGGCGGTCCCCACTCTTCGAAGGGACGCATCGTCGCAGGAGGCGGATCGCCGTACAGCTCGAGCTGCGCGGCGAGCCAGTTCTCTTGATCGATGAGCGACTTCTTCTCGGCTTCGAGATCCGGCGTCATCTCGATCGCGGAGAGGACCTTCTCGAGCTTCGGCTGAATCTCGTTAAGATCCTTGCGGACGAGGACGGGGTCGATGTTCTGTCGCTCGGCGTACTCGTCCGCGAGGATGAGCAGCTTGTTCTGTCCGGCCTCGGCGAAGCCAGGGCCGATCGCGACCTTCTTCGTCTCGCTGCCTTGCTTGTACGTCACGATCCCAGGGCGAAGGGCCGCGACGACCGGCAAGTGGCCCGGCAAGACGCCGAACTCACCTTGCACGCTCGGCGCGGTCACCTCGTCGACGCTCTCGGAGAGGGCGCGACCCTTCGGTGTGACGATCTCGAGATCGATCTTCTCGGCCATGGCTGCTTACGCTCTCACTTCTTCTTCTTCGTGAGCTCGGCTGCCTTCGCGCGGACCTCGTCGATGTTGCCGACGAGATAGAACGCCTGCTCCGGATACTCGGCGTCGTTGTCGAACTTGCCGTCGAGGATCTCCTTGAAGCCCGCGATGCTCTCCTTCAGCGGGACGTATTTGCCCGCCGAGCCGGTGAACTGCGCGGCGACGAAGAACGGCTGCGAGAGGAAGTTACGGATCTTGCGGGCGCGCGCGACGACGAGCTTGTCGTCTTCGCTCAGCTCGTCCATGCCGAGGATGGCGATGATGTCCTGGAGGTCCTTGTACTTCTGGAGCGTCGACTGGACGCGGCGCGCGACGTCGTAGTGATCCTGACCGACGACGCCCGGATCCATGAGCGTGGACGTGGAGTCGAGCGGGTCGACGGCCGGGTAGATGCCGATCGCGGCGAGGTCGCGGCTGAGGACGGTGGTGCCGTCCAAGTGCGCGAACGTCGTGGCGGGGGCGGGGTCGGTGAGGTCGTCGGCGGGGACGTAGACGGCCTGAATCGAGGTGATCGATCCTTTGTTCGTCGACGTGATGCGCTCCTGGAGCGCGCCCATCTCGGTGGAGAGCGTGGGCTGGTAACCGACGGCGCTCGGGATACGACCGAGGAGCGCGGACACTTCCGAGCCGGCCTGCGTGAAGCGGAAGATGTTGTCGATGAAGAGGAGGACGTCCTGGCCCTCTTCGTCGCGGAAGTACTCCGCGACGGTGAGCGCGGAGAGGGCGACGCGTGCGCGGGCTCCCGGCGGCTCGTTCATCTGACCGAAGACGAGCGACGTCTTCGAGATGACCGGCTCACCCGACTCGAGCTTCGAGGAGCGCATCTCGAGGAACAAGTCGTTGCCCTCGCGGGTGCGCTCGCCGACGCCTGCGAAGCACGACACACCACCGTGCGCCTTCGCGACGTTGTTGATCAGCTCCTGGATGAGGACGGTCTTGCCGACGCCGGCGCCGCCGAAGAGGCCGATCTTGCCGCCCTTACGGTAGGGAGCGAGGAGGTCGATGACCTTGATGCCGGTCTCGAAGACCTCGATCTTCGTCGACTGGTCTTGGAACGCCGGCGGCGCCTTGTGGATCGGCGACGTGCGCTTGGCGTTGACCGGGCCGGCCTCGTCGACGGGCTCCCCGACGACGTTGAGGATGCGGCCGAGGCACTCGGGACCGACGGGCATCGCGATGGCGTTGCCCGTGTCGCGGACTTCCATGCCGCGGACGAGACCGTCCGACGTGTCCATCGCGACCGCGCGGACGGTGTTCTCACCGAGGTGCTGCGCGACCTCGAGGGTGAGGTTGTCTTTCTCTTTCGAGATGCTCGGGTTCGAGACCTTCAACGCGTTCAAGATCTTGGGCAGCTTCCCATCGGGAAACTCGACGTCGACGACGGGACCAATGACCTGGACAACCCTGCCTTTTCCGGCGGTTCCTGCTGTGGTCGCAGAGGGCGTATTCATCTTGCGGAGGCTCCTTTGACGGTCTTCTAGGGCCGCGCCTCTTCTAGGAAAAGCGCGGGTCATCCCGAAGACGCGCCCCGCCTCTAACATGGGGTCCGTTTCTCTTCGAGGGGAAAATCCCCTGGAGGTTGCCGCCCGACGCCTTTTGGCGGGGAGCGCTCGTGATGTCGGCATCTTCGGGAAGACCACGCGCCTGGATCCCCAACGAGCCCGGCCGGCGATAAAAACCACTTTGTTTCTTTCTCGTACATCCGCCCCGAGGCAACGATCGCCATGAGCTGGATCGCTCGGTCTGCGCCTCATGCCCCTCAGAGGCGCGAGGAGGTGTCGAATCGAGCAAGACCTCGTCGAAAAACGACCAAGCGTGCGTGCTTCGCACGTGGACGTCGTGACGTCCGAGGAAGGGAAGGCCCACGCCGCGCCGTGGCGTGTGATGTGCATCGCCACAGCGCTCGCCGATCGGCTTCGGCGCCTTTTCTTTCAGCGCGGATCAAAGAGGAAACGAGATGCCAAGAGTGGAACCGGACAAGCCCGGGGCACAAAGGCGGGTGGGGATCGAGATTCCGAGCGCACCAAGCATGTCTCCTTCGAAGGAGACGCGCTTCGCGCTTCCCATTCATGTCGCGACCCGGCCGGTCTCGCTCGGCACCCATGGGGAGGTCTGCGTTCGAGGTGAGGGCGTCGCGCCCGAGCACGTCTTCGTCATGGTCCGAGAGGGCCGCGTCTTCGTCGCCTCGGCGAAGGCCGCCGCCCCCGTCGTCATCGAGCGCGATCACAGCCCCCAACGCGATCAAACGACCCCCGCGCGCTGGCTCGAAATTCATCTGCCGTGCCACGTCTACGTCGGCGCGGTGAGCCTTCGGCTGTTCTGGTGCAAGGCCAAACGAGCCGAGCCGAGCGAGTCGTCATCGCCGCCGTCGTCTTCCGACGAGCGCCGGCGGAATCCACGACGACGCGTGATCACGCCGCCTCCGAGCGCGATGCTCTCGATCCCGACGCCGTCGCAGGTCGCGTTGCCGAGGTTTGCGTCGTCGCTCTCGATCGACGACGAAGAGGCAACCACGCAGAAGCGCCCGTTCGACAACGCCGACTGCGCGCGAACGCTGAAGCGATTCGCGAACGGCGGCGATGATGTCGATGACAAGGCCAAGACGATCCGGCGAACGCCGCTCCCGCCGCCGACGCCTCCGCCGCGGCGATTTCGTTCGCCGTGTGCGTCGGCGCCGACGCTGGCCTCCGTCGACGAGGGCGCGCCGGATGTCGATCCGCCGACCCCGGCGAAGCGAATCCACGTCGCGGCGGTCGATGCCGAGGACGAGGACACGACCGAGGGCGCCAAGACGAGCGCGCCGGCGAGCCGACCCACGCTCATCCAACCGCTCGCGGCAGATGCTTCGGCGACGCCGGTGAGGCGCCACTTGACGCCGCTGCCCGCGCCGACGCCGCCGCCGATCCGCATCACGCCACCACCGCCACCGCCACCACCACGGCGAACACCAAGCAGCGAAGCGTTTCTGCTCAACATCGCGTCGCGCGCCGTCGACGCGTGGAACCGCTTCGTCGACGACGGAGCTCCAAGGCCCGGCGACGCCGGAAAACACGCCAAACGGTGAGCGCCCGCCACGCTGCGTGAGGGCGAGCTTGCTGTGGGAGCAAACGCTGTGCCCATACACCTCGAGCGCCGCCCCGTGCCACAAGGGCGCGCTGGGTTTTTTCCGCTTGAAAGAAGAAGAGGCCATCCTGATCCGAGAGCTTGACCAGCGGTGGATGGACGCCTATCGGTTCCGAGTTCCATAGCGTGAGGAGAGCTTGGCCGGCGACGGCCTCCCTCTCGACACGCGATGGTGCTGATCCTCGATCGATGTTGGCTGTTCACCACGCACCGAGAACCTTGCTCGTCTTTGCCCTTGGAGACGGCTCGTCGTGATTGCCCCTGAGACGATCGCCCTCGTCCGCGAGCGAACGGACATCATCGCGGTCATCCAGGAGGCCGTCCCGTCGCTCAAGCGTCGTGGCCGTTCGTTCGTCGGTCTCTGCCCGTTCCACAAAGAGAAGACGGGCAGCTTCCACGTGAATCCGGATCGCGGCTTCTTTCACTGCTTCGGTTGCGGCGAAGCGGGCAGCGCGATCGACTTCCTGATGAAGCATGAAGGATACACGTTTCCCGAAGCGGTCCGCGCGCTCGCCGAGCGGGCGGGCATCGCGGTCGAAGAGACGAAGCGTGAAGGTGGCGGCACGTTCACCGAGTCGGATCGTCAGAAGAAGGCGCGTGACGAGCTCTACGCGGTGAACGCGCTCGCGGCGACGTTCTTCGAAGATCAGCTCCGCCGTCACGAGCACCGAGCGTTCGCGCTCGAAGAGCTCGCCAAGCGCGGCCTCGAGCCAAGCTGGGCGCGCGCGGAGACGGCCGAGTCGGCCGAAGATGCGCCCGCGGAGGGGGAGTCGAGCCAGCGCCCGCGCTCTCCGAAAGAGACCGCACGCATCGACGACGTCCTCCAAGCCTTCCGCATCGGCTACGCGCCGCCGCAATGGGATGGGCTGGCGGCGTTCCTTCGCGCGCAAGGCGTGTCGCCCACGGCGGCCGAGACGGTGGGACTGCTCGTCCCGCGCTCGAGCGGCTCGGGCTTTTACGATCGCTTCCGCCACCGCTTGATGTTCGCCGTCATCGACGCGCAAGGGCGTGTGGTCGCCTTCAGCGGTCGCGCGCTTCGCGATCTCCCCGAAGACGCGACGCCCGCGCCGGGCGACATCGGCCGAGGTGGCAACGCGAACGTGCGCTCGGCGCTGCGCTTCATCGGCAACAAGTCGGAAGGCGCGCGCGGCGAGACGCCGAAGTACATCAACTCGCCGGAGAGCCCGATCTACACGAAGGGGCAGATGCTCTTCGGCATCCACCAGGCGCGCCACGACATCCGCAAGGAAGAGGTCGCCGTGCTCGTCGAAGGCAACTTCGACGTCGTGTCGCTTCACGCGCGCGGCCTCGCCAACGTCGTCGCGCCGCTCGGCACCGCGTTCACCGCGGAGCAGGCGAAGCTCATCAAGCGATTCGCTCCGAGCGTCGTCTTCCTCTTCGACGGCGACGCCGCGGGGAAGAAGGCGGTGCGTGCGTCACGCGAGGCGATCCGCGCCGCGCAGCTGAACGCGCGCGTGGCTACGCTTCCCGATGGCGTCGACCCGGACGAGCTCTCCCGCGTGCGCGGCATCCACGCCGTGAACGATCTCATCTCGGCCGCGCCGGGCTTGACCGAGGCGCTCATCGAGATGGAGCTCGACGAGACGTTCACGCAGGCGGACGTCTTCGAGCGGGTCGAGCGCGTGGATCGCATCCGCAAGCTGATCAACGACGAAGAGGATCAGATCATCCGGATGCAGCTCTTCTCCTTCGCCGATCATCGCGTCAGCGCACGGCTCGATCTGCACGGCCTCCGCGTTGGCCACGACGACGTCCAGCAGTCGGGCGCGCTCGCGGCGCTCCAGAAGTCGCTGCGCCGTGACGAGGCAGCGGCGCGGGCGCGTGGCGAGATCCCGCGTTCGCTCGCGGGCCCGCGGGATGCGCGGATCGGGATGAAGACGCCCGGCGCCCCCGAGCGCCAGGAAATCGTGGGCTGCCTCATCGAGTGGCCTTCGTTGCTCGACGATCCCGAGGTCGCCGAGGAGCTCGCCCTGCTCGAAGGACCCGCGGTCATGGCGGTGGCCAGCCTGCGTAGAGCGTGGAAATCCGAACAGAAATCGCTCAACGTCGACGCGTTTTTGTCGGAAATCCCGCCGGCGGCGGCAGGGTTCGCGAAGAAGCGCCTGGCAAACCCGCAGCACGAGAGTGAATCGGATGCAAAAGGATACTTGCTAGACAACGCAAACAAGCTAAAGAGGCTGCTCCTTTCGCAAGAAGCGCGCGACATCACCCGCGAGACGTACCGGGCGCAGGGTGATTTCGATACCGAGAGGGAGCTCTTGCGAGAGGCGGCTGAGAGACTGCGAGCGAAGCATGGCCTCAACAAGGCCTGACTGACTCAAGAAGTAGAAGTTGTTGTTAAGGAGGAGCAAGCAGAACTGGGCCGAGCAGTGGAGGGGAGCTGAGCACGAAGGAGAGAGACCGTCGTGCCTCAGTCGAAATGTTGAGTGAGTGGGGAACCGGAATCCGTGAAGCAAGAACGCGTTTGCCCCGAAGGCAGATGCGGCGCACGCGGAGACGATAGAAGTGGAAAGAACCAACTCCGATGGCGAATAAGAACCGGAACGCGAACGGCAAAGACACCGAGAAGATCGTCGAGAACGGCAAAGCGAAAGGCTTCATGACCTATGACGAGGTCAATGAGTCGCTGCCGGCCGACGTGTCCGTCGATCAGATGGACGATGTCATGGGTGTCCTGGGTGACGAAGACATCGAGATCGTCGATGCCGCCACCCAAGTGAAGATCGCGCCCAAGCGAATCGTCGAAGAGACCGCGGCGGAGCACAAGACCGTCGCCCGCCAGCCCGAGAAGGAAGACGAAGACTCGAGCTACTACTCGAAGTCGAACGACCCGGTCCGCATGTACCTGCGGAAGATGGGCTCCGTCTCGCTCCTCACGCGTGAGGGCGAGGTCGAGATCGCCAAGCGCATCGAGCAAGGCGAGCACATGATCCTCGGCGCGATCCTCGCGTCGCCCGTCGCCGTCCGCGAGATCATCGATCTCGGCGACAAGCTCCGGAAGCACAAGATCCGCGTCAAGGACATCATCCGCGACGCCGAAGACGACAACCAGGAGTTCGACGAGGAGGAGGCCGATCGCCGAATCCTTCGCCTCATCGACAAGGTCAAGCACCTCGACAAGGTGGCCCAAGATCTCAACGCCCAGCTCGAGACCTGCGCGCAGTCGCGCAAGAAGGGCATCGAGACCGAGATCGAGAACAACCGCACGAAGATGGTCGAGACGCTCGAAGAGATGCGCCTCAACAAGAAGACGATCGACAAGATCGTCATGAAGCTTCGTTCGCTGATCCAGAAGGTCGAGCGCGCCGAGTCCGGCTCCACCGAGCTCGAGAAGCGCACCGGCGTCGATCGCGATCTCCTCCGCAAAGAGGCGCGCGCCGCGCGTGGTGACCAGGCCCTCGAGCGCAAGTTCAAGCGCAAGTTCGGCGTCATCCCCGACGAGGTCCTCCAAAACCACTCGGCGTCGCTCAAGAACCTGAAGAAGGTCGAAGAGGAGCTCCAGCTCGACATCCGCGCGCTCCGCGAGACCTACGAGAACATCCGCAACGGCGAGCGCATCGCCGAGCGCGCGAAGGCCGAGCTCGTCGAAGCCAACCTCCGCCTCGTCGTCTCGATCGCGAAGAAGTACACGAACCGCGGCCTGCAGTTCCTCGACCTCATTCAAGAGGGCAACATCGGCCTCATGAAGGCGGTCGACAAGTTCGAGTACAAGCGCGGCTACAAGTTCTCGACGTACGCCACGTGGTGGATCCGTCAGGCGATCACGCGCGCGATCGCCGATCAGGCGCGCACGATCCGCATCCCGGTCCACATGATCGAGACGATCAACAAGCTCATTCGCACCTCGCGCTACCTCGTTCAGGAGTACGGCCGCGAGCCCACGCCGGAAGAGATCGCCGAGAAGATGGAGCTCCCGCTCGACAAGGTCCGCAAGGTCCTGAAGATCGCGAAGGAGCCGATCTCGCTCGAGACCCCGATCGGCGAGGAAGAGGACAGCCACTTGGGCGACTTCATCGAGGACAAGTCGGTGGTCTCGCCTGCCGAGGCGGTCATCAACATGAACCTCGCGGAGCAGACGCGTAAGGTCCTGAAGACCCTCACGCCGCGCGAGGAGAAGGTCCTCCGCATGCGCTTCGGCATCGGCGAGAAGTCGGACCACACCCTCGAAGAGGTCGGTCAGGACTTCGAGGTCACGCGCGAGCGTATCCGTCAGATCGAGGCGAAGGCGCTCCGCAAGCTGCGTCATCCGTCGCGCTCGAAGCAGCTCAAGAGCTTCATCGAGAGCTGACGGCGTAACGCGGAAACGCGAAACGCGAAGACGGCGGAGCGATGTCTCCGCCGTTTCGTTTTTGTCTGCATGCGCGGGCGTTCGGGGCCGAGGATCAAAGCGAACCGCGAAGTCAGCCGTTCGCGATAGCATCGCTCTACTCCCATGACGTCGAGCCTTTCTCCCGAGATCGTTCCACACACCGAGCTGCACCCGCTGCCGGATGGTGAGCTGCGCTTGCTGGGCGCCGTCAAGCAAGTGACCGGCGCGATGACGCGCGTCGAGACGGGGCGTAAGAGCCTGCTCGTCGACTGCGGGCTCGCGCAAGGTGGGCACGGCAGCGGCGAGCCCCAGGCGTTCCCCGTCGCGGCGAGGCAGGTCGACGCGGTGGTCCTCACCCACGGCCACCTCGATCACATCGGGCACATCCCCGAGCTGCTCGAAGCGGGCTTCGACAAACCGATCTACGCAACGCAGGCGACGCTCCAGATCGCGCGGCTATCGCTCGAAGACAGCCTCGGGATGCAGCGGCTCTCCGAGCGCGAGATCGAGAGCTTCCTCGCCCACTTCGCGCGTCTCGCGAAGCCCGTCGGCTACGGCCAGCGGGTCGAGATCGGAGGCGCGGCGGTGAAGTTCCACGAGGCGGGGCACATCCTCGGATCGGCGAGCGTCGAGATCGAGAGCGACAGGAGTCGCGTGATCGTGTCGGGCGATCTCGGTCGCTTCGACAGCCCCATCCTTCGTGACCCGAACACGGAGTGGGAGAAGGGCAAGCCCTTCGACGTCGTCGTGATGGAGTCGACCTACGGCTCGCGCGAGCACTCGCATTCGCATGCGGACATCGAGCGCGACCTCGAGGCGATCTTGAAGGACGCGATCACGCACCGCAAGAAGGTGCTCGTCCCCGCGTTCGCGATCGGGCGCACGCAGACGCTCCTGTGGTTCTTGAACAACCTCGTCGAGGCTCGTCGCATCCCGCCCGTGCCCGTCATGGTGGACACGCCGATGGGATCGGCGGTGACGCACGCGTACAAGAAGTTCCAGCGTCTCTTCGACAAGGAGTCGCTCGACAAGCTCGCGCGTGGCGACGACCCGCTCGACTTCGAGGATCTCTTCGAGGTGAAGCGCGGCGTCGACTCGAAGCGCCTCTACGACGTCGATGGGCCGATCATCATCATCGCGGGGTCGGGGATGTGCACCGGCGGCCGCATCATCGGGCATCTCCGCGACGGCTTGCCGGAGCAAAACACGATCGTGCTCTTCGTCGGTTACCAGGCAGAAGGGACACCAGGGCGGCGCATCCAAGACGCGGCGAAGCGCGCCGGACGCGTGCGTGTCGACGGCGAAGAAGTGCAAGTACGCGCGAAGATCGCGACGTTGAAGGGGCTCTCTGCGCACGCCGATCGCAAGGAGCTACGGACGTGGCTCGGTCGCATCCCCGACGTGAAGCGCGTCGCGCTCCATCACGGCGACGTCGACGCGCAGCAGAGCTTCGCGTCGTGGCACGGCTCGCACGCGCACTGACCGCTCAGAACAAGAACGACACGCCGAACGAGCTCGTCGGATAGCCGAGGCGCAACGTGAGCGCGATCTTGTCGTTGAAGTGGAAGCGGCCGCCCAAATAGAGCGCGATGTCGACGCCGGTGCGCGTGGGGTAGGCGCAGCCGGGAAATGCAGGGTCGCAGTAGTCGTCGAACACGCCGTGGTAGACGTAGAGGCCCGGCTCACCGAAGACGCTCCAGCGCGGCGAGAGCCAGAAGTTCCACTGCATCACGACGGGAAACGTGAAGTAGCTCGCGCCGCAGCCGTACCCGTAGCGACCTTTCCGAACGTCGTAGTAGTAGCAATCGCTGTAGCGAACCCAGTCGACGCCGAAGCCGATCGCGACGCTGTTGTTGATCGTGCTGATGAACCCGTTGTCGACGATCGGGATCGAGAAGCGGCCGCCGAGCCCGAGGCCGTTGCCGTGATAGAGGTGGCCCCAGCCGAGCACCGCGTGCGGCTCGACCTCGACTTTGTAGTCAGGATGGTCGCCGGGGATCTTGATGATCGACTGCGCTTGGGCGTCGCTCGGCGCCGCGAGCGCGGTGGCGAAAATGGTCAGCACAGTGACCAGCACGAGAGAGGAACGCACGCGCATCTCTGCTGACTATCACGAGATGCGTGGCGCCGGATGCGGCATTGCGAGCGCGCGATCGATCGCGATCCGCGATGCATGCATCATGCATGAATGTCAGAGCAGCGCGAGCGCGGCGATCAGCGCCGTCGCCAGCGCGAGCGGCGCGGCGAAGAGCACGAGGCCGAAGACGCCGACGGCGCCTTGCGTTGGGTGAGGAGCGGAGTCCTCGATCCCGAACGGTCCAGTGACCGGGCTCGGTCGCAAGGACGAGATCGGGAGCGCAGGGATCGCGAGCCCGAGGGGACCCGGCGCGATCGATCGCGGATCGTGCGCAGGCGGTCGATGCGTGTGCGGCTCGTGCGGCTGCGGGCCGAAGAAGTGTTGAGGCTGCATGCCGGGCGGCGGAAACGAAGGCTGCTTCGGCGCGTACGGCGCGACGGGCGGCGCCGACGGCGTGTAGTGCGGATGCGTCTGCATCGGCTCGGGGTAGCCGGATGCATGAGGACGCTGCACTTGAGCATGGTGCATCGCGACCGTCGCGTCGGGTGCGGGCGTCATGCCCGGCGGCGGGTAGTGACCTTGCGGCGGTGGAAACACGCTCGGCGGGCGTACGCGCGCCGTCGAAGGACCAAGCGGCGGGAGCGACGCAGTGCCTTGATCACTCGGCGCTGAACGCGCCCACACGCCTTGCCCCTTGCCGCGATCGGTGCGCTGCTCGAGCGGAGGAGGCGGATCGGAGTCGCCCGATCCGAACGTGAAGGGCGCGTCGCTTCGCGCGGACGGTGACTTCTTCGGATCGCGGCGATTCGCGATCGCGGGCGGGACGAGCGCTTCGAGCTCGGGGACGGACGGCGCGGGCTCGCGACCGACGGGGCTGTCGCTGCGCGCCTGCGAAGGGAGCCCTGGCGCGGGGCGGTTGCGTGGTGGGACGCGGCTCGTCGGCGACGCACGCCCCGCAGCCGGTGATGCCGACGGGAACGCTGGGCTCTTCTTCAACGGCTGCGGCTGCGCTTGCGGAGGTCGCGCAGGCGCTTCGGCCATCACCATCGTGCGCTCGGACTCGTGACGCTGGTTCGCGGGGACGACGTCGATCGCGGGACGCGCCGGCTTCGCGGTCGTCGGCGGTGGGCCGAGGCCCGATCGACCGGTGCTCGGCTTCCCTTCGGCGGGACGACCTGCGGCGGGGACGACGCGCTGGTTGCGAGGAGGATCGGCGGGCTGGCTTGGATGCGCCGCCGGCGGGCGATCCATCACGCTCGTCGCGTCGTCGTCGAGGCTGTTGAAGAAGTCTTCGTTGAACGCTTCGCTGAACTCGTCACGCACCGAGCTCGGCGGGCTCGCGATCGGCGCGGTGGGCGGCGGCGCCGCGGCCGCAGGCTTCTTCCCCGGCGCCGGAGCTTGCGCGCGAACGTTGAGCGGCCGGAGCACCGGCGGCTTCAAGCCTCCGATCGGGCGGACCTGCGGTCGCCGCGCAGGCGCAGGCGGAGGAACCGGAGCACGTGCGGGTGGGGGAGGGCGCTGCGAGCCGCCGCCCGATCCGCCGCCGCCAGGTTTTTTGCCGCTGCTCATGTGCCCGTGGACGCGCGATCGCGCACGAGGAGTCTACCAAGACACGACGCGCGTTCCCATCACTGCTCGCGTCGCGAAGGAATCACGGGGCGCGGAGGTCGAATCGAGAGGCGTTTCGCGGCCGGCGTCGAGGGCGGCGGCGCTTGACGAGCCGCCGGAGGAGCCGCCGGCAGCGAGGCGACGTGTTGCGTGACGACAGGCGGCGCAGGCTGCGCTTCCACCGGCGGAGCGGCGGGCACCGGCGTGACCTCGACAGGGACGGCGATGGAGATCGGCTGCTGCGCTGTCGTCGTCGTCGTCGTTGGCGCCGAGGCGCGCGGCCGAATCGCGAGGACGAAGATCGCCACCGCGAGGAGCGAGACCGACACGATGAGCGCGACGCGATGGGCAGGCCACTGCGCGTGCACGCTGTCGCCATGTTGCGGGGCTTGAAAGGGGAGCCACGTCGCGTGCTGAGGATGACCCGCTGGCAGCTGTTGAAAGACCGGATTCTGGAGGATGTGCGGCTGCTGCGGCGGGAGAGGTTGCGACGCCGGTGAAGGCTGCGGCGTGGCGATTTTCTTTGCTGTCACGTTGGGAACCAGTGCCTGGTTCGGGACCGCCGGCTGGATACGCGTCGCGTTGTCCTCGGCCTCCGTGATCGCTTGGGCGTTCGGGAAGCGGTTGCTCGCGGCCGTTGGCAGCGCGGGCGTCGGTGGCAGCGCGGCGGGCTTCGGGTTCGTGATGCTGCCCGAGCCGTCGTCGTCCTGCTCGGTGCGATCGGCGTCCCGTGTCGTCGAGCTTGGAGGAAGCGCATCCCGCCGGAGCAAGGTCGCGTCGGTGTTGTCGCTCTCACCGAGGGGCGAGAGAAGCTTCTTGACCGAGCCCATCGCGTGAGGTGGCTTCGGAAACGTCACTTCGGCGCTGTCGTCTTCGAAGTCGGGCCGCCGCGTGAGCGTCTCGGGATCGGTGTCGGGCAGCGGCTTCAGGATGCGAAGCCCCTCAGCGCGACGAGCGATCGTCGGCGGCTCGTGCACGGGCGGCGGTGGCAGAGACGAGGAAGACGATCGCGGCTGCGGAGAACGCACCGGCGGAAGGATCCCGCGCTTCGCGACGGTCTCGCCGGTGCCCGCCAGCGCGTCGGCTTGGCGCGTGATCGTGACCTCGCCTGCCCACGCGTCGTTCGCCGAGGTGCGGCTTGGAACGGGCGGGCTTGGTGGGATCGTGATCGCGTTGATGGCGTCCGAGATCGCTTCCTCGAACGACGGGTCACCGTCGGCAGTCGCGTCGCTCTCGTCGAGCTCCGTTCGCTTCTTCGGAACGACGTCCGAGATGCGTCCTTCGGAGTCACGATCGAGGCTGGAATTTTCCGGTGTCTCGAGCGTGAGAGGATCGACGTGGGACGTCGGGGTCGCGATCATCAAGGCCTTTGATCCCACGCCGTGATCGAGTGCATGCGTGGTGCCGCGTGAGCTCGAACGAAGCACGTCGAAATCCACGTTCGATCCGCATGCGTTGCGCAATCATGCTGGTGCTTCTGGGCTCGTCCCGATCCATCCCATGAGGGCTGAGGTACGCTGTGCGCCGTCACGTCATGGGTGGTCGGTCGTTTGTTCGCCAACGAATCTCGTCGGATCGATTTCCATCGACGCTGATCGTTGCCGCTTTCACCATCGCGCTGACGGCGTCGTGCGATGGCTGCGAGCGTGGGTGTCTCCTTCGCTCGCTCGGGGGCGAGGGACCCAACGGCGGAGGTGGCGAAGCCCCATCGCACCGGTCATCACCTCGGCCTGGAATCGACCTTGGTGGGACGGACTGCTCGGACGGTCTCCTTCGCTGCGTCGATGGACGCGTCGAGGCGTCGCGGCTCGCCCATCTCCCATCGTCGTGCGGAGCAAGCGGGTCGCGCGGCAAACGCAACCCGGAGAACCCGGGCTGCAGCTGCCCTTGGGACGTGCTCAGCCAATGCACGACCGGATGTGCCGACGACGGCCTCGAGGTGCTCGGCTCGGCGAGCGCGGCCATTCAACTCTGTCGACCCGAGCAACCGGTCGCGCGCCGACTTCTCCCTGGCGACCCCGTCCCGACCGACATCTGCGCCGGTGAAAGCCTTGCGTGCATCGATCAAATCGTGCGCGTGTGTGACGCTCCCGGTCAGCCGGTGACGCCGGTTGCGTTTTGCCTCCATGGCTGCGAAGCGTCGGTTGGGATCGAGCGCGACGCGCTGAAGGATGGACCGGTGACGAACCCGGATGGAGTCGCCTCGATCCTGTGTCGGCGCCATCACGCTGAACGCCAGTAGCGCGCAGCGACGTACGCGAGCGCACCCGCGCGTCGATGCGAACGATTCGCACCTGATGATGTCGGCGTGGCGCCGAAGCTGTCATCTGGGCGGCGTCATAGGGGTGACGTGGTGGCGTCAACCACGACGACACGCTGGGAATCTGGATACGCACGTCGGCGCACGTTCCTGATCGTCATCGAAAACATGACGTCGTTCGCGGCGTGTTTGTACGATTTGAAGTGGGCCACCTACATCGTCCCGCGCGGGTCTTCTCGTGCCGGACGACACAGGCACGGTCTATCCAAAAGCAAGGTGGTCTTCCCAACTTGCGCAGGAGACAAACAAGAGACGTTGGCGAGAGGATTGCTTCTGAAGAGAGCGCACCCGACGAAGTCAGACGGGTGACGGGAGAGCGGACGGACCGCACCTGGAACGAGGTCTCAAGGGAGCCGCCAACAAAGTCGGTCTGAGGGATGCAGGCCGAGACGAAAGAAGGCGGGTAGGAACGATGAATCGCGCGAAGGTCGGCTCGGTTCTGTTCATGGGCGCACTGGTTGTCTTCGTCGCAGCGCCGCGCGAAGACGCGATGGCGGGCGATGTCGGAAAGCCGACGTCTGCCGTCGTGGCCAACAGGGACAGGGACAGCAACGCAGGGGCGCCGGCAAACGATGGCAAAGCGCTCGCGAACGCCGGCCTCAAGGCCGTGGCGACGCCCGACCTCGGAACGACGGGCAACTGTCCGGACGGTATGCTCGAAGTCGAAGGCGACTACTGCCCCGAGATCGAGCAGAAGTGCAACCGCTACATCGATCCCGAGGGTGTCTTCCCCCGCCGTTGCGCGGAGTTTGCGCCCACGTCGAAGTGCACCGGCAAGACCGCGAAGAAGCACTTCTGCATCGACCGCTTCGAGTGGCCGAACAAGGCGGGCGAGAACCCCGTCGTGATGAAGACCTGGTACGAGGCAAAGGACGCCTGCGGCGCGATCGGCAAGCGCCTCTGCGGCGACAGCGAGTGGACCGTCGCCTGCGAAGGCCAGGAGCGTCTCCCTTATCCGTACGGCTACGACCGCAACTCCGAGGCGTGCAACATCGACAAGCCGCATCCGGACGTCAACGAGAAGGCCCTCGGGTCGAGCGACCCGAAGGTGCGTGACGCCGAGGCCAAGCGTCTGTGGCAAGGTGAGCCAAGCGGGTCACGCGCGTCATGCGTCAGCCCGTACGGCGTCTATGACATGACCGGCAACGTCGACGAGTGGGTCGTCAACGAAGAGGGCAAGCCGTACAAGAGCGGCCTCAAGGGTGGTTACTGGGGACCGGTTCGTGATCGCTGCCGCCCGATGACGACCGTGCACGCCGAGGGCTTCTCGTTCTACCAGATCGGCTTCCGCTGCTGCTCGGACGTCCCGACCGCAGCAGGCTCGAAGGGCACGTCGCCTGCGGCGCCCACAAACCACGGCGTCCCGAGCACGAATCCCCCGCCCGGCGGCGTCATCGGCAGCTGACCTACAGAACGAACGCAAGCCACGACACGAACGCGAGCCTCACACGCTCGCGTTCTTGCTTTTGTCAGTGCCAGTCGAGGACGACGTCGTCGATCGAGACGTCGTAGACGCCCGCCTTGCCGGTGCCGTCGTCGATGACGTTGCCGAAGCGAAGCACACGCTCTGCCGCGCAGCTCGCGACCGAGAAAGCCTTGGGAGGGTTTGGCTCGACGCTCACGCTGACGGCTCCTCCTTCGACGATGGTCAGATCGACCACGGCCCATTGCTTGAGGGGAAGCAGATCGACGTTCGTGCTGTCGCCGTTGTCGAGCTGGACCATGCGCTTGTTCGTCATCTTCAGCTTCAAGAGGCGGTCGACGCCGCAGTCAATCTCGACGAAGCGCATCGCGTTGTTGTCGCTGCTGTGATCGTCCACGCGCACCTTGAAGCGCCCGTGGAAGGTGCTGCCCGTGCCGAGCGCCTGCGTGAGGAAGAGCGCCTGCTTCGATCCGCCGTCGACGTTCGCGACGAGGCGTAGCGCGTTGGGTGGTGACGGCGGCTCACTCGCCGTCGACAGGAGGAAGCGTGGGGCGTCGTCAGGCGATGGCCCGCTTCCCTCGAAGCCGAACGGGAGCCTGTCGTTCGGAGGGTCGAAATTCGCGCAGAGGCGGGCGTCGCAGTGGCCCGACGAAGAACCCGACGAAGAGCCAGCATCGGGGGCGACGGCGTCGCCGCCGGAGGCGTTGGCGTCGCCGTTCGAGGGCGCGCCGCTGTCGCTCGGCGTGGTGTCGTCACCCGCCGAGAAGGGCGAGCAAGCCTCATAGACCGTCACTCCAGCCGACGCGAACGCGAACGTGAAGAGGGCGAGGGGACGGCGTGAGGTCATGCGCGACGAGCCTAAGCCGAGTCTATCACGTGGGATTTGGCCTCTGCGTCGCCCTTCTTGTCCTCGAGCTCCTGGAAGCTGCCGCTCCCGCTTCGTCCGCAACACCTCCTCGCAAAAAAGCAAAAACTTGGCCCCGCGCTTCGTGATGCCCTTAGCTACCCGAAAGATGGCCGCTCCCGCGCGTATCCGGACGATTTGCCGCGTCGCTCTTCGCGTCTCGCTTCTCTGCGGTGCGCTCGCCGCGCCGTTCGCGATCGTGACGACGTTCCACGAGCCCGCCGCGAGCGCGAAGAGCGCGTACGAGTCGGCGTACGGCTTCGAGCGAACGTGGAACGCCGGCATGCGCCTCGTTCGCGTCGACCTCGGCCTCAAGATCTCGGAGAAGGACGAAGGCGCGGGCTACCTGCTCTTCGATTACAAATCGCCCGAGAGCGGCAACAAGCCGGTGCCGGGCTCGATGGAGTTCATCCGCTCGAAGGAGACGGGCGCCGTCCGCGTCGTCGTGCAGATCCCCCAGATGCCCGGCTACCACGAGCAAGTCGTCGTCGATCAGCTCGCGCGAAAGCTCCGCAACGAGTACGGCGATCCGCCAAAGAAGCCCCCGACGCCCGCGCCGCCCAAAGACGCAGGCCCCGACGGCGACAACCCGTAGGCCCACGGCCCCCGCGCAACGATCGCGAGACGGCCCACCCTTTTCAACAAGGTTGGGGCGCCCAAGGAGCATTTCGCGTGCACAGCGTGGCGACCCGGTTCTGCGCGCAACGATCGCGGGTCACCCTTTTCAACAAGGGGCTCGAAGAAACGAGAGCGCGCTCGAGCTCCCCGTTCAGAACCACTTGGTCAACCCAAGGCGCGTCCGCGATCACGAACCGCGACTTGGCCGCCCGACCGAGCGGCGTGCCACCCGATCGAATTTGGCGAACACCCTTGTTGAAACGTCGCTGAGTCGCGCGAGAAAGACGCGGCCGACCGAGATGATTGCGGCACGCGCGCCACCTTGGCCGGCCAAGCCAGCATTTCGCGTCGCTTCCGCACCCGCGCGGCGAGCCCCTTCTGCGCGCAACGATCGCGGGTCACCCTTTTCAACAAGGGGCTCGAAGAAACGAGAGCGCGCTCGAGCTCCCCGTTCAGAACTACTTGGTCAACCCAAGGCGCGTCCGCGATCACGAACAGCGACTTGGCCGCCCGACCGAGCGGCGTGCCACCCGATCGAATTTGGCGAACAACCTTGTTGAAACGTCCTGGGTCGCGCGCCAGAAAGACGCGGCCGATCTAGATGATTGCGGCACGCGCGCCACCTTGGGCGGCCAAGGTAACCGGCCGGCATTTCGCGTCGCTTCCGCACGACGCACCCGCGCGGCGAGCCCCTTCTGCGCGCAACGATCGCGAGTCACCCCTTTCAACAGGGCGATGGCGAATGCGCGCCGGCACGGATCGATCGAACGACGACGACACTTGTTGAGAAGGGTGAGGTGTCGACTCAAAAGCGCACCGCGATGTGGCCGCCCGACCGAGCGGCGTGCCACCCGATCGAATTGGCGAACACCTTGTTGAAGACGTCGCCGCGTCGCGCGCCAGAAGGACGCGGCCGACCGAGATGATTGCGGCACGCGCGGCTCGCTCGAACGCCGGTGCTCGAGCGCAAGGTCACGCGCGAAGAGGCGCTCGCGCCACCTTGGGCGGCCAAGGTAACCGGCCAGCATTTCGCGTTGCTTCCGCACGACGCACCCGCGCGGCGAGCCCTCCTGCGCGCAACGATCGCGGGTCACCCTTTTCAACAAGGGAGGCTCGAAGAAACGAGCGAGCTCAAGCTCCCCTTCAGAACTGCCTTGGTCAACGAAGGCGCGTCCGCGATCACGAACCGCGACCGGCCGCCCGACCGAGCGGCGTGCCACGCGCGAATCGAGGCACGTCGGTCTCCGCTGGAAAGACACGTGCGCCGCGCGCCGCGCGCCCTTTTCGACAAGGGTGACGTCTTCGAATAAACCAGGTTTAATGTCAAATGCCGCTTGACGATAAATAAACCTGGTTTATGGTGAGCCTGTCATGGCGGCCAGGCGGACGACGGGAGAGGGGTTCGAGCGGAAGGCGGACGCGATCGCCGACGACCTCATGGCGCGCATCGTCTCGGGGGCGCTCGCGGTCGGCGGGCTCTTGCCGGTCGAGGCGGAGCTCGCGTCGCACTACGGCGTCTCGAAGAGCAACATCCGAGAAGCGATCAAGCTCCTCGAGGTCCACGGCCTCGTTCGACCCACGCGGCGGCTCGGCACCGTCGTCCTCGATCCGCTGGAGTCGACGAGCCCGGCGGTGGTGCGGGCGCTGCTCGTGCGGGGTGGGCGGATCGACGTCGGCTTCTTCGAAGGGTGGCTCAAGGTGCGCGCGGTCCTCGACGCGGAGATGTGCGAGCAGGCCGCGAAGAACCGCACGGACGCGGACCTCGCGGCGATCGAGAAGGCGCTCGCGAACATGCGCGTCGCGACGGAGTCGGCGCCTTTCACCGGGCAGGCCGCGCACGCCGCCTTCGTCGACGCGACCGAGCAGCTCGGCTTTTCGCTCGCGCGGGCGACGCACAACCCGCTCTACCTCGTCCTCGCGCGGTGGAACGCGGACGTCGTTCGCGATCTCGATCACGTCTTCGCCACGTTGCGAAACGCGGCCACCCATCATGTCGCGGGCGTCGAGATCCTGGTGGACTGCGTTCGACGCCGCCAAGCCGCGCAGGTGCGCGAGCTCGTCGCCGCCTTCCACGACTGGGCGATCCCGCGGCTCATCGCGACCGCGCGGGTCACGAACGGCGAAGACGCGATCACGATGCTCGCGTCGAAGCCGGCGCCGAAGCCGGCGCCGAAGCCGAAGAACAAGAAGCACAAGAAGCGAGAAGAGGGATCCACATGAACGAGAGCACGCTCACATCGTCGACCGTCACGTCTGGCTCGGGCTTGGGGAGCTCCTCTGGCGCGTCGTCGTCGCCGGTCGTGCGCTTCGGTCCTGCGACGAAGAAGCGCGTTCACGGACTCCATGTCGTGAGCCTCAAAGGGAGCTTCTACGAGATGGGACGGCAGCATGGCGTCCTCATGAGCGACGAGATCCGCCAAGGGCCGCTCCCGTATTACCGGAGCTTCGTCGAGAAGCTGTTCGGAGGCTCACGGTTCGGCGGCATGGGCAGCGCGGCGGTCAACGTCCTCCAGCGCACGGTCGGCGCGCGTGTTGGCGAGAAGCTGCCTGGCTTCGTGCACGAGATGCTCCGCGGTCTCTCCGACGGATCCGGCATCCCGCTCCCGTCGATCCTCGAGGGGGCGACGATGCCTGACGCGATGATGTGGCTGGCCGCCCGGCTCATGCAGATCAAGGGCCCTGGGCCTGCGATGCATCATCGCGTCGCCCTCGGCCTCGGCTGCACGAGCGCGATCGCGTGGGGCAACGCCACGCGTGACGGCAAGCTGCTTCACGCGCGCAACTTCGACTACCACGGCGTTGGTCCGTGGCCGCGGACGCAGACCGTCTTCTTCTACGAGCCGGACGAGGGGCAGCGCTACGTGTCCGTCGGCGCGGCCGGCGTGGGCATCGGCGGGATCACCGCGATGAACGAGGCGGGGCTCACGCTCACCGTTCACCAGCACATGTTCACCGATCAGACGAAGCTCGGCGGCATGCCGATCGGGACCGTCGGAGACATCGTGATGCGCAAGGCCGAGTCGATCGACGACGCTGCGCGGATCCTCCGAGAATACAAGCCGATCGGATGCTGGACGTACCTCATCGCCGACGGCAAGCGTCGCGAGGTGCTCTGCCACGAAGAGAGCCCGAAGCGGAACGTCCAGATGCGTTTTGGCGGGAAGGGGAGCGAGAAGAGCACGTTCGGCTACGCGAACATCTACCTCGATCGCGAGCTCGGAGACACCGAGGTCGACCTCTACGGGACGTACTGGCGCCACAACCGATCACGCTACGAGCGCGCGAACGCGCTGCTCGCCGAAGGCGCCGAGAAGCGCTCGCTCGATCCGGAGGCGATGGGCGCCATCCTCGGCGACATCGGTGACAGCTCGTGCCGTCTTCGCGGGAGCATCGCGATGGTCCTCACCGTCGGGTCGGTGGTGTTTCGTCCGGAAGACGGCGTCGTGTGGGTCGGCAACGGCGAGGCGCCGACGAGCCACAACACGTTCGTCCCGTTCAGCCTCTCCGATCGCGACCACACGCCGGCGCACGGGCTGTTCGCTTCGCCGACGAGCCTCAGCGAGAGCGCGCGCCGCGCGTTCGAGCACTTCCGGCGCGCGTACATCGCGTACGTGGACGACGGTGACGTCGACAAGGCGCGCCGTGAGATGGCCGAGGCGTGTGAGCTCGAGCCGAGGCAGTCCGTCTATCACGCCGTGGTCGGTCTCCTCGCGCTGATCGCGGGAGACGGGGCCGCGGCGACGATGAAGCTCGATCAGGCGATCGCGCTCGGCCATCCGGACGAGGCCCGCGTCGCGGCGTTTCATCTCTGGCGGGCACGCGCGCTCGACATTCTTGGTCGCCGGCAAGACGCGCTCCGCGACTACCGGCGTGTCCTCGGTCTACGCGGCGCTGACCGACCCGTCGACGCGGCGGCACGGCGAGGCCTTCGCAGCACGTACACGAAAGACCGTGCCGCGCGCGTTCACATCGACATGTCGCTCGGCGACGTCGCGCTTCCCTGAGGCCGTGAGCGAAGCGCGGCCTCGGACGTCATCGACCGCCGGTGTCAGCCGTTCGAGACGCGGCGCACGTCGAGCGAGGGAGCTTCCTCGCTCGCGGGCGGCGGGTCGCTCATGCCGCTCATCACGGGCGACTTCGCGAGCTCCTTCAGCGCGGAGCGATCGAACGTGAGGAAGAAGCCGGCCGCGCCGATCGTCCAGACGAGCTGGACGGCGTAGAGGAGGAAGACGTAGGCGGCGCCCGGACCGGTGACGATCGCGGTCGGGAAGTACATCGTCATGCCGGCGTAGATGCCCGCCTGGAACACCCCGAGGAGGCCTGGCGGGCCAGGGATCAGGATCGTGCAGCCGAGCATGCCCATGAGCGCGCAGGCTTCGCCGAACGTGATGGGCGTCCCGTCGGCGTGCACGACGCCGCATCCCCACGCGAGGAGCCACATCCCGAACGCGTTGATGCCCCAATAAAGAGTGGTCTCGACGAGGAACCCGCCGGCGTCGCGGCCGCGACCGAGGAAGTGAAGGCCGTTCGCGAGCTTCTCCGCGGTGCCGGCGAGCTTCTCACCGAGCCGCTTGGAGACGAGGCCGAAGACGAGGAGCGTCATCTTTCGCGCCCACTCGCGCGCGAAGTAGAAGACGGCGATCGTGATGAAGGCGGCGGTGAAAACGCCGAGCATGACGAAGCCGCTCGTGCGGACTTGCTGCACCGAGACGGGAAGGCCCACGACGTGATCGGGGAGTGGATCGATCGTGGGGATGAAGATGAGGGCGATGGCCAGGATCAACGAGAGGTAGAGGCCGTCGACCACGCGCTCGGCGACGACCGTGCCGGTCGCCGATGACATCGAGATCTTTCCCTTCTCGCGAAGCATGTACGGGCGAACGATCTCGCCGATGCGGAAGGGCATGAGCAGGATGGCCGCGAAGCCGATCCAGGACACCGCGAGAACCCGCTTTCGCGGCACGTCCGCGAACGACCGAAGGAGAAACCGCCACCGTACGGCGCGGAAGTAGCTCATCACGAACAGGGTCGCGAAGTAGGCGGGGACGACCCACCACTTCACATGGGCGAAGTCGCCCCCCTCTGGCACCAGCGTCAGGCCACCCTTCTGGAGTGTGAAGATGATACCCGCTGTGATGATCGCCGACGCGATCAGCTTGGCGGCGTTGCGCCGGAGAAAGCCCTTGGATTCTTGCGGGTTATCGGACATCTGTGAAGAGCAGGTGAAGCGGTTTGGCGTGCGCTCAGCACCACAGGTTGGGCCTCGAACGCGACTTGTTCGGCCGTATAGCACGACTCGTACTCGGCGCGAGGCCCGGCGCTCGGGACGGCAAAAGCGTGGTTCCGCGAGGCCGCCAGCACCCCTCTGGACGAATGCTTGCGCTCGCGTTTCGTCTTGGGCGATCTTCCACCCAACCATGTCCACGACCACCGAAATGCTCGCCGAGGTCCCGCTCTTCGCTCTGCTCGACGAGTCCGAGCGCAACGCACTTGCGGAGCGCGTCGAGGTCGTCCGCTTCAAGGCCGGTGACTCGATCTTCAAGGTCGGCGATCCCGGCGACTCGATGTACATCGTCAAGAGCGGTGAGGTGGATCTCTCGGTCAAGACGAAGACCGGCGAGGAGATCTTCCTCGAGCACCCCGGGCCTGGCGACTTCTTCGGCGAGATCTCGCTGCTCGACGAAGGACCACGAACCGCGTCTGCCCTCGCGAAGACGGACGTCGAGGCCCTCGAAGTCGATCGCGGAGACCTCGACGAGCTCTTTCGACTGAAGCCTCAGGCGGCGATGGACCTGCTCGCCGCGACGGGTCGCCGTCTTCGCCGCAACGCGATGCTCTTGCGAAACGCAGCCACGCGAAACCCGAACGAAGAGGAAGAAGACAACCGCACGACGATCATGAAGGTCGCCGACTGGATCGCGGACTTCTCCGGCAGCCTCTCCTTCTTGTTCATCCACGTCGGCATCTTCGCCGGTTGGATTGGGTACAACAGCATCATGAAGGAGCGCGGGTTCGATCAGTACCCGTTCAACTTCTTGACGATGTGCGTGTCACTCGAGGCGATCATCCTCTCGGTCTTCGTGCTCCTCAGCCAGAACCGGCAAGTCGCGCGCGACAAGGTCCGCAACGACATCGAGTACGACGTGAACCTCAAGGCCGAGATGCAGATCGCGCACATGCACGAGAAGGTCGACCTCGTGTACTCCGAGGTTCAGAAGCGTCTCGATCGCCTCGAGAAGAAGCTCGGCTCGAGCGGCCCCTCCTCCGTACGCCCAGGCTGAGCACGCAGAGACGCGCTATTTCGCAAGCGCTTGGACCGCGGGACAGTCCCCGCGGTGGGATGGACCCTTCTCGTTCGCTTAGAGCTTGCCCGACTTTGCGGCGGCTTCGACGCCGACCTTCGAGAGCAGATCGTCGACGTCGTCGGCGTCGGGGAGGTCGTCGCTGGCGCCTCCCGACATCCGCATGCTCGGCAGCGCGGGCGCGGAGAGCTTCGACCCACCGATCCCCGAGGCGGCGGCCATCGAGCTGCTGCTCGGCGCCGGCGGCTTCGTATCGCTGACGTCGGGCGATGACTCGGTCGGCGTGGGGACGCGGTCGGTCGACTTCGGGAAGATCGACGAGTACGCCGTCGCGCTCACCGGCCGCTCGCTTTTGTCCTTGTCCTTCGTGCTGTCGACCTTGGGCTCCGACTTCGTCTCTGCCTTGATCGCCTCGGCCTTCGCGTCGGACTTGCCGTTCTCGGTCTTCGCGTCGGCCTTTGCGTCGGTCTTTGCGTCAGCCTTCGCGTCGGTTTTGGCGTCGAGCTTCGGCTCGCTCTTCGCGTCTTTCGTCTCCGTCTTCGCGTCGAGCGCGGGGCTCGACTCGGGCGGGGCGGGCGCGGCCGACAGAGAGGCGCTCGACACGGACGCCGCGGAGGGCGAAATCGAGGTCGTCGTCGCCGTGGACGTCCCCGCCTTCCAGAACGCGAGCTTGGCGGCGATCACCTTGAGCCAGATGTGCGCGAGCGAGATGTGCTCGACGAGGACCAGCGGCGCGAGCACGTCGAGCGCGCGCTCGTCTTTGAACACGCGGCCTGCGCGTCCCTCGGAGAGCGCCTTCTCGATGACCTTGCCCAAGGTCTCTTTCGGGAGCGACTCGATGAGCGTCGGCAGGCCGATGCCGTCGATGATGTCCCGATCGTTGATGAGCTTCTCGACGCGCGCGCGTTCGAGGATGTACGCGATGTGCTCGCGCGCGACCGCGGGAGGGGCATCGGCGGCGGCGCGCCAGAACTCTCCCTCGACGACGAACGCCCAGAGGCGGTTGTGATCGAGGTAGCGGACGCGATCGTCGGGATCGAAGAGCGCGACGACGTCGTCTTCCTCCGTGACGCGCTCGGCGAGCGCCAAGTCGAGATCCTCTCCCGCGGCGGTGGCGCTCTTCTTCAGCGCGATCTTCTCGTTGAGGCCCGTCGTCGCGACGAGGAGCTTGGCGCGAAGTCGCGGCTGCTCGACGAGCGCGTTCATGATGTCGCGCGGCGGAAAGGCGCGGACGAAGTCCTTCGCGGTTCGACGACCGACGAGGAGCGCATGCTCGACGACGGCGGCGAGGAAGCGCTCGCGTGGCGCGCTCAGCTTGGAGTTGAAGCCCGGGCTCTGGACGCTTCCCGCGGCGCCGTTGCCGTTCGTGCTCGCCTTGGACGCGTCATCGGATCCCTGCGAGGTCGCCGAAGTGCTCGCGCTGCTCCCCGTGCCGCTCGTGCTCATCATCTCTTGATGGAAGCCGATTCATCTCGATCCGTCACGGAGAACGGACCAAAACGGATGCCATCCGAGAGGCGCGCACGCGCCTACAAGGCGCCCTCGTGTGCCACAAAGCTCTCCTTTGTTACAAGGAGCGTGAACGAGTTGCGTCGTGCTTGAACAGGGGCGCGTCACACGCCCTTCTTCATCAAAGGCTCCAGTAACGGATCGAGCGCTTTAGCTTCGACGCCTCGAACATGCTCTTCACGTCGATGAAGACGCCGCCGTCGCGAAGCGGGGCACAGAGCTTGTCGATGCCCATGTCGAGGTAGTGGCGATGCGAGACCGCGAAGACGAGGCCGTCGAGCGCGCGCAGCTCCTCGAAGGAGCAGAGCTGGAGGCCGTACTCGTGCATCGCGTCTTTGTGGCTCGCGAGCGGGTCGTGGATCATCGCTTGGATTCCGAACTCCTTGAGCTCGGTGATGATGTCCGGGACCTTGCTGTTGCGGATGTCGTTCACGTCTTCCTTGAAGGAGAGACCGAGGACACCGACGCGCGCGCCGCGGACGGGGATGTCGGCGTTGACGAGCATCTTCACGAGACGCTGCGCGACGAACTTTCCCATCCCGTCGTTGATGCGGCGGCCGGCGAGGATGACCTCGGGCTGGTAGCCGAGCTGCTGCGCCTTCATCGTGAGGTAGTACGGGTCGACGCCGATGCAGTGACCGCCGACGAGGCCCGGCTTGAACTTGAGGAAGTTCCACTTCGTGCCGGCGGCGGCGAGCACGTCGACCGTGCGGATGCCCATCTTGTCGAAGATGATCGACAGCTCGTTCATGAGAGCGATGTTGAGATCGCGCTGGGTGTTCTCGATCACCTTCGCGGCCTCGGCGACCTTGATCGAAGGCGCGCGGTGGACGCCTGCCTCGATGATCGCGCCGTACGCGTTGGCGACGCGGTCGAGCGTCTCGGCGTCTTCACCGGAGACGACCTTGGTGATGCGCTCGAGCGTGTGCTCTTTGTCGCCGGGGTTGATGCGCTCGGGCGAGTAACCGAGCTTGAAGTCTTTGCGCTCGAGACCCGACTCCTTCATGAGGATCGGGGCGCAGATGTCTTCGGTCACGCCCGGGTAGACGGTGGACTCGTAGACGATGACGCCGCCCTTCTCGAGGACCTTGCCGACGGTGCGCGACGCGCTGACGACGGGCGTGAGATCCGGAAGGTGGTTTTCGTCGACGGGCGTGGGCACGGCGACGACGAAGAACGTGCAGCCCTTCAGGTCGGCGATGTCGCTCGTGAACTTGAGCGGCGAGGACTTCAGCTCCTCTTCGGGGACCTCGAGGTTGCGATCGAAGCCGCGCGCGAGCTCCTCGACCTTCTCTTGATGGATGTCGAAGCCGACGCATCCCGGGAACTTCCGCGCGAACGCGAGTGCAACCGGAAGCCCCACATACCCAAGCCCAATGATCGCGATCTTTTCCATGACGAGGCGACGGTTCTATCACCCAATCGCCGGAATTTGGAGCCGCTTTCCCGCGTCGACTCCACGCACGTTTGGATGACAGGTCAGTCCGCCTCGAGCGTCCGGATTTCTCCGAAATGCGCCCGGCAGCGATCGCTGTATTTCCGCGCGATGACCCGCACTTCCTCGGACGCGTCCTCGCTCGGGCTCGGCGCGCAGAGCTTGAGGCAAGCGCGGCCGGGGTCCGCTTTTGGGGCGGTGAAGGAGAACGACGACGGGTCTTTGGCGTCCACCGACTCCGTGCGCGAGCCCTCGGAGAACGAGAGTGGGACGGACTTGGCGCGCGGGCTCGCTTGCTTCGGCTCGAGCGCGATCTTGGGCTTCGTGATCGCGGGTAACGCGGAGACGGGCGCCTCCATCGGCGGCGTGGAGGCCTCCGCTTCGTACACGGCGTGGATGCACAGCACCGCGCGCTCCGTCGCGTCGTTGTTCGACGAGGAGAGGAGCGTCTCGAGATCTTGCTTCGCGTCGGGATGAAGCGCGATGTCGCCTTCGGCGTAGCGCGCGAAGCGACCGCTCTTCTCGTACGAGGAGCAGCCAACGAGCATCTGTGACGCGAGCGCGATGAGGCCGATCAGCAGCGATGTCTTGGGTGAAACGATTGCCACGTTGGACCGAGCCGACGCTTTGGCAGACGCACGCCGATACGCAATCGAATCTTCCTTCTCGCGCGTCGTTTTTAAGAGAAATCGCCCCGATCAAACGGCCGGAAGGTTGAGGATCCCGCGTGGCCCGTCTCGGAGGAGGCGGAGGGCTTCGCCTTTTCCGACGCGTCGCTCGAGCGCGTCGATCGCCTTCGCGGTGACGTCGGCGTCGTCCGGCCGGTGGGCGTCGGAGCACGCGGCCTCGTAGCCTTCTTCATCGAGCAGCTTCTCGGCGGCCTTCTGCGCGGCGCGTCCGTACTTGCCGACGATCGAGCAGACGTCGAGGAGGAGATAGGCGCCTGCGTCGAGGAGAGGATCGAGACAGCTGTCGTCTTTCCACACCGGCTGGTAGCGCTCGGGATGCGCGAGGACCGGACGAAGGCCGGCGCGACCGAGATCGAAGAAGCGATGCGCGAGCTGCGCGGGGAACCCCTGCGGATTCAGCTCGACGAGGACGCCGCGCTTCGTCGGCGCTGCGCCCGTCGCCCGCGCGCGCTCACTCGAGGGAGGCGTCAGATCGGGGTAGGGGAGGCCGAGCCCTTTGACGAGACGACCGAAGACCACGTCGTCGAGGAAGTGCTCGCTCGAGAGATGGACGTCGGGCAGCGCAGGCGCCGTGAGGTGAGGACACATCGCGGCGAACGCGTGCTCGAGCGCGCGCTTGTCGTTGTCGAACATGCCCGGTCGCATGTGAGGTGTCGCGACGACCAGATCGAAGCCCGCTTGCTTGAGCCGGCGCAGGAGCTCCACGCCGTCCGAGGGCGTCTTCACTCCGTCATCGATTCCGGCAATCCAATGACAATGCAGATCGACGAAGCCGCGCATGATCGTGGTGTTCGGCCTCGATTCTAGACGATCCGTGAGCCCAGAAACGTTTTGATAGGCGCGATGGGCGCCATGGTAAGCTCGAAGTCCGATGGCGTCGGTGAACCCGCATACGCGGGAGCTCGTCTTCAAGCTCGTGTTCTACGGGCCTGGGCTTGGCGGTAAAACCACAACGCTTCAGTACATCCACGCGGCGACGAAGCCCGAGCACCGCGGCAAGATGGTGTCGCTCGCGACGCCCACCGATCGCACGCTCTACTTCGACTTTTTGCCCATTCGCGTCCCGCGCGTTCGCGGGATGGCGGTGCGCCTCCAGCTCTTCACCGTGCCTGGCCAGGTGTACTACGCCGCGACGCGGAAGCTCGTGCTCTCGGGCGCCGACGGCGTCGTGTTCGTGGCGGACTCCCAAGGCGGCCGCGTCGAGGTGAACCAGGAGTCGCTCGACGACCTCCACTCGAACCTCGGCGAGCACAATCGCACCCTCGACGAGGTCCCGCACACGTTCCACTGGAACAAGCGTGACCTCAGCGATCTGCTCTCGATCGAGGAGCTCGATCGCCGCTTCAACGTTCATCACGCACCCTCACTCGGCACGATCGCGACGAAGGGTGATGGCGTCTTCGAAGGCCTCGAGCGCATCACGCGCCTCGTGCTGAAGGCGTACGAGAAGGACCCCAAGGTCCGGATCGAAGCGACGGCCGACGCCTCGAAGGAATACCCGAGCGAGCCGCGCCTCTCCGAAGAGGGGATCGCGCAAGCGCTCCGCCAGATGGAGCACGCGGCGCCCGATCCGCCGACGAAGATCTCTGCGGTCGTCCCCGAAGTGGTCGGCGCGGCAGCCGCGGCGGCGTCGGAGAAAGAGCAGAAGAGCGACAAGCCGCGACGCGAGTCGTCCGAGACGAAGCTCCCGAGCGACAAGGACTCCGGCGCGTGGGCGCGCTTCAACATGACGGAGCCGAGCGCGGCGCCGGTCGATTCGCCGCCTGGCATTTCACCGTTGGCCGCCGCCGCCGCCGTCGCCTCGACGAGCGACAAGCCCGGATCGGGATCGACCTCCGAGACGAAGACCGCCTCGTCACCCGCAGGCAACGTCTTCACGCTCGCCGAGCTCTGGCCGGAGCCCGAGCGCGATCGCGTGCGCCAGGCCGAGCAGATGCTCGCGGCACGTGACGCCGTGAACGCGATCCTCGCGTGCGATGTCCTCGTCACGCGTGTCCTCGCCTCGGCCGCGGGCCTCGTCGGCACGCTCGACGCGCCGCGCGACCCTGCGCTCGTCACGCTTCTCCTCGGGCTCGACGGCACGCGCTACCTGCAATTTCGCACGCTCGTCCGCGCCGCACGCCATCGCGAGCCCGTCTCGATGAAGGACGCGATCGAGTGCTTCACGTTCTCGCTCGAGGCGCGCCGCGCCCGTGAAGCGCTTCGTCGCTAAGGCGTCGCTTCGCTCATCTTCGCGCGGACGTCCTTCGGCCAGTCGAGCGAGCACTCGTCGACGAGCGCCTTCATCGCCGCCGGATCGTCGCCGATCGTCAGGAGCGTCCGCGCGAGATGGATCCCGATCTCCACTTCGTCCGTGGTCTGGAGGAACCGCGCGAGGCGAAGGCGCTCCTGGAGGAGCTCGACGCCGAGCCTTCGCGCGTCGCCCCGCGTCTGCACCATCGCCCGAATGATCGCGAGACGCACGCTTCGTTGATCGGAGCGATCGAAGATCTGCGCGAGGCGTTTCGGCGTGTGCTCGTCAGTGATGCCGAGCTCCCCGAGCGAGCCGAGCGCCGCGACCGTCACCTTGGGATCCGGGTGCTCGAGGAGCCCCAAGATGACCGAACGCGCGCGCTCGTGCCATACGCCGGGAAGCGCCTGCACCGCCGCCCGCGCGAGCGTGCCGCTGTTCGATCGCGCGTACGCGGCGACGAGCCCGCCGAGCGCCTCGTCATGGAGAGCGGGCAAGGAGTAGAGGAGGTCTTCGGCGATCTGCGGCGCGCCCGGGGCGTTAAGGCGATCGGCCAAGCGATCGAGGCCGCCCCGCAGGATGGGCATCGCCGACGGGCCGATCGCCCGGATGGCGTTGATGAAGCGCCGGCGCGCCTCCGCGTCGCCTTGGCGAACACGTGCAGAATACAACGCATGCGCGCCGAAGGAGCCTGCGGCCGTGAGCAGCCGCTCTCCGGTCGCGTCGCCCACCGCGAGCACGCGCTGCGCGATCGGAGCGAGCACGCTCGGGTCGCGCAGGAGATGAAGCATCGCCTTCGACGTCGCCGCACGTGACCCAGGGATCGCGGGCCCCTCGGTGGCGAGGATGTCGAGCGTGCTCGCCAATCGCCAGAGGGTGTCGACTTGCAGCGACTCGACCAGCTCGCGGATCGTCTCCTCGAGCGGGTTCACGATCTCGGCGAACGTACGCGGGTCCGTCGTGCCGACGAGGCGGCGCATGAAGGCGATCGGATCGGTGAGGAGCTCCGATCGCGGAGACAGCGGGGCGCCCGACGCCGTGGTCGTCGTCGCCAGCTCGTAGCTTCCTCCGTGGATGAGCCAGCTTGGCGCGGGCGCGCGGTGCTCCGAGCCACGCTGCGAAGAGGGCGCGACGTCGAGGTGGCTCGGCTCGTTCGTCGCGACGGCTTCCATGCGCGACGACGACGGCGAGCCTGATCGGGGCGCGGACGCGGAGGGTCGCGGGCGTGCGGAGGAAGAGGGCGACTGCGAGGGGACGACCACACGCGCGAACTGCCCGCTCAACGTCGCCGGCGGCTTCTCGAGCAAGTTGCGAAGCGCGGCGCGGAGGTCGCGCATCGACGCGTAGCGCTCCTCTTTGTTCTTCGCGAGCGCGCGCAAGATGATCTGCTCGACGCGCGGATCGACCGGCGCGCGCTTCGACGGAGGGATCGGCGTCTCGTTGAGGTGGCGCCACACGATGTGACCCACCTCGTCGTCGGTGAACGGGACCTCGCCGGTCGCGAGCTCGTAGAGGACGACACCGCACGAGTAGACGTCGCTTCGCGCGTCGAGCGTCTCGCTCATGCACTGCTCGGGCGACATGTACTCGGGCGTGCCTTGAAAGCGTCGCGTCTCTTCTGCGAGCGCGCCTTGCGCGATGCCGAAGTCACACACCTTCACGATCTCCATCGGGACGCCGTCATCGTCCGAGCCGGAGAGGATGATGAGGTTCTCCGGCTTCACGTCCTTGTGGATGATCGACCGCGCGTGCGCATGCGCGAGGCCACCGCACACCTGCGAGAGGATCTTGACGATGCGCTCGGTGCCAAACCGCCGCTCGCGCTCGAGCAGCGTGCGAAGGCTCATCCCGTCGAGGTACTCCATCACGAGGTAGAGCATGCCGTCGGGCTCTTGGCCGAAGTCGAGCACGCGCGTGACGTTTGGATGATCGAGCCTGCTCGCCGCGAGCGCCTCCGCGTGAAAGCGGCGGCCGAAGTCGGCCTCGCGCTGGTAGCTCTCGTGGAGAACCTTCACCGCGACGGGCATGCGAAGCTCGCGATGTTGCGCCCGGTACACGGCGCCGACGCCGCCGCCTCCGATGAGCGAGTCGATCTGGAGCTTTCCTCCGGCGATCGCACGCCCGATGATCGAGACCGGCTCGCGGTTCTCCTTGGTGGGCTCTTCGAGATCGTGGGAGTGACGCGCGGTCAGCTCGTGGTTCGTCTCGTGCCGCGCGCGAAGCGTCGTCGGTCGCTTCTTCTGCGAGCTCGGCGCGCGCACGGGCTCCTGCGTGTGATGCTTGACGCGCAAGCGAAGTGGAAAGCCGTCCTTCGTGGGAGGTCCGACGGGATCGGCGAGCAAGCGGAGGGGCTCACGCGAGGCAGGAGAGTAGACCTCGAGCGCGTGCGTCGAGCGATCGGCGGGCGCGACGAGCAGCGGCACGAACGCGACTTGCTCGGCGAGCGCCACACCCTCCAGGAAGTCGCGCGACTCTTCGTCCGCGAGGTCCGCGACGAGAAGTGGAAGTGAGGCGTACGCGAGGGACTCCACGAAGCCATTCCACGATATTCCCGGCAATTTGGCTGTCAACGCATGCGTCTCTTTCCATGCGATCAGGCTTCGCGGTTTCGCACGAGCTACCGAGTGGGATGCGACGAGCGTTACGCACGCGCTTCTCGGAGGAGGAACGAAGCGAAGCGCGTGGGCGTGAGTGAGCGCGAGGGAATCTTCGAATGGCGCGTTCCATTGGCTCGCGGACGATTGACGGCGCATCGATGCTGCGGTGCATGGCCGTCTCGCTTACGCCACAGCAAGAAGATGCAGTGCGACGTGCGATCGTACCGGTGGAGATCGTCCGGCGCGCGGACGTGAAGGAGGCGAGCTCGTCGATGTCGACGGTCCTCCCGCTCGTGGTGGTGATCGACGAAGGGATGTCGACGGCCGACCGCACGACGCTCTCCGAGATGGCGACGGCATGCGGCGCCGAGATCGTCGCGATCGAGCACACGCCGTCCGGACCTCAGTTCGCGGCCCGGCTGCTCGACGCGCTCCGCGTCGCCGAGCGACGTCGCCTCGGCGGCCGCTACTGACGTTCGCGACGTCAGCGTCAGAGCAGCTCGCGGATCTTCTTCACGATGCCTCCACGCGAGTAGAGCGCGCGGAAGATGCGCATCTGCCAGCGATAGGCCTTGCTCGAGTAGGGGAACCACAGCGGGTCCGTCTTCGCGTCCGGCATCTTGCTGCTGAAGACGTGGCGCACCTCGGCCATGTCACGGAGCGCGTCGTCTCCGTGAACGCGACCGAAGCCGCTCTGCTTGATGCCGCCAAACGGCGCCTCGGCCGCGGCGTAGTTCACGAGCACGTCATTCACGCACACGCTCCCGGCCTCGATGCGCTGCGCGAGCCGCTTGCCCTTCTCGCGATCCTTCGTGAACACGTAGGCGTTCAGGCCGAGGTGCGAGTCGTTGGCGAGGCGGATCGCTTCGTCGTCGGACGAGACCTTCTGGATCGGGACGATCGGTCCGAAGATCTCCTCCTTCATCACCGTCATCGTGTGATCGCAGTTGGCCAAGACGGTGGGCTCGAAGAACTGGCCGGGGCCGCTCTTCTTGCGACCGCCGGAGACGATGCGCGCGCCCTTCTTCACCGCGTCGTCGATGTGCTTCTCCGCGATCTCGATCTGCTTGGGGAAGATGATCGCGCCGACGTCGACCGTCTCGTTCGTCGGATCTCCTTGCCGGAGCTCGTCGGTGAGCTCACGCACGCGCGAAAGGAGCTTGTCGTGGATCGCCTCGTGCGCATAGACGCGCTCGACCGAGATGCACACCTGGCCAGAGTTCACGAAGCCCCCGAACACGATCGCGCGCGCGGTGCGCTCCACGTCGCAGTCGGCGCAGGCGAGGAGCGGGGCCTTGCCGCCGAGCTCCATCACGCACGGGACGAGGTTCGCGCCGCACGCGGCCGCGACCTTTTTCCCCGTCTCGACGCCGCCCGTGAAGATCAGCTTCTGGATGCCGCCTTCGATCAACGCAGCACCGACGTCACCATAGCCGTGCACGACGCCGAAGAGATCTTCCGGCAGCCCGGTGGCGTCGAAGATCTCCTTCGCCTTCTGGATCGAGAGCGGAGTCACCTCGCTCGGCTTCACCACCACCGCGCTTCCGGTGACGAGCGCGCCGATCACGTCGGACATCGGGATGACGAACGGGAAGTTCCACGGAGAGATCACGCCGACGACGCCGCGCGGGACGTAGTGGAGCGTGCTTCGCTTGTGCTTCAGGAGATGAAGCGGCAGCTCGCGCGGCGCGAGGATCGCGGGAGCGTTCTTGCAGACGTAGGTGAGCTGATCGACGGCGATCATCACCTCGTGCCCGAGCGCGTCGGCGCGGGGCTTACCGCATTCGCGGCTGATGACGTCGACGATCTCGTCGGCACGCTCGACGAGCGCGTCGCGGAAGCGAAGGAGGCGCGTGCATCGCTCCTCGACGGGGAGGACGCCCCACGCGGCTTGCGCCTTCTTCGCGCGGGCGATCGTCTTCATGACGTCGTCGCGCGAGGCGATCGGCACCTCACCGCAGAGCTCGCCGCTCGCCGGCTCCCAGCTCTTCAGCGTGTGATGAAGATGGCCGTTCGTGTTTGCTGCAGCGAGATCTTGGTTCATGTTGTGGAGGGCGCCCATCGCGCTACGCACCGTAGCCACAACTCCCTGGGCCGTAAACGCCCGGCCACGGTCTAGCCGAACTGGTGTTTACAGCCGGGCCGCGGGCGCCGCGATCGCGGGATTTTCTGGCGCTGGCGCGGAAAGGTGTGGGAGGCACGGGCATTGCTCTGGGCCGCGCGCGAGAACAGAGCAGGGATCGTCGTCACGTTGCGCTGTGGCGGCTCTTCGGGCGGCGCCTTGCTCTTCTCGTCCTACTCCCTCAAACCCTCTTCCTTGGCTTGCCTCCTCTCTTCTTCTCTCTCTAGAACGCTCACTCTCACTCTCACTCTCTCTTTTCTTTCTTGATTCCGCGAAGGCAGAGACGTCGCGTTCTTCTCGGAACTGCGAGGTCTCTGCCTTCTCGTCGGGAGCTCGCGGGTAGCTACCCTCGTTGCTCGATGAGCTCGATCTTGTAGCCCGTCGGATCTTCGACGAACGCGATGACGGTCGTGCCGTGCTTCATCGGGCCGGGCTCGCGCGTCACCTTGTAGCCGAGCGCGCGGACCTTCTCGCAGGCGCCCTTGATGTCGTCGCAGCCGAGGGCGATATGGCCGAACGCGTCGCCGAGGACGTAATCGCTCTTGCCCCAGTTGTGCGTGAGCTCGATGACTGTGTTCTTGTCTTCGTCGCCGAAGCCGATGAAGCAAAGCGTGAACTTCCCGTCGGGGTACTCCTTCTCGCGCAGGACCTTCATCCCGAAGCACTCGGTGTAGAACTTCTTCGACGCCTCGAGGTCTGCGACGCGGATCATCGTGTGGAGCATGCGCATGGGAGTGGTCCTCTCGTTCATTCGTTTGTTCGAAGAGACGCTCGCCGATCGATCGGCCAGAGCACGAAGGTAAGGGAAGTCGGGATGACGACCAACCCCAGTCCGACGAGCGCGCTCTCGTAGCCGTGCGTCTTGTCGATCGTCCAGCCGACGAGCGGGCTCGCGATGATGTGAGCGAGCGACTGCGCCGCCGCGGTCATTCCGCCCGCCGCCGACGTGCGCTCGACCGGCACGCGCGCGAGCATGTCGGCGGTGACGAGCGCGTAGATGCCCCCTCCGCCGCAGGCCGACGCGGCGCATACTGCGATCGCTTGCGCGGGGCTCGACACGAGCGGCGCGAGCGCGAGTGACGACGCGAGCACCATCGACAGCACGATGAGGTCGCGGTTGGTCTTTCCGCCTGCGCTCACTGTGGGCTCACGTCGCGTGCTCGCGATCGCCCCGAAGCCGATCGCGCCGACATCGAACAGGAGCGGCGCGAAGATGAGGTAATTGCCGACGTCTTCCTTCGGGACACGCCAACCTTCGATGAGGTATTGCGACGTCCAGTTGAGGACGAACATGAGCGCGGGCGCCGAGCCGATCACCGCGATGATCGCGCGGAGCACAGGCGGGCTCGTGACGACGCGAAGCCATGGCGTCGCCGGCGCGGGCGCGGTCGGTTGGGTCGAGGGCTCCTCGGCAGGTCTGTCGAGGCCCATCCCGCGGGTGAGGAGGAGCCAGCACGGGATCCACAGCGTGCCAATCAGCGCGGTGCCGACGAACGCGCCGCGAAACCCGTACACAGCCTCGAGCTTCACCGCGAGCTTCGCCGCGATGATCGCCCCGATCGAGCTACCGGTGAAGAGGAGCCCGAAGGCGAGGGGACGGCGCGCGCCGGGGAGCGCACGTCGAATCGTCTGCGCGGCCGCTGGGAACGACGGAGCCTCCGCCGCGCCGAGCAAGACGCGAAGCGCGAAGAGCGTCCCGAACGAGACCGCGAACGCGTGCGCGCCGGCGACGAGCGACCACACGATGACCGCCGCCGCGAAGCCGCGCCTCGCCCCGAGTCGATCGACCACCACGCCGGCGAGTGGCGCGCCGACCAAATAGGCCATCGAGAACGCGCTAACGAGCCACCCGAAGTGCGTGTGATCGATGTGGAGCGCTTGGCGAACCGAGACGGCGATCGCGGCGAGCGTCTGCCGATCGATGTAGCTCACGCTCATCCCGAGGGTCGCGATGGCCGCGACGGCCCACGCACGTCCACTTGGAACGCTCTCGACCGACCTCGCCGCGCCGCCCGCACCCTGGCTCACAAAGACGGTCTTTCCTACTAGGTTCCGGCAGCTTGCGCACGCCTCAAACGCCCTCGGCCCGCCGATGTCACCGGCGCCGAAGAGGTCGTGTGCTCTGTCGAGATGGGCGCGGAAAGATCACACGCGTCTCCACACCATCACAGTTCGAAGGGCATCCGAAGATTTGCCCAGCGTTCTGCTGTAATCTTCGACGCATGGCGGACGTCCTGCCTTCGGACGAGCTGACCGACGACGAGCCGTCCGATTTCGGCTCGTTGCGGCCAGGCACGCGCCTCGGTCGCTACGAGCTCCTCGTGCCGATCGCGCGAGGAGGCATGGCGCGCGTGTGGGCAGCGCGGCAGCACGGGCAGCGCGGCTTCCAAAAACTCGTCGCGATCAAGACGATCCTCCCGCATCTCGCCGAAGAGCCCGAGTTCGAGCGCATGTTCCTCGACGAGGCGCGCATCGCCTCGGGGGTGCATCACCCGAATGTCTGCGAGATCTACGAGCTCGGCGAAGAGCGGCGCACGCTCTACCTCGCGATGGAGTGGGTGACGGGCGACTCGCTCTCGCGTGTCCTTCGCATCTCGGGCAAGACCGAGCCGTTCGACCCGCGCGTCGTCGCGCGCATCATTGCGGACGCTTGCGCAGGCGTGCACGCGGCCCACGAGCTCACCGATGACGACGGCCGGCAGCTCGGCGTCGTCCATCGCGACTTGTCTCCCCACAACATCTTGATCACGACTGACGGCGTCGCGAAGGTCTGCGACTTCGGCGTCGCCAAGGCGCTCGGTCAGCTCCACGAGGAGACGAGCGCGGGGCAGCTCAAAGGCAAGATCAGCTACATGTCGCCAGAGCAGGTCACGGGCTCCGGCCTCGATCGACGAAGCGACGTCTTCTCTCTCGGCTGTGTGCTCTACGAAGCGACCACGGGCGTCCGGCCTTTCAAGGGCGATCGCGATCACCAGATCATGCACGCGATCCTCCAGAACGAGATCCAGCCGCCGACCGCGATCGTTCGCAATTACCCGCCCGAGCTTGAGCGCATCGTGCTCCGCGCGCTCGCGCATCAGCCCATCCTCCGTTACCCGACGGCGGAGCGCATGCGCTTCGCGCTCGAAGAGTTTTTGACGAAGGGCCAGCTCGTCACGACCGCGAACGCCGCGCAGGTCGTACGCATGCGGTTGGGCGAGCAGCTCGATCGTCGCAAGGAGCGCATCAAGCAAGCGTCGACCGTCGCCGAGCAAGGTGGATGGGACCCGGCGAACGTGGCGCCGTCACGCGACGCGCAGGATCACCGCTCGGGCGTCAAGGCCGCGCAGAAGCCTTACGCGTCGACGCTCCAGATGCCGCCGACCGTGTCCCCGCAGACGCCGAGGATGGGCGCGCCTCACGTCGGTGGCGCGCAGCCGCCGCCGCTGCCGTCGGCTGCCTCGCAACGAAAGATCTCGATCGCGACGCCGACGCTCGCGGCCGACAGCAGCGGAGAGGCGAGCGACAACGAGGCCACCATCCACGGCCACGGCTTGCCGGCGAGCTCGTCGACGATCCCGCAGGCGCCGATCGCGCGGCAAAACCAGAACGCCGGTGATGGTCCGCCGCCGCCGATGGGCGGGCCGACGCTCACGTTGCCGATCGGACCAGGCGGGCTCATGTCGCCGTTCGCGCCGAACGGTCCGCTCCCGGCCGCAGGTCGACCGGCCGCGACGCCGTCGCCGCCGATCACGTCGCTCGATCACTCGAGCCCTGGCCACACGCCGCAAGATTGGTCGAGCCCCGGCACGAACACGCAAGCGATGGTGAACACCATCCCGCCCAACTCGTCGCCGATCTCGAGCCCGTTCTACGATCCGGCGCAGTCGGTGCCGCCCGATCCGTCGCGCCGCGATCCGGCGTCGCTCGACCAGCCGCCGGTGGGCGCGGGCCAGTACGCGATGGCGGCGTTCGTAGGCCTGCTCTTCGCGGTGCTCATCGGTGGCGGCGGCTTCTTCATCTGGCACACGCGGACCACGCACGTCGCGACCACGATGCCCGTCGTCACCACCGCCGTCACGGCCTCGCCAGCGGGCTCGGGCGCGACTCCGCAGAGCACGGCGTCGCCCGAGATCACGTTCAACGTGTTCCCGGCAGACGCGACGCTCACGGTCGACGGACGAGACATCGGGCAAGCGCGGTCGGTCGCGCGGCCGGCAGCAGGCAAGTCCGCGACGCTCGTCGCGAAGGCGAAGGGCTACGAAGACACGACGATCTCGATCGACTACTTCACGAACGCGACGACGGAGATCACGCTGAAGCCCGTGATCGAGGTCGACGGTCCTGGAGGCGCGGCGACTTCACCAAGTGCTTCCCCATCCGCTTCGGCATCGGCGATCGATCCGGCCGGGAGCGCCAAGCCCAAGCCGAAGCCGCGACCGAAGGATCCGAACGCGCTTCCGGACAACCCGTATTGACCGCGCGTCGCCACGGCAGAGACTTGGTCGAGCGGCGGAATTTCGCTTTACTCTGGGGATCCTCATGAGACTGGCACGTCGTGCTGCCACCTTTGCTTCGATGGCGCTCTTGTTCTTCGCGGCCGCGCCCTCGTCGCCCGCGCGCGCCGATGGCGATCCGCCCACGGCCGACTCCGCCGCCGAAGCGCGGCAGCAGTACCAGATGGGCACGCAAGCCTTCTCGGCGAAGCGCTACTCGGAGGCCGCGCTCCATTTCGAGGCGGCCGCCGCCTTCAAGGCGAACGCGGTCGCGCTCTACACCGCCGCGCTCGCGTGGGACCTCGCGTCCCGTCCCGAGCGCGCGGCTGACGCGTACGCCCGCGCGCTCGACGTGCCGGGCCTCGACGCCAAGCAGACGAAGATCGCGCGCGACCGCGTCGCTGCGCTCGAGCAGAGCCTCGGCACCGTGCTCGTGACGGCGCCCGAAGGATGGAAGGTCCAGCTCGACACGCTCACCGAGGTCGGCGCGCCGGCGCGCCTTCATGCGTCGCCCGGTGTCCACGCCCTCAGCGTGCGCGCGCCAGGCAAACCGATCGAGCGCCGTGACGTGACGCTCGAGGCGGGCAAGCAGTCGAACCTCGAGCTGAAAGACGAGCCGAAGCCGCCGCCGAAGGTGGAGCCCGAGCCCGTGAAAGAGAAGCCGCCGCCTCCGCCGCCGCCCGATCCGGCGCCTGCGCGCCTGCGCGAGCCGTTCTGGAACACGTTCAAGGTGGTCGGGGTCGGCGTCGCCGGCGTCGGCCTCGCCGCGATCGGCGCCGGAGCGATCCTCGGCGTCAACGCGAACGACGCAGGCGACGCGTACAACGCTGCGCCCACGCGCGAAGGGTTCGATCATGCCTCGTCGCTCCAGACATGGACGAACGTCTCGCTCATCGCCGGCGCGGTCCTCCTCGCGGGCGGCATCGCGCTCGTCGTCGTCCCGATCAACTCGGATCGGGGGGGGAAGTCAGGTCGCGGTGAGGTGCGAGGCAAGGTCGGCCTGACGCCTGCCGGGATCGGAGGCACGTTCTGATGGTGCGCACCACGCTCACGACCTCGCGACGGAAGAAGGTCTTCGTCGTCCTGGCAGCGCTCAGCGCGCTCGGCCTCGTCGCTGCCTGCTCGCTCGATCTCGACGAGTCGCTCATCGATCGCCCGCGAGACAGCGGCATCTTCGTCACCGACTCGACGTTGCCCGACGGCGCGCCGATCGACGGCAGCGCCACGGACAGCAGCACGCTCCCGTCGACGCCCGAGGCCGGCGCCTGCGCGAACGACGACGCCTGCAAGACCACGGACGGGTGCCTGAAGGGCAAGTGCGACCTCGCGCGGAAGACATGCGCGTACGAGGTCTGCCGATCCGCGTGCAGCTCGAGCGCGTGCGATCAGGGCAACCACACGTGCGCGGCGGGCGTCCCGTACAAGTACAAGGCGACGTCGTTCCCCCTCGGCCAACAGATCCTCTGCGGCCGCTGCGCCGCCGCGATCTACCCGTGGCTCTTCGTCGCGACGCCGACCGGCGTGGTGGCGTTCAACGTGTCGAACCCGTCGGCAGGCGCGCCTCCGCAGGTCCCGATCACGAACCTCGGCTTCCTGCCAAACCAGCTGGTCCTCAGCGGGAGCCGTGTGTGGATGACCGGGCCGCTCGGCGCGAACGCGAGCGGCGGCCGCATTCCGATCGCGTACATCGAGCCGCCGCTCGACCCGTTCGCGACCAAGATCAGCGCGAAGACGGTCCTCGCGAGCTACAACCGCACCGAGGGCTTCACGCTCTTCGCGCGAAGCTTCGGCGACTCGGCGCTCATCGTCGGCCCGCCGGCCTCACAGTACGCGTCGGCCGCGATCGAGGCGCCGCTGAACGAGCCTGCGACGATCACCGCGACGCAAATCGCCGGCTTCCCGATGAACAGCGCGCCGTTCGCGATGAGCGGCAAGCGGCTCTTGCTCGGCGGCCTCAACGCGGGCGTCGCCAGCTTCAACCTCGTCGACAATGCCGGGGCGCAGGCCACGAGCGGAGCGGTCACGAACGTGACGGAGCTCGGAAACACGGCGGGCGGCTCACGCACGTTCGCGGCGAGCGCGGACGGCGCGATCTTCTGGGCCACGGGCGTAAACCAGAACGTCGGGCAGCCGGGGCAGTCGACGCGCGCCGTGCGCGGCTACTTCCTCGTGGCGAACGACACCGCGCCGATCGACGACAAAGTCGGCGTCGACATCGAGATCTACAACGCCGATCCGGTCGGCGTGAACGCGGGGGTCGTCGGACCGGCCACGATGCTCGACGCGAACACGGTGATGATCGCGACGACCGCTCGCGAGAACACAGCGCAGACGGCCGTCCAGTTCGTCAAACGCACGCCGCTCGGCACGATCAAGGAGGCGAACGGCACGACGCCGCGAAGGCAAGTGCTCGCGATCCCGGTCGATCGCTTCGCCGCCGCGACGTCGAGCGACGGGATCGGCTATTTGGTCGCGAATGACATCGACGGTCCGCCGCCATCGGGGACCGTCCATGTCTTCGACCCTGGTTGTGCGCCCTAGGCGCGGAGGATCAGCAGAGCGCGCCGTTGGGGATGCATGCGAAGCTGCCCCAACACATCTGGCAGCTGCCGCCGTTGCTGCAGCCGTTCGCGCGGCAGTCGTTCACGCAGTCGTAGCCGGTGGTGCAGCCGCTCGCGTTCTTGCGCGGCTTGATCTGACCGTTCGAGCAGAAGCCTGGCGCGGGCGGTGAGAGCTGCGGGCAGGATCCGGAGACGATCTTGACCGTGAACTCGAAGGTCTTCGCGGGCGCGACGTTCTTCTCCCACGAACGCTTGTACTCCATCTTCACATGGTGCTCGCCGACCATGTTGAGCGGGCTCTTCGTCTTCCAGGTGAAGCGCTCGATGCCGCCCGAGCCGACGCCGCCGCCGTTCGGGAAGAACTTCTCCGCCGACGGATAGCCGAAGGTGCGATCGGTCGAGACGACCTCCCAGCCGTAGCCGGTCGACGGGTTCGACTGGAGCTTCACGAGGAGGTTCTGTCCTTCCGTCACCGTGACGGTCTTGCCGTTGTCGGCGTCGGTCACGGAGAACGCTTTGAGCTCGTCGTCTGCAGAACCTTCTTCGCTCGGCGTCGACACGTTGTCGTCCGCGGCGGTGCCGTCGTCACCTGAGGTGCACGCGATCACGGGCGTGAGGGCGAGGGCGAGGGCGGCAAAGGCAAAGAGCTTGGAGAATCGCATCATGGTGTCCCTTGTTGGAGCGGGTGTCTGGATATGTCGGTGTGCATACGACATGCCAGCCACGACACCGTGCGTCATGACCAGAAACCTGAAAGATATCGAGGGAGGCGCGTCAGAATCGAGCACGCCAAGGCCATCGTCGATGGATCATTTTCTGCTCAGGGCGCGCCTATCAGACCGCAGCTACCGGAGCAGGACGCGGAGGATGCGGCCGCCTTCGCCATAGCCGACCGCGAGGAACGCGCCGTCGTCGTCGACCGCGAGCGCATAGACCTGATCGAGGAGCGGATCCTCGGAGACGAAGCGGGTCGACGCGCTCGGATCCTTCACCGAGCACGCGAAGAGGACGGGCCTCTCGGCGTCGAACCAATAGACCTCGCCGTCGCGCACCGCGATCGGCGCGTCGCGCACGTTCGTGGCGATCACCTCGAACGTGTTCGTCCCGCTCCCGTCTTTCTTCACGCGACCGATCACGCGGCCGCGGCCACCGCGCGGATCGGTCGCGGTCGCGTAGAGCCACGTGTCGTCGACGCACGGCGACGAGAAGGCGCTGCCGGTCGCGAGGATCGTGAGCGGCTCGCCCGCGCGCGACTTCGACGTCGTCAGGAGACGCGTGCCGGTCGCGAGGAAGACGCGTGTTTCGTCGCAGACGATCCCGCGCGGCGCGCCCTCGAACGACGTGAGCTTCACGGGCGGCTGCGCGCGAGACGCACCCCGCATGATCGCCCCTCCTCCTCCGTGGATCTCGGTCCACAGAAGATCGCCGTCCGAGGCGACGAGGTTCGCGAACACGGATCCTTCGCGCACGGTCGTCATCGGCGGCGCGGTCTCCCCCTTGATCGCCGCGCGGAGGATCGCGTCGCCCGGGCTCCCGATCCAATAGAGCGCGGGCTCGTCCGAGGTCGCGTCGACCGTGATCGCGCCCGGCATCGGCGCGCGCCTCGCGATGCGGACCGACTCGGTGCCGGCCTTCGCGAGGCGGTAGATCATGTCGTCTTCGGCGTTGCCGAAGTACACGTGCGTGGGGCTCGTCGTGATCGCCCGCGCGCTCGCCTTGGCGATCTCGCGCGGGAGGCGGCCGCCCTTCGTCGGCGACGCGATGACGCGGCCATTCGACGAGGCGGGAGGGATCGACGCGTCCGCGCCGTGACCGGTCCCAGTCCCCTCGAACTCGGAGCGTGGGTTCTGGTTGCCCACGTCCTTCGGACCGCGTTTGTGGCACGCCGAAGCGCTGCCGAGGGCCATCACCGCGAGGACCGCCGCGCTGCAAAACCCGACGAGGCGCTGGGTTTTACGGCCTTTCATGAGCTCCACCATGTCGACACGCCCACTCTACGTCAACTCGGGTCGGTTCGAGTTGCGTCCCGCCGGATCGGCCGCTACGGAAGGGCGTCGTCCACGTGGCGGCATCGAAAAGGGGAGGGTGATCGCGTGTTCTTGGCGTCGATGATGAGCAAAAGCCGCACTGCCTTTCGTCCGCCGCGTTGGCTCGAGAGCCCGCATCTCCAGACGATCGCCGCGGCCGCGCCGCTGTTCTCTCCGCCGCGATCACACGCGGTGGCGCGTGAAGAGGACCTGCGCATCCCGGTCGGGGATCTGGCGCATCGCCACTTCCTCCATGCACGTGCGTGGTGGCAGACGGAGCAGGACGGCACGACGCGCCCAGCTCCTGCCGCCATCGTCCTGCACGGCATCGCCGGCTCGAAGGACTCGCATTGCTGCGTTCGCGCCGCCGTCGCGCTCGAGCGCGCGGGCTACCACGTCGTTCGGCTCGACATGCGCGGCGCGGGCGAGAGCGTCGTCGACGCGCCGTCGCTCTACCACGCAGGGCTCTCGGAGGATCTCGATCTGGCGGTGCGTCACCTCGGTGGAGATCCGCGCATCACGGGCGTCTTGGTGCTCGGCTTCTCGGGCGGAGGCAGCCAAGCGCTCAAGCTCGCCGGCGAGTGGGGTGAGAACGCGCCGCCGAACGTGCTGGCGGTGGCGAGCATCTCCGCGCCCCTCGACTACACGCGCGTCGCCGCGCGGATGGATACGTTCACGTGCCTGCCGTACCGCTTTCACGTGCTGCGCGGGCTGCTCGATCGCGCGCGTGCGTTCGTCACGCACCACCCCGCGCGCGCGCACTACACGGCGAAGGACCTCGACGCGATCAAGCGCTTTCGCAACTACGACGGGTCGATCATCGTGCCGATGCACGGCTTCGACGACGTCGACGGCTACTACTGGGACTCGAGCTCCGGCCGCTGGCTCGATCGGATCAAGGTGCCCACCATCCTCCTTCACTCCGAAGACGATCCGATGGTGCCGATCGACACCGTGCGACCTTGGATTCGCGACGCGTCGAAGGCCGTCCGCGTTCGGCTGAGCAAGCACGGCGGCCACATCGGCTGGCTCGCCGGTCTCGACGAGGCGAGCTGGGTCAACGGCTGGGCGACGCGTGAGGCGCTCGCGTTCTTCGCCGAGCACACGCCGCCTCCGTCTCTGTCGTAGTCTCAGGTCGCGATCGTGTTCTCGAGGCGACCGAGGCGGTCGATCTCGAGCGCGACGACGTCGCCCGGACGAAGCCACTGATCCTTCGTGATCTTCGAGCCGTTCAGCTCGAGGAAGCAGCCGGTGCCGCACGTGCCCGACCCGATCACGTCGCCCGGATAGAGCGTGACGCCGTACGAGGCGCGCTCGAGGATCTGCGCGAACGTCCACGTCATGTCCTTCACGTTGCCGGTGGACACCTGCACGTCGTTCACGAACGCGCGCATCCCGATGTCGAACGACGCGCCCTTGTCGGTCTTCTTCGTGACCGGTGACAGCTCGTCCATCGTGACAAGCCACGGGCCGAGCGCGGTCGCGAAGTCTTTGCCTTTCGCCGGGCCAAGCGACAGGAGCATCTCCTGCATCTGGAGCGCGCGCGCCGAGAAGTCGTTCATGATCGTCATCCCGAAGATCGCGTCGTCGGCGTTCGAGGCGGTGAGATCACGCGCCTCGCGCCCGACCACGATCGCGGCCTCGAGCTCGAAGTCGAGGCGCTCGAGGTGACGCGGCATCACGTGAACCGGACCCGGACCGACGACGGCCTGGTGGTTCGTGAAGTAGAAGACCGGGAACTGATCGAACTCGGGGATCATGTCGAGGCCGCGATTCCTGCGCGCGGTCTCGACGTGCTGCCGGAACGCGTAGCCGTCGCGCATCGACGGTGGGCGCGGGATCGGCGAGAGGAGCGTGGCGTTCTTCGCGGCGACCAAGAGCCCGTCCGCCGCGAGCTTCTGCTCGGCGAAGGCCGCCGCCACATCGCGGGCGGCGTCGAGCCCTTCCTTGCCCGACTCGACGAGGCCGAGGACGGTCTGGCCCTCGCCCGAGACCTTCGACGCTTTGCCGAGGTGCGCGAGCGCGCGCCCCAGGTCGACGATCACGTCGAGCTTGTCGCCGACGAGGAGGCCTGCGCGGCCGTGATCTTTGGAGCCTGGAGCCTGGGAATTGCCCGATTTGTACGTGACGAGCTTCATAGCGGCCCGGAGTAGCATATTCTCGGTCCGTGTTCCTCCGCTGGTTGCCCAAAGCCGCGTACGGCATCGTCCACGAAGCGACGCGTCACATCCTCAAGCGTCCGGTGGTCGGCATCGCGGCGGTCGCGCGCACGAGCGACGGACGCTTCCTGCTCATCCGGCGCGCCGACAACGGAATGTGGTGTCTGCCGGGCGGCACGCTCGAGTGGGGCGAGACGCTCGTGAACGGGCTCGCGCGTGAGCTCGACGAAGAGGCCGGAGTCATCAAGCACGAGCTCGTGCGCGTGCTCGGCGCGTGGTCCGATCCGATGCGCGACCCGCGCTTTCACGCGGTGACGATCGGCGTCGAGTGCAACGTGGAGCCACCCGCGAAGCCGCCGAAGAACCCGCTCGAGATCCGCGAGGCCAAGCTCTTCACCGAAGACGATCTCCCGCGCGAGCTTGCGTTTGGGTTGGAAGATATTCTCGCCGTCGCGCGTAAAAGCGCGCCCTCGAACGCGGCGCCGACCGTCCTCGAGTAGCGCTTCGCTCCAAGGCGGGTTTGGAACCGGCACGGGTTCCCCAACGTGAAAGCCCGTTGCCGTCGATGTAAGGACGGCGATCGAGCGTCGTTGTCTTCCTCGCGTGGAACTTCGAGCGCCGGTCGTACGTCTCCATTCCGATTCGTCCCCTCGCGCGCCACGGTGTGTGCGCGACAGGCTCCGCGTCCCATCCCCATGTCTGCGCCCATTTCTTCGAAGAAGTCGCCACCGTCTTACGAGCCCACACGACCGTCGCGTGGGTGCCGGTCCGAGCTTGCGCCTGAGGTGCGGCAGCCCGAGCCCGCCAGGATTCAAGGAAGCGGCGTCCACCGTTTGGGGCTCGAGCGGGATGCGAGCGTGGAAAAGGCGCCTTTGGACGAGCTCGAGGGGCCGCCGCTGCCGGCGTCCGACCTGTGCCCAACCTGCGGTACGCTGGTCTCGTCCCACCGCATGGGTCCCACGTCGAAGCGGCTGGATGAATTTGCTCGTGTTTCAAGGTGGAGCTTAGATCGACAGCCCGCTTCATCCGTAGACCACCCCTCGAGAGGATCTCGCTCGGGGTCGAACCACACCTCGGGCCTGCCTCTCACGGAGCGAAAGATGGATCGAATCGGCGAATACCTCGTGCGACGCCTCATTGGAGAAGGCGGCATGGGCAAAGTGTACGAGGCCGAAGAGCGCCTCTCGAAGCGCCGCGTCGCGCTGAAGGTCCTTCGCCCCGAGCTCACGCGGCACGAGGATGGCCGTCGCCTCTTCTTGAACGAGATGCAGATCCTGGCGCATCTCGAGCATCCGAACCTCGTCCGCAGCTTGGCGTCGATGGAGACGGACGGCCAGCTCGTGATGGTGCTCGAGTACCTGAACGGCCGGACGCTGCGGCAAGAGCTCACACGTCGCGGCGCGCTGCCGTGGCAGGAGGCGCTCGAGCACGTCGCGAAGATCGCCGAGGCGTTGACGGTCGCGCACGAGCAAGAGCCTGCGATCGTGCACCGCGATCTCAAGCCCGAGAACGTCATGCTCACGGTCGCCGAGGGCGAGAGCCCCGAAGGCGGACCGGTGACGGGCCTCAAGGTCATGGACTTCGGTATCGCGAAGGTGCTCGAGGGGATGCACGGCACGAACACCCAGAGCATCGGCACGCTCCAGTACATGAGCCCCGAGCAGATCGATGCGCGCACCATCGACAGCCGGAGCGACCTTTACTCCCTCGGCCTCATCTTCTACGAGATGATCGCTGGCGAGCCGCCGTTCTCTTCGGCGTCGCCGCGCGAGCTGCTCAACATGCAGTGCACGACCCCCGCGCCTCCGCTCGACGAAGAGGTCCGGCGAGGGCTTCCACGTGGCGTCGAAGACATGCTCTTCGCGATGATCGAGAAGAAGCCGGAGGACCGCCCGTCCTCGGCGCGCGAGGTGACCGAGCGCCTCTCGATGTTCCGCGCCGCTGGGAGCGCCTCCGACCGCGGCACGCGGCCTTCGCGTGCACGCTCGGCCGGCTCCACCGCGCCGATGGAAGAGCGCGCGCCGCTCACGCCGCGCATGCAGAACGCCCCGGTGAACCCCGCGAAGCCGAGCGGCGACACGATGCAGTCGCAGCGCGAGCCGAGCGGAAACCCTGCGCCGCAAGCGCCAAGCAACGCCAACGCCGCACCTTCGCCAGACGCGAAGAAGCCGCTCCCGCGCACCGACACGATCGCGCTCGTCGAGGCGAACGCACGCAAAGGACGTGAGGTGCCGACGTGGCTGGCGATCGTCGCGATCGTCGCGCTGTCGCTCGTTGCCGGCATGACGACGTACCTCGTGCGGCTCAAGACCACGAGCGACGCACCTCCTTCATCGACCTCCACCGCGAGCGCCGACGTTCGTGGCAGCGGGGCTGGGCAAGGCGCGAAGATCGCGCCTGACGACAACAAGAATCGCTGACGAGGCATTTCTCTCGAGGACTCTCGGTTGCTCCACGACAACAAGCGCCCCAAGCCTGGTGAGGATCTCGGCGCCGTCGGTCGGGCGCGTCGCTACGCGTGTGCGCTCGAAACGGCGTCGTCTTCGGAGCTGTGGTGCTTCGCTGCGCCCGATCTCGCGCTCGTCAAGCGACTGTGCGTGTTCGGTGACGCGGGCGTCGGCGGGTTCGCGTCTGGCTACGGCGAAGACGCTGAGGGCGTCTTCGCGCTGCGACGCGTTCCATCGAAGACGGTCGACACGCTCTCGAAGGGCGAGAAGCTCGACGGCCTCACCGCGCTCGCAAAGGCACGTGACCTCGCGCAAGCGCTCGCGACGTGCGAGAAGAAGGCGGTCTTCCCTGGGCCGCTCCGCCCGCAAGAGGTCGCGCTCGGCAGCCCAGGTCGCGCGGACGCGTTCGTCCTCGCCGATGGTTGGGTGCGCGCGCTCCTCGGCGCGGGGCATGGCACGTCGTCGTCGTCTTCGTCGTCGGGGGCTCCGTCGCCGCGATGGACGCCGCCCGAGCAAGCGAACGGCGCGCCGTGGGACAACGCCGCCAACCGCTACGTGCTCGGCCTCGTCCTCTATCGGCTGCTCGCCGGCGCGCATCCTTTCTCGGGCATTGGTCTTCGCGACGCGATGAGCATCGCGGGGCAATCGCGCCCACCTCCGTTCGACGACGCGATCGCGCGGACGCTGAAGCCTGGCATCCAGAGCTTCGTGCTCGGCATGCTCGACCCCGATCCACGCGCGCGACCTGCGAGCGCCGACGCGATCGCGCAGCGATGCGAAGAGCTGATGCGGGACGTCGCGCCTGCGCAGCCTTCCCGCGCGCAGGACGAGCCACGACGTGCGCAGCGCGCCGAAGAGCGACGCGAGTCGATCGTCCGCGCGGCCACGAACGCAAGCTCGCCGGCGAAGACGCCCGTCTCGGTCGCGCCACGATCCTCGCGGCTGCGTCGTGCGCTCGTGTCGGCGGCGCCGATCGCGATCGGTCTCGTCATCGCGGGCGTCGGTCTCGCCGCGTCCGCGCGCGTGGGTGGAGAGGCGCCGCCGCCGGTCGAGAAGAAGGCGTTCACGCAGGCGCCGCTCACGCAGACGACGTCGGCGGCATGCTCGTCGTGTCATGCGCGGCAGGTCGCCGAGTGGCAGCGATCGGTGATGGCGCACGCGGTAAAGAGCCCGCTGTTCGGCGCGCTCGAGAGCGTGGTCGAAGAGCAAGTGGGCAGGGATGATCGCTGCCCGAGCGGCGCGGGTGTGCTGCGGCGGAGCGGCGGCGATGTCTGCCGCGACGAGAAGACCGGGCTCACCTTGACCGGCACCGGCGGCGAGCACTGGTGCGTGAACTGTCACTCCGCCGGCGACAACACCGCGCAGTCGAAGGTGCCGTCGTGGAGTCGCTTCGCGAGCGACACGCAAAAGCCGCTGCGCGACGTCCTGTCGGCGCAGGCGATGGAAGGGATCTCGTGCGCGGTGTGCCATCAGACGATCGGCCCCGTGCACGGCACGACCGCGTACGAAGGCAACCCCACCTGGACGTCGCCCGTCACCGGCGCCGTCTTTCCGATGCGGCCCGAAGACGGGACGGGGGTGCGAGGCATCTCGAACAGCGGCTACCTCCTCGACTCGAGCTCGTTCCTCTCGTCGTCGCTCGGCAAAGGCAACAACGGCGATCCGATCGTCCATCGCCGCCCCGGAGACGACACGAGCCGGTACCTGCGATCGAGCGAGTTCTGCGGCGCATGCCACGACGTTCGCTTGTTCGGCACCGACTCGATCGGCGTGCGCGATCGAGGCGAGCACTTCAAGCGCCTCCGCAACGCATACTCCGAGTGGAAGACGTGGGCCGACGCCGAGAAGTCCGCCGGTCGCGCCGCCGCGACGTGCCAGGACTGCCACATGAGCCTGTACCCGGGCGTATGCGTGCAGAATGCACCGAATGGCTCTGCGCCGGCCGGCGAGGGAGGGTGCCCGAAGGGATTCCACTTCGAGAAGCGCGCTCCGGGCGAGAAGGCGCGCGGCATGATCGCGTCGTCGTCGACCGAGCCGCGTCCGATGACCTCGCACTGGTTCACGAGCGTCGACCTCCCGCTCTCGGCGGAGTTCAGCGACGGATGGGCGAACGAGGCGGCGCTCGATCCTGCCGGCGTGCCGCTCGGCCTCGAGGCGCGGCGCACGCAGCTCCTCGAGCACACGTTCAAGTTCGCGATCGCGCGCGCATCGCGCGTCGGCTCGCGTCTCGAGATCCCGTTCGAGATCCAGAACACCGGCGCGGGTCATCGCGTGCCCGCGGGCTTCAGCCAGGAGCGCGAGATCTGGGTCGAGATGACGGTACGCGACGGTCGGGGCGACATCGTCTACGAGGTCGGTAAGATCGCGAGCGACGACGCCGACCTCAAAGACAAGATCTTCGTGCGCACGACCACCCGCGACGACAACAAGGACTTCAAAGGCCGCCCGCTCGGCGTGTTCGGCGCGGACATCATCGACGGCCCCGACGTGCCGGCGTGGAGCCCAAACCCGGCGTTCGGAGGGACCACGTTCCGCGGCAAAGGCCTCATCAACATGCAGAACGGCTTCCTCCGCTGCGTGAAGTGCATCGGCGTCATCGACGCCTCGGGCAAGTGCCAGCCCGGACCAGGGCAGGGGCGCACGCGCTCTGATCGCTTCGACGACGGCGCCTACGACATCGACACGGGCGAGTGCCGCTCGAACCTGACCGGCAACAACGCCTTCTTCGAGACGTATTTCCCCGTCGGCGGTCTCGACGCCGATCGCGGCGTGACGAAGGCGCCCGACGCGATCCTCGATCAGCGCTCCGCCGCGCCGAACGTCGTCATCCGTTACACCTACGAGCTCGACACCCTTGGCCGCCAAGGGCCGTTCACCGTGCAAGCTCGCCTCCGCTTCCGCCCGTTTCCGCCGTTCTTGCTGCGCGCGTTCGCCGACTACGAGGCGCGCAAGGCCTCGCAGGGGCTACGCCCGACCGGAGCCCAGATCACGCCGTCGATGTTCCGCCGCAATCATCCGTTGGATCTCGCCGAGGTAACGGCGAAGATCGACTGACGGGGATCCGTGCAGCATCCGTCGCCGGGAGATCACGCTCGTCACAGCCACCCTGGCGCGTGGCCCTCCATCGTCTGGGACACGCCGCTTCTTCGTGGCCTCGACGCCCGCGCGCGCGCCGAGATCGCGGCCGCCGGATCGGTCAAGAGCCTCCGCGCGGGTGACGTCCTCTACAAGCACGGCGATCCCGCCGACGCGCTCTTCGTCGTCGCGTCCGGCGTGCTCACGCTGACGGGCGTTCGACGTGGCGAAGCGAACGCCGCGATCATCCGGCGCGTGAGCCAGGGCAACGTGCTCGGTGAAGAGGCCACGGTCGCGACGTTCTCGACCCGGCAGCTCGAGGCGCGATGCGAGGCCGACGCGGTGGTCGCCGAGGTGCCGCTCGTCGTGCTGAGGCGCGCGATCGGACGCGCCGCAGGCGGCGTCGAGATGATCGCGAAGGTGGAGCGCGGTCTCCGGCGCGCGGCCACGCTCGATCTGTTTCGAACGACCGCGTTCACGCGCAACTTGCCCGACGCCGAGCTCGAGGTGCTGCTCGACGCCGCCAAGCACGTGCATGTCGAGCGCGGTGAGCACGTGTACCGCGAAGGCGATGAGGCCGAGGCCGCGTACCTCGTCGCCGACGGCCTCCTCTCGGCGCAGATCGACGACGAAGGAAAGCCACGCGTCGAGGCGTACCTCGCGCGTGGAGACGTCTTCGGGGATGAGGAGCTCGCCGAACGCCACCGACGCGAGCTCTCGGTGGTCGCCAACGGGCCCACGTGGCTCGTCGCGATCCCGCGCGACGTCTTCGTGCTCGTCGCGAGGCGCAATCCTGGTCGCCTCGAGCATGCGCGCCGGCTGCGAAGCGAAGGAGCATCTGCCGACAAACGGCAGCAAGCGCTCGGCGCCCATACGACGGCCCACGTGTTTCGCGATCTCTATCGCATGCGCGTGGCGCGATCGCTCCTCGTCATCGATCAAGACGCGTGCATCCGCTGCGGCCACTGCGCATGGAGCTGCGCGGACGCGCACGCCGATGGCGTGAGTCGCCTCGTGCGTCGTGGCGACAAGATCGTCGTGAGCACCGAGGAGCCCGCGTCTCCGCCCGCGCTCGGCGGCGTCTGGCAGCTCGACGCGCAGGCGAGCGTGGCGCCGCTGCTCGTGCCGAACAGCTGCCAGCACTGCAAGAACCCGAGCTGCATGATCGACTGCCCGACCGGCGCGATCGGTCGAAACGCCCGCGGCGAGGTCTTCATCCGCGAGGATCTGTGCACGGGCTGCGGCAGCTGCGCGAAGGCGTGCCCGTGGGAGAACATCCAGATGGCGCCGCGAAAGGACGCGCTGCCATTCCCGTCGGTCGCGGTGAAGTGCGATCTTTGCGAGGGCGTCGCTGGCGGTCCCGCGTGCGTGTCGGCGTGTCCGGCGCAGGCGATCGCGCGCATCGATCCGAACGCGGCGCTCGCCGAGCTCCGCCTGCCGATCCTGAACAACGCCAAAGCGACGATGCTTCGGGCGACGGCGATGGCTCACGGCGCGGTCGCGACCTCGGAGGAGACCGGCGCCGCGATGCTGTCGTCACGCGCCGCCGTCTGGCCGTGGGCGCTCGGCGCGCTCTTCGGCGCTGCCGGTGCCGCGGGCCTCTCGTTCGGGCCGTGGACGAGCGGCGTCGCCTCCGGCGTGCTCGTCGTGCTGCTCGTCGCCTACGCAGCGGGCAAGCGCCTCCGTGGTCCTGCCGCGATCGCGCGTCTCCGCGGTCGTATGCCGCTCGCGCGTTATTTGTATATTGCACATGTCGCGTGCGGCGTCTTCGGGGCGGGCGTGATCGCGTCACACGCGTCGCTGCGCGTCCCGCCGAACATCGCCGGCGCGCTCACGATCGCGATCGCGCTCGCGGTGGTCACCGGCGCCGTCGGGGCGCTCGTGAGCGCGTTCGTCCCGCGCGCGCTGTCACGTGTGGAGCGAAAGAGCGTGCTCCCCGAGGAGCTCGCGGCGAGGCCACGCGAGATCGACGAGCGGATCTTCGCGGCGCTCTCGGGCAAGAGCGAGCTCGTCAAGACGCTCTTCGTGAAGACGCTGCGCCCTTACCGGCGATCGTGGCTCGGGCCCGTCGCGCTCCTTCTGTCGCGGCGGACGCTTCGTGAAGAGGAGCGGGCGCTGCGAGCGCGCGTCGACGTGCTGACCGGCGGAAAGAAGAAGGGTGAGGCCCTCGCCGGCATCGATGATCTCATTCGGCTCACCGTCGAGCATCGCGCGGTGCGTCTGCAACGCCTCCTCACGTGGACGCTGCGCGGCTGGCTCGTGCCTCACCTCGGCGCGACCGCCGCCGCGATGATCTTGCTCGTCCTCCACGTCGTCGCCGTCTCGGGCAGCGCCGCGATCGTCGTGAAGAAGCCCAACAAAACGGTCGACTCGTCTTCGCAGCGAGCCCCTGCGCCCCCGGAGCGCCAAAGGCGATGAGCGCGCCGCAGCACCGCGCGAAGGCGCAGAAGGCGATTCGCACGAGCGACGTCACACGCCCGCGCACGCTCGTGCTCGCGACGCTCGGCGCGGCGGCAGGCGTCGGCGTCGTCCTCGCCGCGAGCGGGACGCCGATGGCGAGCGAGCGACCGATCGTGCGCGTGCATGCGAAGGTCGCGTGCACGTCGTGCCACGTCGAGCCCGCGCCCGTATCGACGCAGGGTCTCGACCCATCGAGCGCGCCCGAAGCTCCGGCGCCATACCTCGCGGCGTCGTGCAAGCAATGCCATGGCACGTCGCACGGCTCGACCCGAGGCGCGCATCGAAAGCTCGCGGCCAGCGGAGAGCTCACGTGCGCGACGTGCCACACGCAGCACGCCGGCGCGCAAGGCGTCACATTTCAAGCCGACGGCACGATGGTTCGTTGGGGATCGGGCGGAGAGGTCGCGCTCGCGACGCCGCCGCGGCAGAGCGGGGTCGCGCAAGGCGCGATCCCGGCGAAGACTACCGTCCCGCTCGTGCCGATCGCCGTCTGCGCGAAGTGCCACGATCCGACGCGCGCCGCCGATCCGATCTCGGCGTGCGTGCCCGCGAACGCCCGAAGCATCGGCGGCGATCTCGACGCAGGCGCGGGCGCGAACGCGTTCAAGAAGATCACGTCGCAGTGCTTCGACGAGCACGCGAAGCTCGGCGAGCTCCGCGCGGCCGGAGCCGCCTCGAACGTCGACGGAGGCGCGCCGGTGTGCGTGAAGCAGCACGACGCGAACCGCTTCGTCGCGTGGGAAGCCGCGCGCGAGGTCGCGTCGACCACGGCGTGGGTCGCGACGCCGAAGCACGAAGGCGTCCCGTGGATGCCTGCCGCGGGCGCTCTCGTGGGGGCGCTCGTCCTCGGCGCGGCGAGCACCGCGGCCGACAAGCGAAAGCGGCGTACGACGAACGAGTCCGCGAAGAAGGCGGCGCCGGCCGTGCCTGCGGCGCGCAAGCGGCTGCCGATGATCGACGAGTCGACGTGTCTCGGTTGCTACGCATGCGTCGACGCGTGTCCGTTCGACGTGCTCACGATCGACAAGTACGTCGCCGTCGTCGCGCGACCCGAGGAGTGCTGCGGCGTCCTCTTGTGCGAGCAGGTCTGCCCGAACGGGAGCCTCCGCGTTCGGGACGGCGAGCCGATCCTCGATCGACCTGCGACGACCGACGATCTCGAGAGCCGTGACGTCCCAGGCCTCTTCCTCGCCGGTGACCTCACCGGGCTTCCGCTGATCAAGAACGCGATCAACCAAGGCGCGCGCGTCATCGATCGCGTCGCGCAGACGCTCCCGCGACGAGGCGTGGAGCCGATCGACGTCCTCGTGATCGGCGCAGGCCCTGCGGGTCTCAGCGCCGCCTTGCGCGCGAAGGAGCGTGGCATCTCGTGCGTCGTCGTCGAGCAGGCCACCGTCGCCGCCAGCATCAAAAGCTTCCCGCGCGACAAGATCGTGCACGACCCGCCGCTCGATCTTCCGATCGAAGGTGAGCTGTGGCTCCAGCAAGCGACGAAGGAGGAGCTGCTCGCGCAGTGGACGCGCATCGTGCGCGCGCGCCAGCTCGATGTCCGCGAAGGGCATCGCGTCGTCGACATCGGCAAGCACGGCGACGCGTTCCGCGTGATCGCCGAGACGAGCGATACCCAGCGCGTCGAGCTTCGCGCGTCGCGCGTGGTGCTCGCGATCGGACGTCGAGGCACGCCGCGTCGCCTCGAGCTCGAGATGGAACGCGGCACCGACGAACGCGTCTCGTACGCGCTCGCCGACGCGCGCAGCTTCGAGGGCAAGCGCGTCGTCGTCGTCGGCCTCGGCGACAGCGCGATGGAAGCCGCGATCGCGCTCGCGCGGCAGCCGAACACCACCGTCACGATCTCCTACCGAGGCGCGCGTTTTGCGCGCGGGAAAGCGAAGAACGTCGCCCAGCTCGAGGCGCTCATCGCGCAGAAGAAGCTCAAGGTGCTCTTCGAGACGATCCCCGTCGCCGTCACGAAGACCGGCGTGACGCTCGAGAGCACCGGGCCGCACAAAAACCGGCGATCGGTCGCTGCCGACGCGATGCTCGTCCTCATCGGCGGCGTCCCCGCCTGGGATCTGTTGACGCGGGCCGGCATCGTCCGGCCCGACCGCGCGGCGTCCCCGTAAGAAGAAGCGCGCAGCAGCGTTGTTCTCCAAGAACCTTCGCGCACTTGACCCGTAAGAGCCGAAAGCCGCGGGGAGATCTCACGATTCCTCGCCTCCCAAGAAACAAACATGAAGCTCAAAACCACTGCCATCCTCGCTGTTTGTGGTGTCCTCGTCTCGGCGGCAGGCGCCTTCGCCATCCCGGTCAAACCGCAGACGGCGACCGTGGACCCGTCCACCCTTCCCGACATCGGGGGCGGATCGAAGGCGGGCGGCGGCCAGGGGGGCTGGAGCGACAAGGGCGCCCGCGTCACGGCCGGCGACACGCTCCTCGTCGACGCGCGGCTCGGACACGCCTCGCTCCCGAAGGCATCGCGCGGCGAGACCTACCTGTTCGCGCAGGTCACCGCGTCGGACGACAAGGCGAGCGCCACGAGCGCCTCGCCGATGAACCTCGCGGTCGTCATCGATCGCTCGGGCTCGATGAAGGGCGATCGCATCGCGAACGCGATGAACGCCGCGGTCGGTGCGCTCGAGCGCATGCGCGACGGCGACAGCATCTCGGTCGTGAGCTTCGACACGGCCGCGCAGGTCGTCGTGCCGCCCACGCGGATCAACGCCGGCAACCGCTCGTCGATCGAAGCGGCGATCCGATCGATCCGCCTCGGCGGTGACACGTGCATCTCGTGCGGTCTCGAAGAAGGCATGCAGCAGCTCGCGCTCACGTCGCTCGGCGGCGATCGCATCAACCGCATGATCCTCCTCTCGGACGGCGCGACGAACGCGGGCATCCGCGACATGTCGGGCCTTCGCGGGATGGCGGGCCGCATGCGTAGCCGCGGCGTCACGATCTCGACGATCGGCGTCGACGTCGACTTCGATGAGAAGATCATGGCCGCGATCGCGAGCGAGGCGCAGGGTCGCCACTACTTCGTCGCAAATTCGAGCGGCCTGCCCGCCGTGTTCGGCCAAGAGTTCGACGACATCCTCGCGTCCGTCGCGAAGGAGGCCGAGCTCGCGATCGATCTCGCGCCCGGCGTCGAGGTCGCAGAGGTCTTCGACCGCTCCTTCCGTCGTGAAGGCAACAAGCTCATCATCCCGTTCGGCACGTTCAGCTCGAAGCAGGAGAAGACGGTCCTCGTGAAGCTCCGCGTCCCGACCGATCGCGACGGCGATCAGCCAGTCGCCGACCTCAAGATGGCGTTCCGCGACCTCATCAAGAAGGCGGACGGAAGCTGCAACGCGAGCCTCACGCTCGCGATCAAGAACGACGGCTCCGAGCAGAAGGATCTCGACCCGTTCGTCGCGGCACGTCTCGAGCGTAGCCGCACCGCGCAGACCCTCACCGACGCGAACAAGCTCTTCGAGCAAGGTCGCGTCTCCGAGGCCCGCGCCAAGCTCGCGGCACGCAAAGACGACCTGAAGAAGACCGAGACGCTCGCCCTCGCGAGCGCGACGGCGAGCCCGTCGTTCGCTGCGCCGCGACGTGCCGCGAAGACGATCGATCGCGATTTTGCCGATCAGAGCGCGGCGATCGCCGACGCCGAGCAGAACTTCGCTCCTCCGCCACCGGCCTCGAAGCCCGTCGCGGTGGGTCCGTCGGGTGGTGGTCGCTTCGCGCAGCCGCCGCCGCAGCCCGCGCAGTCGACGCGCGAAGGCAAAGCGCAGGTGCGCGCGAACCAAGAGCGCGCGACGAACCTCGGCTTCTGATCTCGCGGAAGCTCCAAATCAATCAATCCAGAGGCGGTGTGCCGGCGAGCGCCTTCGGCTCTGGGACGCACACCGACGCGCCGCCGACGCACGCGACGTTCGCGGCGTTGCTAGAGGGGAGCCCGAGCTCGGCGGAGTCATTCCGACCCCACATCCAGACCGAGAGGTCGCTCTTGATCGTCGCGATCGAGCCAGGGCCGATCGACAGCTCGCGCACGGGCATCATGTTCGGGATCGCGTAGCCGAGCGCGCGACAGCCCTTGTTGCCGCACGACGGGTCGCCGAGCGAGTCGAGCAGCCCGTACTGGCCGTCGCCCCAGCAGATGAGGCGCTCTGCGGTGATGACGCACGCCGTTTGGCCGTGCACGTCGAGCTGTACGGCCTTCAGCGCCGGCACCTCGATCGCGCGCCGGTGCGGTGTCGCGTCGGGCGTCCCTTGCCCGAGCGCGCCGAGGGTGTTGTCTCCCCAGCAGAGGATCTGGCCGTCGTTGCGGCGTCCGCACGCGACGCCGAGGCCCATGTGCGCCTCGGTCATGTTGTCGATCGGGATCTCGGTCGCCTTCGACTGCACGTGCTTCGGGACCGGATCCATCGGCAAGCCCGCGCACTGCGGCGGGGCCGGCTCGAGGTCGTGACCGAGCGAGCCGTTGTGATCTGCACCCCAACAGAGCACGGCGCCGAGCGTGTCGGTCGAGCACATCGCGTCGGGCCCGAGCGAGACCTGCCGTTGCGGCGGGAGCGTGAGCTGCTTGGCGACGACTTGCTTGGCGCCGGCGGTGCCTTTGCCGAATCCGAAGATGTCGCACGTGTTCTCGCCCCAGCACCGCACGTAGCCGTCGTTGCCGATCGCGCACGCATGCGCGCCGCCCGCCGAGATCTCGGCGACGTCGACGATGATCTTGCGCGGCGCGAAGCTCGAGGGGCCGCCTTCGCCGACGGAGAGCTGACCTTTGTCGTTGTTGCCCCAACACCACACGACCGCGGAGCGATCGAGCGCGCAGGCGAAGTCATCGCCGGCCGCGATGCGATCGACGTCGGCGAGGCCTTCGACCTTCGCGGGCGTGGGGCTGCAAGGAAACGAGCCGCACGACGGCGTCGTCTTTGGATCGCGACCGAGCTGCCCCACGTCGTTTCGTCCCCAGCACCACACGGTGCGATCCTTTGCGAGCAGGCAGGTGAAGGAAGCGCCTACCGCGACCACCGAACGCACTGGTCCGCTCGCGGCGTCTTTCGTCGAGATGACCGAGCTGTCGGGGTCGGTCGTGGATGAGTCCGCGAAGACGAGCCCCGTGTCACGGCCGGCGTCCGGCGCTCCGTACGGGATGCCCGACAAGGTGCTGTCGCCACAAGCAGCCAACGCCGTAAGGGCGCCCGAGGACATCACGAGGCTCACGACCGCAACGCGCCGAAGTCGAAGACGAGACATTCCCTCGAGGATACCGTGACCCGAGGGGCGCCTATACGACATTCACAAGGTGGGTTTTGAGGCGCTTTTGCGTGCTCGCCACAGCCCGCACCGAGCGACCTTGGCGGCGTATGCGTTCCGGCCGTGCCGCCGATGCCGGTCGGCATAACGCAAGCGCCAGAAACATGCGGGCTTGACGCCGAGCCCGTCGTTGGCCTGACGCAGGCGGCCCTCGTCCGCGCGCCGGCACTCCGAGTGCTAGACCAAAGGTGTATGAGCGCAATGCAGTTTGGGTTGCGCTGGGCACGGAGGGCGCTCGGGGTCTCTGGTCTTCGCCGCGTCACGCCGCTCGTGATGCTCGCGATGACGGCTTGCTATCGTCCACCCACGGACGCCCGGCAGCATGGCAGCTGGTCGTACGAGGTCGAGGCTCCGGCAAACGGGTCGCGTGTCGTCACGGTCGAAGCGACGTTCGACGGCGCACGCACCGAGCGGCTCGCGCTTCCGAAAGACTCGGTGCCGTTCGTCCGCGACATGATGGTCCGCACGGGCGACGGCGCCTCGTTTCGCACGGTCGCGCTCCGCGACCAAGAATGGTTCGAGCGGTCGTGCAACTGGCGTTGCACCGTGCGCTACCAGGTCGATCTCGGTGAGCTCGCGCGCGCTTGCGGAGACGAAGTCGACTGCGCGCGGCGTGTCGGTGACGCCACGCTCGCGCCCGCGCTCTCGTGGCTCGTGCATCCGATGCCGCGGGCGGATGTCCCCGTCACCGTGCGTGTCCGCGTGCCCGCGGGAGCCGACTTCGCGACGGGGATGAACCCCGCCGACGAGACGAACACGCGCTTCGCGTTTCGATCCTTCGATCTCGACGAAGGCAGCTTCACCGCCTTCGGGCCGATGCGCCGCCATCGGATCGATCCGCCGGGCAGGGGAGGCGACAAGGCGCGGCTCGACGTCGTGCTCGTCGGCACGAAGCCGTACGCGATGCCCGACGCGAGCCTGCGGTCGTGGATCGACGAGGCGGCGAACGTCACGGTTCCGCTCTTCGGTCGCTTCCCGGTCGATCGCGCGACGTTGTTCGTCGTCCCAGCGAAGGGTGAAGACGAGGTCGTGTTTGGCAAGGTGCTCTCGCTCGCGGGAGCGTCCGTCGTGCTCGTCGTCGGCGACAAGATGCAGGAGGAGGCGCGTCACAAGGACTGGGTGCTCGTTCACGAGCTCTTTCACCTTGGCTTCCCGACGTTCCGCGGTGAAGG
>JBGAFW010000081.1:0-47629 GCA_044227045.1 Labilithrix sp.
TCCGCGGTGACGGTCCCGAGCTCGACGTGGCCGAAGCCGAGCGCGGCGAGCGAGCACGGCCTCTCGCCGTTCTTGTCGAGGCCCGCCGCGACGCCGATCGGGTTCGGGAACACGAGCCCCGCTTTGCGGACCTCGAGCCGCGGATCGTGGACGGCGAGCGCACCGCGCAAGACCGCGCGGAGAAGCGCGAGATGCTCGACCGGCGCGAGGGCGCTCATCGCGACGGCATGCGCGCGGCTTGGTTCGAGACGAAAAAGAAGAGGTCGGAGGAGGGCGTACATCTTCGTTTGGGGTTCTGACCTGGCAGATAGCGCGATTTTCGCGCGGCACGGCAAGAAAGAGCGGGAAACTCCTCGCGGCTCCTCCTTGGCGCGTCTCTTGGACGCCTCGCGAGAAAGGTCGACCGAAAAAGCCAAGTCCGACTGGGTTACTCCTGCTCGCCACCGCTATCGTCTCTCGAGACGACGCGAGACGAGAACAAGAGAGAGAAGAAGGGGACTTCATGCCGAGCTTTCGTACGATCCTGGTCTCGAGCGCCGCGCTGATCATCGTGGCGATGTCGGGGGCGTGCTCCTCGAGCAGCTCGGATGACGACGACGGCGACGGGATCACCTTCTCGTCGAAGATCGAGCCGCTGGTGCAGGACAAATGCCAGCGCTGCCATCGCGAAGGTGGAATCGCGCCGTTTTCGCTCGTGACGTACGAAGACGTCAAGGCGATGGGCGAGATCGCGAAGATCAAGGTCGAGAAGCGCGAGATGCCGCCGTGGGGTGCGTTCAACGATCCCGCGTGCACCGTGAACCACAAGTTCAAAGACGACCTCAGTCTCACCGACGAGCAGGTCACGCTCTTCTCCCAATGGGTCGATCGCGGGATGCCGCTCGGCAACACCGCGAAGCGTCCGCCGCCGAAGACGTTCGGCGCCTCCGGCCTCTTCGACAAGACGCACACGTTCCAGATGGCGAAGCCCTACGAGCTCGCCACCGGCAAAGACGACATCCGATGCTTTCCGATCGATCCCGGCTTCACGCAAGACACGTGGATCGGCGGGAGCAACGTGGTGCCGGGCGATCCGCGCGTCGTCCACCACGTCATCGTCTACACCGACCCGAAGCACGAAGGCATGACGAAGGCAGGCGCCGAAGGCAACTACCCATGCTTCGGCGGACCGCAGGTGAAGAGCCCGTCGCTCCTCCTCGCGTGGGCGCCCGGCGTTCCGCCGACGAGCTACGGCGACGAGGCGGGCCTCAAGGTCGAGAAGGGCTCGCACCTGATCATGCAGGTGCACTACCACCCCACGTCCCAGGCGGCGCACGATCAGACCACCGTCGAGCTGAAGGCGCTCTCGTACAAGCCCGGGTACGTCGCGCAGGTCGTGCTCGCCGGCAACGCGGAGAAGGCCAACGACGACGTGCTCCGCCTGCTTCCGGGTCCCGACGATCCCGCGAGCGGACCCGCGTTCGTGATCCCGTCGAACGTGAAGGGTCACACCGAGTCGATGGAGCTCACGATCCCCGAGAAGATCGGCGACGTGGCCGTCCCCGAGCTCAGCGTGTACTCCGTCGGCGCGCACATGCACTGGGCAGGCGTCGACATGAAGATCGACGTCGAGCGCAAGGCCGCGGCGAGCGGTGAGGCGGCGAAGGAGTGCTTGCTCGGCACGCCGAAGTACGACTTCAACTGGCAGCGCGGCTACGCGTACGACGAGCCCTTCGACAAGCTCCCGGTCGTCCGCGCGGGCGACAAGCTGCGCTTCACCTGCACCTACGACAACACGACCGGCAACCCGCACGTCTCGAAGGCGATGGCCGAGCAACGCATGTCGACCCCGCCCGAGATCCGCCTCGGCGAGACGACGCTCGACGAGATGTGCCTCGGCGCCATCGTCGTCGTACGCCGCGCGAACCTCCTCGACTGATTCCCCGTTTTCACGTTGGGCGGCCAAGGCGATTCAGTGAACTACACTCCATTTTCTCTTACGTTTTTCCTTCTCATTTGTGTTGGCTGCAACAGCTCGTCCACCGAGCCCGTAAATACGAACGACACAACCTCGCCGCCGGACGCTGGCTCTGACGCTGGGTTTCGTGGCTCCGTCGACAGCAGTAGGCTCGGCCGCGTCTGCGGCGCAGACCTCTCCTGCGGAAACGACGAATCGTGCGTCTCTTTTCGCTACTTCGATGATCTCAACTTTCGAGAGCCGCGATGTATGCCAATTGGCAAGTACTGCGATGTCGTGACGTGTCCGTCAGGACAATCGTGTAGCGGCCAACTGACCATCCCAGTCAACGCCGTTTGCTCGACGCCATAGCGTCAGGGCGCCGTGCACCCCGTGAATAGCAGTTAGCGCTATCCAACCAAGGAAGAGTCCCCTTCGACGTCGACTTGCCGCTGACTTGACTGGGCGCTGTGAGGCTGGATTTCCAACTCCACAACGGAATGGTGACTCGTGAACTACATTCCATTTGGCGTTACGTTCCTTCTCGTCTGTGTCAGCTGCAACAGCTCGTCCACCGATCCTATAAACACGAACGACACAACCTCGCCGCCAGACGCTGGCTCCGACGCTGGGTCTCGTGGCTCCGTCGACATCAGCAGGCTGGGGCGCGTGTGCGGCGCAGACTTCTCCTGCGGTGACGGCGAGTCGTGCGTCTCGTTTCGCTACTTCGATGATCTCAACCTCCATGAGCCACGATGCATGCCCATGGATAAGTTCTGCGATGTTGTGACATGTCCCCCACAACGAGCGTGCAGCGGTCAGCTGAGCCATCCGCTCAACGCTGTTTGCTCCGACGAGCGTGAAGTCCCAAAGAAGCCGTAGAGCCTCAGGGGCAGCGGCAATCGACGTCGAGGCGGGTGGCGCCGGCGTCACCTGCGCCGCGGAACACGATGCCACGCGTGCACTCTGCCGCGCAGGACGCGTGGACGACCTCGTAGACTTGCTCGACCTTCGTCGTGCACTTCGAGGGGTGGAGCGCGCTGCACATGATCGCGTTGCCGTGCTCGACGGTGATGAGGAGCTTGAAGCTCTTCGCGCTCGCCTCGGCGATCTCCATCGTGCGCGTGAGGGAGTAGCTCGGGCACTGCGGCATCGGCACGTACGTCGATTTGATCGGCTTCCTCGGCTCGATCACGACGTCGCTCCGCGCGCTCGATCCGGTCGCGTTCGACGGTGGGATCGCCGACAAAGGGACGTTGACCTTCGCGTAGTTCTTCTCGGCACCGGCGTGCACTTGGACGGTCCACGGCTCGGACGGCGGCGTGAACTTCGGCTGGCAGTCCGAGGAGACGAGCCGCTCGGTGACCTTGTACTCGCCCGTCGGCGGAAAGGGCGAGCTCGCGATCGCCGAGGCGTTCGCGCTGGCTGCGCCCGCACCGCCATCCGCCGGCCCCTCGGCCGCCGTGGACGCCGAGGCGATCGGGATCGCGCCCGCGTCGGACGTGCTCTTCGCGACGGGGACGTCGACGTTCGGCGGCGCTTGCTCCTTCGCGCAAGCGGCAGAGACGAGGACCACCATCACGACGAGGCTCTTTGCGACGTTCATCGAGGCGCACCCTACCAGAACACGCTCAGCTGCCCATCGTGGACGGCGGGTGAAGCGAGTACGGACGCGACTCGACCTCTCCGCCGAAGCCGCGAAGACGCTGGCAGAGCACGCCGAGGATGCCTTGCGCGATCTCGATTCGGTCGGCCATCAAGTCGAAGAAGTCGTCGCGATCGATCCGAAGGAGGCGGGTGGGCTTGGTCGTCGTGACCGACGCGCTACGCGGCTCGGGATCGAGGACGGACATCTCGCCGACGATGTCGCGTGCGCCGAGCTCCGCGATGAGCTCGCCGCCGCGATGCACCTTCACCGCGCCATGCACGATGACGAACATGCAGTCGCCGAAGTCGCCTTCCTTGATGAAGTCGACGTCGGGTCCGAGATCGACCTCCTTCAAGATGACGGCGAGCTCGGACAAGATGTGATCGGGCGTGCGCTCGAACATCGGAACGGAGCGCAAAATGAGGACCTTTTCGATCGTCAGCATGAGCGAGCCTTTGCTTTTTGGAGGAAGCGTGTTGGCAGGAGCGAGAGAAGACTGGGGTGGCGCGAGCGAATTCACCGGCGAGATCGCGCCGGAGTGACCATGAAGCAAGAAGCGCACGGTCTCGCGGACGTCGTCGTCCGTGCTCGACTCGAGCGCCTTCAGCACGTCGGGATCGCGCAGCGCCCAAACGGCGCACGTGCGCGTCCATGACGTCACGTTCGTGCGATCGGGGCTCATCAGATCGCGGAGGCGGCCACGCCGGCCCTGCTGCTCCTCGTCTTCGGTGACCTCGTCCGGCATGACGGCGAGCGCTTCTTTTGCCGAGAGATCATCGAACAGAGGGATGATGAGGCTTCGTACGGACGCCGGGAGTGCGTTGTCGAGCAGCTCGAGCGCGATCGCGCGTCGATCGGTCGACGGGCTCGCGTAGCTCGCGCGCGCGGCGTGCATCGCCTGCGGATCGTAGAGAAACGACAAGAGAAGGAGGATGCGCTCGCGGCCGTTGGCGAGCTCACGACGAAGCGCGCGCGTGACGAGCGCCATGCCGTCGGGGTCGAGATCCTGCGAGCCCTGCGAGGACGGCGCGCCGGCGCTCGACGCGGGGTTCGAGCCGGGCGCAGAGGGGATGCCGTCGCTCGGAGGGCTCGGCGCGACGCTGATGTTGCCGAGCGCGACGTCCACCGGATCGCGATGGGGCTTCGGAGAGAGGCTCGCGGTCGGGATGATGCTCCGCGGGCTACCGTTCGTGACGACGCTGCTCGGTGGAGGTCCGATCAGGCTGAGCCGCCGCGTGGCGACCTCGAGATCGATCAACGCCGCGAGTGTCCACGTCGCGTCGGCGACCTCGGTGCGGAGGAGCTGCTCGAACGTCTCGACATCGACGTCCTTGTCGATCTGCGCCGAGGCCGGTGTCGTCGAGGCCGGTGTCACCGCAGACGAAGACGGGGGCTGAGGGGCGCGCGATGACGCCGCCTTCCCGCTTCGATCGATCGCGGCGCGGAGGAGGTTCCGTTTTCGCGGCCGATAGCCCGACGCGACGAGCGCGAGGAGCGCCGCATGACGTACCTCTTCTTCGGCGCTCTCGACGAAGTCGAGCGCGAGCCGCTCGGCGACCGGTCCCTTCACGCGCTGCGCGACGCGAAGCGCACGCACGCGAACGCGCCAATCCCGCGACTCGTGCGCGTAGTCACGGACGAGCGGCAAGATGCTCGGCCCGATCGCGATCAGCGTCGCCGCGGCTGGCGCCCGGAGCCCGCGCGATCGAAGCGCACGCACGATGATCGGGAGGAGACGTGGATGCCGTACGCTCTTGCACGCGACGATCGCCGCGCGCTGGACGTTTCGATTCGGGTCTCCGAGGAGCCTGAGGAGCGGGCGATGGAACGTGCTGCTGCCCACCTTGCGAAGCACCTGCGCCGCGAGGATACGCTGCTGAGGATCGGTCGACTCCGCGAGGCGTCGTAGCTCGTGCCACGCGAGCGCGATGCGGTCGATCGATCCGCTCGCGAGGCAGCCGGTCATCACCTCGCGCCTTATGCGCGCGTCGGCGCTCGCGTTGCCTTCCATCCAGATGCGCTCGGCGTCGTCGTCCTCGGCGATCGCGACGAGCACGCGGTTCGCGCGAGCGCGAACGCGATCGTCGACTTCATGCTCGGCGAGGCGCACGACCTCGGGGATGAGATCGGTGAGCGCGCCCTTCTCGATCCGGCGAAGCGCCTCGCGCCGAACGTAGGACGAGCTGTGCTCGAGCAGCTTCTTCAGCACCGTCACCGGCCGGAGATCCCGCGCTTCACGCGCCTTGCTCGACGAGGACGACGCGGACGACGCCACCGTTCGCCATCCGAGCGACTCGAGCATGTCGAGCGCGTAGAGCACCTCGCCAGCCCAGTTGCTCTCGAGCGCGCGAAGGAGCGGAGCGCGCGCCGACTCGCCGAGCACGAGCTCGTCGCGCTTCAGGCGACGATCCGCCAGCGCACGCTCGAGCACGACGCGGTACGCGCGGCGAAGATGGTTGGCGACGATGAACCACAGGGCGCCGATGCCCGCGAGCAGCGCGGCGAGGCGAACGACGTCGACGTCGAGCTTCTCGAGCGCGATGAGGAGCGCGCCGGCAAAGCCGCCCGCGAGCGGGCCGATGATGGCCTCGCCGGTCCCTTGCACCTTCACCCGCGTCGCCTTCGGCAGCGGCTGATACAGCATGAACGCCGCTTGGAGATCGAGCGACTCGTGCAGCACGCGATCGGCCGCGCGAAGGCCCGTCACCGCGAGGAACATGACGAACGCCGACGCGCCGGCGATGAGCCCGGTCACCGTCGCCGTCGCCGAGAAGAGCGCGATGAGGAGCGGCAACGTGAGGAGCCCCACGAGGAGGCCCCAGCGCGCGAGGATCTGCGCCGAGAGCCACACGCGAAAGATCAAGCTGACGAGGCTGCACACGCCGACGAACACGCCGAGGAAGCTCGCGAGGGCCTCGGTGTCCGGGATGCGCGCCTCCGCGCGGTCGTAGAAGAGCCGCTCGATGAAGTAGTACGACACGAACGCGAGCGCCATCAGCGCATACGTCGCGCGGACGTACGGACGCAGCTCCGAGGGGATGGTGCTGTCCTTCTTCTTCGCCTCATCGGCGGCAGACAACTTTCGCTTCTTCTTCTTTGGCTTGCGGTCTTGCTCTCCTTCCCTTCCCTCTTCGTCGTCGCTTGCATGTCCCGAGAGGCGCTCGCGCTGCTGCGCGCAGATGCGACGGAGCACGAACAAGCTCGCGAGGCTCGCCATCGCCGACACGAGGAGCAGGTTCGGCGTTCCGATGCCCCGAACGAGCAGCGGCGAGAGCACACCCGCGACGCCGCCTGCCAATGGACCACCCGAGCCGACGACGCCGAGCAGGCGCTTCGTCTGCTGCACGTTGAGGAGACGACCCGCGAGGGCCCAGAGCTCGAGGCTCGTCAGCGAGTATTCGAGCTCGGTCCACAGCGGGAGGAGCCACGTGCCGCGCTCGGCGCCGAGGAGCACGACGCTCGCGCGCGCCGCGAGCTGACCGCCGAGGATGAGCATGACGACGGTGATGAGGAAGCGATCGAACGAGACGGCGCGCTCGATGCGAAGACACATCCACCCGATGAGCGGGACGACCGCGGCGGCGGCCAGGTACACCCACGGGAGCATCGCGGCGCCGTGGTGCTCGAGGAAGAGCGCGTTGCTCGCGGCGCTCGTGAGGGTGAGCGGGATGCCTCCGAAGAACGCATGCGCGAAGAGCCACGCGACGATGCGCCCCTCACCCTCACGTATTTGGAGAACGGACGTGGCTCGGTCGCCCCATCCTGCTTCAGACGCCACCGTCGCAATGTATCCGGACTGGCTACGTTTTGATCGTCCGTCGTCATCGGCAGCGAACGACGGGACCGAGGCGCCATGCCGTTGTCGCCGCGCGCCAAACGCGCTTTTGGTGGGAAAACCAACGGCGGCGCGTCGTCACGCGAGCGAGCGTTCGGCGACGAGGCCTTCGAAGCGCTCGACCTCGGCGATGAGCTTCTTGCGCTTCCTGCGCTGGACCACGAAGAGGACGAGGAGGATCCCGAACGCGGTCCCGAAGCCGACGATCGCCCGCCAGGGCTCCGCCTTGTACATCGCGAACCGCGCGACGTACGCCCAGATGCTCCAGGGCACGAGCGCGATCGCGAGCACGCGCGTGGTCCACGTCGCGAACGTGTTCCACTTGAGATCGTCGTTGAGGCGCCGCCGGGTCAGCTCGACGAACGTATCGAGCCCTTTGCCTTCGACCGATGGCCGGCGTGCGCGAAGCGTTCCCTCGCGCAAGGTGAGAAGGCGCGTCACCCAGACGCCGTTGAAGACGAGGATGCCCGCGCAGACGACGATCGTGACGAGCTCGCCCCGCGATCTGGACATGAACCAGATACACAAGGTGGAAGAGAAGAGCGTCGCGAGGATCTCGATGATCACGCCACGACGAATGCGCCGTCCGTCACGCGCGACGCGCGTCACGAGCTCCGAGGCGAGCTCCTTCTCTCCGCCGAGCTCCTGCCATTCGCGTTGCCAGTCCGCGAGCTCCTTGGCTTCGTCGCCGGGGTTCACGCCTGCGTTCTCGTTCGTGCTGCTCATGGTGCGTTGTCTCCTTCCAAGAGGGCGCGCATCGCGGCACGCGCGCGGTTCGCGCGCACGGCGACGTTGTTCTCGGTCGTCCCGAGCACCTCGGCGATCTCGCGATGCGAGAGTCCTTCGAGGAGGAGCGTGACGACCTGACGATGACCGACCGGCAACGCGCGCGCCGCGGCGAGCAGCCGACTGCCTCGCTCTTTGCGCTCGTAGGCGATCGCGGGGTTCTTGCCGGAGGTCGCGACGACGTCGTTCTCGTGGTCGTCGACGTCGGCGGCGATGGGTCCGCGCTTGGCGAGGAACGCAAGCGCGCGGTTGTGCGCGATGCGCAGGAGAAACGTCTTCTCGCTGCACTCACCGCGAAAGGCCGGGAGCGCGGTCCAGAGTGCGACCGCGAAGTCTTGAAGGAGGTCTTGGCGATCCGAGCTCGACCGCGCGTAGCTCGCCGCGATGCGCTCGAGGGGACGTGCATGCTCGGCGAGAAGACGCGCAAGGCGCTGGTCGGCGCGCTCGGTCGCCCCCTCTCCTCGCGCTTCGTCGCCCGCCGTCATTTCCGTGATTTCCTGGCTCACATACCCATAGTCCGCGGCCCGGAGAAAACCTTACACGCCATCCGAAAACGAAACGCGATGCGTCATCGTCAGGTCATCGAACGCACCGCTCGACGGCCCATAAACCCTCGACTATGGTCCGCGCGTTTCACGTTTCTACCGTGAAAATAGGGTCAAAAGCTGACCCGAACAGAAAGGACCATTCGCCGTGATCATCGGAGTGCCCAAAGAGATCAAGACCCGTGAGTACCGCGTCGGCATGACCCCGGCTGGCGTTCGCAGCCTGACCTCACACGGTCACAAGGTTTTGGTCGAGAAGAGCGCAGGCGAAGGCGCGGGCATCAAGGACGCCGACTACGTCGCCGCCGGTGCGCAGATCGTCTCGTCCGCCGCCGATGCGTGGGGCGCGGACATGGTCGTCAAGGTCAAGGAGCCGCTCCCGCAGGAGTACGGCTTCTTCCGCGAGAACCTCGTCCTCTACACGTACCTCCACCTCGCGCCGGAGCCCGAGCTCACGAAGAAGCTCGCCGAGACGAAGGTCACCGGCATCGCCTACGAGACGATCGAGCTCGACGACGGCTCGCTTCCTCTGCTTCGCCCGATGAGCGAAGTCGCAGGCCGCATGGCCGTTCAGGTCGGCGCGAACTGCCTCGAGAAGGAGCACGGCGGCAAGGGTGTCCTCCTCGGCGGCGTCCCCGGCACGCGTCGCGGCCGCGTCGTCATCCTCGGCGGCGGTGTCGTCGGCCGCAACGCAGCGACGATCGCGATCGGCATGGGCGCGCAGGTCACCGTGCTCGACGTGCAAGCCTCCACGATGGCGTACCTCGAGGACATCTTCGGCGGCGCGGTCGAGACGCTCTACTCGAACCCGATCAACATCGAGAACGCCGTCATGCGCGCAGACCTCGTCGTCGGCGGCGTCCTCGTCGCCGGCGCACGCGCGCCGAAGCTCGTCACCGAAGACCTCATCGGCCGCATGGAGCCGGGCAGCGTCGTCGTCGATGTCGCTGTCGACCAAGGCGGCTGCATCGAGACGTGCCGCCCGACCACGCACGACAACCCCACGTACGAAGTGCGCGGCGTCGTCCACTACTGCGTCGCCAACATGCCGGGCGCGGTCCCGCAGACGAGCACGTGGGCGCTCACGAACACGACGATGTCCTACGCGGTGAAGATCGCGAACATGGGCGTCGTGGCGGCATGCAAGGCCGACCGCGCGCTCATGAAGGGCATCAACACCTACGGCGGCCACGTGACGTACGAAGCGGTGGCCCAGGCGACGAAGATGGAGTTCGTCCCCACCGCGAAGCTCATCGGCTGATCGCCTCGAGCACCGATGCGAGACAGGCAGATCGACCCGGCTCTGGTACAGAGCATCGATCTGCTTTGTCTCGACGCGGGCAACACCGTCATCTTCCTCGATCACGCGCGCCTCGCCGACATCCTGTTCGAGGTCGCCGCGCTACGCGTCGGGCCTGACGTCCTCGTGCGCACCGAAGGCGAAGCGAAGCGCCTCGCCGAGACGGGCGGCATGCACGATCCGAAGTGGACGTACCGCGATCGCCCCGGCGCCATCGCGTGGGGAAAGATGGTCGCGACGATCCTCCTCCGCGCAGGCCTCGCCGAGGATCGCGTCGCCAGCGTCGTCGACGCCGCGTGGCGCTCGCACGAAGTGAAGAACCTCTGGTGCAAGGTCCCCGAAGGCCTCGGCCCCGCGCTCGACGCGATCCGCAGCCAAGGCGTCAAGGTCGCGATCATCTCGAACTCCGAGGGCATGCTCGAGCGCCTCTTCACCGACCTCGACATCCTCCGCCACTTCGATCTCGTCGTCGACAGCGGCAAGGTCGGCGTCGAGAAGCCCGACCCTCGCATCTTCCGCGTCGCCTTCGACGCGTTCCACGTCCCGCCGGAGCGCGCCATTCACCTCGGCGACGTCTTCGCCACCGACATCCTCGGCGCGCGCGCCGCCGGCTGCCGCCACGCGCTCATCGATCCGTTCGGCCACTATGAAGGCATGCACCTCGACGTGCCGCGCGTCGACGGCGCCGTCGAGGTCGCCCGCGCGATCAGGGCTTCGCGACGACCGCTCGAAGCGAGTTGATCGCGTCGCCGCATGCGTCGCGGAGCTCCTCGTCGAGCGCGGACTGCGGGGCGGGCACGTTGGGTTGAAGGACGAGGTCGCAGACCATGACGCTTTGCTTTTCGTCAGCGCCTGGGCGCACGGTGAATGCAATGTGCATGTTCTTGATGTTGCCCTTCACGTAGGTGCCTTCCACCACGTCGCCGGCCTTTGCGTTCTGCATCGGCGGGAAGCGCGTGATGTACCAGATCGTGACGAGCCCCTTCATGATCGGGAGCTGGAAGTAGACGTCGGTCTTGTCGCCCTGCTTCTCGACGACCTTCACGCTCTTGAATTTCGGGCCTGCGAGGTCCTTGTAGTGCGCGAAGTCGCTCAGCTTCGCGCGCACGGTGTCGGGCGGCGCGTTGATGACGCCTTCGGCGTGGCCGTAGCGATCCGATTTGCCAGGCGGCGTCCAGTTCGACTTGATCGGGCCCGGGTCCTTCTTCAAACGTTCGAGCTGCGCGGTCCGCTCGTCAGCCGACGGCGCCGGACCAAACGGCCACGGGCCATCCGCGGCGCTCGGCGTGGCAGGCGTCGCAGGCGTCGCAGGGCCGCCCGAAGACGTTGGAGGCGAGCCGCTATCCGCGGCAGGCGGCGTCGTCGCGTCGGTGCTCTTCGCGGACGGCGAAGCGGGCGTGGTGGGAGGAGGGTTCGACCCTTCGTTTCCACCGCACGACGCGAGCGCGAAGAGGGACGTGAAAAGAGAGACGGCAAGAAAAGAGGAGCCAACGCGAAGAGTCTCGTGCATGGCTCATCATGTTAGCGTACCTGCCGAGCCTCCTATGCCTTTCCTCATCGCAATTCTCCCCGGCGACGGTATCGGGCCCGAAGTGATGGCCCACGCGACACGCATGCTCGAGCACTACAAGAACGACCGCGGAATTCCGCTCGATTTGTGGCAGCTCGATCTCGGCGCGGAGCGGTTCTTGAGAGACGGCACGACCTTCCCGAAGGACACGCAAGAGCGCATCAAGAACGACGCGAGCGCGGTGCTCCTCGGCGCGCTCGGCGATCCGCGCGTGCCCAACCTCGAATACGCACGCGACATCTTGTTTGGTCTGCGCTTCGGCCTCGACCTCTACGCGAACGTCCGCCCCGTCAAAGCGCTCGCCGACCGGCTCGTCCCTTTGAAGGACCGTACGGCGAAGGACGTCGACATGGTCGTGTTCCGCGAGAACACCGAAGGCATCTACGTGAACATCGGCGGTCAGTTCAAGAAGGGCACGCCCGACGAGATCGCGATCAACGAAGACGTCAACACGCGCAAGGGCGTCGAGCGGCTCATCCGCGCGGGCTTCGAGCACGCGAAGAAGCACGGGAAGAAGACCGTGCACATGGCCGACAAGTCGAACGCGATGAAGCATGCGCACGAGCTCTGGTACCGATGCTTCTTCGAGGTCGCGAAGGAGTATCCCGGGATCGACGCGAAGCACGTCTACGTCGACGCGCTCTGTCTCTACATGGTGCAGGACCCAAGGCCGTTCGACGTCATCGTCACGAACAACTTGTTCGGCGACATCATCACCGACCTCGGCGCCGGGCTTCAGGGTGGCCTCGGGATGGCGGCGTCTGCGAACACCCACTACGCGGATCCGAAACGCGTCGCGATGTTCGAGCCCGTCCACGGCTCGGCTCCGCCGCTCGTCGGCAAGGACCTGGCGAACCCGTTCGCGAGCTTCCTCTCGGTCGGGATGATGCTCTCTCACCTCGGCTTTGGAGAAGAGGAAGCCCGCATCGAGCGGATCTGTGGAGAAGCCCTCGCCGGCGGTCACTGCACCCCCGATGTAGGTGGGAAGCTCGGGACCAAGGCTGCGGCGGATTGGGTCCTCGAGCGACTCAAGTCCGCGAAGTGATTCTCCTTGGGTCGTGACGACCGAAAAAGACGAGGCCGTTCAAAATTCTGCCAAAGCTCGAGAACGAGCGGCTGTCTCATCGAAACCCGACGCCAGACGACCCATCTCTCGACGACACGAACGTTCCCTCCTCGCACCCTCGTTCACCCAAATGAACGACACGTGAAAGAGCGGGAACTTCCGTGGCGTACCAATGTCTGGCGGCTAAGCTGGACGTTGGACCTTTTTGCGGTCTCTTGCGTCCAAGCTATTTTCCGAAAAGAGATAGAGAGACAAGAATGGGCGTAAAGGGCTGGAACGTTGCGGTGCTCGTCGCGATTGGGGCGATCTGGTTCTGTGGAACCACGCAGCGTGAGAAGCCCGTCGTGGGTGACACGACGCACAACGGCCAGGTCGGTGCTCTCGAGGCGAAGGCAGCCGCGAACCCCAACGACGTCAACGCCGTGAAGGAGCTCGCGCAGGGCTACCTCGACATTCGTCAGCCCGGGATGGCGATCGGGACGATCGAGCGCGCGGCGCCGTCCGTCCGCGCCGAGCCAACGGTGGATCACCTGTACGCACGCGCACTTCTCGAGCAAGGTCGCTCGACGGACGCGCTCGCTGCCGAAAAGCGTGTCCTCGCCAAGTGCGCGGATGTCGATACGAACCAGTGCTCTGCTTACCTGATCGCGTCGGCCACGCGCCGAGCCGAGATCATCGAACAGCTCGTCCAGCTCGGCGTCGAGGATGCGAACGCGCAGCCCGAAGCATCGAGCCTCGCTTATCACAACGCTACTCGCCAGGTCTCACTCTCCGTCTCTCACTGATCGCTCACGCCGCCCGCTCTTCTTCGAAGAACCGTGAAGAGCCTGAAGAGCCTGAGCCATCCGTGATCCTGCTGCCACCTGCTACAGACCGGCGTGCTTCCTACACGTGCAATCTGCATCTAGTTTCTCTCACGTCTCATCTGCAGATGATGTGGCGGTCCCTCGACGCGCCACGTATTCATGGAAGACGCCTCTGTTAGCCGGCCCTCGTTCACCACGTCGGGTCTTCGGAGATCGCTGAGCCAATGACGACGAGATGGGTCGAGTTTGGGTCGAAGCTGCTGATGGCGTCCGTGCTCGCAGCGACAGCGATCGTCGCGACGGGTTGCCAGATGATTCAAGGCACGTCGAAGCCGAAGTTCGCCGTGCGTCCTTCTTCGCAAGAGGAGATCGCCGATCTCCGCGTGCTCGAGAAGCAGTTCGTGCTCGCCGTGCCGGAGGACGCGATCGTGCGCGTCGTGGGTCCGTCGATGACGTGCACGGGCACCGTGATTGAAGATGATCTGATCCTCACCGCGCATCACTGCCTCGTCGAGCGTGGTCCGCACGGTGAGTTCAACAAGCAGCTCGTCGATGCGTCGACGCTCCACGTCGAGCTCGGCGGCGACTACTTCGCGTGGGGTGAAGTTGGCGTGAAGCACATCGTCGCGCCGCCGTGCGGCGAAGCGGGCGGCGCAGGAGACGTCGCCGTCCTCGTGCTCAAGCGAAAGCTGATCGGCCTGTCGACGATGACGGCTCGCACCGACACGCCGCCGCGCGTCGGCGAGGAGGCCTATCCCGTCGGCTTTGGCCGCTGCGCCCTCTCGACGGACGCGATCAAACGAAAAGGTCGCGACGGCGGAGCGATCCGCGCCCTCTCGGCCGAGACGATCCACATGGACGCCTCGATCTGCCCCGGTGACTCCGGCGGCCCTGTCTTCGCGAAGGGCACGCGCGAGATCATCGGCGTCGTCAGCCTCTCGGCGATGGACCACGACGAGGCCACGCGCGGCCCCTCGGTGATGGCGCGGATTGATGCGTATCGTCTGGTGTTCGCTCATGCTCGCCTGCTCGCCGACGGGTTGTCTCCGCAGGAGCTTCCGCCGCTCGAGTGCTCGACCGACAAGGCCCCTACCGCGTCGCCCGCACACGGCAAGAAGCCCTAAATCCGCCACGGGAAACGCGTGAGCGTGAGCCGATCCGGCGCGCTCAAGACACGCCTGTTAGGACCCGTGCAAACCGGTTAGCCTTGGGCCCATGTGCGGCATCGTCGGTTACGTTGGAACAAAAGATTCGGCCCCGATCCTGGTCGAGGGTCTTCGTCGTCCGCGGTGTGGAGATCGTGCGCGCGGTTGGAAAGCTCTCCAACCTCGACGTGGCCCTTCGAAAGCACCCGCTCGCCGGGTCGACGGGCATCGGCCACACCCGCTGGGCGACGCACGGTCGTCCGAGCGAGGCGAACGCGCATCCGCATGTCGCCGGGCGCGTCGCGGTCGTTCACAACGGCATCATCGAGAATCACGTCGAGCTCCGCCGCGAGCTCGAAGGCCACGGCGTGAAGTTCGCGAGCGACACGGACACCGAGATCGTCGCCCACCTCATCGACGCCGAGATGCGCGGCGAAGGCGGCTCGCTGCGTGAGTGCGTTCGCCGCGCGCTGCACCGTGTTCGCGGCGCGTACGCGATCGCGGTCGTCGACGGGAGCAGCCCGAACGAGATCGTCGTCGCGAAGAACGACTCACCGCTCGTCCTCGGCATCGGCGAAGGCGAAAACTTCGCCGCGAGCGACATCCCCGCGCTCCTCGCCCACACGCGCGACGTCATCCTCCTCCAAGACGGCGAGATGGCGGTCATCACGAAGGAGCGCCTCGAGCTCGCGAAGATCAGCGACGGCACGGGCGTGCAGCGCGCCTCGAAGCGCATCGACTGGTCGCCCACGCAGGCAGAGAAGGGCGGCTACAAGCACTTCATGCTGAAGGAGATCTTCGAGCAGCCTCGCGCGATCGAAGACACTCTTCGCGGGCGCGTCGACCTCCAGGCCGCCGACGTCATCGCGTCCGAGATCGGCGTCAGCGAAGATCTCGCGAAGAAGCTCGGTCGCGTCTATTTCCTCGCGTGCGGGACGAGCGCGCATGCCGCGATGGCCGGCCGCTACTGGGTCGAGCAGCTCGCGCGTGTCCCGTCGACGGTCGAGATCGGCAGCGAGGTTCGTTATCGCGATCCCGTCTTCTTGCCGAACGATCTCGTCGTCGCCGTCTCGCAGAGCGGCGAGACGCTCGACACGCTCGCGGCGGTCAAGGCTGCGCGCGCGGCCGGCGCCACCGTCGTCGCGGTCGCGAACGTGCTCGACAGCGCGATCCCGCGTGCGTCCGACGGATCGCTCTACACGCACGCTGGCCCCGAGATCGGCGTCGCGTCGACGAAGTGCTTCACGACGCAGCTCGCCGCGCTCCTCATGCTCGCCGTGTACCTCGGCCGCCGCCGCGGAACGCTCCCGATCGAGAGCGCGCGACGCGTGCTCGACGCGCTCTGGCATGTGCCCGCGCAGATGCGTGAGGTCCTCGACCAAGCCGAGAACATCAAGCACATCGCCAAGAAGCATCTCCGCGCGCGCGACATGCTCTTCCTCGGTCGCGGGACGCAGTACCCGATCGCGCTCGAGGGTGCGCTCAAGCTGAAGGAGATCTCGTACATCCACGCGGAGGGCTATGCCGCGGGCGAGATGAAGCATGGGCCGATCGCGCTCATCGACGCGGACATGCCGGTCGTCGTCGTCTGTCCGCGCGACAACCAGTACGAGAAGACGCTCTCGAACATGCAGGAAGTCAAAGCCCGTGAGGGGCAATTGATCGCCGTCTGCACGCAGGGCGACATGGACGTGCAGCGCATCTGCATCCCGGACCTCGCGCCCCCGAGCCGCCGCGGCACCGGCAGCTACCCGCCGCCCGGCGCGGATATGGCCGACGTGGTCGAGATCCCGGTCGCGGAGCAAGAGGTCCTGCCGCTGCTCACCGTGCTCCCGCTTCAGCTGCTCTCCTATTACATGGCCGACTTGAAGGGCACCGACGTCGACCAACCGCGCAACCTGGCAAAGACCGTCACGGTGGAGTAGCGCGGCACGTAGGACCGCGGCACCCGTAGACAGCGACCCAACGGCGCTTTGTCGAGCGTCTCGAGCCTCCTTGCGTAGGCCGGCGCTGGCGTTCGCGCACGCCCCGAAATAGTCTTCGCCCTCCGACGGAGGCAATGACCATGGCTATCGTTCTCTACCATCACCCTTTCTCTCGCGCCGCGAACGTCGTCTGGATGCTCGAAGAGATCGGCGAGCCGTACGAGCTACGCTTCGTCGACATCATGAAGGGCGCTCACAAGGCGCCGGACATCGTGGCGCTGAACCCGATGGGCAAGCTCCCCGTCCTCACCGACGGCGACGCGATCGTGACCGAGTCGGCGGCGATCGCGCTCTACCTCGCGGATCGTTACTCCTACGGCAAGCTCGCGCCCAAGGTCGATGACCCCGCGCGCGCGACGTATCTTCGCTGGTCGTTCTTTGCTCCGTCGGTCATCGAGCCCGGCGTGATGGCGAAGGCCGCGAAGTGGGAGTTCAAGCCAAGCCAAGCGGGCTGGGGCGAGTACGAGGCGATGATGCGGGCGATGGAAGGCGCCGTCACCGGACGCGACTATCTCCTCGGCAAAGAGTTCTCGATGGCCGATGTCGTCTTCGGAGGCACCGTCCGCTACATGCTGATGATCAAGTCGATCGAGCCGGGGCCCGCGCTTGCGGCCTACGCCGAACGCCTCGGCGCGAGGCCCGCCGCCAAGCGCGCCGACGAGCGCAACAAGAAGATCTGCGCCGATCACGACCTGAAAATCCCGGGTTAGACCACAGAGACGGCGCCACATGCATCGTCACGGCTGGGCTTTGCGGCTAGGCGACGTGCTAAAAATTTAGCATCGAGGGCTTGCTAAAAATTTAGCACCTGGGGTATGACGTCTTCGCGATGCCGAAGACGACTACGCTGACGCGCCGCGAGCGCGAGATCATGGACATCCTCTATCGTCGTGGGAAAGCGACGGCGCACGAGGTCTTGGAGGACCTCGCGGACCCGCCGAGCTATTCCGCGATTCGTGCGCTCTTGCGTCTTCTCGAAGAGCGCGGACACGTCAAACACACCGTCGATGGGCAGCGCTACGTCTACGCGCCTGCCGTCGCGCGCGGCGACGCGCGGAAGAGCGCGCTGTCGCACCTGGTGAAGACGTTCTTCGCCGGTTCGGTGGAGGACGCTGTCGCCGCGCTCGTCGACCGGTCGAAGCTCTCTCGCGAGGAGCTCGATCGCCTCTCGGACATCATCGATCGCGCCAAAAAGGAGGGCCGCTGACATGTTTCCTACGTACATCTCGTGTGTCGATTGGGCAGTTCGGGCATCGATGGTGCTCGGCTTGGCGCTCGCGGCGTTGCCGCTCCTCAAAGGCCGTTCGGCGGTGGCGCGGCGAATCGTGCTCTCGGTCGCGCTCGCGTCCGTGCTCGTGATCCCGCTGGTGCCGGCATGGCATGTCGACGTGAACGGCGCGGCGGATGCCGGCCGCGCGCTCATCGGACGTGCGGTGGCCGAGCCAAGCGTCGCGGCGGAGGCGGCCTCGCGGGTCACGGATGGCGCGATCGTGACGCCTGCTTCAGCGGCGACGCCGATCGATTGGGTCTTCCTCGTCTGGGCGCTCGGCGTCGTCGTGGTGGGTGCGCGATTCACAATCGGACACCTCGCCGCGCGGCGCATCGTGGCGAGAGCCAGCAAGCCTTGCGACGCGTGGGAGCAGGCGATCGCGGAGGCCGAACAAAAGACCGGGATTCGCGCGGTCGTCCGCTTGTCGTCCGCGATTGAAGCTCCTGCCGTGACGGGGATCCTTGCGCCGGTGGTCGTCGTGCCGGCGTCCTCGTCGTCGTGGGGCGAAGAGCGGAAGCTCGTCGTCTTGCTCCACGAGCTCGCGCACGTGGCGGCGCACGATCTCGACGTCCAGCTGCTCGCGTCGATCGTGTGCAGTCTACACTGGTTCAATCCGCTCGCCTGGCTCGCGACGCGCCGGCTGCGGCTCGAGCGTGAGCTGGCGGCGGACGAAGCGGTGCTTCGCTCGGGCATGCGGGCCTCGACGTATGCCGCCAACCTCTTGGCGATCGCAGGACCGGCGCCGCTCGGGACGGTAGCCGTCGCGGAGAAGCCAATCACGAGCCGCATCACGGCCATTCTCTCGAAGGAGCGTCCCGCCGTGATTGGTCCAAAGGCAGCGGCCGCCTTCGCGCTCGGGACGACGGCGATGACGCTCGGCCTGGCATGCACGAGCACGACGTCGCCCGTTGCCGAGCCTGCGCCTCACGTCGCGCTCCCAGGCTCGTCGTCGAGCCCGCCGGCTCCGAGCACGAACCGTGATCTCCCATCCTTCGTCAACGCGGAGCTCGAACGTGCGAAGACGGAGTGGCATGCGAGCGGCGGCACGATCGTCGTGATGACGCCAAAGGGCGAGACGTTGGCCGAAGCAGGTGAGGCCGGTCGGCCGATCGTCACGGGATCCACGATGAAGGGCGTCCTCCTCGCCGCCGCGATCGACGAAGGCGTCGTGAGCGAGACGGACGTGTTCGACTGCAGTCGCGGGGAGCGTGGCGGCAAGGTCCTCCATGACGCGGCGGCGCACAAAGAGCTCGCCTTGCCCGAGATGCTCGCGGTGTCGAGCAACGTCGGCTTTGCGCAGGTCTTCGATCGACTCGGCGGAGCGCGCACGCGCGACTCGCTCGAGCGCTTCCACTTCGCGGCGCCGTCTCATCTCGCCGCGGCTCCCGCGGGCGATTGGAACGCAGGGCTCACGGCGATCGGCGCGACGATGAACGCGACGCCTCGCCAAGTCGTGAGCGCGTATGCGGCGCTGGCCAACGGCGGCGGCGGGATCGTCAAGCCTGCCACCGCGGCCCGCGTGACCGCGCTGCTCGAAGGCGTCGTCGCGTCCGAGCACGGCACCGGAAAGAAGGCCAAGGTCGCCGGTGTTCGTGTCGCCGGCAAGACGGGGTCGTCCGAGTGGACCGCCGCGGACGGCAAGGCGAAGACGTACGCGAGCTTCGTCGGCTACGCGCCGGCCGACGCTCCGCGCATCGTCATCTTCGTCGGCATCGAGTCACCCGTGGGCGATCAGCCGTGGGGTGGTGAGGTGGCCGCCCCGGTCTTTGCGCGAATCGCGAGCCGTGCGCTCCATCCGATGGGGGCTTTGCCGGATCGTCGCTGAGGATCGATTCTCCCGCGGATGGATCGTCTCAGCGAATGCGGAACGACGAGAGAGCGCTCGTGAGCTGGCGAAGCGCGGCTTCCTGGGCACGGGCGCTCTCCTCGACGCGAGCGACGACGCTCGTGAGCTGCCGTGCTCCGTCGGCCTGCGATTTGTGGCCGGTGTTGAGCTCCGTGACCATGCCCGAGATGTTCTCGATCGCGCTCGTGATCTGGCGGCCGCCCTTCGCTTGCTCGTTGGCGCTGCGCTCGACGTGCTGCGTGATGAGGCGCATCTTCTCGGCGCTTTTCATGATGAGCTCCGAGCCGCGCGCTTGTTGCGCGGTGGCAGCAGCGATTTGCTGGACGGTCTCTGCGATGCGACCGATCGCGTCGGTCACTTGCTTCGAGCCCTTTGCCTGCTCGACGGTCGCGCGCGCGATGGCACGCACCATGTTCGTCGACTTCTGGCTCGACTCGAGGATCTTCTTGAGCGCGCGCTCCGCCTCGTTCGAGACCTCCACGCCGCGGTCGACGTTGTGAGCGCCGCGTTCGACGGCGGTGATCGCGTTCTTGCTCTCTCCTTGCACCGTCTTGATCAGATCCGTGATCTCGCGTGTGCTCGCGCCGGCGCGCTCCGCGAGGTCTTTGATCTCGTCGGCGACGACGGCGAAGCCCTTGCCCTGCTCGCCGGCCTGCGCAGCGATGATCGCGGCGTTGAGGGCGAGGAGGTTCGTCTGTTCGGCGACATCATCGATGACGTTGACGATCTGGCCGATCGCGTCGATGCGTGAGCCGAGCGCGCTGATCGCGGCGACCGCCTCCTGCGAGCTCTCCTTGATGCGGTAGATCTCGCTGATCGTCTTCAGGATCGCCTCGGCGCCCTTCTCGGCGTCGAGCGCGACCTCTTCGGAGAGGCGCGCGGTCTCGTTCGCGTTCGATTGGACCTGGTCGATCGACACGTCCATCTCGTTCATCGACGAGCTTGTCTCTTCGGCCGTGAGCGACAGCGCGTCGACGTTCTTGGCGACCTCTTTGATCGAGTACGCCATCTCTTCGATCGAGCTCACCGTCTCGCGAACGCTGTTGGCGAGCTCGCCGAGGTTGTCAGCGACCTCCGAGCTCGTCGCCGTCATCTCGAGGATCGACGAGCTCGACTCTTCTGCGTTCTGCGTGAGCGCTTCGACGCTCGAGGAGAACGCACGCATCGCGCCCGCGATGTCTTTGACGAGCCGCGAGGTGTCGTCGGCGGCGCTCACCTGCATCTGCACGCCGTCTTGGAGCTTGCGTGAGAGCGACTCGAACTGCTCCTGCGCCTCCTTCGCTTCGCGGGCGCGCTTCTCTTCTTCTTCGGCGATGCGCGCGAGATCATCGAAGACTCGCGCGAGCTCGGGGGTGGCGCCGATCGGCGGCGAAGGCCGATCGCCACGACGTGCGCGGCGGAGGCCATCCACGACCGCTCCGACGTCTTGTGCGGGTCCTCCCGAAGCGGAGAGGAACACGGCGATGATTCCGCCCGCGGCCGCGATGCCCGCGATCTGCGCAGCGATCTGCGCTCCATCTTTCGCGTCTTTCGTGATCATGAACGCAAGTGCTGCTGCGATCGCAACCACGAAAAGCGCAACGCCTTGCCTGCTCGATAGATTGAGGTTCATGCGCGTTTTCGAGAGAAGGTCGAGCGTACCACGTTCGCCACGTTGTCAGCGGGGTCGTCCGCATACGTAAGCGGGCCGCCGGCACCCTCGCTTTTGGCTTCCTTTTCGGCGCTACGCGGTGCGCCGGATCGCCGGACGATCAGGCATTTGCTGCCATCGAATTCCCACATCTTCGAGACGCTTTTTCGCGATTCCAAAGGCCACGTCGCTCGCATCCATCCCGACGAACGCACGACCGAGCTTCGCCGCCACCGCCACGGTGGTGCCACTACCCGAATAGGGATCGAGGACGATGTCGTTCGGGTCGGAGAGCGCCTCGATGATCCGCGTGAGGAGCGCCTCGGGCTTCTGCGAGGGATACCCGGTCCGTTCGCGAGAGACCGGGGCGATGACGCCGATCTCCCAGACGTCTCCCATCGGTACGCCTTTGGTCGCTTCGTCGGTCGTCGACGATCGCGCGCGGCGTCCACCTTCTTCGAAGACCGCGCGCTGTTTGTTCGTCCCCCACGTCGCGAGCGTCGAGGGGGCGAGCGGCTCGTACGGCTGGTTCCACCGCGGCGTCGCCTTCGGATCCTTGCGGTAGCGAAGGAGCACGTCGTGCACCCGCTGGAAGTTTGGCGTCTTGCTCGGCCATCGGCGGTAACGCCACACGATCTCGCTCGCGAAGGCGTCATCCCCGAAGATCTCGTCGCACATCACCTTGATGTAATGGCTCGTCTTGGGATCGACGTGCACGACGACCGATCCATGCGGGGCGAGGAGATCACGGACGAGCACGAGGCGCTGGCCGAGCGCGTCGAGGTACTCCGCGCGGCTCTCCCATCGATCGTCGAAGGCGAACTTCTTCGGCCTCGTCTTCAGCGGACCCGTCCCCGAACGCGGGACACGCGCGGTGGCCTCGCGATCGATCGCCTCGAACGCGCGGTTCGTCAAGAACGGCGGATCCATGTACGCGAGCGTCACCTTGCCGCGCAGCTCGGGCATCAACGCCGCGAGGCAGGCGCGATTGTCACCGAGCGCGAGCGTACCCCTCCGCTCCTCGGCACGAAGGATTTGGGCAGGCGGCTCGAGGTTGGGTGGCGATGCGAAGACACACGTCTTCCCATGCCACGAAAGGCTCACGCCTTCGTCGCGCTTCACCATGCGATCGTCGAACACTCGCGCGCTCGGCTCAAACTTTCTGCAGACGCTTTCGATCGGGCGGGCGCCGCGCCGGAGAAAAATGACCGCCGGACCTCGATTAAAGCTGCGAAACGCGAGAGGAGTGGTTTTGCTAGACTCGCCGCCGTGAGTCAGAAGAGTCCCCTCGCCTCCACTGCCAGCCCATCGATCGCGCAGCCATCCACGCCGTCACCCGGCAAGGCGCGCGTCTTCTCGGGCATTCAGCCCACCGGTGAGCTCCACATCGGAAATTACCTGGGCGCGGTACGGACCTGGCGCAAGCAAATCGAGGCGCAGACCGAAGACACGATGTTTTGCATCGTCGACGCGCACGCGATCACGATCCCGTACGAAGCGGCTCAGCTTCGTGAGCGCATCGACGCGTTTGCGATCGATCTCATCGCGTGCGGCCTCGACCCCAACAAGACGACGCTCTTCGTCCAGAGCGACGTGCGCGAGCATACCGAGCTGGCGTGGTACCTCGCGTCGGTCACGCCGATGGGCGACCTCCATCGGATGACGCAGTTCAAGGAGAAAGGCGAAGGCAAAGACTTCGTCTCGGCCTCGCTCTTCACCTACCCGGTGCTGATGAGCGCCGACATCCTCCTCTACAAAGCCACCGTCGTCCCCGTCGGCGAAGATCAGGTCCAGCACCTCGAGCTCGCGCGTGAGACGGTTCGTCGCTTCAATCATCGCTTCGGCGACGTCTTCGTCGAGCCGCAGCCACGGCTGTCGACCACGCCACGCATCATGGGCCTCGACGGCGAGTCGAAGATGTCGAAGTCGAAGAACAACACTATCTCGCTCTTCGAGCCGAAAGACGCGTTCTGGAGCAAGCTGCGCACGGCCTACACCGATCCGCAGCGCTTGAAGAAGAGCGATCCCGGACGCCCCGAGATCTGCAACATCTTCACGATGCACAAGGCGATGTCCTCAGCAGAAACCCAGGCCGAGGTCGTCACGAACTGCACCCAGGCGAAGTGGGGCTGCGTCGACTGCAAGAAGGTCCTCTACGAGAGCTTCGACAAAGAGCTCGTTCCGCTTCGCACGAAGCGCGAGGCCCTCTCGGTCAAAGAGGTGCGTGAAGCGCTCGGCGATGGCGCCGCCAAGGCACGCATCATCGCGCGCCGAACGATGAAAGAAGTCCGCGAAGCGATGGGGCTCGGCAGCCTCGCGCCGAACCAAGACTGACCTTCGAGACTTCGCACGCAACGCACGCAACGCACGAACGCAGAGCCTCGAACGATGATGCACCGCTCCTTCTTCTTGCTGCGGCCCTTCGCGCTCGTGCTCCTGGCGCTCGTCTCCGTCCTGTTTGTGGGCACCGGGTGCTCACGCTCGGCGCCGGACTCCACGCCCGAAGGCGTCGTTCGCTTGTGGCTCGAGAAGATGGAGAGCGCCGCGGATGACTCACGCGCGATGAAGGAGGCCTACGCGCTGCTCGGTCCGCGAGCGCGCGCGAACCTGAAGGAGCGGGCCGACCGCGCGAGCCGCGGCCAAGGCCGTCGCTACGAGCCGCACGAGATGCTGGCCGAAGGTCGGTTCGGCCTGCGATTTCGGCCGAAGACGATGACCGCGCGCACCGAAGGCGACGAGGCATGGGTCGAGGTCAAAGGCGACGGCCCCGAGGAGCACGCCACGGTGAAGTGCGTCCGCGAAGCCGCGCTCTGGCGCATCGAGCCCGATCTGCCCGAGGTCCTCACGCCCGCGCATCGGCCGGACGGCGGCACCTGATCTCGAACGCGTCAACGCGAAAGGCCCTCGAGCGATCGCTCGGGGGCCTGACGCCATGCTCAATTCAAGAAAGAAGAAAAAACGGAATCAGAACGGGCGCGCGTTCGCCTTCTTGGCAGCGTTGTTCGCCGTGATGGCGGAGAGGACCATGAACGCGATCCAGGTGAGCGGCCACGTGACGAAGCCGACGAGCACGAAGCAGAGCGCGATGTTGATCGCGGTGAGCGCCCAGTAACCGAACATGAGGCCGAGGCCCATGCCGATGTTGCCGGCATAGAGGTGACCGATGCCGAACGTCTGGAGCGTGAAGCCGCCGATGAGCTCGAGAGCGACCGCGAGGCCGGGGTTCTTCTGGTTCGGGTTCACCATCGCGATCGGAGGCGGAGCCGCATACGCGAAGTTGTTCGGCGGCGGGCCGTACGACGGTGACTGTTGGGGAGCGTAGCCGTACGCCTGCTGCGGTGCGGGAGCCACGCCGTAGGCAGGTTGCTGAGGAGGCACGCCGAAAGGACCACCCTGCGAAAAACCGTTCATTGTCGTCTCTCTTCTTTCACCCGGCACATGCCATCCCGCATCGCCTGGACCCGCCTTCCTACGAGGGTCGGCGTTGGACTCTTCCTTTCCTTTGAAGCGCCCCTCGCTTTTTCGGCCTCCGCGGCCCGCACGCGCCGCTTCCATCCCAGAAACGCCCCAGAAAACGAGATGTTGGCGCGTCCGTTACGGCGCGGCGAAGGCGTGTCGTGTGACCACTTCGCCGACGTCGGCGAGCGCGGGGAACGAGATCGAGTCGTACGCGTAGCTGTCGTCGTTGAGGACGTCGTCGGGGTTCGCGTAGATCGCAGCGATGAGAAAGAAGGCGCGGTTGGTCTCTTTGTCGACCACGTAGGCGTTGTGGATCAAGAAGCCAAACGCCTGGCCCACCTTCGAGAAGATCTGGAATTTGCCGCGCGGTCGGACGCGCTCGATTCCGCGAAGGAACGGGCTAAGCGTGTAATCCGCAACGATGTTGCGGTCGTAGCCAGCGAGCCCCGACTCGCTCGGCAGCGTCCCGAGCGCCTGGCGAACGTAGGCGAGATCCTCCTTCGACGCGGCGTCGGCCTTCGAGTTTGGTGGGAGAAGCTCCGGACGCATGATGCGGATGAGCGTGTCTTGCAGCTGGACGAGGCGCATCGCGTTCTTGTCCGCGAACGACAAGGGACCTTCGACGCGGCGACCGTCGACGATGTTGGCGACCCCGAGCGCGAGCCCTTTGGCGTCGGTCGGCGGGAGGGCAAGCGTGCTCTTTCGCGCAGGCAGCTCGTCGGTCGCGGCGCCCGCGGAGACGTCGATCTTGGGCGATACCTCCGCCGGATCGATCTCTCCTCCCGTCGCGAAGCCGCTGTGGATGCGCGCCGACGAGAGCCCGACGGACCACAGCGTCTCGTGCGCTTCGCGATGTCCGACGAACGCGAGGAGCCGGTTGGCCGAGAAGTTGTCGGACACGATCAACGCGCGCCACGTCTCGCGCGCGAGCGTCGTCGTGTAGGGCTCGCCGTTGCCGTTCGCCGGATGAATGCGCATCGACGCTTCGCGCGTGAACGCGGGTCGTGGCGGCGCGCCACCACCGCCCGTCCGTAGCGTCGCGAGGCGATCGTAGGTCGCGAGCGTGATGGGAACCTTCATCGAGCTCGCAGGGAAGAAGTACTCGACGTCGGCGCGAAAGCCATGACGCTCGATCGCCCCACCCTTGATGACGCCGTAGAGGACCTGAAAGCGATACTTCTCCGGCGTCGACGACACCGTCTTCAGCGTCGCGCCGCCGCTCGCGAAAAGCGACGCGAGCAGGGGATCTTTGTCCGCGAGGTTCGTCGCGGCCGGCTTCGGCGCTGGCTTCGGCGCAGGTGCGGGTGCGGGTGCGGGCGCGGGCGCGGGCGCGGGCGCGGCGGGTGGTGCTGCCGATGCCGGCGGCGGTGGTGCCGCCGATGGCGATGGAAGCTCCGTCATCGGCGCCATCTCGACCAGAGGAGGCGCGCTGGACGGAACAGGAGGAGCGACCGGCGCGGGAAGGACCGCGACGTTCGCAGGCGCGGGCGTCGCCGGCGTCGCGTTCACGCATCCGCCAAGGAACGCGAGCGCCCAGGCCGCGTGCTTAGCGCGCATCCGCTCCTCGTGGTGTCGCCGAGCTCGCGGAGCTCGACGGCTGAGCCGGAGGACCAGAAGATGGAGCCGGCGGCACGATCATGCGCTGCATGCGCATCAGCTCTTGGTCGGCCGCCAGCGTCGGCTCGAGGAGCATGACGAGGTAGTGATCCTGGTTCATCTGGCGAAGCTTCGTGATCTCACGCAGCGCTTCGCCGGGGTTCGTCGCCATCAAGACGAGCGCGGCTTGCGCACGAACGAGCTTCGGATACTTCGCGAGCGTCTCTCGCATCACGTTCGCGCCGAGATCGGGCCGACGATAGCGTTCGAGCTGCTCCATGCCGCGGAGGTAACGAAGCGCGGGCGACTCGCGCTCGGTGCCTTCGGCGAGCTTCATCGCTTCGTCGAACTCCGACCATTCGCCGCGCAGCCGGTGATACTCCGCGACGAGAGCGAACGTGCGTGGCTCGTTGGGCGCCTCCTTGCGAAGCTGGCGAATCACCTCCGCCCCGCGCGTGAGGTACGTCGGGCCGACGATCCCTAGCGCATCGGCGACCTTGTTTCCCTCCTCCACCACACGAACGAGCTGCGCGAGCATGCGCATGCGGTCGTTCGACGCGGGTGAGCTGCCCTCACCTTCGCTCGCGAGCGACGCGCGCGCGACGCGGAGGTTCGCGCCGGCCCACGCTGCCTGCGCCGTCAGCACCTGCGACGCGATGAGCTGCGATTCGCCGAGCAGCAGGTAAAGCATCGCCTCGCTCGAGCGACCTTCGACCGTGTTCAACGTGTGCGCGTACGCCGCCGCGTCGGCGAAGAGATACGTCGAGTCGCGCCGGAGGATCATGCGAATGTCCGCCATCGACTTCGGATGACGAAGCGCTTCGTCTTCGGTGGAGAGGTGAATGCGCTTCGCGAGATCGTCGATCGTCTTCTGCGCGTCCTTCGCGCGAAGCTCCGAGTTGTCCGCCTGAATGTTGAAGCACGGCGCAGGCGGCTGCGGAGGAGGAGGCGGCTTCGGCGCAGGTCCCGGCGAGCCGCTCCCTCCACCGCACGAGACCGCCGAGACGAAGAACACAACGAGCAACGGGCGCGAGGAACGCGAACGCGAACGCGAACGCGAGAAGAGCGACGAGCGCATGGGTCGCCCGCATTCAACACCCACGTCGCCGCCACCGCCAGTCGCAAGGCGTGGCGATCGCGGAGGCGTCAGAGTCCCCCATCGGAGGGCTTCGGGGCGCGCACGACGCGGACGCGCGTCGTGTATCTGCGCTCCTCACGCGTCAGACCGAAGAGCGGCAGCTCGACTGTGATCGTGTACTCCCCCGGGATCAGCGACACGGCGGCGGTCTTCGGGTAGTAGCGATGCCCGGCGTCGTCCTGAAACACGGGCGCTGGCGCGGGAATGCGAAGCGCCCACCACGACGCCGTGTGCGTGAGCTTTCCGCTCGGCCGCAGGTGCACGGCCAGCGTCGTCACGGGCGGCGGCGGGAGCGTCGTGCTTCCGTTCACGACCGGCAGCGAGTCGACGTCGTGGTCCCACGAGTCCGTGGTCGTGAGCGGAAAGAAGAGGCGAGGGACCTCCGAGGTCGTGTTCTTTGGCTCGGGGATGCCGATCACGCGCGACCAGTCGGTGCGTGGACCGATCGGGCGCGGGCGCGCCTCGAGGAAGATCGTCGCTTCGGCCGGCGACGTGTTCGTCATCGTGATCGTCATCAGCGCCGTGTTGCCCGTGATGACCTCGGCGGGCTCGAGCGCGACGTTGATCGCGACGCGCTTCATCGCGGCGCGCATCGCCTCCTCGGTGGCGTGCTTCGTGACGCAGGCGGGGTCGTTCTCGAGCGCCGCAAACGTGCCGGTGCGCGCACATCCTTCGCGCGGTGGCGGCGCGGGCGGGGCTTCGTTGATCGACGCGGAGGCGGAGGGGGTCGTCGCGACGGGTTTGTTGTCGTCGCACGCGGCCACGGCGATCGCGAGAGCGACGAAGCCACGAGCGCGTGCACGTCGCGCGATCTTCATTTTGGGGGGCGCGACTCTCCTTCGGAGAGATCGCGCGACCACGACGGCGGTCGAGCCCGCTCGGGGTTCGCAGCAAATGGGAGAAGCTGCGCTTGGTGGTGAAACGCGCGATGACGTCACGGCGGTGCGGATTCTATCTACACAACTGGGCTAGACTCGAGCTGTGGTTCTTTCTCAACGCACGCGATTGATCGCAATCGGCGTTCTCGGTGCGGTCGCCGCGTTCTTCATGTTTGGTGGCCTGAAGACGCTCGGTGGAGGCAGCGGCTCGGGAGATCCGTACGACGCCGTCCCGCGCGACTCTTTCCTCGCCCTGCAGGTGAACCTCGCCGAGCTCCGGCGCTCTCCTCTCTATGAGGTGCTGCTCGGGAAGGAGTCTCCCACCAAGATGCCGAAGGCGGAGGTGCCGATCCCGATCCTCGGCGGTGGAGCCGCCGCGAAGGCGCTCGGGATGGACAAGCTCGCAGAGGCCTGCGGCTTCGATCCGCTCTCACGCGTCGAGTCGATGGCGCTCGCCGTGCCCGAAGAGGGCGACAAAGGCGAGCTTGGCCTTGCGGCGCGGGTGAATGTCACGCGGGACGAGCTGTCGCGCTGCACGACGCAGCTCGCGAGCCAGCGCGGTGGCAAGGTCGAGACGAAGGACGTCGGCAGCTTCGTCGTGGCGGAGGACACGTCTTCGCGTGAGGCGGCACGTCCGCGGCTCGCCTACGGACACGGATCGCTCCTCGTCGTAGGTCGCGGCGCGTGGTTCGACGCGATGCTCGAGGCGGCGGATGCGAAGAAGCCGAGCGTGCGCGAGGCTCAAGGCCATGCGGCGATGCGAGCGTCGCTGACGAGCCGCGATGACTGGCGCTCGCCGACCGTGCTCATCACCGCTCTCCTCCCCCGCTCGCTGCGCGATCGCATCAAGAACGAGATGGGCGCGGAGCTCGACTCGAAGGACAACTCGCAGAGCGTGATGGCAGGCGTCCTCTCGGTGTCGTCCGTGGGGCTCGCGCTCCGGGCCGGGACGAGCGGAGGGACGATCGACGGCGCGATCGAGCTCGTGTGCGATCCCTCCGGGGGCGTTGAGGCGGCCGACAAGGCGTGCGCCGCCGTCGAGAAGCTGATCTTGAAGAAGCGCCTCGAGTGGGGCAAAGAGCTCATGCTTCGGATGGTCGGCTTCGGCCCGCTCCTCGACTCGATCGAGGTGAAGCGTGACGGGGCGCGCATCCGCGTGACCGCGGGCGCCTCCGCCGACGCGCTCGCCTCCACCCTCGATCGCGTCCTGCGGCTTCAGGCCCGGCGCCAAGGAGGAGGCTCGCCTCCGCCCGCGCCAAACGAGCCCGACAACGGTGGTTCGCCCATGAAACGCGGGGCGGCCGACGAGAACATTCCCGCAGCAAAAGCGGCGAAATGACCGAACGCACCGCCGCCTCCGCCCGCGGCATCGAAGTGATCGATCGACCTGGGCGCTGGATTTCGCCGCCGACTTTTCCTAACCTGACTGTCCAATCAACCCCATGTATGTGAAGCGGGAACCGCTGCTTCACCTTCATCTCGCGAGGAGGCCGCCATGGCCGGCAAGAACGTTATCGAGCTCACCGACGAAAACTTCGAGACAGAAGTGCTCTCGTCCAGCGTGCCTGTCCTGGTGGACTTCACAGCAACGTGGTGTGGCCCGTGTAAGGTGCTTGCACCGATCGTCGAGGGTCTCGCGGACGAGTTCCCGGGCAAGTACAAGATCGGCAAGCTCGACATCGACGACGCGCCGAAGGTCACGCAGAAGTACGGCGTGCGCGGCGTCCCGACCGTGATGGTCTTCAAGGGCGGCGAGAAGAAGGCTCAGCACGTCGGCGTCACGAACAAGGACACGCTCCTCAAGATGCTCGAGAGCTGATCGCTCTTTCGTCACGCAGACCGAGAAAAAATAGAAAGCGCGTGAGAGTACGCGCCGCGGCTCGTTCGCGGCGCGTTCTTCGTTCACGGCTCCGTGCGCATCGCGGAACGCCGCTGAATACGTGTAATCCGCAGGTCGGTGAAGCTCGTTGGTTTCGGGGGAAACCGCGCGTATTCTCGAGTTTGCCGAATGCATCCGTCTCCGGATCCTCGCCTGGTGCCCCTCCGCGATTCGCTCGTGGGGCGCGTGCTGCGTGGAGCCGGCAACACCGCGTACTACCTGCGCGAGTGCATCGGTGAGGGCGGCCAGGGTTGGGTGTTCCGCGCGAACTGGGACGACCCTTCGGGTCACGTCGTCATCGTGAAGGTGCTCCGGCCGGACGTCGTGGCGACCGAAGCGCTGCGCCGCTTCCAGCGCGAGGCCGAGGTGCTTCGCATGCTCTCGACGCAGGGCCGGCCCAACCCTTACATCGTAAGGTTCTACGATCATGCGATCGCGCAGGTGCCGTCACCGTACGGTCCCGATCCGCTGACGCTCCCCTTCACGGTGCTCGAGTACGTCGACGGCACGACGCTCGAGAAGGTGCTCACCGATCAAAAGAAGGCAGGACGCGGCATGCAAGCCGAGCGCGTTCGCCGGCTGCTCCGTCAGATCTGTCAGGCGCTCGATGTCGTGCACAAGCAGAAGGTCGTTCATCGCGACCTCAAGCCGTCGAACATCTTGCTCACCACCGAGGCGGGCACCGAGGTCGCGAAGGTCACCGACTTCGGGCTCGTGAAGCTCGTCGACGTGAACCTGCAAAAGACGTCGGCGCTCGCCGGCGCGTCGCTCGGCTATGCCCCGCCGGAGCAGTACGAGCAGGGCAATCAACGGGTGTCTCCACGCACCGACGTATTCTCGCTCGCCGCGGTCGTCTTCGAGATGCTCACCGCGAAGCCCGCGTTCCCGTTCAACGACGGCGAGAATCCACTCCTCATCGTCACGCGCATCCTGAACGGCCCGCGCCCGTCGCTGATGAAGGTGCGTAACTCCCTCTCGCCCGAGCTCGAGATCGCGACGCCGGTCTGCGAGACGCTCGATCGCGAGCTGGCGCGTGCGCTCGCGGCGGATCCGAGCTCACGCCACGAGAGCGCGATAGAGCTTTGGAACGCGCTCGAGCTGCCGCTGCGTGCCGCGCTCGAGGAGCAGAAGACGGCGCCGCGAAGCCAGGTCTCCCCGTACGAAGCGACCGCGCGCGTCAGCGACTCGCAAAATCCTCCCCACAACGCCGCGCAAGCGGGCTCCGGGGTTCGCGTGCGCGCCGACGGCAAAGATCCGCCGTTCGTGAGCGCCCCTTCGAAGCCGAAGATGCCGGTCGCGCAGCACGTGATCGATCGCGTGCCGGAGGCGCAAGCGTCGAATCCCGCCGCCTGGACGTGGTCGATGCTCACGCCGCCGCTCGCGAACAAGTCGATCCGCAGCGTGGTGTTCACCGCGACGGCAGACGCCGCAATCGCTCTTTCGGTGTCGGGCCTCGTTCGCTGGGAGCGAGGGACGTGGATCCCCGTCTCGCTCCCGAGCCATGTCCCGCGCGCCGCGCTTCGTGGTCTCCGCTGGATGCGTGACGGCAGCGTGCTCCTCTTCGGAGAAGGCGGCTTCGTCGCGAGGCACGTGCTCGGCGGCGGCACCACGATCTGGCGCGTGCCCGATCCCGAGATCACGTTCCTCGGCGCGCTCGTCGAAGACAACGGCACGACCACGCTCGTCGGAGAGCGACCCTACCGCGGCGGCGCGGCGCGGTCTGTCCCCGGCAAGACGGCCGGCGTCGTCACGCAGTTCAACGGCGACCGCGTCACCGTCGTCGGAGACGCGATGAGCTGCGCGCGCCTCCACGGCGTCGCGCGTATGGCCAACGGGCAGCTCGTCGCGTGTGGCGACTGGGGCGCGATCGTTCGCGTCGAGATGGGCGTCGTCGAGTTCGTCTCCTCCATCTGCGGTGGTCACCTCCTCGCGATCGCTGCGTTGCCCGACGGTGGGGCGGTCACGGTCGGTGTTGGTGGACATGCGCTCTCGCTCGGTCCGAAGCTCGACTTCCAGCTCGAAGCGGTGCAGACCACCCGTGACCTCTTGAGCCTCACCACCTCGGAGGACGGCCAAGCTTGGGCTGGCTCGGCGCAAGCACGTCTCGTGCGACGCTCCACGCTGAACGGCGCGAACAGCTGGGTTCGCATGAGCGGTGATATCGGCGTTCAGTCGAGCATGATCTCCGTCGCAGCGGGACCGCGCACGGTTCGCGCGATCGGCGACGACGGAACGGTGGTCGAAGGGCGCATCGCGTAGTACGAGTACCTGTTCAGGCTCTCTCACGCCCGATTTCTTCACGCCCCGATTCTTCACGCCCGATTTCTTCACGCCCGATGTCCTCCTCGCCTCCGGCGGAGACCACCTCCGCGAACAGCACGCTCCCTCCGCCGAACAACGTAGGCGCACGCGCGATCGGAAAGCGCCCGCGGATCTCGCGCTTTCGCAAGTTCCTGCTCGGGGTCACGACGCTCTGCCATCTGCCCTACGTCGCGGCGCTCACGGAGGCGCTTCGTCGATACGCCCATCTCGACACGTTTCTCGCGCTCGGGATCGCCGCCGCCGTCGCCGCGCTCGGCGTGTGGCTCTTTCTCGGACGCGCGGAGAAGATCGCGAACGACGAGCCGCGGTCCTTTCAAGAGGTCTTCTTCTTCGACGTCCCTTACTACGTGCACTGGTGTGCATGTGTCTTCTGCATCGTCCCGTCGATCGTCTATTTGATCGGTGAGCCGATCGTCGACGCCATTCGCGGTACGCCGATCATGCCGTCGCTCGGGTTCTTCATGTGGACCTATGCGCTCGGCCTCCTCGTGAGCCTCTATGGCGTCACGTTCCGGCGATGGTTCTTCGTCACGCGCCGTGTCGAGGTGCCGATCGCGAAGCTCGACCCGAAGCTCGACGGCTATCGCATCGTGCACTTGTCCGATCTCCACATCGGCGCGCTCACGCCTCCTTGGTGGGGTCGTCGCTGGGTCGCGCGCGCCAACGCCGAGCAAGCGGACGCCATCGTCGTCACCGGCGACCTCGTCACGAGCGGCGTCTCGTTCCACGAAGAGATCGCGAATCTCATCGGCGGCCTTCGCGGCAAAGACGGCGTCTATTGCTCGATGGGCAACCACGACTACTTCGGCGAAGGCGAGCCGCTCATCTCGCTCATCCGAGATCGCGGCCCGAAGGTGCTACGCAACGAAGGCGAGGTCATCGAGCGCGACGGCGCGCGCATGTTCCTCACCGCGATCGACGACACGTGGACGAAGCGCGCCGACGTCGACCTCGCGCTCAAGGAGCGCCCCGCCGACGTCCCCACCATCATGCTCTCGCACGATCCCGATCGCTTCCCACAGATGGCCAAGCGCGGCGTCGACCTCGTCCTCAGCGGACACACACACGGCGGCCAGATCGCCGTCCCGTTCCTCGGTCGCTGGATCAACGCCTCGAAGCTCGCCCACCACTTCCACATCGGCGTCTACAAAGAGGGCCGCTCGACACTCTTCGTGCACCCAGGCCTCGGCACGACCGGCCCCCCGATCCGCCTCGGCGTCGCCCCCGCCGTCGTCGTCCTCACCCTCCGCGCCGCCTGAATCGCCCCACGTCCTTCCGCGCACTTAGCGCGGCCAAAATCAACTCAGGACGGGGGGAGTGCCATGATTTCATGGGGTTGTGATTAGGGCGTCTTTGGGGGTGGACTGAGGTCCTTCTCGACGGTCGGGCGGGCGCAGACGACGCGGGCCGAGGGCCGGACGGCCTTGATCGACGACGTCGCGTTGACGATCGGCAGGTAGGTCTCCGAGAACGACTCGTCGACGACGTAGCCGTAGACCTTTCCGTCCTTCGACTTTGCGAGCACGGGCTTGCCAGAGATCGCCTCGGGGATCTTCTTGGCGGCGAGCGCCTTCGCCTCCTCTTCGGTGATCTCCGCGTCGGTGCCGAAGACGATGAAGGGGGCCATGCAGCTTCGTGAGAACGGCGTAAAGTCTCGTCCTTTGTCGTTCAAGAATTGCTCCGCGAGCTTCTCCGCGGAATCGGGGAACGTGAACAGCGGCGAGCGCGGCTTCGGCTGCGTGTGGAGGAGACGCTGGCGGTAAGGCTCGCTGTCCTCCTTCGCGGAGCCCGCGATCCAGACATCGGTCGCGTCGCGCGCGAGGATCTCGTGCGCCGTGAAGCCGCCGGGCACCCCGACGGGCTTCCAAGCCAAGGCCGGGAGGTCGCCGCGAAACACGTCGCTGCTGCCGGCGATCACCCACACGGAGCCGTCGTCGCCGATCGTGACGTCGGTGAGCTTCACGGAGGTCAGGTCGTTCACCGGCGGAAGTGGAACCGGCACCCAGCCGTCGCCGTTGAAACGGGACATCCAGGTCGCGCCGAAGGCGATCGTCTCTGTCTCCACGCGGCCGCGCACGAGCTTCTCCACCGGTCCCGGCATCTTCACCGGCGCGGGCGGCTGCACGCCGTCGGGCGAGTCGAAGATGTACGCCGTGTCCGGCGGATCCTCGTCGTAGTCTTGGTTCGGCTTCCGTGGTGGACGAAGGCCCGCCTGAAGGAAGATGCGACCACTCTCGTACGCGATGAGCTCTCCGTCGAGCGCCGCGGCTTGCTTCGGCCACTTCGGAGCGCGCGGCTTCTTCGCGCCCGGCGACGTCGTGAGGACGACGAGCTCGCTCGGCCGGCCCCACACGTACGGCCCCATCAAGCTGGAGCTCTCGGCCTCCGACGCGAGGATGCTCCCGTCTTTCCACGAGGACGCGTACGCGAGATGGCCAGAGCGGCGAGCGATCGTGACCGTCCCTTTCGCGACGTTGACGTTGTGGTTGACCACGATCGTCTCGCTGCGGCCACCTGGCTCCGCGAGCTCGACGAACAGGTTCTCGGGCCACACCCCGGCGATGCGTCCGAGCTGCATCCCCATGGAACGGTAGTTCTCGTTGATCATCCGCGCGAAGGGCTCCACGATGCCGACCGAGCCGTCCCGCTCGAGCGTGTAGAGCACACGCAGATCTTCGGACGCGGCGAGCACCGGGCCTTTCTCGATGCGTCGCAGCTTGATCGCGCTCAGCGTCGAGACGAGCTGAAACGCAGCGCCGCCCTCGCGGATCGAGAGCTCCGCGCCGCCGTCGCTGCCCTCCGTCTCGACGTGAAGCCCGACCGCATGCACGCCGCCGTCGCTCGCGCGGTCGGTGACGATCTCGCCTGCCTTCTTGGTGTTCTTGTTCTTGCAGCCGGTGATCACGAGCGAGAGCCCGATCACGAGGGTGGTGATGACGCTGAAGCGGGTGGAGGGGTGAATCATTCGCGGCATGGTCGGTATCTCGTGGTGGTGGTGGACGCGGGCGCGACGGGAACGGCCCGCTCGACGACGGTCAAGCGAGCGGACACCTCCGCGTCGGACTCCCGCGCCGTGCGTGGCTGCTCGACGCGCTCGAGGGCGATCTCGACGTCGATTGGGACGTCCTTCGCGCGGTCACCGAGATCGAGCTCGAAGCACGCGGGCTGATTCGATGCGCCAACGCGGTCGTCACGGCCGTCGTCGTCGATCTTCGGATGCTGGTGTCCGGCGCCTTCCAGCGTCTTGAAGTGACGCGAGAGGTAGCGCTCCTTCTTCACGGAGCTCGTCTTCGCGGTCACGCGCAGCCGCCGGTAGAGATCGCCGGTCGGAAACGCATGCCCGATCTCGCCGGGACGCAAACGAAACGCGACGCTCGTCGCGCTCGCACGGGCGACGTCGGCCACGAGCGCGCGCGCGAGCATCGAGCCGACGTCGAAGCGGTGATCGACGTGCGTCTTCGCTACTCCTTCGCCGCGCGGCATGTGACACGTCGCGCATGCAGTGTCCGCATGCTCGCTCTTCGCGTGCTCGTTCGCCGTCATTTGCATCAGCCCCTTGCCCGACGGGAACGTGAATTGATGGCAGCTCGCGCATGCCTTCGTCGTCGTCGTCGTGGTGCGCGTCGCCGCTGCTCCGTGCGCGTGGCTTGGGCTCGTGGAATGGCAGCTCGCGCAGCCGATCCCTTCTTGCCGCGGCACGAACGGCGTCGGCGCGTGCGCGTCGGTCGCGGTCGGCGCGTGGCATCCCCGGCAAAACGCGCGATCGCCTTCGAGCTCTCGATCGAGCGCCGCGGTGAAGCTTCGATTCGACGCCGCGAGGTGGTGCTTCGACGACTCCCACTCGCGAACGATCTCGTCATGACAGCTCCCGCAGCTCGCGACCGATACGCTCGGGCTCGTCACGTTCACCACCGCGAAGGTCTTCGCCGCTTCGAGCTCGACCACGCGTCTCGCTGGCGCGGGCCCCGACGCGAGGACATGCGGCTCGCTCCCGAGGGCGACCATCGACGCCGCGGCTGTCATCGCGAGCGCCGCGGCGATGGGTAGGCCGAGGCTCCGCCGTCGTTGCCCTTGCTGTCGGTGCTTGCTCATCGAGGTCCCTCCGGGTGACCGCGGGAGGAAGAGAGAGTGGGAGAGCGTCTACCGTCGCATGAGCAGGCTCCTTTGAATACGCTCGACCAAGGCAAGCGCTTCCGTGGACCTTGGGATACGCTCGATCCCGTGGATATCGTCGCGATTCTGAGCCTCGCTCGCAGCGTCGAGGAAGAGGCGCCCAAGCTCGCGACGGACCTCGGCCTCACCGCGTACGAGGTGGCCCTGACGCTTCGCGCGCCGGCTCCGGTCGTCGTTCTTCGGACGGACGATCGCGCACGAGCGACCGACGTCGTGATGAAGCTTCGCTCGCGAGGCCACGACGTCGCGCTGATCGACGCGGCGTCCGTCGCCTCGAGCGACGAGATGTTTCGCCCGCGCAATTTCCGCTTCGAGGGCGGCGACTTCGTGGGCACGGGCAACGGCGAAGAGCATCGCCTTCCGTTCGCCGACATCTTCGCGCTCGTCCGTGCGATGCACACGACGGTCGTCGTCGACACGCAGGTCACCAAGTCCCGATCGGTGAGCATCAGCCGGGCCGTCATGACCGGCGGCCTCTTGATGACGAAGGCGACCACGACCGAGTCGAAGAAGATCGCCTCTGATCGCGAGCCGGTCGTCTACTTGTTCCGCCAAGACGCGAAGCCGTGGCTGCTCGTCTGCAAAGAGCTCCGCTACGAGAGCCTCGGCGCGAGCATGCAGCCGTCGCAGCTCGCCAACTTCGACGTGCTCCTCAAGGTGCTGCGCGACAACGCACCGTCGGCCACCTACGACACGCGTCTCTTGAACATCCGGCCACAGCCGAACACCGTCGTCGCGACGACGTCGAAGCATCTCGCGACGACCACAGCCGGCACGATGGATCTGCTCGCCCATATCGTCGCGGTGTCGATCGCACGCACGGCTCGGCCCTACCGCTGACCGCGACCGATCGGGGTTTGGGTGAAGCCCCCATCGGATCGTGAACGACCGTCCTCGGTTTGGACGGTTCGGATTGGCTCCAGTCCCGTCTTCGAGCGTCGCACGCGATCCTCGATTTGCCAGCGTTTCTCGTGGATCGTGCGCGCGTGACGGAAGGTCTTCACGCCACGCGCGGGATGGAACGCCGTTTGTAAGCGGCAGCTCCAAGCCATGTCGCAAGCCTCTTCGTTTTGGTCGATCCATCGTCTCTTCGCTCTGGGGATCATGGCGACGAGCACGCTCGCGTGCGGCACGTACACCCATCACGGCCATGGCCGCATTCATCATCATGGAGGAGGCGGCGACGTCGCGCTCATCGCCGTCGGCGTGCTCGCGGGCGCCGCGATCGTCAGCTCCACGCATCGTGATCCGCCGCCCGAGCCGGTCTACGTGAACAACGTCTATTACAACTATGGTCCCCCGCCGCCTCCGCTCCCGCGCTCCTCACGTGACGCGGTCCCGACGAGCGAAGGCGAGCTCCCGGCGTTCGACCCGCAAGCCGCGCGCGCGGCGCTCAATCAGGTGGACGTGACGGGCTGCGGCGTCCCGACCTCGGCGGTCTCGAAGGGATTTGGTCACGCGAAGGTGACGATCAACCCGGATGGTCGTGTGTCGAAGGTCGTCGTCGACGAGCCCGCCGGTCTCTCGGCCGAGGCGGCGCGATGCATCGGCGACCGCTTCGGTGCGGTCACCGTCACGCCGTTTCGCGGCAACCTCGTCACGATGGGCGCGTCGTTCGTCGCGCGCTGATCACCAGTCGGTGCTCGCGTCGTCGGAGCCGGTCATGTCTTCGAGCGGCACCCATTCCATTCGCGCGAGAGCCTCACCTTCACCGTAGAGCGTGATCGGCGCGACGCCGCGAAGGACCTCGCGGACCGACATCGGCAGGTCTTCGATCTTGATCCCTGCGCCGGCCTTGATGCCGACGAGGTTGAGCGCGAACTCGAGCAGCGATTGCTGCACCGCCGGGTGCTCTTCGATCGGCGTGTCTTTCGGCAGATGCGCGGCGTCGAGGGCAGCGTCGAGCGCGTGGCGAATGCCGCCCATGCGGTCGACGAGGCGCTTCTCGAGCGCTTGCTGGCCAGCCCACACGCGGCCTTGGCCGACCGCGTCGACCTCCTCCTTCGTCATGTGGCGGCCCTGCGCGACGCGATCGAGGAAGACGTCGTAGAACTGATGCACCTTGTGCCGGAGCTCCACGCGCTCGTCGTCGGTGAAGCCGCGGTAGAGTGACTCGGCGTCCGCGCGTGACGTGGTCTTGCGCGTCTCGATGTTGACGCCGATCTTACCGAGCAGCTCGCTGACGTCGGCCTTGCCGTAGAAGATGCCGATCGATCCGGTGATCGTCAGCGGGAGCGCGAAGATCGTGCGTCCCGGCGCCGCGACGTAGTAGCCACCGCTCGCCGCGATCGATCCCATCGAGACGATGAGCGGCTTCTTCTCGTTCAACTTCTTGAGCTCGCGCCACATCACGTCGGACGCCATCGACGAGCCGCCGGGGCTCTCGATTCGAAGCACGACGGCCTTCACGTTGCCGTCTTCACGCAGCTGCTTCACCGTCTCGGCGATCGTGTACGAGCCGACGAGCTTCATGTCGAGGATCGGCACGTTGCGCGAGCGACCGTCGATGATGTCGCCGTCGATGTAGAGGATCGCGACGTGCGGACGCGGTCCGAAATACTCCGGCGCCTTCTTCTCGTCGGACAGCTTCTCGTAGCTCGCCTTCTTGCCGACCACGTCTTGCGTGACGCGCTCGAGCTCGTCGTCGAACGCATAGCCGTCGACGAGCTTCGCGTCGCGTGCCTCGCTCGCGACGAACGGTCCCTTCGCCGAGATCTCGCGGAAGCGATCGGCCGGGATGCCGCGATAGAGCTCCATGTTGCGCGCGAAGACCGCCTCGTGCTGGCGAAGCATCTCCTCTTGATCGGCCTTCGCGGTGGGGCTCGCGTGCTCGTTCATGAACTGCTCGGGCGCGCTCTTGTGATCGCCGATCCGAACGAACTCGGCCTTCACGCCGATGTTCTTCAGCAGACCTGCAAGATACATGTGTGTCGTCTTGAGGCCCGAGTAGCGGATGCCGCCCGCCGGGTTGATGACGATCTTGTCGGCGCTCGCGCACGCGTAGAGCGCCTTCGCTCCAGCGTCTTCGAAGCTGCAGATCACCTTCTTTTTGTGGGCCTTCAGCACGCGGAAGGCGTCGGCGAGCTCTTCGGCGTGGGCGTAGCTCGACGCGGGCTCCGAACGCATCACGAACGTGACGGCGGAGATCTCCTTGTCCTCGGCGAGGCGCCACAGGCGGCGGAGGAGACGCACGTGGCTGCGCGTGCCCGGCGTGCTCTCCATGCGGATGTAGACGGCATGCTCCGATCGCGGAACGCCCGGCATGAGATAGGAGCTGAACGAGACGGTCGCGTATTGGCCGACGGACTGGGAGTCTCCAAGCCCGCTGCCGAAGAGCGCGCCGCCGCCTGCGCTGAACTGGTTGAAGTAGATCTCGGCGCCTGCCGTCGCGAGGACACCGCGCGTGGTGTCGTTGCCGATGTTCTGCATCTCGACGTCGCCGCGAATGCGGCCCACGCCGGGCACCTCGACGCCGAGCACGGCACGCGGGCGCGCCTTGTCCGCGCCGTCGAAGTAGCGGCCTTCGATCCCGATCTCGATGTTGCGCTTGCCGGTGGGGCGAAAGGCCATCGCGCCGACGAACTGCCGATCGAGCACGGGCAGACCCGTGGGCGCGAGCACCTGCGTGCTCGGTCCGTTGAAGTCGTGCGCGACGACGGAGAAGCCGAAGTGCGTGTTCATCCGGTACGAGAGGCCCGCGGTGATGCCGAACAGATGATTCGTGTACGGGTTCTCGGAGTACGACCACTGCAGCGACCCGCCGATCTGGAGGCGATCGGACATGCGGTAGCCGACGGCCCACGTGATCCACGAGTAGTCGACGCCGTTGAACGGGAAGCCGACGCCGTCGGGCCCGCCCGGCGGGATCACGTAGTCGAGTCGAAGACCGGTCGCGATTCCCCAGAGGAGCGGCGTCGCGAATTCGAACGAGTGACCACACGCCACGTGCTTCGTGTCGGGGCAGCGCACGCCCGTGTAGCGCCCCTCGGCGCCGGGAAGGTTCGCGAGGTTTGCCGGGTTGAGGACGATCGCTTCGGCGGAGTCTTCGCCCGCGGTGGTGCGTCCGGGCGAGAGGAGGCGCTCGGCGCGTGGGGCGAACGGGTCGGCGCTCGCCGAGGTCGCGGTCGCGAGCGACGACGCGAGGATGCACGAGGACGTGAGCGCTCCGAGGAGGGTAGCGGCCGACCGGCGCCCGCGCTCGTGTGCGCGGGGTGTGCGCTGACGCGAGGCGGTTCGCGTTGCGGGTTTCTTCGAGGAGCTCGTCATCTTCGACATTCTCTTTCCTGGTCGGTCAGATTCGTCGCGCGATCTTTCCGAAGGAAAGTCGCGCCCCCCAAAATGAAGATCGCGCGGTCATACCAGTGTCGCCAAGTCGCGAAGCGTCTCGGCCTCGGCGTCGAACATCTTCCGCACTTCACTCACGATCAAATTCTCGGCGACCTGCCGCAGCACCGGGACGCGCAGCTCGATCGTGCCGTTGACGGTTCGCTTCGTGCGCCCGCTGTCGAGCGTCGCGAGCTCGTAGGTCCCCGTCGCTGCGAAGTACTTCCGCCACTCGGGCTTGACGCGGGGGATGATCGTCCACTCGGAGGTGTGCTTCTTGATGTCGTAGGTCGACCGCTCGTCCCACGCCATCATCTCGGGCGTGACGTACGCGCGGGCGATCGGCGGCAAGCGAAAGTTTGCGCGGTAGCTCCACACCCGCTCGAGGCGTCCCTCTTTCAGCACGTGCTCTTTCTGCTGGATGCTCTCCATGTTCGGGAGCCGGTGCGCGAGCTTCTGACAAAGCGTGGGCGAGATCACCGCGAGCTCCAAAGCGTCACGCGGAATGTCGAACTCGTGGACGATCTCGAAGAGCATGGGTGCGAAGAGAGACGTGCCGAAAACGGCGCCCCAGCTTACCCGACCTGGCGTCGTCCCGTCAGACCATTCCGCGGGCTCGGGCGACCGCCTCGATGTCCTTTTTTCGCTTGGCCAGCTCGTCGGTGTCCTTCACCGGGAGAAACCGCGACGCCACGCCCTCGCGCGGAACCTCGACGTAGGTCGTGGGCCAATACGCCGTGATCTCCTGGATGAGGCGCTCGAACTGGATCGCCGTCCGGCCGTCGACCTTCTTTTCGACCTCGAAGTACGTCCATGACAGCGCGCCGCCGCTCTCGGCCATGCGCGAGGCGCTGACGAGGAACGTGTTCGTGTTGAAGACGTTCACCGTCGTCGGGTCGAACTCGGGCGGCAACCGGAACTCCTCGAGCACCTGCAGCTTGCCTTCGGCGTGAACGGGGATGCCGCCCTTGTCGCCCGCCTTCGGACACACCTCACACTGAACCTCGACCTTGCCCTCGTTCACGGCCTCGACGAAGAGGCCGAGCATCGCTTCGTCGATCGACGCGCCGAGGTTGTCGACGTTCGTGATCCAAACGTACTTGCCGCCGCTGGCGACGAAGCGGTCGAGGAGACCCGAGCGACGGAGCGCGTCGATGAGATCACCGTGCCCCGTCGCGTGGAGGCTCGGCTGCTTTTCGTCGTCGTAGAACAAGGAGCCATCGGGGTTGAGCCGCAACGACAGGCTCTGCATGAAGCAGGCGACGTGCGCGGGGGCCTTCGCCTCCGCCAGCGCGCTCGTGAGCGCCTCGTGCGTCGCCTCGCTCGTCATCAGCCAGAGCGGGATGGGCCGGCCTGCGCGTTCGCTCGCCGACCGATTCTCGTTGAGGCGAAGCTCGAGGAACGTGCGGCCTTCGAAGACCTCGGCGAGCGCCTTCACGATGCCGCCCATCCGCGTCGCCATCCCGCCTGCCATCGTGCAGAACGCGAGCTCACCCGTGGAGAGCGCCTTCTTGCCGACCTCGCGCAACCGGTCGTGCTCGGGGGTGTTCGGCGCGAGCATCTTGCGAACCTCGCCGGGCTTCGGAGCCTCGACGACGCCTTTGACGCAGTTGCGCTCACGCCTCCGCGCCGCTGCGTCACCTTCGGTCAACGACGCCGCGCGCTCGAGAAAAGACGCTTCATCGAACCCACACGCGTCGAGGCGCGCGCGGACCGAGGGGTCGAGAGAGGCGAGCTGATGTCGAAGGCTGGGGTGGGCTTTGGCGGCCATGGTCGTGCATCATCCGCTTCCTCGAATCGACGCACAATGCGATCCGGGCGGATTAGGCACATCGCCCTACCAAAATGGCGCCGCGCTTTGGATCGTGCGGACTCGAGCACTAAAATAGGACCAGAATCGAACGCAAATGAGACGCAAAGTGAGGGGATCGAGCGTTCTCTCCTTCGTATGAGGACTGCGCGAAACGAGAACCGCGAGAACCGAGGGTGATGCGATGCGTGCGGGGTGGAACGTAGTCTGTGGCTCGACACTACTCATCGCCATGATCGCGGTGGGAAGTGGCTGCGTCGTGAACGAGCCGGAGTCGCCACCGCGAGGAGTGGTCGTGAGCGGACCTCCACCTGCGCCCGTGCGTGAAGACCGACCGCCTCCCCCCAACCCCCAAGCGCTCTGGGTCGCCGGGTACTGGCACTGGACCGGTATGCAGTACGCGTGGATCCCCGGTCATTGGGAGGCGCCGCCTCCTGGCGCGGTGTGGAACGCCCCGACCGTCACGATGCAAGACGGTCGCTACATTTACGAGTCGGGCGGCTGGAAAAACCAGCCTGGCGCGCAGCCGGTGACCCCTTCGGGCTCGCGCAACGCGCTCCACTGACGAGCTCTCCCAGCAGAGCCGGGAACTTCGGCCGCGTTCGGGATACACTCCGTCTCGCGCACATGATGACGAAGCGGACGAAGAAGAGAGCCCACTGGCTCGTCGTTCCCCTTCTCGTCATGGCGGTCGCTCCGCCCGCGATCGCACAGCGTGGCCTCACGGGATTCGGCACGCCCACGCTCCATGAGCCGATCCCGCCGGACCCCCGCGAAGACGTCGCGCTCGCGGTCGCGCTCGACGGCGATCTTCCCGCCGCGATCAACACGCCGCGCGGCCTCGTGTCGGCGCCGGATCCGGCCCGCCCGTTCGGGACGGGTGACGCGCCCTATAGCCCCTCGCCGAAGGGCGACGCGCCCGGCGACAAATTCCGGCCGGACCGCGACACGCATCGCCCCGACACGCTCCCCTACGACGATCCGTTCATGCCATCGACGGCGCCGTTCAAGCGGCTCTCCGCCTACGACATGGTGGATGCAAACTACACGCTTTCGGTGCGCGACACGCACGCGACGCCGCTCGCGATCTCCGCGTCTCCCCCGCCAGACGGCGCCGAAGAGCAGTTCTATGCGGACATGGTCATCGACCTCGCCGCCGGCCGTAAGGTGCGCATTCCGTCGGTCGGTCCGGGCTCGCGCGTCCTTCGCGCGCGCGCCGGCGTCGGCACGCAAGACGTGAAGTTCACGCTCTACAAGGACGGCGCCGAGAACTGGTTCATCGAAGGCGACTCGTCGATGCGCGCGCGGCTCGTGATGGAGCTCTCCGTCCCGCGCGCAGCGTTTGGTGGCGACTTCGGAAACCCCACGCGCGCCGAGCTTCGGGCCGTGCCGCCGCTCCCACCCAACGTGCAGACCGCCGCCGGGCAGGTCGCGCAGAAGATCGGCGTCACGCCGAAGAGCTCTCCGCGTGAGGTCGTGACGAAGCTCGTCACGTATTTCCGATCCTTCCAAGACTCCGATGATCCGCCGTCAGGCCGCGGCGACATCTACCTCGATCTCGCGCTCAACCAGAAGGGCGTGTGCCGGCATCGATCGTTCGCGTTCCTCGTGACCGCGCTCTACCTCGGCATCCCCACGCGCATGATCTCGAACGAGGCGCACGCCTGGGTCGAGGTCGACGACGGTCACATGTGGCGGCGCATCGATCTCGGCGGCGCGGGACGCACGCTGCACGATCCGCTCTCGACGAACGTCCCGTACGAGCCGCCGCCAGATCCCTTCAACTGGCCGCAAGGGTCGACGCGCGGCGACGACCTCGCCGATCGCGCGAGGCGCACGGCGTCGAACAACAACGCGAGCTCGGGCGGCGCGCCAAACAATCCGCAGCCCACCCCGAACGGAAGCGGCAGCGCGAAGGCGATCGATCCGCGTGCGGGGAGCAGCGCGGCGACGGCGGCGGCGAGCGGCTCGAATGGGCTCGGCGCCGTCACCGGAAGCAGCGGCTCGTCGGGATCGGGCTTCGCGTCGAGCGGCGGCGCGAATGGACAAGGTGGGCTCAGCAACACGACGCTTCGTCCCGTCACGTTGCCCGGTCCGGACGATCGCCCGGGCTCCACGCTCACGATGTCACTCGGCGGCGCCGAAGCGCATCGCGGCGCGCCGATGCCGGTTCGAGGTCAGGTCACCTCCGAGGGCGAGCCGTGCGGGCACGTCGCCGTCGAGATCGTCCTCCGAAGCCGCACGCAAGGCGACATCCCCGTCGGCGTCCTCGCCACCGACGAGCGCGGTCACTACGACGGTGCGCTCGTGCTTCCGTCGAGCGTCCCGCTCGGCGACTACGAGGCGCACGCGCGTACGCTCGGCGACGCGCGATGCGGCCGCGGCCAGACGAAGTAGTTTTTTTTCGCACACGCACGCGCGGAAACGCGCGCTAGCGCCGGCGTACGGACTGCGGACCGGCTGCGGCGACGGGCTTTACCGGCGACGCTTGCTTGATCGTGACCTTCTCGGCGCGCACTCGCCCGGCGTTCGTGGGCCACGAGATCGGCGGCGGGGGAAACGCGGGCCGCGCGAGCAGGTAGCCCTGGCCGAAGTGCGCCCCCGCCTCTTGCACGGCGTCGAGCTCTTCGACCGTCTCGATCCCTTCCGCGACGACGAGCGCGTCGAGGTCGCGGCAGAGCACGACGATCGCCGAGACGAGCTTGAACATCCGCGTGCCCTTCTTCAAGCCGGCGATGAGATCGCGATCGAGCTTGACGACACGCGGATGCAGATCGGCGATGTAGCGGAGGTTCGAGTACCCGGCGCCGAGGTCGTCGACGACGAGGTACACGCCTCGCCCGCGGACCTCGGCGAGGATGCTCTGGCACAGCCGGAAGTGAGAGAGAGGAACGCCTTCGGTGATCTCGAGGTAGACGTCTTCGGAGTGCTGGAAGATCGGATCGTTCGGCTGAACGACGAATTTTTCGTTCAGCTCCGCCGGGTGAATGTTCAAAAAGAGCGGGTGCGTCGGGCACCCTTCGATCGCCATCTCACGGATGATCCGGCCTAGCTCGCCGGTGCACGTGTGCTGAACGGCCGCGGCGAAGAGGCTCATCGGGCTCTCGAAATCGGCCGACTTCGAGCGCACGAGCGCCTCGTACGCGAAGATCTTCTTGGTCTTCAGATCGACGACCGGTTGGTACACGACCTTCAGATCGCGCGTGTCGAGGAGACGCCGAATCGCGACGGTCGTGCGACGCGGCTCTGCTGTCGAAGGTCGGCTCACGATCTGTCAATCATACGAGCGATCGCGGATTCGCAAGTAAGTTTCGCGTCGGCCCGCGACGTCGTTTCGGCTGATTACGAGCGCGCGCCGGCCTTCGTCGCGCCTTCTTCTCGATCTTCTTCAGGCGTCGAGAGTGTCGGCGAGGCGGCCCTTGCGAAAGACCCACATCTGGCCCGGCACACCGATGGTCCACGCCTCGTCGCGTGTGAGCGGCGCGGTCGCGACGACGGCGACGCGATCCTTCGGCGTCGTCACGGTCGAGAAATCGATCTCGAGGTCCTCGTCCGCGAGCGTGGCTTTTCGGAACGGTGCCTTGCGAATGATGTAACAGAGCTTCGTCGCGCACCGCGCGAAGAGCTGAGCGCCGTCACCGAGCAAGAAATTGAACGTGCCGTCTTTGCCGATCTCGCGTGAGGCGTCAGCGACCGCGCGGGCAAGCGCGCTCGCGCCCGGATAGCCGTGCGGAAACGAGGACTCGAGGTGATTCATCAGCGCGCAGAACGCGTACTCGCTGTCGGTCGTGCCGATCGGTTGGAAGCGACCGAGCGCGTGCTTCTTCACGCCGCGCACGGTGCCGTTGTGCGCAAAGGTGAAGTGCCGCCCCCAGAGCTCGCGAACGAAGGGATGCGTGTTCGCGAGGTTGACGGGACCACGTGTTCGTTTGCGAACGTGCGCGATCGCGAGCAGCGTCTTGATCGGGTTCTTTCGAATGTACGCGGCGAGCGGAGAGCTCGCAGCCGCCGTCGGCTCGAGGAACGTGCGGACCGATCGACCCTCGTAAAGGGCGAGCCCCCAGCCGTCGGCGTGCGGCCCACGCGCCCCGCCTCGAAGAGCCAACCCCGAGAACGAGAACACGATGTCCGTCGGTACATTGCACTCCATACCGAGGAGCTCACACATGCGATGGGTCCCACGGTACCACGTTCCAAACGGCCACCAAGGAACGGGCTCACCGCCCGAGCTGCCGAGATTCCATGTTGTTTTCCGCGCGCTTGGCCGCTCTCTTCGTGCGCTACGAACCTCGTTCCAAGCGAATGGCTGAGCCCGACCTACCGAACGTCAAGACGGCCTCGAGCGTCTCAAAGAGGACTCTGACGTCATGGTGGATCGAGCGTCCATCCCTCTGAAATCCCTCAACTTTAGGTTGCTGATGCGCGCTCGAGCATCGTATGCTTCAAGTCGATGTCCAGCGCCCCTGCAGCGGTCAAACCTGGCGACGTGCTCGCCGGGAAGTACCGTGTCGAGAAAGTCCTCGGCGCAGGCGGCATGGGGTATGTCGTCGCTGCGAGACACTTGCAGCTCGATCAGCTCGTCGCGATGAAGTTCCTTCGCAAGGGCGCGGTCGAGAGCTCCGAAGCGTCGATGCGGTTCCTTCGCGAAGCGAAGGCCGTCGTGAAGCTTCGCAACGAGCACGT
>JBGAFW010000082.1:0-46298 GCA_044227045.1 Labilithrix sp.
GTGGGGCACGTCGTGGCGGAGACGTAGAGGAAGTTGTTGAACGTCGTGTCGGTCGTGACGACCTGCATCGAGCCTGTCTTGTGCGCGACGACCTTGAACACGCGATCGGCTCCGGCCGCGCCGCTCGTCGGCACGTCGCCGGTCGCGCTGCCGCAGGTGGTCTTGACGGAGTGATTGCCTGCGCCCGAGTTCGTCGAGCTCAAGGTCGGCTTGTGCGTGCCGCCCCAGACGTGGACCTCGAGGCCAGGGCATGAGTTCGAGGCGAGGGGAGTCGTGCCCGAGAGCTTGCACGACGTATCGCAGCCGTCGTTCGGATCGCCGTTCTTGTCGTCGCAGTCTTCGCCGTTCTGGACGATGCCGTCGCCGCACGAGCCGTTCGGATCAGGCCCCGAGTCCAGCGGCTTCTCCGAGCCTGCGTCTTGGTCGATCGGATCGCCCGGGCCGGGATCACCGGGCTCGAGCGGTCCTTCGGGGTTGGTGGACGACTCACACGGCTCGCACGGCCCGAACGACGCAGCGTCCTCTTTGCAAAGCTTCGTCCCTTCTTGCCGATCCTGGCAGCGACAGAACACGTACGCGCCGGGCGTGCACAGTTTGTCTTGCTTCGTCGCGGTCGCTTGCGACGAGCACGCGATGATGCCGGCGAGGAGAAGAAGCGAGCAAGCGGCGAGCGTGCGAAGCGTCATGGAATTAAAGTCGGTCTCGGTCGTGGGGTGCTGCGTACTGCGGACCAACCGACATTATTGCAGCTTGAAGCTGATCGTGTAGTCGCCTTTGTTGCTGGTGATGCCGCCGCCGTCGACGGCGACGAAGATCTTCTGATTTGCCGCCGCCGCGATGGTCATCGTCTCGACCGCCCCCGTGCTGCCGTCGTTCTTGCAGGTGGTCGTCGTCGCCGCGTCCGCGCACGAGCTGCGCGCCGACAGCATGAAATTGGGCTTCGTCCCCGTGCCGGTCGGCGTCACGGTGACCGTGATTGTCCCGTTCGAGTGAGGCGTGATCCCGTAGACGTGGTCTTGGTAGTTGTTCGTTCCGGTCTCATCGCAGGTCTGGTCGGGGCCGTTCCACGCGTTGCCGTAGCCGGCCGCCGTCGTCGAGCCGGTGCCCGTGATCGTCGTGCCCGCCCAGAGATCCACCGACTGACCGGGGCAGCTCGCGCCCGTCGTCGGGTTGCCGTCGATGTGCTTGCAGTCGTTTCCGCATCCGTCGCCGTCGACCTTGTTGCCGTCGTCACAGGCTTCGCCGGAGTCGATCTTGCCGTCGCCGCAGAAGGCGCCGGTGGTGAGCCTCGCGGTGACGGCGTACTTGCCGACGGTCGACGAGGCGCCGTCGACGACGAGGAAGTAGTCCTTGCCCGTCACGACGTTGACCTTGGCTTGCGCGAGTTGGTTCGGGCCGGGCGGTCCGCACGTCACTTGCGACTCCTTGTCGTCGCAGGTCGTGCGGATGTACGCGAGCGGGTTCATCGCGCCGATGCCTTGCACCTTCACCTCGAGCGAGCCGCTGCCGGACGGGATGAGGTGATAGACGTGATCGTTGGCGCCGGTTCCGACGGCGCATGCGCCTGTCTTGCCCGCGCGATCGTTCTTGGCGGAGGTCGTGTCGCCTTCCCATTTGACGTCCACGCCAGGCTGAATCGCGGTCGACTTGCCGGGGCATGACTCGATCGCGCCGGGCGGATCGGGCGTCTGGTTGTTGTTGTTCGGGTTCTCGCCGGTCGGGTTCGGCACTTCGGTGTTGGTCTGCGGGTCGGGGATCTCACCGCCGACGCACTCGCCGTCCGCGTTCGTCCCGCACGCTTCGAACGACTTGCCGTCCGCTTTGCAGAGCTTCGTGCCTTCGGTGCGGTCTGCGCATCGGCAGAAGACGTAGGCGCCTGGGGTGCAGAGGCGATCCTCTTTGGTCGCGCTGTTGTCGCCGCCGATGCATCCCTGCGTCGCGATGAAGAGAGACACCACGGACATTGCCGAGACCAAAATGCTTCCGAGCCTCATCACACTTCTCCTCCCAGAGTTGCGTTTCGTCCACACTCGTCTTTTGCGTTCTTGCGCGCTGGAGCCGCGCGCCGCCGCGTCGCGCGCACCAGGATGCCCGCCGCGAGGAACATCCCGACCGCGCCAAAGGAGAGCGCGCTGGTGTTGCCCGGCTGCACCGAGCAGAGGCCGGTCTTCTCGGGATCGTCGCACGACCCGCTGAAGCCGCCACGAGGCGTCGTGTTGCACGCCGCGGTGCTGGTCGACGGATAGATCGCGCAGACGGCCTCGACGTCGTCGTCGGTGAGCTTTCGCTGCGCGAGCGAGCCCGGCGAGTACGACGCGAACATGACCGCGTCGGGGTTCGGCGAGTGCGCGATGCCGATGAAGTGACCGACCTCGTGCGTGAGGATGGCTTGGAGGTCGTAGTCGACCTTGGCGGGGTCATCGGTGATCGTCACGGTGTTGTTGGCCGTGTTCACCTCGATGTCCGCGTCGTAGATCTCTCCGGTGTCGTCGTTGTACGTGACGCTCGTCTTCGCGAGCGTCCCGTCGATGCCGCGATACTTCCAGTTGTCGTCCTGAAAGAGGACGACGTTAACGTTCGGGCCCGTCTTGTTGTATTCGCTCTTCTTGCACGAGATCGGCTCGAGCTCTTGAAAGGTCATCTTCGCCGTCGTGCCGTCGGGGCACTGCACGTCGCTCCAGGCGAGGAACGTCTTCTTGATGACGGCGCGGGTGTCGCTCGGATCCAAATCCTGCGTGCCGAGCTTGTTGGTCGCGTAGCTGATACACGACGTCGGCCAGAACAGCTTCGCGCCCGACGCCGGGCAGCTATCTTCGTCGGTCGGGCACTCCTTGGTCGCGGTCGAGCGGCAGGTCGTCGAACGACAGAACGCGCTCGCCTCGCTCACGAACGCGAGCGACACGCCAAGCATCGCCACGCCGACCGCGAGAGGTCGACCGAGGCGGAGACCCCGCCCGAGGCGTGCTGTGAGCTTTGACGAGCGGCCCATGTTCCCAGCAAGTTCCGCTGCACGACCGATGCCAGTGTAGGACAAGGTGCGTCAGTGATGGTACCCCGATAAAACAGGGCGGCGCGAAGGCTGGGCTCGAGCGATCCGCGACCCATGGAGTCATGGCTGGTGCAGCCCCGATCCACCGCGACGCGGCCGCCAGACCCCTTTTCGCGCATCTCTTGGGCGGGCGCGCGCCTTTGGTCCAGCTACCCACCGTGGTTGAGGGTGGACGCCCGAGCTCGAAGTCTACGGGCGTCCGGCTTCGCGCGGTTGCACGTCGTCCCGAGCCCCGCCCTCTCCGCACAGGCGCCGCGCGAAGAAGGCGCCGCGCGAAGAAGCGCCGCGCGAAGAAGCGCCGCGCGAAGAAGGCGCCATGGGCTCGCGGGATCGCGCGAAGAAACATGAAGAACAAAAAGAAGAAGGTTGCGAAGCCAGGCTCTTGGCGACGCAACCTTGGAAAAGCGGAGCAGGAGCACGGAAGCGGCCAAGCCCACGATCTCGTGAGGCGCGAACCGTTGCAAGCTCGAACGGACAACCGATCAAAGCGCGCGCACGAACGAACGATGACGTGATCAAGGCCACCGGCTCAGATGGCGATTGCATCACGCGTTCGTTCGTCGGTCGTTCTCTGATCGTTCGTCTCGATCGTCGCGTGCAAAGCTGAGTGGTTCGTGCCGTGAGACCGCGAAGAAGCGAGCGTCGAGTGACTCAACTAGTCTCCGCAGAAAAATTAGCCATCGAGGGCGACGAAAATAACGCCGAGGAGAGGGGGAGCGGTGAGGCGTTAGCCTCGCCGCCATCGATGTCTGCTTGGAGTACTTGCTGGAGCTGTGCCGTCGTCGAGAGCCGTTCGCGCGACGCGAAGTGATGGGCCGACCACGCATGCCAAGGAACGCTCCCATGAAGAAACACCGAGAGAAGCCGGGTGTGCCTTCGACTCGCGAAAAGCTGCTGAGTATTGGTCTCAGGGATCATGAATGCTCAGGAGCCTGGTCGCCTTTTGCTCGGTCGGTCTACGATGACGATCATGGACGTTGTCGTCGTGCCACCGTCTTCCAAACGATTTGCGCGATTTGCGTCATCGAGCAGCGCACGAAGCTTGCCGATCACGCCGTCCGCGCCGTCCGCGCCGTCCGCCGCCGCGCTCTCCATCGTGCTGATGCTGGCATCCACCAGCGCCTGCAGCCGAACGTCCTCGACGGACGCGACCTCGAACGATGATGCGAGCCGAGCAACATCGACGACGCAGTCACCCTCACGCGTCGGCTCGTGCGACCGTGTAGTCGCAACGGGGACGTGCTCCGAGTACACGGGCACCTACCTCGCCCAGAACGAAGTGCTCCTCACGTCCACGTGCGCCAAGCTCGGCGGCACGTGGGTCTACGCCGAGTGCCCAAACACCTCGGTCGTCGGCAAGTGCTCGCTCTCGACGACCGAGGTGCGCAAGTTCTACGGAACGGGCGCCGCCTCCTACGAGCCCGACAAGGCAAAGACCGAGTGCGAGACCTCGTTCCGCGGCACGTGGCAAGTCCACCGCTGAATGTGCCGCAGACGCCGAGAGAGCGCGGCACCGCTTCAACAAATGGCCGCGAAGCACCTTGGTCGACCAAGGTGACTCAAGCGAGCTCGCGGCACCCTTTTCAACAAATGTGTTCGTCGATTGGAGGTAAGCGTTCAGTCAAACGCGTACACGATAGCGACTGCCGATCAGCCGCGCGCGTCAAGCGTGAGCCGGCGGAAGACGTTCGCGTTGAGGAGAGCGTGGACCTCGTTCAGCACGGAGGTCTTCTTCCATTCGCGAGCTCGAGCAGGCGGTGCGATGGCCACTTCGTCGATTGGAGCGGTGGCTCGCCGCTCGGTCGGGCGGCCACCGAGGTCACGCGCCGGACTCGTCGCCGGAGGAGCCGGACGTGAAGCACCTTGGTTGACCAAGGTGAAACGGCGAGAGCTACCCTTTTCAACAAGTGTGATCCTCGATGCGGGTGGCACGCACGCTCGGCCGGGCGGCCACCGAGGTCACGCGCCGGACTCGTCGCCGGAGGAGCACGATGGACGCCGAGCACCTTGGTTGACCAAGGTGGTTTCGAAGTCGAGAGATCGCGGCACCGTTTTCAACAAGTGTGTTCGTCGAGTCGATCACGCGGGCCCGCGACGTCGCGTGCCAGATTCTCGCCAGACCACAACGGACGCTGAACACCCAAGGTAGCCGCCTTCTCAACAAGTGAGCTCGTACACGCGAGTGGCACGCCGCTCGGTCAGGCGGCCACCGCCATCACGCGTGAAGCACCTTGGTTGACCAAGGTAGCTCTGCACGTCGAGAGCTCGCGGGACGCTTCTCAACAAGAGGGTTCACCCTGCGGGTGGCACGCCGCACGGTCGGGCGGCCACGCGCGCCGCATGAAGCACTTTGGTTGACCAAGGTAGCTCTGCATGTCGAGGGCGAGGACGGCATACTCTTCAACAAGTGTGTTCGTCGATGATCATGCGGGTGGCACGCCGCTCGGTCGGGCGGCCACGCGGCCGCGTGAAGCACCTTGGTTGACCAAGGTAGCTGCACGTCGAGCGCGAGGAACGGCGATCTTTCTCAACAAGTGTGTTCGTGCCCGCACGATCGAATCGGCGCGATCATCGTCCGGTCGCGCGCGAACGCGGTAAGCGTTCGGTCAAACGCGTACACGATAGCGACTGCCGATCAGCCGCACGCGAACGCGTGAAGCACCTTGGTTGACGTAGCTCCGAACGTCGAGCGTCGCGCGCCATCACGAACGCGTGAAGCACCTTGGTTGACCAAGGTGGATCGCGCTCGACGTTCGGCGGACGCAACCCTTCTCGACAAGTGCGTTCGTGATCGTGCGGGTGGCACGTCGCTCGCGAGCTCGGTCACGGTGATTGCGATCGTCGGCGACGTTCGTGCGATCGCGTTGCGCGGTCGGTGGGAGAAAGTGGAAGGGAAGGGTCGCAACGGTTGAAACGAGCGCTTTGGCGCTGCAGGCTTCGGTGGCTACGTGCAAGGAGGACGCGACATGGCAGACGGGCTCGTTTCGGCGAAGGAGCTTGCAGCGAAGAGGAAACCGCGGTTCGCGCGCGAGAGGTCCGCGTATGCGAAGGCTCGAGAGGCGCTGTTGGCGGAGGAGATCGAGGTGCGCCGGCATCTCGGGCGGCTTGCGCGACAGAACCGTGAGCTGCCCGAAGGGCCTGAGATGCCCGACCACTGGAAGCTCATCGGAATGAACGGCGCGGAGGTTCGGCTCGCCGACATGTTTGGCCAGCACGACACGCTGGTCCTCTACCACTGGATGTTCGGTCCCGAGCGCAATCGACCTTGTCCGATGTGCACGAACCTCCTCGGGCCACTCGCCGCCAACGCCGCCGATCTCCAGCAGCATGTCGCGCTCGCGGTGGTGTCACGCTCGAAGGTCGAGCGCATGGTCGCCTTCGGTATCGAACGTGGTTGGCGTGACCTGCCGTACTACCAGACCGTGTCCGATGAGCTGTCGGTCGCGATCGGAGGGCTCGATCCGGAGACGAAAGCGGAGGTGCCCGTGCTCATGGTGCTTCGGAAGAAGGGCGACACCGTACGCTTGCACTGGATGGGCGAGACGACGCTCGAGATGGCCGATCCGGGCGAGGACCCGCGCGGCGCCGTCGACCTCGCGCCGCTCTGGAACTACCTCGATCTCACGCCGGCGGGGCGCGACCCGAAATGGTACCCGCGCCTCTCGTACGGTCCGTAGCGCACCGACGTCAGGATCCAACTCGCGAACGGCCAACCTCGCGGATGGCCGCGGATGGCCGACCGACCGACGGCCGACGGGTGATCACCGTCCGCCTGCTCCGCCGCCGCCGACCGCTGACCGTCCGACCGTCCGACCGTCCGACCGTCCGACCCGCACGCACGCACGCACGGTCACTCGCCGCTCACGCGGCTTGCTGGCTCAGTGGCCGTGGAACTCGCGTGACTGCTTGATCACGAATTGGTTGTTCTCGAGGAACTTGAACTCGATGTCGAGGCTTCGCGGCTTCTGGTCGTCGATCCAGACCCAGTTGCAGTCGCCGTTGTAGTAGCCCGGCTTCACCTTGCAGTAGGCCTTCTCGACCGCTTTCCCGAGCTCGACGACCTGGCTCATCTTCGTGTCGTCGAGGACGCTCGAGGTGAGCTTCGGGCCGTTCGCGACCGGCGTGGCGTAGCGGACGAGCGTGAAGCGCGTCGGGCGATCGTCGCCGCTGAACGTCGCGAGCGTCATCTGTGAGATCGTGCCCGGGTCGGGGTTCGTGACCAGGTTGTTGTCTTTCTGCAGCGACAGCGTGTACGCGAGGACGTCGCTGTTGATGGCGCGGGTGATGAGTACGCCGTTGGCGGCCACTTCGCTCTCCGTGTCGTACGCGGGCACGATCGCGATGCCCATGCTGACGGTCTCGTGATCGAGGCGGGCATACGAGCGCTCTTCGATCGCGCGGGTGTTCCAGAGGCTCGCGAAGACGCCTTTGATTCCGCACTGCGGGGTCTTCGGCTTGATCTCGAGCTTCGTGACGACGCCGTCCGGCTCCTCTTCGATGTGACAGCTCATCTCGGGGTTGTCGACGCTCGAGAGCTTCACGCTGAAGCTGTCGTGGAGGCCTGCGCCGTCGAAGTTCGGGATGTCTTCTGCGTTCGCGCTCGAGCGGAACTTCATCTTCTCCATCTGCGGCTCGAGCTGCTTCAGCTTCGCGACCTGTGCGTTGACGGCGGCGAGCTGGGCGGCCGGGACCTTCGACGTGTAGAAGAGCTGCTGCACCGCGAGGCTGAGCGTCTTCCGCTCGTTCGGCGAGAGCGTGCCGGCCTTCTCCTTCGTGACGAGCTCGTCGATCTTCGCCTTGAGCGCGGTGTTCTCCGGCGCGTTGACGAAGTCGCGGTACCATTGCGTCGGGATCGCGAAGCCGTTCGGCGTGAGGTCGTAGCCAACCTTGGCGCTCTGCGAGCCTGTTTGTGCCTTACGGCCGAGGACGCTGCGGTTCGAGAGGAAGCCGAGCATCGCCGCCTTGCCGCCGAAGCGGTTGCCGTTCTGCGTGCACGCCGTCGTGAGCGTCTTGCACATGTCGTCGTACCACACGAGGTTCGGCTCGTTGACGGCGGGCAGGGGCTGCCAGGGCTTGTTCGTACGGTCGTGGAGCTTTTGCTGCACGATCGCGTCGGTGGTCGCTTCGATCGTGTAGCCCGACTTGCCGACGACGAGGTGAACCGGCTTGTCCTTGAACGGCGCGAGCTGCGCGTTCGTCGGCGAGGCGTCGCGCATCACCATGTTCGGCGTGCCGCGCTCCTTCGACTTCAGGTTCACGTGCGACGTGACATCTTGGTAGACCTTCGTGATCGTGCCGGCGACGACGGACAGATCGAGCGGAAGCTCATCGAACACGACGATGTCGGTCGGGCGGATCTCGCCGAGGTCCGTCGGGAAGATACGGAGGTAGCCCCACGCCTCTCCTGGATTCAGCGGGAGGTACTTCACGCTGCCGAGCACCTGATCGATCGTGAGCGCGTCGTAGCCGAGGGTCGCCAGCTGCGGCTTCACCGTCGCGAACGTCTGCTGCGGACCGCCCGACACCCAGGCCATCTTGGCGTTCGGGATCGCGATCGCCGACTTCAGCGTCTTGATCAGCTCCAAGATGCCTTCTTCGTGCGCGACGTCGTCGGGATAGAGCTGCACCGCGTAGGTGAGCTGCCCGTTGATCTCGTAGGTCTGGATCGTGCCGGCGTAGTAGCGCTTCGCGTCTTGGAAGTAGGTGACGTCGTTGAAGTCGCCGTTCGACTCCGTGATGCCGAGCTGCTTCTTGGCGAAGTTGTAGTGGTACTTCGCGTATTCGGGTGTCTCACCGCCAACTTTGTAGTTGCCGTTGATGAAGTACGGCTTCTTGTGCGCCGGATCGCGCGCGTCGATGAAGAACTTCATCAGCCGTCCGGCCTGACCAAAGCCGCCGCCTTCGATCGAGAGCGACTTGTACGTCGCGGCGCTCTTGATCTTCGTCACCGAGAGTTGCGTCGACAGCTCGTCCTCGGTGTAGTCCGCGTCTTCCTCTTCGGTGTCGGATGCACAACCGATCGAGAGAGCAGAGGCCGTGAGCGCGAGGCTGAAGGTGAGGAGAAGCGAGCGGAGGAAAGTTCGGGGAGCCATGACGGTTGCGGTCAGTCTTGCAGCCAAGACGCGGCGCGCAACTACACAGGCGCACATTTGACGACCCTGGAATTTCGAAGCATCGCCCCGCCTAAAAACGCCGCAAAAATCGATGGATCGGCCAAATCCCTGGACGGCTCCGATCCAGGTTTTCGCGGGCTCCGCGCCGATTTTCGGGCGCCACTTCGGCAGAGGCCAAGTCACTCGCTCTGCCGAAGTCGCCTGCTACTTCGGCAGAGGCGAAGTCACCCGCTCTGCCGAAGTCGCCTGCTACTTCGGCAGAGGCGAAGTCACCCGCTCTGCCGAAGTCCCCCGCCACTTCGGCAGAGGCGAAGTGCTCTGCCGAAGTCGCCCGCTACTTCGGCAGAGGCGAAGTCACCCGCTCTGCCGAAGTCCCCCGCCACTTCGGTAGAGGCGAAGTCAGCCGCTCTGCCGAAGTCGCCCGCTACTTCGGCAGAGGCGAAGTCAACCGCTCTGCCGAAGTCCCCCGCCACTTCGGCAGAGGCGAAGTGCCTGGGCCGAAGTCCCGCCACTTCGGCAGGCAGAGGCGAGTCGCCCGCTCTGCCGAAGTCCCCGCCACTTCGGTAGAGGCGTCAGCGCTCTGCCGAAGTCGCTCTCGCCGGCAGAGGCGAAGTCAACCGCTCTGCCGAAGTCCCTCGCCACTTCGGCAGAGGCGAAGTGAGCCGCTCTGCCGAAGGCCCGCAACTTGATCCTCTCGGGCGTCCACTTCGGCAGAGGCGAAGTCAACCGCTCTGTCGAAGTCCCCCGCCACTTCGGCAGAGGTCGCGCTGCTGGTCTTACTTCACGATCGCGGCGACCGCTGCGGCGAGCGCCAACAGGATCGCGAGCACGATCGCGAGGAGCTTGATCGACGCCATCGTGCGCGGAGGGACCGCGCTCGACTGTACAGCCTTCGACTTCGTCTTCGCCTTCGGGCGCTCCTCGGCGATGTCGTCGGCGTCTTGCTCGCTCGCGTCGATGTCCTGCGACGTCGCGGCGATGCTGTCCGGGATCTCTTCGTTGTGCGCCTTCGCGCGCTTCTTCTTCTCTTCCGAGCGTGACGTGGCGGACGCAGGCGCCGCTTGAGGATTCTTGCGTGACGCAGGACCTGCCGCGCGGCCCTTCTTCGACTTCTGCTTCTGCCGCATCGCCGCGGCGCGCGGGCGCTGGCGCTGGCGCTTCGCCTCGAGCTTCGCGCGTTTCTTTTCTTTCTTCTTCGCGGCGCGTTCGTCGCGAGCCTTCTTCGCCTCCGCGAACGCGACGTGATCGAGCCGCTCGTCCGGGAGCTCCGGCTCGGGCTCGTCGTCGTCGTCGTCGTCGTCCTCCTCTTCACCGGGGAAGAGATCGTCGAGCCATCCTTCATCGAGCTCGTCGACGTTCGGATCGGAGGGCTCGGCGACGACGTTCGAAGCAGCGCCCGCGGGCTTGTCGTCCGTGGGATCGTCCGCTCTCAGCTTGGCGTTGGGCGGAGGTGGCGTGGCCCAACCATCCTCGAGCTCTTCGAGGAGGTCGCGTGAGCTATCCAGCCGGTTCCGTTCGGTCGCCATGAGACGGGCAGGACCGTACCGAAAAACGGGTGAAATTTCTATGTCGTGCTCGTGCTTCGTGGCGGATGCGTGAGCCGACCGACGATTCGGCGTACCAGCTCGGCGGGCAAGATGGGCTTCACGAGAAAAGCATCGCAGCCCGATCTCCAGGCGTTCATGCGGTGCTGCTCTTCACTGAACCCCGTGATCGCCATCACGTAGATGTCCCGCGTCCGCGGATTTTCTTTGAGGCGGCGCGTGGCCGTCCATCCGTCGACGTTCGGCATCGCGAGATCCATGACGACGACCTCGGGTCCGGGCTCCTCGGCCTTCTTGATCGCCTCCGCGCCGTCATGGGCGACGATGACGCGAAAGCCCGCGAAGCGAAGGTAGTCGGCGTAGATGCGACGGGTGTCTTCGTAGTCGTCGACGACGAGCACGAGCGGGACCTTGTTCGCGCTCGCGACCGGCGTCGCGGCGAGCATCGACGAGCTGGACCTTCTGTTTCGCAGGCGCGGCACTATCCCAATCATGACGCTCGACGCGCGATCGGGAAATGAGGTTCTTCGCCGCGAGGAGAGGTGAGGAGAGGGTAGGCAGAGGTGAGGCCCCGCGGTGGTCCGCGATCTGAGGAGAAGACGTCGATCGCAGAGCCGCTGACCATGAACGGCACGAATGAGCGAGCCCTCGATAGCCACACCGCCGAGCGAGGCAGAAAAACAAAAAACAAAAAATGCGGAAAAACAAAAAGCCACGAGGGCGAACCGGTCATCCGGTCGCCCTCGTGGGAGCTCGCTTTCCGTGGGGGAGCGTCTTAACCCATTGTGGATTCATTGTCCGCCCCGTTGGACGTTGCACTGAGGAGGCCAATCCCGCCTGTGCCATCGTCGCATTCGTTGTTGGGTGCCTTCACTGCAATCCCGGTTATTCGCGTAACCAGAAGAGAGGAGGGTCGACGAAGCTATTCGCTGTCGTCAGCTTCAGCCGATCGCGATGTGGCGCACCTCTGGACCGGCGCCTTTTACGCGCCGAGGATGCTGACTCCCCGTGATCGTTCTCCGATCTTGTGGAGCCTTCACCAAACCGTGTCGACCTCTGACGTTCCCACTGTCGCCCGCAGGCACAGCCGAGTCGGAGTCCGTATCCGCCCGATCTGCTGTCCAGCAATCCAAAGCGTCTTGCGACGATTGAATTGAGGAGTTGACCTACGAGCCCGAGGACTTCTGCTTCGCCCGACCGGTGAAAGTCAGACGGGCATCAGCCCGAGAACGCCTTCTATCGTATTGAGAACCTGCAAGCCGAAACCTACAGGCCATGCACACGAAGACTTTTAAGAATCGTGCACACGCGCACTGTTTCGCCTTCTGCCCACTCACGATCCTCGTCAGAAGGATCTATGAGCTTCTTCCTGGCTAGCGCCCTCTCGTACCAACAGGCCTTGCGACCTCCCGGTAGAAAAGACGCGCAATGCGTCCAACCGATGTCTGCCACCCAAACGACTTGCGTGCACCCGCACCTCGTGAGCTCCCAGCGTCTCTCCAGATTTTCACCTGGTGACCACCCCGCAGAGTCTTAGGCTCTGCGCAGTACGACTGGGGGACGGAACGTTTCACGGCGTTCCTCATGTCCGCTTCGGCGGATCGTCATCGCAACACTTCCTAACGGACTCGTGCTCGCTTGATCTTGCGATCCTCTGCGGCGCGAGCGTGGGCGTTTTCTTCCCACGGTGTTGATGCGATCGAGCCTCTGACACTCCTGTCGTAATCTCCTCTGGTTCACCCTCCGCCTCGCTCGTCTTCACGAGCGCTGCGTCTTGGCCGTCCGTTCTTTCTCTCCCGATGCTGGGAGTTGAAAGGGTTCGTACGGGTCGGAGGATGCGGAGACCACCAAGACCACTCCTATCGCCATCTCGTGAAAGACGACGCTTCGTTGTGGCCCGGAATGCCTTCCACCGTTAGGGACTCTTCGTAGGATCCGGTGGTCCTTACAACCCCGGTCCCGCGACCCACTCACCACTTTTGGCGATGCGTGAACCGCTGAATGACACTCTCGCGTCACCCTGAGCCTTCGTCGATTCTCTCCCGTCTTTACCGGTGAGATCGACTCGCGACTTCCTTTCACCCGACGCGCCCGCCGACGGTTTCACCCGCCGATTTTCGCTCCGAGCTAGATCCCTGTTCACTCGACCCTGGCCGCTCTTTTTGGAGCGCGTTTGCCGAGCTTATTCGAGACCAGTTATCGCCTAACGACTTCTGCAACTGCACTTCGACGTGCGGGCAACCTAACCCGGACTCTCTGATCCTCGCAGGGACGAAGGCCTCGACCTTCTTCCTTTTCTGAGCTCATCACGCCCTCTGCCTTGCGACAGCGGTGATGAGTGGCGAGCCGCGCTACGTCCGTTCGAGAAAACCCCAGTGTTGGTTCTTCTCGGTTACCCGAGCTTGCCCAACCGTGATGCTCTCCCGCCCGCCCCACCATCTCGAGCTTGCGCCCGGGATGTGTAGTGAGGATTGACGTGCACGGGTCGAAGGACCGAGCGAAGGACGCGTCCTCCGGTTCATTCGTACGATCTCTCGTGCGGATGCGGAGTGCATACGCTTTGTGGCGCATGCTGACGGCGTTCCCCTCCTCGGCGTCCTTCGGACATCCGCTGTCATCGGCGCGCCTGCTTGCAGAGGGGGATACCTCTGCCCGCATTCGGACCGACCAAGACCCTCTTTCCAACGACGACCCGCGAAGGTCGCCGCCTTTCAGAAGATCGGGATGCCTTTCCCCGTCACGACATACGAAGGAGTCTTTGATTGCGCGAAGAGGCTTGCACCTCTCCGGCCTTCGTACCGGCTCTCTCGCTCACGCCGCTCACACGTTGTTCCTTCTCGCGAAGGAGTCGTGCTTGTTGTTCGAGCATTGCAAGTGTCACGGTGCGGTCACCCGCTCCATCCGCGACTGTTCGAGAGTGCAGACGCCTTTGTGACTCGTTGGTACTTCCGCGCCTGGACCTGACGACCCAAGCACGCCACCGAGCTCGACCGACTCAGCCGTCGACGGGAACAGATTGTCCCGCTCGCACTGATGCCAGTCGCAGCGCCTAGACGGCTTCTACGACCGAGAGCCCGCGGCCCGATGTGCCGCGAACTTCATGAGCGGTTTATGCCCGAACGCGTTTGGCCTCGCAACAAAATAAATCGCTGCTCAATCACTTTTTTATCCACAAGGTTATCCACAGCGCGCGTCACATCGTGATCGCACGCGACGCACGCGGCGTCGTGTTTTTAGGCGAAATTCTGCGTGTGGCCGGTTCGGGATGCTGGCGCCTGTGGAAAACAATAACGTTTGATTGGTATCGCCAATCGAAACAATAGTGTTTGATTTTGATGATTGAAAACGTGATTGAGAGCGCGCGCCGTAACAAGACCGAAACAAAGCGCTAACCAAGAATTTTCAAGCGCTCACGCATGCACGCTGAGTCATGCGAACGACCCGCTCGAGGCCCACTGCGGCGGGTCACCTCTGCCATCTCGACACACGTGGATCCCGCTTCGTGCGGTGGCGTGCGAGCGAGTGGGCTGTGGATAGATGCCTCCGCGGGACTGTTCGCCGGGTGGAACAATCTGGTGCCTCTTGCGGCGCTTGTTTCAGAGGCGCCGAATCACCATCCTTGTCCTCATGAGCAGCGAAGTGACGAAGCCGACGCGAATGCCGACGCTCTACATTCCGCACGGTGGCGGTCCGTGCTTCTTCATGGAGTGGACGATGGGCCCGCGCGACACGTGGGAAGAGATGGCGGCGTTCCTGCGCGGCATCCCCAGAGCGTTACCGCAGACGCCGAGGGCGCTGCTCGTCATCTCCGCGCATTGGGAGTCGCGCGTCCCGACCGTGATCTCGTCGAAGGCGCCGCCGCTGCTCTTCGACTACTACGGCTTTCCGAAGCAGACGTACGAGCTCACGTGGCCAGCGCCCGGATCGCCCGAGGTCGCGGCGCGCGTAGAGGAGCTCCTCGCCAAGGCAGGCATCGAGACGAAGCGCGACATGGAGCGCGGCTTCGACCACGGCGTGTTCATCCCGCTGAAGGTCGCGTTCCCGAACGCCGAGATCCCCACCGTTCAGCTCTCGCTGCAGGAGGGCCTCGACCCGAAGACGCATCTCGCGATCGGTCGCGCTCTCGAGCCGCTTCGCGACGAGGGCGTGCTCATCATCGGAAGCGGCATGAGCTATCACAACATGCGCGGCCTCATGCAAGGCGGCGGGCTCGGGCACTCGCAGCGCTTCGACGACTGGCTCGGCAAGACGGTGAGCGATCGAGACATCGCCGCCCGCAACGAGGCGCTCGCGGAGTGGTCGTCTGCGCCCTCCGCGCGTGAGTGCCATCCGCGCGAAGAGCACCTGCTTCCTCTCATGGTCGCCTGCGGCGCCGCCGGGGACGACGCGGGCGAACGCGTCTTCCGCGACGAGGTGATGAACGCTGTCGTGTCCGCAGTCCGCTTTGGCTGATCGTGCAGACGCCTAAGGCGTGACGTTGGCGAACACCGCCGTCCTGCTCTCGGGCAGGCGTGTCCAGCGGAGGTTCGACTCGATGCTCGTCGCGTCGGCGGTGGACCAGCGGACATCGCTTCCGCTGTTCGCGACGGGGAGGAGCTGCACTTGACGGAGCTTCAAGGATTGAGGGTCGAAGAGCGCGCGGCCGATGAAGTTCTTGGCCTGCGCGCCGAGAGAAGGGTGGAGGAAGTTGCCGAGGCTCTCGAAGACGACGCCTTTGCCGCTTCCGTCCTTCTTGCGGACGACGCGGACGGGCTTCCACACGTGCGGGCCGCTCCCGTAGACGACGTCACCGCCGAAGTCTTCGACGAACCGCACGCCGGTGCGAACGAGCTCGTCTTGGTCGGTGGGACCCATCGAGTGGAGCGCGAGGATGCGTAGATCGGCCTGCGCGGCTCGAAAGCTGCGGAAGAGCGCGTCGGTGTCGCCGGCGCATCCCGCGCGCGGACAGTCGGGGCGGCCAAGGTAGAGGCTGCCGAGCGCGACGCGGACGGTGCGTCCTTTGATCGTGAAGGCGTGTACGCTGACGCGGCTCGCGTCGTTGCGGTCGGCGCTCGCGGAGATGCCCGCCGTCGCCCAGTCCATGTCACCGAGGGCGGCGAGGCTCTTCGCCGTCATGTCGGCGCTCGCGACCTCGCCGTGCTCGCTCGTCTCGTTCGACGCGTAGCAGTCGCGCGAGTGGTTGTTCGACATGCCGATGAGGTTGAAGCCCCGTTCGTGTGCTTGGGTCAGGTTCTCCGGGCGCGAGACGAAGGCATACGACCTCCCCGGCGAGTACGCGGTGCCAAACTGCGTGCAGCCGTTGCCGACGACCGTCTCCCAATTGATGAAGGAGAGATCCCCTCGGTAACCTTCGCCGGTGCGATCGAAGCGATCGAGCGCGGCGCCGAACTGCGCAGCGATCGGGACCTTCTCGTGCGTCTTGCTCCAGCCCGAGTCACCGACGCCGCGGACGTCGATGAAGCTCACGTGCGCGTGATCGAGCGGCGCGGCCGCGAGCGAGGACGCAGGCGCCGTCTCATCCGGCTGCGTGATCGCGACGAGCGCGCTCTCGTTCTCTGCCGGCTCGCCGTCGGTTGGGTCGACCGCGTCGCTCGCGGGGTCCTCCGCTTCGTTCGCTCCGCACGCGACGCCGAGGAGAAGGAGAAGGAGAGTGGAGAGGGCGCGAGAGGGGTGCACAGGCTCGGTGCGAGCAAGACCTACACCAGCACCAAGGCGCGGATTTTCCGCTTACCAAACAGGCACGTGGGGTTCGGCCAGCCCAAAACGACGGTACATTGATCCAGTAGAAGTACGCTGTGATTGGAATGATAGTCTGAAATTACTGCGAATTTCGATGAGCGACCTTGGAATACGTTTCGGCACATCGTATGCGGTGGGCCCACCATCATGGCCTTCTCGCTTCGCGCGCTCCTCGCCCTTGGTTTGACCTCCCTCATCACGGTCGCGGCCGGCTGCAGCGCCGATCCGACGGTCGGCGAGGAGGGCGACGACAGCGACGACGAGCCCGGGCAGACCGAAGATCCGCTCTCGACGCCCGCGGCGACAGGCCCGATCAAGTTCAACGACGCATGCCGTGCAGGTACGAAGATCACGATCGCCGCCGTCGGCGATGTGCTCCTTCACACCCCGCTTCAGAGGCAAGCCTACGAATCTGCCGAGGGCCACAGCAGCTTGTGGAAGAACGTGCAGCCGCTCTTCTCTCGCGCCGACCTCACGTACGCGAACCTCGAAGGCCCATGCGCGGACGGACACACGACGTCGGGCACCACGCGCGACCCCGGCAAGGTGTTCGATGGACGCGTCTACTCGAGCTACCCGCAGTTCAACTACCACCCGTCGCTCGTCGGCGCGCTCAAGAACGCGGGCATCGACGTCGTCTCGACCGCGAACAACCACGCGCTCGACCGCCGCGGCCACGGCCTCGATCGCACGATCGAGAACCTCGAGAGCGCGGGCTTGCCGTTCACGGGAACGCGCCCGAGCACGGACATGCAGCACAAGTGGTACACGATGACCGAGGCGAAGGGCGTTCGCGTCGCGTGGCTCGCGTGCACGTTCTCGACGAACGGCATCCCCGATCCGCAGAACCAGGTCCTCTCTTGCTACGAAGACAAGGAGACCGTGCTCTCGACGATCAAGTCGCTCAAGCAGCGTGGTGACGTCGACGCGATCATCGTGACCCCGCACTGGGGCGTCGAGTATCAGCACTCCCCGCAACAGCAGGAGAAGAACCTCGCCTACGCGATGCTCGACGCCGGCGCGACCGCGATCATCGGGGGCCACCCTCACGTCGTTCAGCCGATGGAAAAGCACGTCACGGCGGACGGCCGCGAAGGCTTCGTCCTCTACTCGCTCGGCAACTTCGTGAGCGGGCAGACGGGCCTCGACAAGCAGTCGTCGCTCATCCTCTACGTCGGCCTCACGAAGGGCTCGGACGGCAAGGTGACGATCAACGGCGTGCGCCATGCGCCGATCCAGATGAAGTCTTCCCCGACGTGGACGGCGCAGTACGCGACCGGGGAGAGCCTCGCGCAGACGACGCGCCTGCTCGGTCAGTGGAACCGCATCGGACCGGACGAGGATCTGGTCACGAACCCCGAGTGCCAGTAGCCAGGCGCACGAACGACGCGATCGCCTCGAGCGTGCGCTCCTTGCGATCGCGATGAGGGGAGTGGCCGCAGCGCTCGAGGATGAGCGCCTGCGCTTTGTCGGACCGCGCGCGTATCGCCTCGACCTGCGCGAGGGTGCCGTACTCGTCGTTCTGGCCTTGAATGACCAGGATCGGCACCTCGACCGAGCCGACGACCTCTTCGATGTTCCAGGTGCGAAAGGCGGGCGAGAGCCACACGTCGTTCCATCCGCGGAAGGCGATGTCGACGTTCTTGCCATGGTGCTTCTCGAGGCGGGCACGCAGGTCGGTCTCTTCGTACGTCGCGCGCGCCCTCGTGATGCTCGCGATGCTCACGTCCTCGACGAACACGTGCGGCGCCATCGCGACCACGCCGCGGAGCCCCTTCGGTCGTGAGGACGCGTAGAGGAGCGCGATCGACGCGCCGTCGCTATGGCCGACCAGGATCACGTCTTCCCGAGCGCCGACCGCGTCGAGCACGCGAGGAAGGTCGCCCTTCGCCTCGTCGTGCATGAACGAGACGGGACGCGGGAGCGCGATCGGATCGGAGCCGCCGTAGCCGCGACGGCTGTAGACGATCGTGCGAAGCCCCGTCTGCGCGGCGACGAGATCGGGGAAGTCGCGCCACAAGCTGATCGAGCCGAGCCCTTCGTGAAGGAAGACGAGCTGCGTGCGAAGGGCCGCGGGCGCGCCATGCGGTGGCTCGATCACGCGCACCTCGACCCGTGCGCCGCCGACATCGACGTGGGTGATCGCGGCGCTCATCAGGAGGAGATGCGGGCGCGAAGATGAAAGCGCTGGATCTTTCCGGTCGCCGTCTTCGGCAGCTCTTCGATGATCGTGATCGTGCGCGGGATCTTGTACGCGGCGAGGCGCTCGCGCACGAAGGCCTTCAGTATGTCCTCGAGGCCCTTTCGCTCGGTCGACTCTTCGCGCAGCGTGATGAAGGCGTGCGGCTTCGCGAGCCCGTCGCCGTCGTGCGCGCCGATGACCGCGCACTCGAGGACGAGCGGGTGCGCGATGATCGCGGCCTCGACCTCGACGGGGGAGACCCAGATTCCGCCTGCCTTGATCATGTCGTCGCTGCGGCCTGCGTGGAAGAAATAGCCGTCCGCGTCGCGGTGGTACTTGTCGCCGGTGCGGATCCACTCGCCCTGGATCGTGCTCCGTGTCAGGTCGTGCTTGTTCCAGTAGAGCGCCGCGGTCGAGTCTCCTCGCACGACGAGGTCGCCGATCTCGCCGGTGGCGACGTCGTTGCCTGCTTCGTCGACCAGCCGTAGCTCATATCCCGCGATCGGCTTGCCGGTCGATCCAGCGCGGCACTCCCCGGCGCGGTTCGAGAGGAAGATGTGACAGATCTCCGTCGAGCCGATCCCGTCGAGGATCTCGAGCCCTGTTCGCTCGCGCCATCGCTCGAACACCGCGGCCGGGAGCGCTTCCCCTGCGCTCGCGCAGCGGCGGACCGAGGAGAAGTCGTACGCAACACCGTTGTCCATCGCGGCGAGCATGTTGGCGTAGGCCGTGGGCACGCCGAAGAAGACGGTGGGGCGGTGACGGCGCACCTGGTCGAAGACGGCCTCGGGCAGGGGCCTGCCTGCGAAGAGCGCCGTCGACGCGCCGACGTGCTGCGGAAAGTAGAGCGAGTTGCCGAGCCCATACGCGAAGAAGATCTTCGCGATGCTGAAGCAGCGATCGTCGGGTGTGATCTCGAGGACGTCCTTGCCGTACGTCTCGCAGCAAATCCACATGTCGTGGTGGAGGTGCACGACACCCTTCGGCTCGCCGGTGGTGCCGCTCGAGTAGAGGAAGAACGCGAACGCGTCACGATGCGTCGCCATGTACTCGATCGCCGGCGGAGTCGACGCGATGAGCGCGCTCACGTCGTCGACCGATTTGACGACGACGCTCTCCTCGGAGGGGGCGATCGCCGAGGTCGCCACCTTCGGGTCGATCACGACGAAGCGCGGGTCGCAGTCTTCGAGGATCTTCTGGTGGTCTTCGGGCTTGAGCAGCGTGTTGAGGGGGACGGCGACCGCGCCGGCCGCCAGCGCGCCCCAGAAACAGATCGCGAGCAGCGGTCCGTCGAGCATGACGAGCGCCACGCGGTCGCCGCGATGGACCCCTGCGTCACGCAGGCATCGCGCGAAGCGGCGGACCCGCTCGTCGAGCTCCGCATAGGTGAGCGACACATCGTCGGTGACGATCGCGGTGCGATCGCCATGTCCTTCGGTGACGTGCCGCCGGACGAACCATTCGGCAGCATTGAATCGAGGCGGAAGATGTTCGGACGCTCGCATGGCGACGCGCATCATAGCGTCAGATGGGCTCGCTCGAAGACGCAGAAAATCGAGGGATCGTCTGGCCTTAGCGGCGATGCGGAGCGCATGCGCAGGGCTTTCGACCGCTTGCTCGGCGACAACCCCGCAACATCTCGCAGGCGGTCGTTTACGCCGCGATCCGTCATGTGGTATGAGCCGCGGCACCTCCTTCGGTGGATCGATCAAATTCATCGAGAGAGGCGAGGCGTGCTGAAGCGCTCCCGCGGACCCGTTGCTCAGTCGAGCACCGAACGCAGGGCGGCCAACCCCTCGAGTCGCTGGGCTCGATAGGGACAACGAATTTCTCTCCCTGCCGTGCTCACACAAACTCGGAGAGGACTCGGTCCATGATGTCTCGTTCAAGTTGGGCGAATTGGCTCCTTCGAGCCACGGCGTTTCTCGCGTCGCTCATTGTTGCGTTCCCTGTTTTCGCGGAGCCCGAAGTCGGCGGCGCCGCACCCGTTCACCATGGTGGTGGCGAGGCCAACCTCGTCGTGCCGAACCTGAGCGACCCCAACGTCGCCAAGTTCCTCGGCAATGTGCCCGGCGGCACCCTGCTCACTGGCGGCATCGTCGTCTCGCTGCTCGGCATGGCCTTCGGGTTCATGATCTACACGCAGCTCCGGAACCTGCCGGTTCACAAGTCGATGCTCGAGATCAGCGAGCTGATCTACGAGACGTGCAAGACGTACCTCGTCACGCAGATCAAGTTCATCTTGATCCTCGAGGCGTTCATCGGCGCGATCATCGTTTACTACTTCGGCGTCGCCCAGCACTACTTCAGTGAAGGCAAGGCCGCGCAGGTGATGATCATCCTCGCGTTCAGCCTCGTCGGCATCGCGGGATCGTGCGCCGTCGCGTGGTTCGGCATTCGCGTCAACACCTTCGCGAACTCCCGCACCGCGTTCGCAGCGCTCAAGGGCAAGCCCTTCCCCTGCTACGCCATCCCGCTGAAGGCCGGCATGTCGATCGGCATGCTGCTCATCTCGGTCGAGCTCGTCATCATGCTCGCCATCCTCCTCTTCATCCCCGGCCAGTACGCCGGCCCGTGCTTCATCGGCTTCGCCATCGGCGAGTCGCTCGGCGCGTCGGCCCTCCGTATCGCCGGCGGTATCTTCACGAAGATCGCCGACATCGGCTCGGACCTCATGAAGATCGTCTTCAAGATCAAGGAAGACGACGCGCGTAACCCCGGCGTCATCGCCGACTGCACCGGCGACAACGCGGGTGACTCGGTCGGTCCGTCCGCCGACGGCTTCGAGACCTACGGCGTCACCGGCGTCGCGCTCATCTCGTTCATCCTCCTCGCGGTCAAGAACCCGACCGTTCAGGTTCAGCTCCTCGTCTGGATCTTCGTCATGCGTATCGTGATGGTGCTCGCGAGCGTCATCTCGTACTTCATCAACGACGTCCTCGCGAAGGGCAAGCACCAGAACAGCGACAAGATGAACTTCGAGCAGCCGCTCACGCAGCTCGTCATCATCACGTCGGTCGTCTCCGTCATCCTCACGTTCATCGTGTCGAAGCAGCTCATCCCGGGCCTCTCGCCCGAGGAGCTCAACGCGGCTCGTCAGGCAGGCCAGGCGGTCGGCATCACCGACCCGTCGCTCTGGTGGAAGCTCTCGATCATCATCACCTGCGGTACCGCCGCCGGCGCGATCATCCCCGAGCTCATCAAGGTCTTCACGTCGGTCGAGTCCGGCCACGTCCGCGAGGTCGTCACGTCGTCGAAAGAAGGCGGACCTTCGCTCAACATCCTCTCCGGTCTCACGGCGGGTAACTTCAGCGCCTACTGGATGGGCATCGTCCTCATCTTCCTGATGGGCACCGCGTACATGGTGTCGAAGGAAGGCGTCGGGCAGATCATGATGATCGGCTCCTTCGACCCGTCCGCGGTCTTCGCGTTCGGTCTCGTCGCCTTCGGCTTCCTCGGAATGGGCCCGGTGACGATCGCCGTCGACTCGTACGGTCCGGTCACGGACAACGCGCAGTCGGTCTACGAGCTCTCGGTCATCGAGGGCATCCCGGACATCAAGGAGAAGGTCAAGAAGGAGTTCGGGTTCGAGCCGGCCTTCGAGAAGGCCAAGCACTACCTCGAAGAGAACGACGGCGCGGGCAACACCTTCAAAGCCACCGCGAAGCCCGTCCTCATCGGCACCGCGGTCGTTGGAGCCACCACGATGATCTTCGCGATCATCGTCGCCCTCACGCAAGGCTTCAGCACGAACACGGACAAGATCTCGCTCCTCTATCCGCCGTTCCTCCTCGGCCTCATCGCCGGCGGCTCGGTCATCTACTGGTTCACCGGCGCGTCGACCCAAGCGGTCACCACCGGCGCCTACCGCGCCGTCGAGTTCATCAAGGCGAACATCAAGCTCGAAGGCGTCGAGAAGGCGTCGATCGAGGACTCCAAGAAGGTCGTCGAAATCTGCACGGTCTACGCGCAGAAGGGGATGTTCAACATCTTCCTCACGATCTTCTTCTCGACCCTCGCGTTCGCGTTCTACGACTCGTTCTTCTTCATCGGCTACCTCATCGGCATCGCCCTCTTCGGTCTCTTCCAAGCGCTCTTCATGGCCAACGCTGGCGGCGCCTGGGACAACGCGAAGAAGATCGTCGAAGTCGAGCTGAAGGCGAAGGGCACGCCGCTGCACGATGCCACCGTCGTCGGTGACACCGTCGGTGACCCATTCAAGGACACGTCGTCCGTCGCGCTCAACCCCGTCATCAAGTTCACGACCCTCTTCGGCCTCCTCGCCGTCGAGCTCGCCGAGCAGATGAAGGTGGGCGACAAGACGATGCCGCTCATCCTCGCGGCGGTCTTCTTCGGGCTCTCCGTCGTCTTCGTCTACCGCTCGTTCTACGGAATGCGCATCCAGAGCGGCAACGAAGCCGAGGCCGCTGGCGGCAAAGAGGCGAAGGCCTGAGATTGCAGTCAGGCTCCGTCCTAACGGCGGAGTGATAGAAAACACCGGCCGGTGGCTCTTCGAGAGTCGCCGGCCGATGTGTTTTGTCGGCGTCGTTTGTCGTCGTGCTTTGTTCTGCGAACGCGCGAAGGCGTAGCATTCGAGCATGACGATCGAGCTCGTGATTCATCCGGGGCCGGCGCTGACGCGCGAGCAGTTTCTCGCGACGCATCCGCCCTACAGCGTCGCGCTCGACGGCTACGTCTTCGGCGAGCCGTTCCTCGAGATGACGGAGGGCGGTCCTTACCGCAACTTCAACCATCACGAGACGGTGGATCGAAGCTGCACGTCGGCGACGTGCGAGCAGGTGAGGCGGGCCGTCGTGCTCGGCTTCTATGATCTGTTCCGGCACAAGGGGAATCGCACCGCGAAGATCTTCGTCAACGACTGCGACCAGGACGTGTGCACCGCGACGTGGATCCTGATGAACCCCGATCGCGCGTCCGAGCCGATGGTGCGCATGTTCAGCCAGATCGTCGACCTCCTCGACATGTCCGCCGGCGCCTACCCGATGCCTCACGAGCGCGATCTCCTCGGCCAGCAGCGATGGGTCTTCGAGCCGTACCAGCGCGCGAGGCCCAACCTCACGGGGATGAGCGGCGAGCAGATGCGGCAAGTGATCTTCGACGTGCATCACCGGATGGAGCAGTTCGTGATGGGGCGAGCCGAGAGCATGCCGCTCATCGGTGAGTACGAGCGCATCGGCGGAGGCGACGGATGGATCTTCGCGAGCGTGACGCATCAGAGCGCGCGCGAGCGGATGGTCTCTGCGGGCGTGCGCGCCGCGGTCGAGCTCTTCGGGCGCACCGCCGACGGCCGCTACATGTACACGGTGTGGCGACGATCGGAGTACGTGATCGGATTTCCGGTCAGCGAGATCCTCGCTGCGCTGAACGAGCGAGAGGGTTTTCTGCCGGTGGACGCGAACGGGTGGGGCGGGGCGGCGACCGTCGGCGGAAGCCCGCGCGGCCGAGGCAGCTCGCTCGCGCCGGAAGAGGTCGAGCGGATCGTCAACGAGGTCGTCGCCCAGGCGCGAGGCCCGAAAACGGCGCTTTGATCCTGCGCCCCCGTCTGGCGAGATTGATTGTAGAATCCCACCAATGAGCTCCCGGACCACGATCCCGTTCTCGTCGACTGGCCAAGCACTGATCGCGGCGCTCGCCCTCACCGTTGTTGCCTGTCAGGCCAGCGCGAGCGCGAGCATGTCGGGCGGCAAGACCGAAGCATCCGCGTCGGCGAGCGGCAACGAAAACAGCTCGTCGTTCTCCGAGAACACGACGACCTCCGCGCCGCCACCTGCGAACAGCGGCGGCACGTCCTCGCCGCCCGCGCCGCGCCCGGGCTGTCAGCTCGTCTGCACGAACGCACACAGCCGCGTGCGGCTCGCGCCGGCCGATGAGCAGAAGCTCACCTCCGCGCTCGCGAGCGAGCTCGACACGCTGCAGAAGTGCACGCCGCAGGGCCAGCCTCCGGGGCTCACGCTCCGCTTCGACAGCACGGGGACGCTCACCCACTTCGGCGTGGACGACGAGCGCCACAGCGCAGACGGTATGTGCGTGGACGGCGTTCGCTCGCACAAGCCGACGCTCTCGTTTCCAGGGCCATCCACCGTGCGATGCGGTGAGCGCTGCGGCCGAGTGCGCTAAGCTTTGGGAGTGAGACGTGTCCTTCGCTGGGGAACGTTCGCGAGCCTGTCGGCGGGCGCGTGCGTGCTCGTCGCTTGCCAGCTTGGTGACGACAAGGATCCGCCGAAGTGCGAGAAGGGCTTTCACGTCGTGCTCGAGTCGTGTCAGCCGGACACGGTCGCGCAGATCCAGGTGACGATCACCGCAGCCGACGGCGGGACGTCGTGCACGGGTGACCCCGCTGCGCAGAGGCCGCCGACGCTCGAGCCGGAGACCGTGCACGTCAAGGTCGGCGAAGAGTTTCAGTTCACGAACCTCGACACGATCGAGCACGAGATTCGCGGGACTGACGGCACGGCGTGGCTCAGCGTCAAGCCAAACGCGCGCTCGGCCTTCACGTCGATCACGAAGACCGGGAGCTTTGGCTACCGCGTGTCGGGTTGCGCGAAGGGCGGCACCGTCGCGGTCGATCCTTGATCCGATGGGGGCTTCACCCCCAAACCCCGATCAAGGAACGCACGCGCCGTCGTGACAGCTCCAGCCGGCTGGGCACATCACGTTTCCGCATCCACACTGCGTGGGGTCCGAGTTGTGGTTCGAGGTTGTACAGGCGCAGCCCGGCTTGAAGAGCCCTCCGCCAACGTCGGCGTTCACGCAGGCTGGCGCGTTGGCGACGAGGTTCGGGCAGTTGCAGACGCAGGTGCCGCTCGATCCGCAGGTGTCTGTCGCGCTCGGACACGTGGGACAGGCGAAGGCTTCGCCGCACGCGGCGGTGACGCTTCCGCAGCGCCCCACTTTGCAGACCTCCGACTGGAGCTCACAGCACTTGCCGCTCGCGCTGCAGATCTTGTTGCTCGCGCACTGGCCTTTGTTGGGCCCGCAGGCGACGACTTGGTTGCAGTTGTTCTGAACGGTGCCGCACTCCCGATCGCCGCACGCCTTGGCGTCATCCGGCACGCAGCCGGAGCAATTGCCGACCGCGGGGCAGGGACCGCCATCGCAGCCGCCGCACTCCTTCGTCGTGCCGCAGTTCGTGGGGACGCTGCCGCATCGATTCTCACAGAGGGTTGGCAACTCGACGCACGTGCACTTGTGCGTCTCTCCGTTGCACGACCGTCCCTCACCGCACGAGGAGCAGTTGCGCGCGAGGCCGCACTTGTCCGCGAGGCCAGCGCCGCATTTGTCGTCGCAGAAGGTCGGGTCAGCGCAGGCTGTGCTCCCGCTCGAGGCGCCCGCTTCGCTCACGGGCGCGCTCGAGACGACCGGCGCGGGATCTTCGCCGACGCATCGCACGAACGCGATCAGCGCTGTCACGGAAGCCACGATGGTGAGCGGCGCCCTCCATCGCTCCGATAGGGGCTTCACCCCCACACCCCGATCCCGACGCCACGTGTGCGGACGACCCATCCCGCGATCGTAAACGGCGATACCGAAAAAAACAGGACGACCACCTATCCCAAACGAGGGCCTCGCGCGTGCGACGGCAGGCGACCATCCCGACCTGCATCTCGCTATGATGGCGCCGATGCGAACCTTCCGTGCCGCCACCCTCAACATCTGGAGTCGCTTTGGTCCTTGGGAGGAGCGGCTCGTCGCGCTTCGCGCGGGCCTCGAGGCGCTCCTGCCCGACGTGATCGGGATGCAGGAGGTGCTTCGCTTCGACGGCTTCGATCAGGCGGCGCTCGTGAGCGAGGGGCTCGACTATCACATCGCGTGGGGCCGGGCGTCCGAGAACCACGGGTTCCCGACCGGCAATGCGATCCTGTCACGATGGCCGATCACGCGCACGGAGGTCACGCCGCTTCCGACCGGCGGCAGCGACGAAGACCGATCGCTGCTCTTCGCAGAGCTCGACTCACCCTTCGGCAAGATCCCGTTCTTCACGACGCACCTCAATTGGAAGCTCCATCACGGACACATCCGCTGCCTCCAGGTGAAGGCGATCGCCGAGACGATTCTACGCACGGCGCCCGTGGGCGACGGGTTCCCGCCGATCGTCGTCGGCGACTTCAACGCCGAGCCGGAGTCCGACGAGATCCGGTTCATGAAAGGCCTCACGGGCCTCGGCGGGCCCTGCGTGTATTTTGCAGATTCCTTTGGCGTCGCCGGAGATGGCTCGCTCGGCTCCACGTTCTCGAAGACCAATCCGTTCGCAGAGCCCATTCGTGAGCCCGAACGTCGAATCGATTATGTCTTCGTGCGTGGTCCGGACGACGCGCTTCGCGGCGAGCCGCGCGACGCCCGCGTGTGCTTCGACAAAGCGCACGACGGCGTATTTCCGACGGATCACTACGGCGTGGTCGCCACGATCACAGCCGGACGCTAATGCGCTGAAGATAGGTGGTTAGCGTCGCGCTCAGTTGCTGACGCAGACGCCGCCGCTGCCGCCGGGGATGCCGCCGCTGCCGCTCGTGCTGCTGCCGGGCAGACCTGCGTCCATTCCGGGGAGGCCGCTCGATCCGCCAGGGAGGCCGCTCGAGCCACCGGGGAGGCCGCCGCCGCCGAGACCGAGGTCGAGGCAGCAGTGCGTCGTGGGGTTGCACGTGGCGTCGCACGGGGCCTGCGCTTGAATCTCGGAGGCCTTCTCGATCATCTTCTGGAAGTCACCGGCGAACGAGCAGGCGGGGACGCCGCCGCTTCCGCTCGTGCTACCACCCGAGCTGCTCGTGCTGCTCGTGCTGCTCGACGACGAGGTGCTGCTCGACGAGGCGGGCGCGCCCGACGATGTCGACGACGAGCCTGACGCCTTTCCACCACCTGTCGGTGCCGGGAGCGAGGCGCTCGGCTCTTGGGTCGTTCCGTTGCCGGAGCCGTTGCCGCCGTTGTCCGACGGGATGTCCGTCGAAGAATCGGCGCACGCGGTGATGACCGACGTGGCGAGGAGGGCGCTGGCGAGCGTGACGGACGTGAGGAGGAGTGTGGCGGACTTCATCGGCAGGCACCGTACGCCTCTGAAATCGGGTCGAACAATCTCTTAATAGTCTCGCGACAGACAGTGAAAGACGCAGATCGGAAGCCCCGTGATCGGGTTAGGATGGCGCTCGCTTGCAAATGCAAAGCGGGTTGCGCTCCTTCGGTCGCTCCACCTCACGCGCGAGCGGCGTTTTGGCGCTGTTCTGCGCGCTGGTGTTGAGATCCGGCGATGCCAGCGCACAAAAGCCGACCTCCAGCACGACCGAGTATTCGCCCTACGAAAAAGAGGCGATCGACATCGCCCTCCAAGATCTGAAATTGGAGATCGACCCCCATCCGCAGGGAAAACGGGTCGGAAAGATCTGGACGGTGAGGCTCGATGTCCTCGAGCCGCGTGACCCAGGACCCGAGCTGCTGAAGCCGGTGCCGATCGTCTCGCCGGCGGGCAAGTACGTCACGAAGCCGATGCTCAACTGGATTCACGTCCTGACGAAGCCATACATCATCCGGCGTGAGCTGCTCGTCCGCGAGAACGAGACCTACGAGCAGGTGCTCGTCGACGAGACCGCGCGCAACATGCGAAGCCGCATGCCGGTCTCGCTCGTCGTGATCGTGCCTGTGCGTCGCGCCGCGACGAAGGCCCCACCACCTCCACCACCTCCACCGGCTCCAGCTGCGGACGCGACGGGCGACGAGACGAGCGTCTCCGCCGCGCCTCCCGCCGAGCCGGACCGGCCCGAGCCGACGGTGGGCGCCGCGACGGAGGCGGACGCGGTCGACCTCCTCGTCATCACGAAGGACATCTGGAGCCTTCGTCTCTCGTTCGACACCGCCGTGACGAAGGGTGGCCTCGAGAACCTCCTCATCGTCCCGCAGGAGACGAACTTCCTCGGACTGCATCACGTCGCGCAGACGCGCTTTCAATTGCGCCCCGAGACGTATTCGCTCGGCGTCGGCTACAAGGTCCCGCGCTTTGGGTATTCGTGGATCGGAGCTGCGGCCGCGGCGTCGATCACGATCAACAAACGCGAGAGCTCACCGGAAGGATCCGCGATATCGATCAGCACCGGACAAAGCCTTTATTCGACGAAGGCGGAGTGGGCCTGGGACGCGGATATTGGATATGCCGTCGGCGTCGCTCGTCGCTATTCGAACGCGCAGGTCTTTCTCTACGACTCGCGCGCCACCCCGGGTGTTCGCGACAACATCCCTTGGCAATACAAGACGCGATCGCTCGCGGGATCGGCGAGCGCCACGCGCTCGTTTGGCTGGGGCTTCAAGAACAACTTCTCGCTCAGCTTCAACGCGTCCACCGGCGACAACGAGACATTCGACTTATCACGTTATGATCCTCGCGCCGTGGCGGACTTCGTTCGACGAGCGCTCCCGACGAGCGAGTCGCGGGTTTATCCGGCGGTGTCGTGGCACACGTTTCGGACGGACTTTCTCCGTACGCTCGACATCAACACGCTCGGCCTCCAAGAGGACTACCGCGTTGGGCACGACATCTCGGCGACGTTTTATCCGGTCTCGAAGGCGCTCGGATCGACCCGCGACATCATTGGTCTCAGCACCAAATGGGGATATTCGCAGGCCGTCGGCGATGGCCTCGTCGGGGCGAGCTTCTCGACGTTCGCCGAGGTCTCCGAGGGCGTGATCACGGACGGCGCGGTCGGCGGATCGTTCGGCGCAGTGACGCCGCGCTTCAAGGTCGGTCGCATCGTGATGAACACGTCGATCAACAACCGCTATCGCAATTACCTCAACGCGCAGGCATTCCTCGGCGGTGAGGACCGCTTACGTGGTTATCCGACGGCGTTCTTCGTCGGCAAAGACACAGTCCTCTTCAATATCGAATACCGATCGCGCGCGATCGAGATCCTCAAGGCGCAAATCGGCGGCGTCCTCTTCTACGACACGGGCGACGCCGCGACGGGACTCGACAACCTGCATGCGAAGCAGTCGGTCGGCTTCGGTCTTCGCACGCTGTTCCCGCAGGTGAACCGCCTCGTCTTTCGTATCGACTTTGCCTTCCCGCTCAACCGCGGTCCGTTCCCCGAGTCGGGCGTGCCGGGGCTCGTCGATCCGTTCGGCTTCTTCTTCACGTTCGACCAGGCCTTCGCGCCGTAGGTTCGAGCGGCTTAAAGGGCAAGGCCCCTCCTTTTTCGGAGAGGCCTTGCTTGCCAATCGACGGTCTGGGAGGCGGCACCCGAGAGGGGCTTCGTCGGGGCCGGATCACACGGCTGTGTGTGCTCCGTCGTTGGCCGCCGCGGGCTTCGCGTCACCAAGGAGCGCGCCTGCAGCGTTCTTGTCCTCCGTGAGGGGTTCCTTCTCGAGGGCGGCGTCGATGACTTGGGACATGTCGTCGACGAGGATGACCTCGAGCTCGCTCAGCACCTCCTTCGGCACCTCATCCAGGTCGCGACCACACTTGGTCGGGAGGATGACGCGCTTCAGGCCTGCGCGATGCGCGGCGAGCACCTTGGCCTTGATTCCGCCCACCGGGAGGACACGCCCACGGAGGGTGGCTTCGCCTGTCATCGCGGTGTCGGGGCGAACGCGCCGGCCCGTGAAGAGCGAGACGAGAGCCGTGAAGATCGTGACTCCGGCAGAGGGACCGTCCTTCGGGACGGCGCCAGCAGGCACGTGGATATGAACGTCTTGGCTTTGAACGCTCGCGGACGAGATCCCGAGGCGTTCGGCGTTGCTGCGCACGTAGGTGAGCGCGGCGCGTGCGGACTCCTTCATGACGTCACCGAGCTGTCCGGTGATCTCGACGCCGCCTTTGCCGGGCATGCGTGAGGTCTCGATGAACAAGATCGAGCCGCCAAACGGTGTCCATGCGAGGCCGGTGGCGACGCCCGCGATCGATGTGCGCTCTGCGACCTCGCCATCGAACTTCGGCTTGCCGAGATGCTTGACGAGATCGGGCTCGTCGATGGTCACGGCGGCGTCCTCGGACTCGGTGGGCTTGCCTCGCGCGACCTCGAGGGCCGCGGCGCGACAGAGCTTCTTGATCTCGCGATCGAGCTGACGAACACCAGCCTCGCGGGTGTAGTCGCGGACGATGCCGAGCAAGGCCTTGTCCGTGATGTCGAGCTTGCCCTCTTTGATCCCGTGCTCCTTCGTGCGCTTGGCGACGAGGTGACGGCGGGCGATGTGGACTTTCTCGTCGGAGGTGTAGCCGCTGAGCTCGACGATCTCGAGGCGATCGCGGAGCGGCGCGCTGAGCGTCTCGAGCGTGTTGGCCGTGCACACGAACATCACCTCGGAGAGATCGAACGGCAGCTCGAGGTAGTGATCGGTGAACGTCTTGTTCTGTTCGGGGTCGAGCACTTCGAGGAGCGCGGCCTCGGGTGAGCCACCCCAGCCGACGCCCATCTTGTCGACCTCGTCGAGGAGCACGACGGGGTTCTTCACCTTCGCCTTGCGGAGCGCGTGAAGGATGCGGCCGGGCAGGGCGCCGACGTACGTGCGGCGGTGACCGCGGATCTCGGCTTCGTCACGTACTCCGCCGAGCGCGACGCGAACGAACGGGCGGCCGGTGGCGTCGGCGATCGACTGGCCGAGCGACGTCTTACCGACGCCGGGCGGCCCGACGAAGCAGAGGAGCGTGCCCTTGGTGTTGCCCGAGAGCTTCAGCACGGCGACGTGCTCGAGGATGCGCTTCTTGATGTCCGCGAGGCCGTAGTGATCGGACTCGAGCTGCGCGCTGATCTTGTCGAGATCGATCTCCGACTCGGAGCGCGCGCTCCACGGCAGGTCGGCGATGAGCTCGAGGTAGTTGCGAATGACATGGGTCTCGGCGCCTTGGCCGCCCATGCTCTCGAGGCGACGAAGCTCGCGATCGACCACCTTTTGCGCGTCTTCAGGCAGCTTCGCGTCGTCGAGGCGCTTTCGCAGCGACGCGAGATCGTCGTTGTCGCCGTCGCCGAGCTCACGCTTGATCGCGCGCATGTGCTCGCGAAGGACGGCCTCACGCTGGTTCTTGCCGAGCTCCTTCTTGACCTCGCCTTCGATCTTCGCGCGGACTTCGGCCTTCGCTTTTCCTTCGCCGATGCGCTTGACGAGCAAGCGAATGCGCTTGGCGACGTTGGGCTCGCCGAGGAGCTCGATCTCTTGCTCGGTCGGAAGATCGAGGAGAGAGGTGATGCGGTCGGCGAAGTCGCCCGGGTGCTCCGGATCGAGCTCTTCGATCGCCGCGAGCGCGCCGCCAGCGTCGCGAACGAGCTCGGCGACCTCGATCGAGAGCGCGCGAGCGAGCTCTTTGGCCTCCGTCGAGTCGGTGTCAGTCTCGGAGAGATGCGCGACCTGGGCCTTGTAGAACGGCTCCGACGCGAGCAGCTCTTCGAGCTTGGCGCGCCCGAGGCCTTCGAGCGAGAGCTCGTATTCACGCTCGCCCTTGCGCGTGACGGACTTCACGCGTGCGTAGGTTCCGAACTCGAACACGTCGTCACGCTCGAGATCGACAGGACGGGGATCTTTTTGCGTGAGTGTGACGACGACGTCACCAGGGTAAAGAGAGCGGACGAGCGCGACCGATCGCGCGCGGCCAACGGCAAAGGTGAGGGTGGCGCCAGGGAAGAGAACGCCCGTGCGCAGCGGCAATGCAGCGATGGGAGAAGGCGGAGTGGGAACGCCATCACGTAGCTGAGTCATGAATTGCTCCTTCGACTTTTTTCGAACGAGAGAGAGAGAGGAGTGAGCCTTGGCCTCTCTTCACTTCGACGCCGAACCGATTGGCGTGAATGTTGATCAGAGGGACAGTGAATCGAACCTAAGTTGCTTCTTCCATCCGTCAACAGCGCGGCGTGAAAGAGGCTCTCGAAGTGGTTTGTTCGGAACGCTTCGTGCTGAGCGGCATCGGACTAAGTGCTCGCATTCGAAGCGCAGTCGAGAGATCACGAGCGCACAAAAGCGAAACGCCTCGAAGCATGTGCTCCGAGGCGTTCGTCGTTGGGCTCAAGCAAAGGGGATGAGCTCCCCGGCATCACGCGATCACGATGACGCGATCACGCGGTCGAAAGAATCAAGGTGAGCCCGGCGGCTTCGGCGCGCAGACGCCCATCAAGCACTGGTTGCCTTGCGCGCAGTCGACCGGCGTCTGGCAGGGGAACGCGCACTTCTGGAACTGCATGTTGCAGCGGTGGAGACCACACGCTCCGTCGTTCTGGCAAGGCAGCGCGAGCGGTCCGGGCGTCGCCATCGTCCCGGCTGCGGTCGCCGTCGGAGGCGCCGTTGGGTTCGTCGCCGTGGGCGGCGGGTAGCCCGTGTTGGCGGGCGGCGGGTAGCCGGTGTTGTTCGGCGGCGGGTAGTAGCCGGTGTTCGGCGGGTAGGCCGTCGCTGAGGGTGTGGTGGGAGGGGGCGGGTCGCTACCACCGCAAGCCGATACGACGATCGCGAGTGTGGTGAGTGCCGAGAGCACGCCCGCAGAGGCGAGCGTCATCGTCGATGAGCGTTGCATGGTAGTGCTCCTTTTTCCTTAACGAAGAGATCAGCAGAGAGAACGCGAGCGGGTCGATCCCGCTTTAAAGCGGAGTCGACGTTATCATGAGCTCGCGCCCGTCGACGAGTCTCTGGGTTTCCCAGAAGGCTTGAGCGGAGCATCGCTTGGACAACGAAAGACGCTTGTTTGGGCTTACAGGGGTGAGCTGTTACGCTCCGGCTCGAGGGAGCTAGCTCATGGGATTGACTCGACTTCATCCGTGCAATGCCTGTTCGCGTCATGTTCGCACGAGCGACGCGACCTGTCCGTTCTGCGGCGCAGAGACGTCGGGCGCGGCCGCCTCGACGGAGAGCTTTGCGAAGCCCCTATCGAGAGCGGCGGTGATCTTCTTCGGCGCGACCACGCTCGCGGGATGTGTCGGAGGCCCCGGCGAGCCGAGCTCGTCGTCAGGCACGAGCGGCACGTCGTCTTCCTCGGGCACGTCGGGCAACACCTCGTCCTCGTCGAGCAGCTCGAGCTCGAGCTCGGGCACCACGTCGAGCTCGACGTCGTCGTCGAGCGGAACGTCGGGCACGTCCGGCGACCCCGGACCGCCAGCGCCCGCCTACGGTCCGGCGCCGATCGACGCAGGAAAGTAGAGCTCTCCCGCGGAGCTTTCCTCGCGAGAGCTCAGTTGCCGAACGTCGACGGTCCGACGACCCAGCTCGACGCTTGGTTCGCTGTGCTCGCGCGCGCGATGCTCGGGTTTCCGGGGTCGTCGCTCGAGACGCCGTTCCAGTTCGCCGAGATGCCTTTGATCGTGGGCGTGGTCGCGTCGGTGCATTGCGCGCCGCCGCAGTTGGCGGGGAGCCAGAGCCCGAGGCCTTGGACGAACGGGACCGACGCGAGGAACGTCGCGCTGCTCGCCCCGCCGGCCATCGTCGAGAACACGGCCGCGTCGATGTACGCGCCGGTCGCGTTCCGAACGGCGATCACCTGGTTCGTGAAGCCGATGCCCGTGTTCGCGCCGCGAACGTCGTAGGCAGAGTCGTAGTTCGCGACGAAGAGCGAATGAGGTTGTTCGCTCTTCGATAGGGTCTCGGTGGCGCTCGATGCCACGGGCGTGAGGTGAACGACGACGATGTCATTGTCGGCGGCGCAGATCGCGGGCAGCGTCGCGAGCAACGTTCCATTGCCGGCCGCGGTTGGGTTCGCGCGCACCTCGTAGTTGATGAGCGCGCCGCCGCGCGTGACCTTGAGCTCGATGAGGTCGGCGCCGCTGGTGAGATCGGGGCTCACTTCGTTCAGCGACACGAGCGCAGGGAGCGCGGTGAAAGCGCAGAGCCGAATGAAGGTCGGGAACGCTTGCGAGCCTGCCGTGCTCTTCAACGTGCTGGCGATGTCGATCTGATACGTCCCGCCCGACTGCGCCGCGGTGGTGAGCGTGATCACGTTCACGTTGGTGAGCGTCGCGTTCGTCACGTTGAGCGCAGGCGTGAGCGAGAAGGCGGCCGCAGCGACCGTCGCTGCGTCGATCTCGTGATCGAACGTGAGCTCGATCGTGGTCGCCGTCTTTGCGATCGCGCTCACCGGCGCGAACGTCGGCGGTGCAGGCGGAGCTCCACCAGGCGTCTGGCCCGCGAGGTACCAGTCGGCCTTCGTGTTGGTGTCGGTGGTGCCGAGGCGGTGGATGCTCTGGCCCTTTGCGTAGCCTGTCGCGAAGCCACCGCACGCGGGGTCTTGCTGCGGCTGCGCGATGTTGACCGCGTCGCGCTGCGTCTCGCAGTCGTTCATCGTGTCGGCCGGGACGACCGAGAATGCCCAGGTGTTGCCGGTCTTGGCGGCGGCCCACGCGGTCATCGTCGCCGCCGCCGCGTCGCCGTCGCGATTCGAGATCGCGATCGCGTCGAGCACGACGGTGCCGTCGTTGATCGTGATGAGGTTGTCCGTGCCGGTGAGGCCGCTCGTGGTCGAATAGACATCGAACGCGTCGACGGACGCGAACGCGGCCGTCGACGAGATCTTGCTCTTCGTCGTGTCCTCTTGAAGCGCGCCCGCCGGGAGCGTGCCCGACGCGTGGACGACGATGCGATCGTTCACGGCGACCTCGAGGCTTCCGAGCGTGTAGAGCGTCGCGCCGAGCTGCTTGATCTCGATGCCGTCGACGGAGCCGGCTTGCGTGGCGATCGCCTCGACGAAGTCGAAGCCTTCGACGTCCGTGTTGGCGACGGCCACCTCGGTGATGAGGAGCTTGGCGCGTGCCTTCGTCGTCACGATCGCTTCGTTCGACAGGTCGCCGAAGTTTCCTGCGGCGTCGCGTGCGCGGATCACGAAGTGATACGTCGTGGAAGGCGAGAGGCCCGTGACGGTCGCGTTCTGCGCGGTCGTGGGCGGCGCCGGCGGAGGTGCCGTGGCCAGCACGGCCGCCTGGAACTCGGCGACGTTGGTGATTGGCGTCGTCGCGTAGCGAAGCTCGTACGCGGCGACGGTGCCTGCGTTGTTGATCGGGTCGTCCGCCGGAGCATTCCAGGTGAGGTCCACCGCCGTCGGTGACTTCGGCGTGCCGAGGAGGTTCGTCACCTTGCCGGGCGGCGTCGTGTCCGCAGGCCCTGTGTCTTGCGCTCCGCTGTCGACCGTTCCGCTGCTTCCAGTGTCGCTCGCGCCCGTGTCGGTGACGCTCGCGGAGTCGCCCGAGCTGCTGCCGCCGGCGTCGATGACCGCCACGTCCGCGCGACCCGAGTCGACGAGGTCCGTGACGGGCCCGTCGGATCCATCGTCGGCGCACGCGGCGACCGCGAGCACGGAGAAGAAGACGACGCTCACGACAGCGATGAGCGAACGCAGACGAGCCCACGATTTCACCGAACCCAAAGGCGACATGGCGGGGATGCTAGGTCGCCGCGCGCACCGCGTGAAGCCTCGCGTGCGGCCGTTTTACTGTTGGCGATCGGGAGGAGGCAGAGCGATCTCGCTCGTGGGCTCGTCGTCGTCGTCGAAGTTGTAGGCAGGCTTCACGTTGGTGGCCATGGATCGCTTGACGCCGTAGACGAGGTCCCAACCCATGTCACCCGGCTCGGCTCGGGGCGGCGCCCACGCGGGATCGACCGCGGCCGGGACGGTAAAGCTGGGGATGGCGACCTCGGCGGATGCCCCGAAAAGAGCGCTGCCTGGAGCGGAGCCTGTCGCTGGCGGCGGCACGCCGACGCCCGACAACGTGGGGGCCGGAGGACGCATCGGTGGCGGTTCGGCGACGTTCACGGGGCTCGACGGTACCGGCGCCGGCGCGGCTGCTGCGGGCGAGCCGAAGAGGACGCGCGCGCTCGGTGGGGCGGACGCGGGGGGTGCGCTCGCCGCAGGCGCTGCCGCGACGAAGGCAGCCGGAGGATCCGGCTCGATGATCACGCTCGGGAGATCGTCGGCCGCGACGAACGTTCGCGCAGGCGGCGCCTTCGCGGGGACGGCGATCGCCACCGGAGGAAGCTGCGACTCGACGACGACGACCGGCGCGGGCTTCACCACCTGCTGCTGCGGTGGTGGTGGTGGAAGCGGCGGCGCGGAGGCAGGCTTCGGTGACTCGACGACCGGCGCAGGCTTCGCGATCGGAGGAGGAGGCGGAGGCTTGGCGGGCTCCTGCTTGGCCGGCGCGGGCGTCGCGACCATCGCCGGCGTGCTCTCACGCTTCTTCTCCGGCACGGCCGGCTTCGCTTGCGTGGTGACCGCGGGTTTGGGCTCGGTCTTCGGCTCGACCTTCGGAGCATCGGCTTTGGCGGGCTCGACCTTCGGAGCATCGACCTTCGGAGCATCGACCTTCGGAGCATCGGCTTTGGCGGGCTCGACCTTCGGAGCATCGACCTTCGGAGCATCGACCTTCGGAGCATCGACCTTCGGAGCATCGACCTTCGGAGCATCGGCTTTGGCGGGCTCGACCTTCGGAGCATCGACCTTGGTGGGCTCGACCTTTGGAGCATCGACCTTTGGAGCATCGACCTTGGCGGGCTCGACCTTCGGAGCATCGACCTTGGTGGGCTCGACCTTTGGAGCATCGACCTTTGGAGCATCGACCTTGGCGGGCTCGATCTTCGCGGGCTCGATGGCAGGCATCGCGATCGGAGCGGCGGAGGGCGGCGTCGATCCCAACGGCGCAGGGCGCGCGCTCGCAGGCGCCTCGACGGAGCCGAGCGCGGCGGAGACGGACGGTCGCACGTTGTCCTCCGGACCTGCCTCGGCGAGGCCGATCTGGCGCGCGAGCGCGTCGAGCGCGAAGAGAAGCGCTTCGTGCGCGGTCTTGTTCAGGATGGTCTCCCAACCAAGCGCCGTCACGAGCCCCGTCGGAGAGGCGTCACCGCTCGCGTGCACCGCACCAAGCCAAGCCACGATCTGCTCCTTCGAGAGCGCGGCGCAGAGGACGTCGGTGCCGTCGAGCCGTTGGCTCTTCAGCGAGAGGTGCTCGAGAAACCATCGCTCGTCGAAGAGCGACAGCTCGCGCGCGGTCGCGAGCGCTTTGCGGACGGACCCGATCGGGATCGTGGTGCCACGCCAGAACGCCCACCAGTCATCGAGCGGCGCCCAGTCGACGAGGATCTCGGGCGTCACGCCTTCTTCGATCGTCGGCGCGTCGATGTCGCCTGCGGCGAGCGCGTCTTGCACCGTCGTGCGAACGCGCTCGTCATCGTCACGAAGCGCGGACTTCTTTCCTCGGATGCCCCAGTTCGAGAGGAGATCGGCGCGGACTTCCTTTGGAATATGGATGAACAGGCGATCTTTCGCGCCGTTCTTGTCGGTCGGGAAGAAGTGACCAAGGAACGCGTTGGCGTCACGCGCGCGACCTTCGTCCGTGCGACGAAACGTCTCGAGCGCGAGACAGAGCTTGGTGACAGGGCGCCCACGCGCATTCTTCGGAGTCAGCACCGCAGAAGAAGGTACCACTGCTCGCGGCTCTCCTCGTGAGGAGTCGCTGACACCCATACTCACGAGGATAATTTTCTCGCGGGGTTAGGCATAGGACGAATTTCGGGTCGGATTTACCGCGACTCGCGAAAATTCGCGTGAGCTAACAGCGCCGCTTATCGAAGCCCTCATCACACTGGCGGGTTCTCTCCTCCGTTGATGTGCTCGAGACGCAGGGAGGCCGGTTTACTGGTCGCTCGCGAAGACCACCTGCCCGAGCCGCGCTTCCTTCTCGCTCGCATGCTCGCGCTCGTCATCGGCCGCCTCGAGGTCGGCCTCGAGCTCGGGGAAGCGGTAACGGATCTCGCCGTTCGGACCAGGATCGAGATCGACATCACCACCGAGCTCGACGACGCGCTTCGTGATCTCCTTCGACGTCGGCTCTTCGCCCGTCGCGACGCGCACGATCGTGCGGAGCGTCCGATCGTCGACCGTCTCCTTCTTCGACGCGTGCGTGACGGCCTCGCGAAGCACCTCGAGCCTCGCCCGCTCGAGACGGTGCTGCTTCTTCTCGCGAGCGCGGAACGCGGCGCGGATCATCGGCAGCACGAACAGGACGATCGAGAAGACGAGCGGCACGACGCCCAGCGCGATCGGCACGCCGTCATCCGGGAGGATCGGCGGCCGGTGGTGTCGATCGGCGAACAGGAGCGTCATGATGTTCGAGATCGTGAGGCCTTGCGAGATGACCCACGAGCTCGCGAGCAGGTTGAAGCCGTTCAGCAGCGCGACGCCGATGTTCGCGCCCGTCGTGTTGCCGGTGAGCGGAGGAAGCGGCGCGATCCGCTCCCAGGCCGCGCGCTCTTTCCCGCCAAACCCCGCGCCGGCGTTTGCGTTGGCGTCGCGCTCGGGCTGCTCGCTTGCGGTGCGGCGGAGCGCCTCGAACGTGTAGAAGATGCCGCCGCTCTCCGAGACGTCGACCTCGCCCTCGTGGTCGAGCATCAGGCGCGCCATCAGCGGATCGGCCTCGGCGCGAGGGAGCCCTGTGACGCGCATGACGTCGGCGAGCGTGATGCGTCCCTTCTGCGCGCGGATCTCGCGAAGGATGCGCGCGCGCGCTTCGTTTGGATCTTCTTTGGGCGTGGGCGGCCCGAACACGAAGCGATTCACGCGTTCGTAGAAGGGGATCTTCTCTTCTTCGTCTTCTTCGTCGCGCCTTCGCCGCTGCATCTCCTGCGCGCCGTAGCCGTAGCCATACGCGTCGCCGTAGTACGGGCTGCCGATGTAGACAGGGGAGAAGGGGTGAAACGTCCAGAAGAAGGCGTCGCCGATCATGCGGAAGAGCCCGCCGAGCGCGCTGAGGCCAGGGCTCGAGTCGCGATCGTTCGATCCTTGGCGGGCGAACGCGAGCCCGATGAGGAGCGCGACGAAGAGGAGCGCATACGACACCATCGCGATGAGGAGCCACGCGCGGACGATGAAGCGGCCGGCGGCGACGAGCGTGCTGCCCGCCTTGCTGAGGAAGCGATCGAACGCCTCCTTTTGCACCCACGGCTTGGTGAATCCGGTTGGGAAGAGGTGGACGAGATCGCCGTCTTCCGTCACGCGAAGGTGACCGCGGTACTCGCTCGTGAGCCACGTGAGCCCAGCCTCGGTGTCGCGCGTCGCGAGGCCGCTCGCGACCGAGGCGTCCGCGACGGTGATCGGCTTGCCCGGCGGGAGCGTCTTCTCGAGGCTACGGATGAGCACGGCCCCCGCCTCCGCCGGCTCCATCAGCTTCGGCGCCTCGGGCGTCGACGAGGGCATCGACGTGGTTCGTGGGAAGGGACTGCTCAAGAGGACGTAGCGCAATCTAGTGATCTCGCGGCGGTTCCGCCACCCTCACCGCCCGCCAGGTCGCGTTCGCCCGAGGCGTAGGGACGTGCATCCACACGGGCTTCGATGCCCTTTGACTCTTTACAAGCTCAGCAGACCGGTGTCCGTTTGCCGCATGGTCCGACTCGAATTCAAAGAAGGCACATCGAACAAGTTCTGGGAGCTCGCGCTCGACGACGCGAAGTACAAAGTGCGGTGGGGACGCATCGGCACGAACGGGCAAGAGAAGCTGTTCTCGTTCCCGTCTTCGCTGAAGGCAAAGACCGAAGCGGACAAGCTCATCGCGGAGAAGAAGAAGAAGGGCTACGTCGAGATCGCCGCCGAAGGCAAAGCGAAGAAGGCGAAGCCCGCGAAGGTCGTCCCGACGTCGCGAAACCCGAGCCTCGAGAAGACGATCGCGAAGAGCCCGGACGACGTCGACGGCTACCTCGTCTACGCCGACTGGCTCACCGCCAACGGCGATCCGCGAGGCGAGCTCATCGCCGTGCAGCACGAGCTCTCGAAGCTCGATCCCACCGAGCGCAAAGGACCAAAAGGCAAGGCGCTCGCGAAGCGTGAGGGCGAGATCCTCCGCAAGAACGATCGCTTCATGGGTGACATCCCGGCGAAGCTCGTTCAGCCGACGTGGCGATGGGGCTTCTTCGACTCGGTGAAGTTCAAGAACGACGAAGACTGGATGGAGGACGAGGTCGACGTCGCGGGCATCGTCAAGAAGACGTTCGACCTGCCCGTGTGCGCGTTCCTCAATCACCTCCGCATCGGCGTCATGCGATGGGATTACGTCGGCGAGGACGTCACCAAGATCATCAAGCTCGGAGGGCAAGCGCCGTTCGCCAAGACCCTCCGCCAGCTCACCATCGGCGACCTCAAGGGCGACGAGGTCGACACCGGGATGTACAACCCGGACAAGCTCGGTGACATCTCGCAGTCGTTCCCGAACCTCGAGAAGCTCACCATCCACGGCAGCGAGTTCACGCTCGGCAAGAAGATCGAGCTGCCGAAGCTTCGTGAGCTCGCGATCGAGACATGCGGCCTCGGACGAGGCGATCTCAATGCGCTCATCAACGCGAAGCTGCCGAAGCTCGAGAAGCTGAGCCTGTGGTTCGGCTCCGACGACTATGGCGGCAACTGCAAGGTGAAAGACCTCGCGCCGATCCTCGATGGCAGCGCGTTCCCGAAGGTGAAGCACCTCGGCTTGATGAACGCCGAGTTCGCCGACGCGATCGCGAAGGCGCTCCCGGGCTCGAAGCTCTTGAAGCGCCTCGAGACGCTCGACCTCTCGATGGGCACGCTCTACATCGATGGCGTGAAGGCGATCCTCGACAACAAGAAGGCGTTCGCCCACTTGAAGACGCTCAACGTGAACGACAACTTCCTCTCGAAGAAGGATCTCGTCGAGCTCAAGAAGATCGGACCCGAGATCATCTCGAAGGAGCAGAAGGACGTCGACGACTCGGTCGAGGGCGAGATCTACCGCTACGTGACCGTCTCGGAGTGAGCCGCGCGAGCTAGGACACCGGGCGGCTTCGCGGGTCGTGCTTCGTCACGCCTCGCGGAATGCCGCCGGTGACCTCGTGCTCGCGGATCGTCCCGCGCACCCAGAGCGTTCGCTCCACCATCGCGCGGAAGACGATCTCGATCTCCGTGCGGATCCGCGGGCCGCGCTCGGCGCCTTCGAGGACCTCGAGGGCGCGCGCGATCGCTTCCATCGTCGCGAGCCCCGTCGGCTGCGCCTCCGAGCGCAGGCGATAGATCGAAGGCGCGCCGAGCGGCAGGTGGACGCACGGGACGGTTCGAAGACCTGGCACGCGCGCGCGGACCTTCGACGCTTGCCGCCAGTTGCCGTCGGGGACGATCAGCGCGAACGGCGGCCCTGGCGTCTCGACGAACGACGCGTCGAGCGGCAGAGACTCGGTGTCGTGCGGAAAGAGAAGGAGCGGGCGATATCCCGGTGGCCACGTGAGCTCCTGGCTCGGCTCGCCTTCGCGTCCGCGGACGTGGACCTCGCTGTTCTCGAGACAGTGCGTCGCGAGCACGCCGGTGTTCGTGGGCTTTCGGATCTCGGCGCGATGGATCACGAGCATGACGCGCGTGCGGGTCTCGAGGCGCGGGATGAGCGTGCAGATGCACAGGCTTGCATGCATCATGCACCGAACGCACCGGTTGGCTCGGTTGTCGCGGCGGCTCATGCGATGTCCGCCGATGAAGAGGGGAGGGCGAGCTTCTCGAGGGCGCCAGCGAAATCTTCGGGGAGCGGCGCGCGCACGGAGATGCGCTGCTTCGTCGTCGGATGGTCGAACGCGATCGCGTGCGCGTGAAGGCCGAGCCGATGGAGCGCATAGGTCGCGCGGTAGTGTCGGTTGATGACGCCCGACCCGTACGCCACGTCGCCCACGAGCGGATGGTTGATGTGGCGGAGATGCCTTCGGATCTGATGCAAGCGCCCCGTCTCGGGGAAGGCGACGACGAGCGAGCAGCGATCCACCGTCGACGCGCGAGCGCGCCGAAAGCGCGTGATCGCCGGGACGCGCGGCCCATTCTCGGCGCGCGGAATCGGGTAGTCGATGACGCCCTCCTCGGGAGGGACACCGCGGACGAGCGCGAGGTAGCTCTTGTCGATCAAGCCGTCTTCGAACGAGCGCGCCAACGTCTGCGCGGCCTCCTTCGTGCGCGCGAACACGAGCGCGCCGCTCGTGCCGCGATCGAGCCGGTGCAGCGGGTAGACGTACGCGCCGATGGCGTCACGCACGCGAAACATCGCGACGTCGTCGTCGTTGTCCCATCCGCGATGGACGAGAAGACCCGACGGCTTGTTCGCGACGACGACGTGCTCGTCGACGTAGAGCAGCTCGATCGGCCGCCCTCGAGAGGACGGGCCTTGGGCTTCGCCGGGAAACGAATTGGGGTGCTGCAACGACGGCTCGGGCGACTTCGGTTGGAGAGTAGCTTGTCGGAGGACGATCAGAGCACGAGCGTCTCGGTGTGCTCGCCCCAGACGCCTCGAAGCACGTTCGCGATCTCGCCGACGGTGGCCGACTGCTTCACGGCGTCGAGGATGAATGGGAGGAGGTTGTCCGTGCCTCGCGCGGCCTGCTCGATCTTGCGGAGCGTCTCGGCGTGCGCGGTCTCGTTTCGCTTGCTTCGCACCGCGCGGAGGCGCTCGACCTGCGCGCGCTCGATCTCGGGGTTGATCTTCATGACGGGCACCGGCGGCGCGTCTTGGACGAAGTCGTTCAATCCGACGATCGTGCGCTGCTTCTTCTCGATCTCGAGCTGGTAGCTGTACGCGCTGTTCTGGATCTCGCGCTGCGGGTAGCCCTGCTCGATCGCGGAGACCATGCCGCCGAGCTCGTCGATGCGCTGGATGTACTTGCCAGCCTCGGCCTCGAGCCTGTGCGTGAGCGACTCCACCGCATACCCACCGCCGAGCGCGTCGACGAAGTCGGCGACGCCCGACTCGTGCGCGATGATCTGCTGCGTGCGGAGCGCGATCGTCGCCGCTTCGCTCGTCGGCAGGCCAAGCGCCTCGTCGTAGCTGTTCGTGTGGAGCGACTGGCATCCACCGAGCACGGCGGCGAGGGCCTGGAGGGTGACGCGGACGACGTTGTTGAGCGGCTGCTGCGCGGTGAGCGTCATCCCGGCCGTCTGGCAGTGAAAGCGAAGGGCGCGCGCGCGATCGGTCTTCGCGCCGAAGCGCTCCTTCATGATCGTGCTCCACATCTTTCGCGCGGCGCGGAACTTGGCGACCTCTTCGATCACGTTGTTGTGCACGTTGAAGAAGAAGGAGAGCTGCGCGCCGAACGCGTCGACGTCGAGGCCCGCGTCTCGAGCGGCTTTGACGTACGCCATGCCGTCGGCGAGCGTGAAGGCGATCTCTTGCGCGGCGTCGCAGCCGGCCTCGCGGATGTGGTAGCCGCTGATCGAGATCGTGTTCCAGCGCGGGACCTCTTTGCCGCAGAAACCGAAGATGTCCGTGATGAGACGAAGGGACGGTCGCGGCGGGTAGATGTACGTGCCGCGCGCCATGTACTCCTTGAGGATGTCGTTTTGGATCGTGCCGCGGATCTTGTCGCGCGATACGCCCTGCTCCTCGGCGACCGCGATGTAGAGACACAGCAAGGTCGACGCGGTGGCGTTGATCGTCATCGACGTCGAGATCTTGTCGAGCGGTAACCCTCGAAGGAGGATGCGCATGTCTTCGATCGAGTCGATCGCGACGCCGACGCGGCCGACCTCGCCTTCGCTCAGCGGATCGTCCGAGTCGCGACCCATCTGGGTGGGCAGGTCGAATGCGACCGACAGACCCGTCTGACCTTGCTTGAGGAGGTAGTGGTAGCGCTCGTTCGACTCCGCGGCGGTGCCGAAGCCCGCGTATTGCCGCATCGTCCAGAGGCGACCGCGGTACATGTTCGGCTGCACGCCACGCGTGAACGGCGGCGAGCCGGGGACGCCGAGATCGGTGACCGGATCGATCGCAGCGACGTCTTCGGGGCCGTAGAGCGGCGCGACGTCGGCATGGCCGGCGAGGTTCGCGACGCGCGCGCGCGGCTTCTCCTTCGCCTCGAGAGGGTGAAGCTTGTCTTTTTCCCAGAGGCGGCGAAGCTCGGCGTACGTCATGTGGTCTCTCTCGGCTCTGAAGAGCTCTCTCGAATCTCGCTTTAGCACGGGCGAATCACCCCAAAAATGGGAACGAGCTGATAATGCTGGAGCGGGCAACGCCGGCACGGAGACACGGAGACCTCGCATTCCATGAGCAAACGCCTTTTCTTCTCGATCCCGTCGTATGCGTACCTCGAGCCTTCGTTCCTCGCGGAGGGCGAGTTCGAGCGCGGTGAGATCGAGCGCAAGCTCTTCCCCGATGGCGAGCGCTATCTCCGCATCCTCCCCGAGCTGCATGGCCGTGACGTCGTCCTGCTCGGCGGCACGCCTTCGGACGCGGACTGGCTCGACGTCTTCGACCTCGCCTGCGGGATCGCGCGCGGCGGCGCGCGCTCGCTCTCGATCATCATGCCGTACTTCGGCTACCAGACGATGGAGCGCGCAGTGAAGCCGGGAGAGGTCGTCGTCGCCAAGACGCGCGCGCGGCTCCTCTCCGCGATCCCCGCGCCGGAAGGCGGCACGCATCTCTTCCTCTTCGACCTCCACACCGACGGCATCGAGTTCTACCTCGACGATCGCATCCTCTCGCGACACGTGTATGGTGCACCCATCGTCACGACGAAGATCAAAGAGCGGATGGCGGGGAGGCCCTTCGTCCTCGGCGCGTGCGACGCGGGACGCGCGAAGTGGGTGCAGAGCCTCGCGCGTGACATGCACGTAGAGCCTGCGTTCGTGTACAAGCGCCGCGACGCGACCTCCGGCGGCACGTCCGTCACCGGCATCAACGCCGACGTGAAGGGCAGGGAGGTCGTGATCTACGACGACATGATCCGCACCGGCTCCTCGCTCGTACAGGCCGCGCGCGCCTACCGCGCCGCCGGCGCGACGAAGGTGCACGCGATCGCGAGCCATCTCGTCCTCCCCGGCAACGCCTACGCCGAGCTCCGCGCGACGGGCGTCTTCGAGTCGATCATGGGCTCCGACTCCCATCCAGGAAGCGGCGTGCTCCCCCGCGAGGACGTCGTCTCGATCGCGCCCGTCCTCGTCGAGTGCCTCAGCAAGCTCTGAGCTCCTAGTCGATGAGGCTCCGGCGCTCGGCGACCTCGGGGGTGACAGCCGAAGAGTGGCGGAGGCGGCGCGTGAGGACCTTGATGATGCCGCGCGCGATCTCGGGGCGCTCGATCATGATCTGCTCGAACGGCTCGCGGTGGAGCTCGAGGAGTGACACGTCGGTCTCGGCGCTCACCGTCGCGCTGCGCGGGGCAGCGTCGAGGAGGCCCATCTCTCCGACGACCTCGCGCTCGCCGAGCTCGGCGATCACGTGCGAGCCCTTCATCACCTTCACCTTGCCCTCGAGGACGAGGTAGAGCGCGTCGGCGATCTCGCCTTCGCGGATGAGCACCGCGCCCGCGGGATGAGCGACCTCTTCGGTGACGAGCGCCACGCCGATGAGGTCGGCGCCCGCGATCGCCGAGAACAGATCGATGCCTTTCAGAAAGAGGACCTTCTCTGCGGTGGTGATCATGGTAGCGGGCTCCCAGCGGGTAGGGCGGCGACGTCAGCGGTGCTGCTCAAGAGTCGATCGGCGCGCTTCTTGAGCGGCAAGAACTCGTCACGCAGCGCCTTCTCCGCGATGCTCTTCAGCTCCGCGGACGAGGCGAGGTTTTCGAGCGCCGCGAGCGCGCTCTCGCGGACGATCGGCTCGCGATCGTGCTCGAGCAGATCGTGGAGCTTCGGCGTGACGTGGGTGGCGACCGTCGCGCCCGCGTAGTGAGCGGCGCAGGCACGCACCCATGCGTTCTCGTCTTCGAGCAGCTCTGCGATCCACGCGTCCGCGCCCGCTTGCTCGTCGTCT